>NZ_AGUF01000027.1 GCF_000236785.1 Achromobacter arsenitoxydans SY8 | reverse complement strand
AGCCGCCGGCGCGGCCACGGCCGGCGCCGCAGGCGCCGCCGCCAAGAGCGGCGCCTCGCGCTGGCTGGGTCCCATCGCCGGCATCGCCGCAGGCCTGGGCATCGCCGCACTGCTCTCCAGCATGGGCCTGTCGGGCGCTTTCCTGGAGTTCCTGTCGTCCGCGCTGCTGATCGCCGCAGTCGTTTTCGCGATCATGTTCATCGTCCGCCGCCTGCGCGGCGCCGGTCCGCGCACCGCGACGCAGGGCGCGTTCGGCGGGGCCAACAACGCCCCGGGCCAGCAGCAACAGCAACCGATGTGGCGTGAATCGCTGCAGCCGGGCGCCGCGGCTCCCGCTGCACCGGCCGCCGCCGCTCCGGTCGCGCCTCCGGCTGTCCTGCCCAAGGTCGGCGACGACACCAACTGGTTCGTGCCTGGCGACTTCGATACGGCTAACTTCCTGAAGCAAGCCAAGGATCAGTTCGTGCGCATCCAGGCCGTCTGGGACAGCGGCAGCACCGATGGCCTGCGCGAATTCCTGACCGATGACCTGATCACCGAGCTCAAGCCCCAGCTGGCCGAGCGCGGCGCTGCGCCCAACAAGACCGAAGTGGTCCTGCTGAACGCCGAAATGCTGGGCATCGAAACGGTGTCCGACGGCCACCTGGCCAGCGTGCGCTTCTCGGGCATGCTGCGCGAGGCCCCCGGCGCCGAGGCCTTCCGCTTCGAAGAGGTCTGGAACCTGTTCAAGCCCGCCAATGGCGGCTGGTTGCTGGCCGGCATCCAGCAGATTCCGGTGGAGCACGCCAGCTAAGCCTGGCGAGCCCGGCTCGACCGATCTGTGCCGCGGGCGCCGCAAGGCGTCCGCCCGAACCGGCCCCTTGAGGGCCGGTTTTTCCATGTGCCGCCGCAAAACGCGCAGCCATCTAACCCGTTACACTCCCGATTTACCCATCAACTCCGCCAACCCCGTCCGCCGGGCCGTTGCAACCGTCATGCTGCCTCTTCCGTTCCTGCCCACGCCCAAGCGATTGGCTGTAAGCGCCCTCAACGCCCTCCTGCGGCGCGAAGACTGGGCGCGCGAACGCCTGGCGCGGCACGCCGGCAAGACGGTGCGCTTTGCGATGGGCGGGTTCACACTGGGGCTGTCGATCGACAGCGAGGGCCTGGCTGACCAGGCCGATCCTGCCGTGGTGCCCGACGTCACCCTGACCGTTGCGCCGGAAAAGCTGCCGCTGCCGCGCCTGGGCGCCGGCGGCGAAGCCCCGGATTTCGCGCAGGCCACGCACATTTCCGGCGACGCGGCGCTGGCCCAGGTGGTGGCCGACCTGTCCAAGCAATTGCGTTGGGACCCCGAGGACGCCTTGGCCCGCGTGGTGGGCGACATCGCCGCGCTGCGCATCGTGGGCGGCGCCCGCGCCGTGGCCGGCGGGGCGCGCACGGCCGGCCTGCGGCTGGCCGAGAACGTTTCTGAGTACCTTGCCGAGGAAAGCGGCGTCCTGGCGGGCCGTCCCGCGCTGGAGCAGTGGCGCCTGGACCTGGCCGAACTGAACGCCCGCGCGGATGCGCTGGCCCGGTCCGCCACGGCCCTTCAAACCCGTCTGGCCGCGGCCGGCGCGAAGCGGGGCGTCTGATCCATGTTTCCCTTGCTGCGCCTCTTTCGCATCATCATCGTCTCGCTGCGCTATGGCCTGGATGAGCTGGTGCTCTCCAGCCTGAATCATCCGCTGGCCACCTGCCTGCTGCGCGTCATCCGGCTGGGCACGCGCCCGCGCCGGCCGCGCGGCGAGCGGCTGCGCCTGGCGCTCGAATCGTTGGGCCCCATTTTCGTCAAGTTCGGGCAGGTGCTGTCCACGCGCCGCGACCTGATCCCCGCTGATATCGCGGATGAGCTCGCCCTGCTGCAGGACCGCGTGCCGCCGTTCCCGTCGGCGCAGGCCGCCGCCTGCATCGAGGCGGCCCTGGGCGCGCCGCCCGAAAAGCTGTTCGCGCAATTCGAGATCGACCCCGTGGCCTCGGCCTCGATTGCGCAGGTCCATTTCGCCGTGCTGCACGACGGGCGCGAGGTCGCCGTGAAGGTGCTGCGCCCGGGCATGCTCAGCATCATTGAAAAGGATCTGTCCCTGCTCAAGATCGTGGCGCGCATCATCGAACGCCTGGGCGCGGACGGCCGCCGCCTGAAGCCGCGAGAGGTCGTGGCCGAGTTCGACAAGTACCTGCACGACGAGCTGGACCTGGTGCGCGAGGCCTCCAACTGCAGCCAGCTGCGCCGCAACTTTGGCCCCGAATCCGGCCGTGGCGACATGCTGATCGTGCCCGAGGTCATCTGGGAATACACGGCGTCCACCGTGTTCACCATGCAGCGCATGTACGGCATGCCGGTGGGCCAGGTGGACCGCATGCGGGCGGCCGGCATCGACATCCCGACGCTGGCGCGCACGGGCGTGGAGATCTTCTTCACTCAGGTGTTCACCGACGGCTTCTTCCACGCCGACATGCATCCGGGCAACATCTACGTGTCGGACCGCCCCGATACGCTGGGCAGCTATATCGCGCTGGACTTCGGCATCGTGGGTTCGCTGTCCGAATTCGACAAAAATTACCTGGCGCAGAATTTCCTGGCCTTCTTCCACCGCGACTACCGCCGCGTGGCGCAGTTGCACATCGAATCGGGCTGGGTGCCGCCCGACACGCGCGAGGAAGAACTGGAGGGCGCGGTGCGCGCCGTCTGCGAACCGTACTTTGACCGGCCGCTGTCGGAAATCTCGCTGGGGCAGGTGCTGCTCAGGCTGTTCCAGACCTCGCGCCGTTTCAACGTGGAGATCCAGCCGCAGCTCGTGCTGCTGCAAAAGACCTTGCTGAACGTCGAGGGATTGGGCCGCCAGCTCGATCCCAACCTGGATCTCTGGAAGACCGCCAAGCCCTATCTGGAACGCTGGATGCGTCAGCGTGTCGGATTCAAGGGCCTGCGGCAAAGCCTGGAAAAAGAAGCCGCGCAGTGGTCGCAAATGCTGCCGGCCTTGCCCAGGCTGGTTCATGATCACCTGAGCCGTCCGAATGTCTCGCCTGCGCTGCTGGCCGAGATGGTTCAGCTGCGCCGCGCCCAGGAGCAGAACAACCGGCTGGTTGCAGCGCTGGTTGGGGTGCTGGCGCTGGCGATCGGGGTCGCGATCTGGGCCCTGACACGGTAGGCGGCGCCATGATCTAGACCTTCATTGTCATGTTTCATTCATGAAACGGTCATCATAGCTTCGCGGGAGACGGCGAAAAATAGCGCTGCGGTGGATGAATGCAGCGCCCACGCCTGCAAGACGCGCGCGCCATTCATCAATTCTCATAGCCCCACTAGCGGGACGAATACAAGGGCAGAACATGCTTTATCCTGAACTCTTCAAGACCATGGAAGCCGTGCGCTGGAACATGGCGCACGACATTCCCTGGGGCGATTTCGACCGCAGCAAGCTCTCGGACGAGCAGGCCCACACGATCAAGATGAACGCCATCACCGAGTGGGCGGCGCTGCCGGCCACCGAGATGTTCCTGCGCGACAACCGCGGCGACAGCGATTTCTGCGCGTTCATGTCGGTGTGGTTCTTTGAAGAGCAGAAGCATTCGCTGGTGCTGATTGAATATCTGCGCCGCTTCTGCCCGGACCTGGTCCCCACCGAAGAAGAGCTGCACAACGTGCGCTTCGAATTCGACGCGGCGCCGGAACTCGAAACACTGATGCTGCACTTCTGCGGCGAAGTGCGACTGAACCACTGGTATCGCCGCGCGGCCGAATGGCACACGGAGCCCGTCATCAAGGCCATCTACAAGACGGTCGCGCAGGACGAGGCGCGCCATGCGGGCGCCTACCTGCAGTACATGCGTCGCGCGTTGCACGACCGTGGCCAGGACACCAGCGCGCAGGCCCGCCTGGCGTTCTCGAAGATCGGCGTGCTGATGGCATCGGCCGGCCGCACCCACCAGGCGCTGCACCCGACCAACCTGCACGTGAACAAGGACCTGTTCCCGAACGACACCGTGCAGTCGCGCCTGCCCGAGCCGGGCTGGCTGGAGCACTGGCTGGACACGCAGATCCGCTTTGACGGCGTCTGGGAGCAAAAGGTCGCCACGCGCATCCTGCACATCCTCTCCAAGCTCATGGACCGCAGCTTCGAGACCGTGAAGGACCTGAACCGCTACCGCAAGGAAATGACCGCGCTGATCGTCCCCAAGGAAAAAGAGATCATCCTGGGCGGCGCCTGATCCCCCCTATAATCGCCGCATGTCCGCCGCCCGCTTCGAATCCAAGGTCCTGTCCCGCGACGAGTGCGTCGCCGCCGTCGCCGCCGGCCGCTTCCCGCGGCCGCTGGTGTTCACCAACGGCGTGTTCGACATCCTGCACCGCGGGCACGCCACCTACCTGGACCAGGCCGCCCAATTGGGCGCCACGCTGGTGGTGGCGGTGAACACCGACGAATCGGTGCGCCGGCTGGGCAAGGGCGCCGAGCGCCCGCTGAACCGCATGGAAGACCGCGCAGCGCTGCTGGCCGCGCTGGGATTCGTGACCGTGGTCACGTCCTTCCACGAGGACACGCCCGAGGCCCTGATCGGCCAGATCAAGCCTGACCTGATCGTCAAGGGGGGCGACTACGACATGGAAAAGCTGCCCGAGACCGCGCTGGTCAAGACCTGGGGCGGCCGCGCGGTGGCCATTCCCTTCGAATTTCAGCGCTCCACCACGGCGCTGGTGAAGAAGATCCAGGGCGCCTGAGCGCGCTGCGCCAAGACGCAAAAAAGGCGGCCCGCGAGGCCGCCTTTTCTTTTCTTTGGGCGCCCGATGCCGGGCGCGACCGCGTTCAGCGCGGGTCGCGCAGCAGCCGGTTGATCGCTTCCAGGTCGGTTTCGGCCAGGATGCCGCTGGTGGCCTTCAGGCGCAGGCCGGCCAGCACCGTGCTGTAGCGCGCCAGCGCCAGGTCGCGCTGGGTGGCGTAGAGCTGCTGCTGGGCGTTGAGCACGTCCAGGTTGATGCGCACGCCGACCTCATAGCCCGTGCGGTTGGCCTCGACCGCCGCGCGGCTGGACTTTTCGCCCGCTTCCAGCGCCTGGATGCGCGCCAGGCCGCTGGTGACGCCGGTGTAGTACTGGCGCGTGGCCTGGACGGCCTGGCGGCGCGCCGTTTCGAAGTCGTAGCGCGCTTTCTGTTCCAGCTCGACCTTTTCGGTGACCTGCGAAGACACCCCTCCGCCCGCGTACAGCGGAATGGACAGTACCACGCCGATGGTGTTGTCGATCGGCTTGCCCGGGGCCGCGTTGCGCATGACGGCGTCGCTGGCGCTGCCGCTGGTGGCCCGCAGGTTCAGGGTGGGGTAATGGCCGCTCTTGGCGATCTGGATCTCGCGGCCGGCGATGCGGGTCAAGAGTTGCGCGCGCAGCACTTCCAGGCTGGAAGATTCGGCCTGGTTGCTCCAGTCGGCGATGCGGGCGGGCTGCGGCGCGGGCAACTGCACGCCATAGGGCAGTTCGGCCAGGGCGCCGGGCTGCGCACCGATGATCTTGGCGAGCTCGTCGCGGCGCACTTCCAGGTCGTTCTGCAGCCGCAGTTCCTGGGCGACGACGAGGTCATAGCGCGACTGCGCCTCGTAGGTGTCGGTGATGGTGGAGTTGCCAAGTTCAAAGTTGCGCTTGGCCGATTCGAGCTGCCCTGCGACTGCAGCCTTTTCGGCTTCGGTGGCGGTCAGCGTGTCCTGGGCGTAGAGGACGTTGAAATAGGCGTCCGCGACGCGCAGCAGCAGGTCCTGGTGGGCCTGCTGGAGTTGCACTTCGACGTCGGCGACGATGAGCTTGGATTGTTCGAAATTCTGCCAGCGGCCCCAGTCGAACAGCGGCTGGGTCAGCGCCAGGTCCCACACGCCGCGCCCGCCGCTGTAAGCGTAGGACAGGCCACGGGTGCTGCGGGTTTCCTGGTAGGCGCCGCCGGCTTCGGCGGTGATCAGCGGCAGCAGCAGCGCGCGGGCCTGGGGTTCTTTTTCCAGGCCGGCGCGGTAGTTGGCGCGCGCGGCGGCATAGGTGGGATCTTTGCTCAGCGCGGCCTGCCAGACCTGCACGAGATTCTGCGCGGAGGCGGCAACGGGGCCGACGCTTGCGGCGCAGGTGAAAACCAGTAAAGCCGTAAGCAATCGGACGCGCATGATCTTCAACAATACGCCGGGCCGCCGGAGGGTGCGCCGGCCCCATGGGGGACCGGACGAGGGCGGCAGGGTTGCGGGTTTAGAACTTGAACTGGGAGACCGTGACGCCGCGCAACGGCTTGATGACCGTTTCGAACAGGTTCACGGTTTCGAAGCTGGCGGCAGTGGTGCGGGTGATGCGACAGGCCGTCATGACCGGCGCCTGGCCCACGATCACGACCAGGCGGCCGCCCACGCGCAGCTGGTACTTCAGCGCGTCGGGCACGACCGGCACGGAGCCCGTGACCAGGATGGCGTCGTATTCGGTGGAGCCCCAACCGTTGCGGGCGTCGCCGGTTTCGACCTTGACGTTGGTGACGTTGTTGATCTGCAGGTTCTGCTGCGCGAAGGTCACGAGGCGGCTGTCGATTTCCACCGAGGTGACCTGTTGCGCCAGGTAGCCCAGCAGGGCAGCCTGGTAGCCCGAACCCGTGCCGATTTCCAGCACGCAGTCGGATTTGGTCAGGAGCAATTCCTGGGCAAGGCGCGCTTCCACCTTGGGCGCCAGCATGTTCTGGCGCGTATTGACCGCATTGATCTCGAGCGGCAGCTCCAGGTCGGAAAACGCCAGGGCGCGCAGGGCCGGCGGAACGAATTGTTCGCGGCGCACATCGAACAGCGCTTGCAGCACGTTGGCGTCCAGGACATCCCACGGGCGGATCTGCTGTTCCACCATATTGAAGCGGGCTTGTTCTACGTCGGGCAGGGTCGAGGCGTTCATGACGGTCAGAAAAAACAGAGGAATCAACAGGCCATTGTACCGATTCGTAGCGTCCTGTGACGCCATGCCCCGCAGGCAGATGTTTCAGACTTGAAGCGCGGGGCCCGGAAATGCAGGCGGCGCCCCGGGGGGCGCCGCCTGGAACCGCAAGGGGCCGCTACTGCGGCCTTACCACCAGCGGTGGAAGTGATGGACCGGGCCGTGGCCGGATCCGACCGACAGGCGCTCGGCGTGGCGGATGGCCTCGGTGAGGTAGGCCTTGGCCCGCTTGGCGGCTTCCGGTGTGTCCCCGATTTGCGGCAGCAACGCCGCCAGCGCGGCCGACAGCGTGCAGCCGGTGCCGTGCGTGTTGGGCGTGTCGATGCGGTGGCCGGGCAGCTCGATCATCCGGTCGCCGTCGTGCAGCAGGTCGATGGTCTCGCTGCCGGGCAGGTGGCCGCCCTTGACCAGCACCCAGCGTTCGCCGGAGTGCGCCAGCTTGTTGCGCAGGCGTTCGGCCACGCGCCGCATTTCTTTGACGGTCTCGACCGGGCGTTCTTCCAGCAGCACGCCGGCTTCGGGCAGGTTGGGCGTCAGCAGGGTGGTTTGGGGCAGCATGGCTTCGCGCATGGCGCCCACGGCGTCGTTTTCCAGCAGCAGGTCGCCGCTTTTCGCGACCATGACGGGATCCAGCACCACATGGGCCGGCGTCCATTTGGCCAGTTTTTCAGCCACGACCTCGATGACCGGCCTCTGGCCGAGCATGCCGATCTTGACGGCGTCGATGCGCACATCGGTGAACAGCGTGTCGATCTGCTGGCCGACGAAGGCGGGCGGCACCGGCGAAATGCCGGTCACGCCCTGGGTGTTCTGCGCGGTTAGCGCGGCGATGACCGCGCAGCCGTAGGCGCCCAGCGCGCTCATCGCCTTGACGTCGGCCAGGATGCCGGCGCCGCCGGACGGATCGACGCCCGCGATGGTCAGCGCGTTGGGAATGGGGCGGCCGTTGTCGGCCGGCTGGCGGGAGCTCATTTGGCGGGACCGCCGGTGATCAGCCCTTCGGTGGGCGAGCTGGGCGCGCCGCTGTAGAGCTTCTTGGGCATGCGGCCGGCCAGGAAGGCCTCGCGGCCGCCTTCCACGCCCTTCTTCATGGCGCTGGCCATGAGGATGGGGTCGCGCGCGGCGGCGATGGCGGTGTTCATCAGCACGGCGTCGCAGCCCAGTTCCATGGCGATGGCCGCGTCCGACGCGGTGCCCACGCCGGCGTCCACGACGACCGGCACGCGGGCCTGGTCGATGATGAGGCGCAGATTCCAGGGATTCAGGATGCCCATGCCCGAGCCGATCAGCGAGGCCAGGGGCATGACGGCCACGGCGCCCATGTCTTCGAGCATGCGGCACTGGATGGGGTCGTCGGTGCAATAGACCATGACCTTGAAGCCCTCGTCGACCAGCGTCTTGGTGGCCTTGAGCGTTTCGGGCATGTTGGGGAACAGGGTGTGGGGATCGCCCAGCACTTCCAGCTTCACCAGGTCGTGACCATCCAGCAGTTCGCGGGCCAGGCGCAGGGTGCGCACGGCGTCGTCGGCCGTGTAGCAGCCCGCCGTGTTGGGCAGCAGGGTGAATTTGGAGGTCGGGACGTAGTCCAGCAGGTTCGGTTCGCCGGCGTTCTGGCCAATATTGGTGCGGCGGATCGCGACGGTGACGATTTCCGTGCCGCTGGCGTCCAGCGCCGCGCGGGTCTGTTCGAAGTCCTTGTACTTGCCGGTGCCGACGAGCAGGCGCGACGAATAGGCGCGGCCGGCGATGGTGAGAGTGTCTTGTGTGGTCATGGCGTTGCTTCAAAGGGCGGGCGCGCACGATGCGAGGCCCGCGGGGGACTGGCTGTTGTTGCACGAATGATAAAGCACGACGCGGCGGGGCAGTGGACGGCCATGGGGCCGCGCGTTCCACTATTTGCGCAAGGCGCGCGATGCGGGCGCCTCAGCGCACGCGGTCCAGGTCCGCGCAGATAGCCTCGGCCGCGTCGATCAGCCGCGGCCCGGGGCGGTACAGCGCGTCGGCGTCGACGCCGTAGACGTGGCCCTGGCGGGCCGCCGGCAGCCCCATCGCCTGCCAGGCCGCCAGATTCTTCGGGGTGTCCTCCGGCCGCGCGACGCCGGCCAGCACCGCCTCGGGACGGGCGGCCAGCACGCCCTCCAGGGTGACCTGGGGCGCCACGATGGCGGCCTGTCCAAAGACGTTGACGCCGCCGCACAGGCGCAGCGCGTCGCTGACGATACTGCTGTCGTTCAGGGTGTAGATGGGGTCCAGGCCGGCCTGCACGAAGACGCGGACCGGCCGGCGGCCGGCGTAGCGCGCCTGCAGGGCCTGCAGCCGGGCGCGCATGTCCCGCGCAGCCGCGCGCGCAACAGGCTCGGTGCCGAACAGGACGCCCATGCGTTCCACCGCGCCGGGAATGGCCGCCAGCGTCAGCGGGTCGCTGTAAAACACGGGCACGCCCAGCTTGTCCATCACGCGCGCCAGCGGTTCGGCGGCGGACGGCAGCCAGGCGATCAACAGGTCGGGGCGGGCGGCGGCCACGCGCTCGGCGTCCGGCTGCGTGCCGTCGCCGATGACGGGCAACGCGCGCGCCGCGGGCGGGTAATCGCTGCCGCGCACGGTGCCGACCAGGTGGCCGCCTGCGCCGGCGGCGTAGACGAGTTCGGTCGCGTGCGGCGCCAGCGTGACGGCGCGGCGCGCCGGCGCGGCCAGGACGACGCTGCGGTCGCGGTCGTCCTGGACTCGGATAGCGGCGTCCGGGCCGGCCGGCGCCCCATGGGCGAGCGCCGGGCCCAACGCCAGCATCAGCGTCAGTCCGGCGGTCGTCAGGGCGCGGTCGGGTGTCATGCGTGGTCTCGATAGGGTCGGCGGGGCACGCCGACTATATCGGAAGGCGGCAATCAGTAGCGCAGCGTGAGCGACGCGTAGAAGTTGCGGCCGGGGGCGGGATACAGGCTGTAGTTGGCGACGGGGCCCAGCATTTCGAACGACGCATTGCCGCCGCGGATGCCGTAGGTGGCGTACTGGCGGTCGAAAATGTTGTTCACGCCCACCGCGCCTTCGATGTTGCGGGTGAACTTGTAGGCCAGCTTCGTGTTGAACAGGACGTAGGCGTCCAGCTGCTTGTCGAACTGGTTGGCCTGGTCGTTGTCCATGCGCGACTTGCCCACGTACTGCGCCGACACATTCCACAGGAACGCGTCGGTGGGGCGCCAGGTCACGCCGGCGTTGGCCAGCCACTTGGGCGCCAGCGGCACGGTCTTGCCCGACAGGTCCACGCCCGCGTAGGTGCCGGAGCGGAATTGCGCTTCCATCCAGGTGACGTTGGCGTCCAGTGTCAGGCTGCTGGAAATGGCGGTGCGGCCTTCCAGCTCGATCCCCTGGCGGCGGGTCGGATCCAGGTTGGTGTTGGCGCCGGTGCCCGGGCCCCACAGGCCGTCGGCCAGCGGGTTGTACTGGATTTCGTTGGTCAGGTCATAGCGGAAGTACGACAGGCGGGCGCTGCTGGTGGCCGATTGCCAGGTGACGCCCAGTTCCTTGTCGGTAGAGGTCTGCGGCGCGAGCGGCGACTGGACCGACAGCAGTTCGTCGGCATTGGGCAGGCGGAAGCTGCGGCCGACCTTGCCGTATACGCCGAAGCCGCCGGACAGGTCTTGGCGCACGCCCAGCTGCCAGGCGGTCAGGTGGTTGCTGCGGTTGGACTCCGTGCCCGAGCCCGTGATCACCTCCAGGTCGTCCGACGCGTACTGGCGGCGCACGCCCATGGTCACGTAGGTGCTGTCCGTGGCGCGGATCTGGCCTTCGGCGAACAGTCCGTACTGGTGCTGGCGGGACTGCCACTTGGACGGCTCGAAGTCGTAGTAGGCGTTCTGGTTGGCCGTGGTCTTGGCTTCCTGCGCGTCGGCGCCGAACACGAGGCTGTGGCCGCCGTCGATGGGCAGGCGGTAGCGCACGCTGGCGATGTTCTCTTCCAGCTTCTGGTCGCGCAGCGTGTCGCCGAAACCGTCGTAGGTCAGGCCGTTGAGCTTCTTTTCGCGGGTGGACAGGTCGGCGTACAGCGAACCGGCGCCGATGGCCTGTTCCAGCTGCAGGCCGAACGTGGTGGTCGTGGTCTTGACGTAGTCGACGTCGTTCTTCGAGCCGCGCGGGTCGTCCTGGAATTCGTTCACGCCCGTGGTCGGGTTGATCGTGCGCGGGCCGGGCAGTTCCAGCTTCTGCGTGGTCGTGCGGCCGTACAGGCGGATCGAGCCGTCGCTGTGGCGGAACGTGATGCCGCCGCCGCCGCCCTCGCGGCGCTCGCCGCTGTTGTCGCGGTAGCCGTCGCTGTGCAGCGACTGCATGTAGGCGTCGACGCCCACCTTTTCGTTGTTCATGGAGACGGCGGCGTCGTACTGGCGCAGGCCGTAGCTGCCGAAGGTGGCGGTGGCGCGGGCGCTCACCGGTTCCTTCGAGAAATCCGATTTCGTGATGATGTTGATGACGCCGCCGGTGGTGCCGCCGCCGTATTGCACCGAACCGCTGCCGCGCACGATCTCGATGCGTTCCACCTGGTCCAGCGGCACCACGCCCAGGCTGGGCGCCGACAGGTCGTTGGTGTTCTGCTTCACGCCGTCGATCAGGATCAGCGTGTTGCTGGCGCCGGTGATGCCGAAGCCGCGCAGGTCGACGATGGCGTTGTCGCTGGAGCTGGTGGTGTTGATCAGGTTGATGCCGGATTGCGTCGACAGCAGGTCCTGCATGGTGCGGGCGCTGCTGGCCGCGATGTCTTCGGCGGTGATGACCGAGATCGACACCGGCAGCGTGCGGCCGTCGGTGGGCACGCGCTGGGCGGTGACGGTGATGCTGTCCAGTTCGGTGGCGGCGGGAGCGGTTTGCTGGGCGGCGGCGATGGCCGGAGCGGAACAGAGCAGGGCGCCGGCGTAGCGCCGGATGGAGCGGGCTTTCATCTACATACCTCGAAGCGGCCCGCGACCCCGCAGGCCATGCACGATGGGGAGGATGTCCTGGCGCCGGGCCGTGCGGCCGGGCGGCATTCAAGGGACATCCTGACGAGCGAACAGGCCGGTATCGGGCTGCCATGGGCGCGATGCGCGCATGGGGACCGTTGCGGGGGCAGCACAGGCTGGACGCCGGGGCGCCTGGCGGCTTTGTGGGCGGCGCGGCGGCCCTGGCGGGCGTCTTCCTGTTTCCCGTTTACCTTTCGCGCGCGGCGGGCAAGTGTTGCGTTCTTGCCCGGCCTGATGCGCCGAAAGCACCGGTTCGGGGCCGAAACTGTATCACCGAGGGGCGCGCACAGGCCCATTTTGTTACGATCATGGCTTGTTTTTTCGGCATTTTTCGCTTTTTAGCCACATCCGCGCCGACGTGGCCAACCCCATTTGGACCTGATCGTGTCTTATCCCCGTCTGCCGTACCCTCCCGAAGCCTATACCCAGGGCGGTGAATTCGCGCGCCTGCTGGGCAAGCGCATCCTGATCCTGGACGGCGCCATGGGCACCATGATCCAGCGCTACAAGCTGGGCGAGGCCGACTTCCGCGGCGAGCGCTTCAAAGACCACGGCAAGGATGTGAAGGGCAACAACGAGCTCCTGTCGCTGGTGCGGCCCGACGTGATCTCGGAAATCCATCGTCAGTACCTGGAAGCCGGCGCGGACGTCATCGAGACCAACACCTTCGGCGCCACCACCATCGCGCAGGGCGACTACGACCTGCCGGAACTGGCCTACGAACTGAACCTGGTGTCGGCCAAGCTGGCGCGCGAGGCCTGTGACGCCTACAGCACGCCGGACAAGCCGCGCTTCGTGGCCGGCGCGCTGGGGCCGCAGCCCAAGACCGCGTCCATTTCGCCGGACGTGAACGACCCGGGCGCGCGCAACGTCACCTTCGACGAACTGCGCGTCGCCTATATAGAACAGCTCAACGGCCTGCTGGACGGCGGCATCGACATCGTCCTGATCGAAACCATCTTCGACACGCTGAACGCCAAGGCCGCCATCTTCGCCACCGAGGAAGTCTTCGAACAGCGCGGCATCCGCCTGCCGGTGATGATCTCGGGCACCGTGACCGACGCGTCCGGCCGCATCCTGTCCGGCCAGACGGTCGAGGCCTTCTGGAACTCGGTGCGCCACGCGCGCCCGGTCACCATCGGCCTGAACTGCGCCTTGGGCGCGGCGCTGATGCGCCCCTACGTGGCGGAACTGTCCAAGATCTGCGACACCTACGTCTGCGTGTATCCCAACGCCGGCCTGCCCAACCCGATGGCGGAGACGGGCTTTGACGAAACGCCGGCCGACACCTCGGCCCTGCTTGAGGAATTCGCCCGCGCCGGGCTGGTGAACATGTCGGGCGGCTGCTGCGGCACCACGCCGGACCACATCCGCGCGATCGCCGAAAAAGTCACGGCGCTGACGCCGCGCGTCGTGCCCGACATCCCGGTCAAGACGCGCCTGTCGGGCCTGGAGGCCCTGAACATCGACGAAGACACGCTGTACGTCAACGTGGGCGAACGCACCAACGTGACGGGCAGCAAGATGTTCGCCCGCCTGATCCGCGAAGAGAAATACGACGAGGCGCTGGCCGTGGCCCGCCAGCAGGTCGAGAACGGCGCGCAGATCATCGACATCAACATGGACGAGGCCATGCTGGATTCGGTGGCCTGCATGCACCGTTTCCTGAACCTGATCGCCTCCGAACCCGACATCGCCCGCGTGCCGGTCATGATCGACAGTTCCAAGTGGGACGTCATCGAGACCGGCCTGAAGTGCGTGCAGGGCAAGGCCGTGGTGAACTCCATTTCCATGAAAGAAGGGCTGGAGCCCTTCCGCCACCACGCGCGCCTGTGCCGCCGCTACGGCGCGGCCGTGGTGGTGATGGCGTTCGACGAACAGGGCCAGGCCGACACGCTGGAGCGCCGCAAGGAAATCTGCGGCCGCGCCTACAAGATCCTGGTCGAGGAAGAGGGCTTCCCGCCGGAAGACATCATTTTCGACCCGAACGTCTTCGCGGTCGCCACCGGCATCGACGAGCACAACCACTACGCCGTGGACTTCATCGAAGGCACGCGCTGGATCCGCGAAAACCTGCCGTACGCCCGCATCTCGGGCGGCGTGTCCAACGTCAGCTTCTCGTTCCGCGGCAACGAGCCGATGCGCGAAGCCATCCACACCGTGTTCCTGTACTACGCGGTCAAGGAAGGCATGACGATGGGCATCGTCAACGCCGGCCAGCTGGGCGTGTACGCCGACCTGGATCCCAAGCTGCGCGACCTGGTCGAAGACGTGGTGCTGGACCGCGCCAATCCCGTGGGCAAGACCGAGGCCGATGACGAGCGCACGCCCACCGAGCGGCTGGTGCAGTTTGCCGACACCGTGAAGGGCACCGGCGCCAAGAAGGAAGAAGACCTGGCGTGGCGCAATGCCGAGGTCGAGCAGCGCCTGTCGCACGCGCTGGTGCACGGCATCACCGCGTTCATCGTTGAAGACACGGAAGAAGTGCGCCAGAAGATCGCCGCGCGCGGCGGCCGGCCGATCGAAGTGATCGAAGGCCCGCTGATGGACGGCATGAACGTCGTGGGCGATCTGTTCGGCGAAGGCAAGATGTTCCTGCCGCAGGTGGTGAAGTCCGCGCGCGTGATGAAGCAGGCCGTGGCGCACCTGATTCCCTTCATCGAGGAAGAAAAGCGCCAGATCGCGGCCGCGGGCGGCGACGTGCGCGCCAAGGGCAAGATCGTCATCGCTACCGTCAAGGGCGACGTGCACGACATCGGCAAGAACATCGTGTCGGTGGTCCTGCAGTGCAACAACTTCGAAGTCGTGAACATGGGCGTGATGGTGCCCTGCGCGCAGATCCTGGAAAAAGCCAAGGAAGAAAACGCCGACATCGTCGGTCTGTCCGGCCTGATCACGCCCAGCCTGGAAGAGATGGCGTATGTGGCGTCGGAAATGCAGCGCGACGAGTATTTCCGCAGCCGCAAGGTGCCGCTGATGATCGGCGGCGCCACCACCAGCCGCGTGCATACCGCCGTGAAGATCGCGCCCAACTATGAGGGCCCGGTCATCTATGTGCCGGACGCCAGCCGTTCGGTGGGCGTGGCCACCAGCCTGATGTCGGATCAATCGGAAGCCTACCTGGCCGAGCTAACGCAGGAATACGAGGACGTGCGCCGCCGCCACGCCAACCGCAAGGCGGCGCCCATCCTGCCGCTGGCCGAGGCGCGCGCGTCGCGTCCGGCGATCGACTGGGACAGCTACACGCCGCCGCGCCCGAAGTTCATCGGCCGCCGCACGTTCAAGAGCTACGACCTGGCCGAAATCGCGAAATACGTGGACTGGGGCCCGTTCTTCCAGACCTGGAGCCTATTCGGCCCGTTCCCCGCCATCCTGGAAGACAAGGTGGTGGGCGAGCAGGCGCGCAAGGTCTACGCCGACGGCCAGGCCATGATGAAGCGCATCGTCGAGGGCCGCTGGCTCAGCGCCAACGGCGTGGTCGGCTTCTATCCGGCCAACAGCGTCAACGACGAAGACATCGAGGTCTACAAGGACGAGACCCGCAGCGAAGTGCTGTTCACGTACCGCAACCTGCGCCAGCAGGGCGCCAAGCGCGAAGGCGTCAGCAACAAGTCCCTGTCCGACTTCATCGCGCCCAAGTCCAGCGGCAAGCTGGACTACATCGGCATGTTCGCCGTCACGGCCGGCCTGGGCATCGAGAAAAAAGAAGCGGAATTCGAGAAGGCGCTGGACGACTATTCCAGCATCATGCTCAAGTCGCTGGCCGACCGCCTGGCGGAAGCCTTTGCCGAATGCCTGCATGCGCGCGTGCGGCAGGACCTGTGGGGCTATGCGCCCGACGAGGCCCTGTCCAACGACGACATGATCGCCGAGAAATACGTGGGCATCCGCCCGGCGCCGGGCTATCCGGCCTGCCCGGAACACGTTGTGAAGACGGACATGTTCCGCGTGCTGGACGGCGAGGACATCGGCATGATGCTGACCGACAGCTACGCGATGTACCCCGCGTCCAGCGTGTCGGGCTTCTACTTCAGCCACCCGCAGTCGCAGTACTTCAACGTGGGCATCATCGGCGAAGACCAGCTCGAAGACTACGCCCGCCGCAGCGGACGCAGTATCGAGGACCTGAAGCGCACGCTGGCGCCGAACCTGGGCTAGTGTCCTGTCACGTTGCCAAGCCCGCCGGTATAGACCGCGACCGAGCCATTGCAGTCAACTCGGCGCGTTCTACTTCTGTCAACAGCTTTTGTGTTCGGGCCTCAACGCTGGCCATCAACATTTCCTGAGACGCCTCGTACTACGCAATTTTTCTGATGGCCACTTACCATGGGCCGCTAAAAACCTTCCCCATGTCGATGGTGCTCTGAATCGTTTGCAGTTGAGCCTCGCGCTCGCGCTGTTCAGCCTCTAGCAACTGCTGCTCGGTCGGTGGCGCATGGGTCACGGGCTTGCCCGTACCCTGGTATACCCGGCGAAAACGCAGATACCCCTGGCTCTCCCAACTGGTGGGCACCGGATCTATGCACGCAGCCCAGTACAGGGGTTGGTCGAATGGCCGAAAGCCCGCATACGAGTCGTGCATATAGTTTGCAAACAGGTAAGCCTGAGGGGTCAGGTGTTCGGGATTCTCAGGTGTGCCGAGAATCGGATGGGCCTTGATATGCGTCAGCACGTCCTGGGCTTCGCTTGCCAGCGCAGCGCGCCGGACGGTGCTTGCCGCTTCGAGCCCCGCCAGCGCGGAGGGGTTGAGACGAGTGGCTGCACGCAAAAATTTCATCGCTTTATCGGATTCGCCTTCCAGCACAGCAATGTCCGCCAATAGCGTTTGATTTGCGCCAGTCAAGTCGTCGAAGTCGTTGGGGGTGCTCGCGCGAGCTCGCGTCACCCAAGAAAGCTCGGTCGCGTAGACGTCGCGGATTTGGTAGCGCCAGGCGAGGTAGCTAAGCAGCCATCGCGCGGTGGTGGCTTGAGGGCGCTCGGCCTGCATGAAGGCCGCATGGGCCTGACGCAAGTTGGGATGAAGCGCAAAAGGGTCGTACTGACCGTCAAGCGTCAGCGTCTTGTCCAATGGCACCTGCGCGGTCCGCGCCGCCTGATACATGAGTTCCAACGGTATTTGCGAGAGCATGTCGTCGGGTTGCCCGCTGGGGCTGCGGCCCTGGCTGCCAGGCAGGTAGCCGCCGCCGACATCCGAGTGCGTGCCGGGCAGGGCGAACTGCTTGTGGTTCTCTGGCAGCGCGCCATCGGGACCACGCAGGCTATCGAGCGGAAAGGACGTGCGGTTCTCGTGCATGGCGACGTAGTGAACGCACTGGATACTTGGCGGGACACGCAGCGCGTCGGGCGTCGCCCATGAGAAATGACCGTCTCCTCCGGCGCTGCTGGGCAACCCCACCGACGCCACGGTATCGAAGATTCCCAGAAAGCGGATCCTTGCAGGCACGCCGCACAGGCGATTTCCGTCCATCATGGCCTTGAGCCAGTTGCAGAAAACGCGCGCCTGGGTTGCTCCGCGGGAAAAGCCGAAGACATCAATGGTGATGTCCACCAGCTTGGGCTTGGACGTGTTCGCGATCTTCTCGGCCAGCGCCTGGGTTTGGCGCCGGTAGAATGCTTCGGCCTGTGGACGCGCACCGAAGAAATCACACAGCAGTCCGCCTTCCGTGCGCATCCCGACCGCATCCAGGGCCTGAATATCCTGAGTGCCTCCGGCGACGGGGGAGTAGGTGTCGGTACGCGCGATCAATCTTCGCTTGGCATTGCGGCACAAGGCCAGAATTACCTCGTCTACAAATGGAGAGATCTTTCGCCTCACGGCCTTGTGAAGAAAATCCAGAAGCTTGAGGAGTGCGAAATTAATGCGTGCATCTCCACCCCGGCCCATCGACGGGCCAAAGGTCGCATACGCGTTTTCGCCGATTTCTGGAAATGGCGTTCCGACGCCTGGGACGTATACCCGCGATATGCCCCATTCTGGCTGTTCCGGATACGCCCTGAACAGCCTGGCTACATTGCTATCCTTGCGTGCCTCGCGTTGCGTCTTTCCGAGGCCGGGGTTGCAGCCGTCCGCCTCGTCCCAATCCTGATTGTTTCCTGTGCCATCAAAGAAGATGCCGATCTGCAGATCTATTTCGCACTTTTCCGTAGCGAGGAAGCACTGCGGAAGGACCGGAAGGATGTCAGGAGTGGGGCCGACGGGATGGGTTTGAAAGATCTCGCTCACTCTGCTCGCTCCATGATCATGGGCCCATCCTGCGGAGGACACTGCCGATGCCGATTGCCATAGACATCCCAGGGATCTTTACTCGGAATTTTGTCATGCGGCCCAGGGTAGTCAGGATCCGAGTAGGCGGGAGTTATGTTGGAAGAAACAGCACGCACGACGCCGTCGGCCATGAAGTGGACATATAGACTGCCAACCTTTTCATACCGGTCCACCGGAATTCTGCGTTCATATTCTTCCCATCCGCAGTCTCGCCAATTGGTGATGCTCCATCCGACCACGACAGTCAGATCAGGCCGCCATTTTCTGGGCAGGCTGACACAGCAGACTACGGTACCGCCCGTTCCCGCCTGGAATCCGCTCGTGCTGTTCACCCAGAAATCCTGCACACTCAGGTGATCAGCCAAATGGTCAATGCCCGTAAGTGATACAGGCACCATATCTTCCTTGGCAGATCCGCTATCGCAAGCCGTCAATAGAGCGAATAGCAGAGGGATGCCTAGTTTCAGGGGGCGCATCGTTTCAAATCCTCGTTGATGTACTAAGTGATTGAATAGGCGCTGAACAGCCTGGCTACATTGCTGTCCTTGCTTGCCTCGCGCTGTGTCATCCCGGTCTTGGTTGTTTCCTGTGCCATCAAAGAAGATGCCGATCTGCAGATCGACTTCGCACGCTTCCGAGGCGGGTGTGCATGGAGGAAAAACAGGATGAATGCCTGGGATCGGACCGACGGGATGCGTTTTAGGGTGTCCACTCATTTGGCCCGCTCCATCACTGTCGGACTGTCCTGGGGAGGGCATCGGCCGGGTTGTGGTTCGTAGACCGCCCATGGTTTCTTTTGCGGAATCCGATCATGAGGCCCTGGATAGTCGGGATTCGCGTAGGCTGGATTGATATTGGATGAGACCGCACGTACGCTTCCGTCTGCCATGAAGTGGATATATAGGCTGCCAA
>NZ_AGUF01000028.1 GCF_000236785.1 Achromobacter arsenitoxydans SY8 | reverse complement strand
AACAGCCCCGGCGCCGTAGCCGCCCGGCCGCTGTAGCCAACGCGCAGAACGCAGAACGGGCGCCGCAAGGCGCCCGTTTCGCATTCCGCCCGCCCGTCCTATCCGGCGGCGGCCGTCTCGGTCACGACCTCGCGCGGCCACGCCTGCAGCGATTCAAGATCCAGGAACGTGAAGTAGCCTTCGTTCCAGCCCTCGGTATCAATGTGGTAGACGTTGCCCAGCGCCAGGGGCGACGCCACCGGCGTATGTCCCGCCACCACCGCGCGCACGCCCAGGATGCCGGTGCGGTCCATCTGCCGCAGGCGGTCGCGCGACCACTGGCAGGCGGCGCTGGTGCGCTTGTAGCGGTCCTGCAGGGCGGATTCCAGTCGCGGCCAGAACAGCACCGGGCAATCGGCGTGCAGCAGCCCCACCGCGCCCGCCGAGGTTTCGACCTCGATGGCGATGGGCAGCTTCGTGAAGGCTTCGGCAAAGACCTCCTGGCGCTCGGCAGGCAGGTCCAGGAACCAGCCGCCGCCGTAGCCGCGCCAGTTCATCACGTCCACCTTGCCGGTGCGCACGTGGCGGATCGCGTAGTCCTCGTGGTTGCCCTGGACGGCGTGAAACCAGGGCCGCGCCAGCCAGTCCAGCGCGGCCTCGCTTTCGGGCCCCCGGTCGACCAGGTCGCCGACGGAAAACAGCCGGTCGCGCAAGGGGTCGAACCCCAATTCGTCCAGGGCCTGCTGCAGCCGGGAAAAATGCCCATGCACGTCCCCCACCGCGAAATCGCGGCCGGACTCATTGCGCGGGACCTTCAGAAAACGCTGCTCCATGATGATTCGGGACTGCCACAAGGAAAATACGACCCTTCTTTTTAACCTGCTTTGCTCCGTCCCCGCGGGAGGCCTCGACGCCGGAAGGGTCAAATAGCGTTACGAGAATCCGTCTTGTTCGTGATAATGTTTTTTCTTTCCCAGCCTTGCCCTGAAGGGAGACGCGCCCAGCCGCTCTCCCGCCGTCGCCATGACAGCCGCCTCGACTATCAAAACCTGGTATCTGGTCCATAAATGGACCAGCCTGGTCTGCACCATCTTTCTGCTCATCATCTGTCTTACCGGCCTGCCGCTCGTGTTCCACCACGAGATCGAGCACTGGCTGGATGACGCCAAGCCGCTGTCGGACGTACCCGCCAACACCCCGCCAGCCAACCTGGACAAGCTGGTGGACAGCGCCCGGGCGATGTATCCCGGCGAAGTCGTCGACTACCTGTTCTTCGACCCCGACGAGCCCCAGGTGTTCGTGGGCATGGCGAAAAAGCCCGGCGACGGCCAGGTCTCCGGCCATGCCGTGCGCATGGACGCCCGGACGGGCGACGTGCTGCTCGACGGCCCGCTCTACACGGAAGACAAATTTTCCTTCATGGGCATCATGCTGGCCCTGCATGTGGACCTGTTCGCGGGCCTGGCCGGCGAGCTGTTCCTGGGATTCATGGGCCTGCTGTTCTGCGTCGCCATTGTGTCGGGCGTCGTCCTGTACGGACCCTTCATGAAGAAACTGGAGTTCGGCACCGTGCGGGCAAGCCGGTCGACCCGCCTCAAATGGCTGGACCTGCACAACCTGCTGGGCATCGTGACGCTGGTGTGGGCATTCGTGGTGGGATTCACCGGCGTCATCAACGAACTGTCGACGCCGCTCTTCCGCCTGTGGCAATCGACTGAACTGCCGCGCATCCTGGAACCCTACAAGGGCCAGTCCGTGCCGTCCGACCTGGCCTCGGCGCAACTGGCCGCCGACACCGCCAGAAAAGCCATGCCCGGCAACGAGGTCTCGTTCATCTCGTTCCCCGGCAACGCCTTCGGCAGCCCGCATCACTACATCGCCTGGATGCGCGGCGACTCGCCCCTGACGTCCAAGCTGAACACGCCCGTGCTCGTGGACGGCAGGACCGGCGAACTCACGACGGTGGCCAGGATGCCCTGGTACCTGACCGCGCTGGAAGTCTCGCGCCCGCTGCATTTTGGCGACTACGGCGGCCTGCCGCTGAAGATCATCTGGGCCCTCCTGGACCTGATCACCATCGTGGTCCTGGTCAGCGGACTCTATCTGTGGCTGGCGCGGCGCCGCGCCACCGAAGCGCGCATCAACGAACTCATCAGAAAGCACCAAGCCGCCGCCGCCCCGCAAAGGAATCCCGCATGAGCCAGGCAAAAAGCAAAAGCGGCCGGGGCTTCCTGTTTGTCTGGGGCGCCCCCCTGCTGCTGGGCGCGCTGAGCGTCTTCGGGCTGCTGGCGGCGCTGCTCGGCACCGGCGCCTGGCACTGGGCGTCCTGGACCGCGCTGACCATCCTGCTGGTGGTCATCGTGCGCTACTGGGCGTTCCCGCTCAAGCACTAGCAATCCCGCAAAGCAAAGCCTCCGGCTGGCCGCGCGCCCCCGCGCCGCGGCAGCAGCCGGCCTTGCGCGCTACGCGCCGAACTTCTCCGGGTCTGGCCCCAGCCGCGCGCCTTCCTTGATCCCGTCGATCGCGGCCATGTCCTCTTTGGACAACTCGAAATCGAACACGTCGATGTTCTCGCGGATGCGGGCAGGCGTCACCGACTTCGGAATCACCACCAGATCGTTCTGCAGGTGCCAGCGCAGCGTCACCTGGGCGGGCGACTTGCCGTGCTTCTGCGCCAGATCCAGGATGACCTTTTCCTTGGTGATGTTGCCCTGCGCCAGGGGACTCCAGGATTCCGTCGCGATGCCGTGCCGGGCATTGAAGGATCGCAGTCCGGCCTGCGTGAAGCCCGGATGCAGTTCGATCTGGTTGACGGCGGGCGTCACGCCGGACGCATCCATCAGGCGTTCCAGGTTCGCCTGCGTGAAGTTGGACACGCCGATCGAACGCGCGCGGCCGTCTTCCTTCATTTCGACCATGGCCCGCCACGCGTCCAGGAACTTCTCGCTGCCCGCTACCGGCCAGTGGATCAGGTACAGGTCCACATAGGCCAGGCCAAGATTTTCCAGGCTGGCGTCCATCGCC
Organism: Achromobacter arsenitoxydans SY8; assembly: GCF_000236785.1. Classification (GTDB taxonomy): domain Bacteria; phylum Pseudomonadota; class Gammaproteobacteria; order Burkholderiales; family Burkholderiaceae_B; genus Achromobacter; species Achromobacter arsenitoxydans. Next base: position 77,007 of record NZ_AGUF01000028.1, on the reverse strand, counting down.
TTGTGCGCGTCGTCGTAGCCGTGCCTGTCGTTCCAGAGCTTGGTCGTGATGAACAGATCCTTGCGCGCCACGCCGGCTGCACGCAGGCCCGCGCCCACGCCCTTCTCGTTGCCATAGATGGCCGCCGTGTCGACCGAGCGGTAACCTGCGGCCAGCGCTTCCTTCACGCTGGCGGCCGCCTGATCGTCCGGCACCTGCCAGACGCCCAGGCCCAACTGCGGGATTTTTCCTCCGTCATTCAATTTCACTGCGGGTACCTTCGCCATAAGACCCTCCGTAGCAAGCAACACGACGCTGGCGCGGCGAAATCGCGCCTGTTCGCGCAACCAAGGGGGCAGCCGGACGGAACCCTTGGCTGGAAGAAAAGAACGGGCCCGACGCGCTGCGCCCGTGCCGCGGAACTTCCACGATTCCCCGGGGCGGACGCCGGTCCATCCCTGGGGTTATGCCTTAAATATTACCGCTGGTGCCCGATAATGCCCTCCAAACGGCCTAATGCCTCCGGCGCGGGCCCGGTTCAACCATCGCATCCGACCATGAATTCTCCCGACGCGCGGCCCGGCAAGGGCGGCGGCCTATCCGCTCTTCGCACCCTGTTTCCCTACCTCTGGCCGCCCGGCAGGACCGGCCTGAAGGCGCGGGTCGTGGCCGCGCTGCTGTGCCTGTTCGCCGCTAAGGCGGCCACGGTCTATGTGCCCTTGCTGTACAAAGGGGCGATCGACGAACTGGGCAAGGGCGCGCCCGGCGCCGTGACCGTGCCGCTGGGGCTGATCCTGGCCTATGGCGCCGCCCGCGTGCTGTCGCTGCTGTTCTCGGAACTGCGCGACGCCATCTTCGCGCGCGTCGGCCAGCACGCGATCCGCGCGGTCGGGCTGCAGATATTCCGCCACCTGCATTCCCTGGCGCTGCGCTTTCACCTGGCGCGGCAGACCGGCGGCCTGAACCGCGCCATCGAACGCGGCACCAAGGGCATCCAGACCTTGCTGTCGTTCCTGCTCTTCAACATCCTGCCGACCTTCTTCGAGATCGGTCTGGTCTGCATTGTGCTGTGGAAGATGTTCGACGGCTGGCTGGCGCTGGCCACCGGCGCCACCGTCACGCTTTACATCGCCTACACGCTCATCGTCACGGAATGGCGCGCCCGGTTCCGCCGCCAGATGAACGAAACCGACTCCGAAGCCAACACCAAGGCCATCGAAAGCCTGCTGAACTACGAGACCGTCAAGTACTTCGGCAACGAGGAGCACGAGGCCCGGCGCTACGACGCGTCCCTGACGCGCTACGAGCGCGCCGCCGTGCGCAGCCAGGTCAGCCTGTCGATCCTGAACATCGGCCAGGCCGTCATCATCTCGGCCGGGCTGACGCTGGTGATGTGGATGGCCGCGACCGGCATCGCCGAAGGCCGCTACACGCTGGGGGACTTCGTCCTGGTCAACACCTACCTGCTGCAGCTCTACACCCCGCTCAGCTTCTTCGGGTTCATCTATCGCGAGATCAAGCAGGCGCTGATCGACATGGAACGCATGTTCGAACTGCTGGGCCAGGACCGCGAGGTGGCGGACCGCCCTGACGCCCAGCCGCTGCGGGTGGCGGGCGGTGAAGTCGAATTCCGCGGCGTGCATTTCGGCTATGACGCGCGCCGGCCCATCCTGAAAGGCGTGAGCTTCTCCATTCCGGCCGGCAGGACGGTGGCGGTGGTCGGCACGTCGGGCGCCGGCAAGTCGACGATCGCCCGGCTGCTGTTCCGCTTCTACGATGCCGACGGCGGCGCCATTCTGATCGACGGGCAGGACGTGCGCGATGTCACGCAGGCCAGCGTGCGCGCGGCGATCGGCGTCGTGCCCCAGGACACCGTCCTGTTCAACGACACCATCCGCTACAACATCGGCTACGGACGCCCCGGCGCCAGCGATGCCGAAATCGAGGCGGCGGCCCGGCTGGCCCACATCCACGACCTGATTCTGACCATGCCCGACGGCTACCAGACCATGGTCGGCGAGCGCGGCCTGAAGCTGTCGGGCGGCGAAAAGCAGCGCGTAGCCATCGCCCGCACGATCCTGAAGAACCCGGCGATCTTCCTGTTCGACGAGGCCACCAGCGCCCTGGACACCCACACCGAGCGCGAGATCCAGGCTAATCTGCGCGAAGTCAGCCAAGGCCGGAGCACGCTGATCATCGCCCACCGCCTGTCCACCGTGGCGGATGCCGACGAGATCATCGTGCTGGCCGACGGCCGCATTGTCGAGCGCGGCCGCCATCCGCAACTGCTGGCCCAGCGCGGCATCTACGCCGGCATGTGGGCGCGCCAGCAGGAAAGCGCCCGGGCGGCGCCGGCGGATTGACAAGCCCTGCCCCCTGTCCGAACATCCCACCTTTGATTTGCAGGCTTCCCATGCAGGACTCCTCCCTACCCGAAGTGCGCGTTTGCGCCGCGGCCGATCTCGTCAACGGGGGCCTGGGCGTGAAAGTGCCCGTGGCCGACGGCGCCGGCCAGACCACCGCCTTCTTCGTCCGCTACCAGGACCGCGTGCACGGCTACCTGAACCGCTGCGCCCACGTGGGCGTCGAACTTGACTGGGAAGGCAGCTTCTTCACCCGTGCAGGCGACCTGATCATGTGCGCGCGCCACGGCGCCACCTACCAGCCCGACACGGGACTGTGCGTGGGCGGCCCCTGTAAGAACGGCCGCCTGACGGCGCTGGCCGTCGAAGAGCGCGACGGCAGCGTGTACTGGCAACCTGCGGGCAAGATCCGCCCGCTGGAAGCCGCCGGCTAAGGGCGGACCTACCCGCCCCGGGGAACCTACGCCCTGGCCGGCACCGCGTCCGCCGGTTCCTCGCGCTCCGCGTAGCGCCGCGCCAGCACCGCGCACACCATCAACTGCATCTGGTGGAAGATCATCAGCGGCAGCACCACCACGCCCATCTGCGCCGTGCCGAACAGCACCGTGGCCAGCGGAATGCCAGACGCCAGGGACTTCTTCGAGCCGCAGAACACCAGCGTGATCTCGTTCTCCTTGGACAGCCCCAGCTTGCGGCTGCCCCAGGTCGTGATCAACAGCACCGATCCCAGCAGCAAGGCGTTCACCAGCACCATCGTGGCCAGGTCGATCGCCGGAAACGCGTGCCAGATGCCCTGCGCCACTGCTTCGCTGAACGCGGTGTACACCGCCAGCAGGATCGAGCTGCGGTCGACCTTGGACAGGGTGCGGCTGTTGCGCTGCGCCCAGGCGCCGATCCACGGCCGCAACAGGCTGCCCACCGCGAACGGCAGCAGCAACTGCAGCAGGATGCGGCCGGCATCGGCCAGGCCATGCCCGCCGCCCTGGCGATGCAGCAGCACCGCCACCAGCAGCGGCGTCAGCACCGTGCCCAGCAGATTGGAGGCGGTCGCGGCGCAGATCGCGCCCGGCACATTGCCGCGCGCCATGGACGTGAACGCGATCGACGACTGCACGGTGGACGACAGGGTGCAGACGAACAGCACGCCCAGCCACAGCGACGGCGTCAGCAGGTTCGGGAACAAGGCCCGCAGGCCCAGGCCCAACGCCGGAAACAGGAGAAAGGTGCAGGCCAGGATCAGCGCATGCAGCCGCACATCCTTCACGCCCGCCACGATGGCGTCCGTGGACAGCCGCGCGCCATGCAGAAAGAAAAGAAGCGAAATGGCGATATTGCTGGCCACCATCATGAACGTAGCGCCCTTGCCCACTGCGGGGAAAAAACTGGCGAAGACGACGGTGGCAATCAGGATGAGCGTGAACTGGTCGGGCAGGAAGCGGCGCATGGCAAGGGAAGTTCCAAGGATTTGCGCAAACTATAGGCGCGCCCCTTGCCATCGTGAAGGCCACTGATTACTTTAACTGTCATCGGAATATCCTATGACTGGCACGCGCCATGCTAAACCCCTTGTGGCTCAAGACCTTCGCCGCGGCCGCCGCCGCGCCCAGCTTCACCGAAGCCGCCCGCCGGCTGGGCCTGACCCAGCCCACCGTCAGCGAACACATCCGCCAGCTGGAACAGGCCGTGAACCGGCGCCTCTTCCAGCGCGACACGCATTCGCTGGCGTTGACCAGCGACGGGCGCAGCTTGCTGGTGCACGCCGAAATCATCCTCGCCGCCCACGAAAAGGCCGAACGCCTGTTCGAGGCCCCGCGCCTGCGCGGCCGCATCCGGCTGGGCACATCCGACGACCTGGCGATGGGCCCGCTGCCCGACGTCCTGGCCGCATTCCGGCTGGCGCATCCCGAGGTCGAACTGGACCTGACCATCGGCGTCACCAGCGAGCTCTACAAGCTGCTGGACGACGACAGGCTGGATGTAATGATCGGCAAGCGCCGCCGCGGCGACCGGCGCGGCCAGACCCTGCACAAGGAAGCCCTGCTGTGGCGGGCCAAGGAAGGGCTGCGCATCGCGCCCGACGAGCCCCTGCCGCTGATCCTGCTGCGCGAGCCCAGCGTGACGCGCACCCTGGCCCTTGATGCGCTGGCGCGCGCCGGCCGCAGCTGGCAGATCGTCTGCACCAGCACCAGCTACGCGGGCTGCCAGGCCGCCGCCCGCGCCGGCCTGGGCATCACCGTGCAGCCGTCGCACCTGTCCACGGCGGGGCTGTCCGCGCCCGCGGGCGCGGCGTTCCTGCCCGCCCTGCCACAGGTCGAATTCATCGTCATCTCGGCCCCGGCGCCCAACAAGCCCACGCGCGCCCTGACCGAAATCCTGATGCGCAGCACCCTCACCTGACGGCGCCGCGCCCGTTTACCGGACAGCCGAGCGCGTGTGCCGCACGCTGCCCTCCAGGGCCTGCGGTTGCTTGAGCAGGTTCAGAATCGGGCACCACTGCTCCACCGCCTCGTGCACCGCGCGCACCGCGTGTTCATCCGCTGGCGACACGATGTGCGCCGTATAGCGAATGTTGTGCGGGAAGAACGGCACCTTTTCATAGCCCGGCTTGCCGCCGCGCGGATCCAGGTCGCCTTCGATGCTCACCTCCAGCGACTCCAGCGGCAGCTCAAGTTCGGCCGCCTTGATCAGGAAGATGTGCGTCAGGCAACTGCCCAGCGATCCCAGCAGCAGCTCGGGCGAACTCGGCCCCAGGTCGTATCCCGCGAAATCGGCGGGGCTGTCGCTGACCACCTGATGGTCCCGGATCCGGATGCGGCGCACGCCGCTGCGGCCCTCGGCGCTCACCTGCGCGCGCAGCTTTACGGGCTCCACCGTGCGCGGATCGCGTCCGTTGCGCTGGAGCACGGCCTCGCGCTTCTGACCCAGGTATTCGTTCAACGTACTCATCTTGCAGACCTCGCTGAGAAGGAAATGGTGCGAAACGCTCGCTGCGCGCCTGTTACTCGCGATGCAGGCCGGCGGCGGGCGCGCGATCCAGAATGATCGGCCTGGAAGGAATGGCAGGGAACTATCTCCTTGAAATATCGGGATTTCCCGGATTCATATGCTCCGCTCCCAATTGCTCGCTGCAGTTAAGAAACGGCAATCACATTCCGTTACCCGTACTGACCTACCTGCCACGGACCGCTTTGCCGTCCATTTCTGACCCTGCCCCTAATCACAATGAACTCTACCCGCCCGACCGGATTCAAACTCACGCTGCTTGCAGCCGCCTTGACCCTGCTTCCTCTAACGAGTTACGCGGCCGGCGCGGGTGGCGGGCCGAACGGAGGCAGTTCTGCCCCCCTGTTCCTGTTCAGCGGCGATGGCGGCACCGTTGGCATGAACGGCTCGACCGGCACTGAGAATGGCACGGCCGGGGCCGGCATCTCGATCCCGCACGCCGATGCGCCCGTCTCGGGCGGTGATGGAGCCCAAAGCGGCGAAGCCACTCTCGTCAGCCTTGGACCATCCGACATCAGGATCGGCGGCGGGGGCGGAGGCGGCGGAATGGTCTATGCCGTCGCCGAACGAAACCCGGTCGCCGCCGGGGGGAATGGCGGCAAAGGCGCGACCTTTGCCCAAAGCACGCCCAGTTCCAATGCCGGCTTGATCGTCGGTGGCGGCGGCGGAGCGGGGGGAAGCGTATCCTGGATCTTTTCAACGCCTCCCAGCACCGGCGTCGCGACGTCGATACGCGGCGGGAATGGCGGCACCGGTGCCGAATTGGCAGTTGCCAACATGGCCTTCACCAATAGCGGCCAGATCTGGGGCGGCGGCGGCGGTTCCGCGGGCACGGGGTCTGATGGCGGCGCAATGACCACCTTCGGATACAGCGGTTCCGGCGGCACAGGCTTGGTCGTGACCAGCAACGGCGCCACCGTCACCAACGCTGGCATCATTCATGGCGGCAATGCCGGCACAGGCACCCTACTGAGCCTCGGTGGCAATGGCGTGCGCGTGACCGGCGATCTCGGCACCATCATTCAGGCCGGCACCATTGCGGGCGGTTTGAATAACGACGGCGTCAACCGCAACGAAGCGGTGCTGATCAATGGCCAGGGCAATACCCTTACACTGCATCCGACGTCGATCACGAGCGGCAACGTGATCTTCAACGGCGCCGATAATCGGCTCCAAATCGGCACTGGCAGCGCGGCAACGGCCGCCGTCGACGGTTCGGTATCGCTCGGCGCGAACGGCGTGTTCCAGGTCCGCGCCACGCCGGCCGCCTTCGACCGCCTCAACGTCACCGGAAATGCCGTGGTCAACCAGGCCCGCGTCGACGTCCAGGCGGCCCCGGGCGCCTACAGCGAAACGTTCAGCCAGATCATTCTTCACGCCGACGGCACCTTGACCGGCACCCGCTTCACCGGCGTCACCAGCAACCTGGCCTACCTGACGCCCACGCTCAGCTACTCCGCTGACGACCGCGACGTGACCCTGATGGTCACGCGCGCGCCGTCCCCGGTCACGCCGGAAGTCCCGCCGGTCACCCCGGAAGTCCCGCCGGTCACGCCGGAAATCCCGCCGGTTACCCCGGAGGTCCCGCCCGTCGCACCGCCCGTCGCGCCGGTAGCCCCACCCGCCAAGATCCGCTTCGCTGACCTGGTCAACGGCAGCAACGGCCGCGCGGTCGCAGACGCCGCCGAAACCCTGCGCGCCGGCCACGCCGTCTACGATGCCGCCATCGGCCTGCCGAAAGGCGCGCCGCAGGCCTTTTTCGCCGGCCTGTCCGGCGAGATGCATGCGGGGGTGAGTTCGGGCCTGTCGAGTCTGTCGTCCACCGTGCGCAACGTGCCGCTCAACCAGCTGCGCGGCAATCTGAATGCCGGTTTCGCCCCGGGCGCCCCCACGGCTGCCGCCGGCAGCAGCGACGCCGCGCCCTCGGCGGCAGCCCTGCCCTCGTCCCTCGCCCGTCCGGCCTGGGCCCAGATCGTCGGCAACTGGCAGCGCATCGGCGCTACCGGCGACACGTCCGCTATGCGTCAACACACCGGCGGCGTGTTCGTCGGCGCCGACCATGGCGTGGGCAATGGCTGGCGCCTGGGCGGCGCGCTCGGCTATACGGACTCGAAGCAGCGCGTCGACGATCTCGCCAGCAAGGCCGATGTGTCGAGCTACAGCGCAGTGATCTATGGCGGCAAGGCCATCGCGCTGGGCGCGGGCAAGCTCAATGTGATGGCGGGCGCCTCGTACACTTGGCACGACATCGCCACCGAACGCCGCATCAATGGCGGCGGCCTGGATCAAACCCTGAATTCGGACTACGGCGGCAACACCACGCAGCTGTTCTCCGAAGTGGGCTATGCGTTCGGGATTGCGAGCGGCCTCACGCTGGAACCCTACGCCGGTGTGGCCTGGGCCGGCCAGCGCACGCGCGGCTTCAGCGAATCCGGCGGCAGCGCCGCGCTGTCGGGCGAATCGACCCGCAACAACACGACGACCACCACGCTGGGCCTGCGCGCCACCCAGGACGTCACGCTGGGCGCCCTGGCGGGCGCCGTGTCGGGCGGCCTGAGCTGGCGCCACGCCTTCGGCGACCTGCGCCCCGAAAGCCGGCTTGCGTTCGATGCAGGCGATTCTTTCACCGTGACGGGCGCGCCCATCGCGCGCGACGCGGCCCTGGTGGAAGCCGGCTTCGACGCGCGGATCTCGCGTACCGCGACGCTGGGACTCGCATATGCCGGGCAGTTCGGAAGCGGCAATCGGGATCAGACGGCTTCGGTGAATTTGCGCTGGGCGTTCTGAGCGCGGCGGGGCGTGGCTTTGGCTCCGTCCCGCCCCGATCTCTAAGGAATTCTTGCCGGCGCGGCGATGGGCGCACTGTCCATCGCCGATAACAGCTCGCCCAGGCCGCGGGCGGAAGTGCTTTCCATCCGACCGGCCGGTCCGCAGACGTTGTCCGCACTGGTCCACGCCGGCGCAGCCCCAGGCAGACGGCGCGCCCGCAGCCAGCCGCGGCGATCGACCATGAATTGGGCCCCGGCCAGAGCGTCCGGCGAGGTCCCGGCCGCCAGCGCGTACGCATCCCAGGCCAAGACGTCCGTCGCCACGCAATCGGCATTGACGTCTGCTTCCAGGCCCCGCGTCAACGCCACCGTCAGCACACGCGGATCCTGCGGTTCTTCTGGCGCCCCCGGCGCGTGCGCCACGATCCGCAGCGGCAGGCCGCGCAGTCCGTCCAGCCGGGCCGTCCGGCCATCCCGGCAAGCCAGCGCCACGACAGGCGCGGGAACGGCCGGCATACCTGCGCCGCCACTGGCGCCGTAAGCCTGCAGGCGCAGGAAGTCCAGCACCTGCCAGATTTCGTCCGGCCGCAGCGCCGCGCCGAACCCATGCTCCGCCGGCCCGCCGGAAGCCTGCCCGTCCCGCGCCACGCGCCAGTAGATGTCGCCATCCAGCCGATTGCCGAAAAGCGCCGCACCCAGGACGCTCGGCCAGGCGGGCAGGCCGGCCGCCCGCGCGCCGCGGCCATCCGCCGCCGCGCCATGGCACGACGCGCAGTGCTGCCGGTACAGGCGCCCGCCCTGCAAGACGTTGGCATCTGTAAATGACAGCGGCGACCGCTGATACGACATCGGGTGCGCCTCGGTCAGCAACAGGCGGGGCTGCGGCCAGCTCGTCGCCAGCGCCAGCGCTCCGGACGCCGCCAGCAGCGCCAGGCGCCAGCGCCGCGCAAACAGGGCGCACACCAGCAGGACCAGCGCGGCGGCGCTCTGCGCCAACGCCAGCCATAGCCGGTTCCACGTATGCGGACTGACGGGCAGGTCCGGATCGTAGCGCCAGGCAAATGGCCAGCGCGCCAGCGCCAGCGCGTTCTCCGGCTGCCGCCACACCGACAAGGCCAGCATCAGCACCAACAGCGCCAGCGCCCCCATCGCAAGGGCGACGCCGCGCCGCCACGACGGCAGCGCACGCGCCCTTACCGCTGGCGCCCGGCTATGCAGCCAGGCCGCGCCCAGGCCGGCCAGCAGCAGGATGCCGGACATGGACAGCGCCAGATGGCCCACACGGGACCCGAGCAAACCGGGCAGATCCTGCACCGTCCGCCAGCCCAGGGCCAGCAACGCGGCGGACGCGCCCAGCGCCCCCGCCGCCAGCCACGGCAAGCGCAAGGCCCCTTCTCCGCGCACCCGTCCCGCCGCTCCCGCCCACGCCATCATGGCAGCGCCCGCGGCGGCGGCGGCCAGCGCAAGCCACTGCGCGCTTACCACGTCGCATCCAGCCCCAGCAAGGCCAGCGCGCGGTGCCGCAGCGCCGCCAGCCGCGGATCGCCGCGATGGCGCGGATACGGCAGGTCATTGACGATCTCGTCCTTGATCCGCGCGGGCCGTTCGCTCAGCACCACAATGCGCGACGCCATGAACAGGGCTTCTTCGACGTCGTGCGTCACCAGCAGGGCCGTGAAGCCCGTGCGCTGCCAGAGATCCACCAGTTCCGACTGCATGGCGATCCGCGTCAACGAATCCAGCTTGCCCAGGGGTTCGTCCAGGATCAGGATTCGCGGATCGTTGACCAGCGCCCTGGCCAGCGCCGCGCGTTGCGCCATGCCGCCCGACAGCTGGTGCGGATAGGCCTGGCCGAAGGCCGCCAGCCCCACCCGCTGCAACGCATCGTCGACCCGATGGCGCTGCGTCTTCAGCAGCCCGCGCGCCTGCAGGCCCAGCGCGACGTTGTTCCACACCGTGCGCCAGGGATACAGCGTGGGATCCTGGAACACGACAATGCGCGATGGCGACGGTCCCGCGATGTGCGCGCCGTCGGCCAGCAGATCGCCCGCGGCCGGCGGCTCCAGTCCCGCCACCAGCCGCAGCAGCGTGGACTTGCCGCAGCCGCTCGGCCCCAACAGGGCCACGAACTCGCCCGGCTTCACGTCCAGGTCGATGCCGTCCAGCACCGGCAGGGCTGCGCCGTCCAGATCGAAATGATGGTTCACGCCGCGCACGGCCAGCGCCGCGCCGCGCGCATCGGGCGTATCGGTCGACGTCGCGGCTACCATTTCACGACTCCCTTCTGCCATGCCAGGAGCCGGTCGCGTCCCAGGAAGAGCAAGGTGATCAGTCCCGAGAACACCAGCGCCATGACGATGAGCGCGCCGTACATGTTGGCGTAGGAAGCCCAGCCCTGGGCCCAGGACAAATACCACCCCAGGCCGGATTTCACGCCCATCATTTCCGCCGCGACCAGCACCGAGAATGACGCGCCCAGGCCCATGAACAGCCCGACGAAGACCTGCGGCAGGGCCGCCGGAATCGCCACGCGCAGGACCAGGAACCATTCGTTCGCGCCCATGGTGCGCGCCACGTCGTAGTACGCGCGATTCACGCCGGCCACGCCCGACCAGGTCAGCACCGTGACCGGAAACCATGTGGCCAGCGCAATCAGGAACACGGCGGCCGACCAGCTCGACGGAAAGAAAAAGAACGCCATCGGCAGCAGCGCCGTGGACGGCACCGGCCCGAGGAAGCGCAGCACCGGATGCACCCAATAGCCCAGTCCGCGGGACCAGCCGATGGCCACGCCCGTCAGGAAGCCGGCCGCCGCGCCAAGCAGAAAGCCGTTCGCCAGCAACCACAGCGAATTCACCAGGCTGTCGGCCAGGCGCTTGTAGTCCGATACGTAGACCTCGATCAGCGACTGCGGCGGCGCGAAGAAGGGGCTGGGCAGGAGCGCGAGCTTGGCCGTCGCGATCTCCCATGCCCCCACCGCCAAGGCCAACGCCAGCAGCCACGGGCCGGCCCGATGCAGCGCGCGCACCGGACGCGATTGCGCCGCGCCCGACACCGCCGCCAGCAACAGCAGGATGGCCAGCGCCAGGGCCGCCACGCCGAACTCGCGCGTGTAGCCCCACGAGGTGAAGCCCACCTCCACATTCGGCCAGGCCAACGTCACGCCGCCCACGCCCGCCCACAGCGCGGCGGCGGCAACGCCCGTCTTCCAAAGCCGCCAGCCGCGCACGGCGGCCGGGGTCGCGTCCGCGGAGCCAGCGAGCAATGCGTCAGCCGAGGACATTGGGCACCACCGCTTGCGCGTACTTGTTGATGTCGAGGTTTGCGCTGAGCACCTTGATCGTCTTCAGGTCCTTCGCGTAGCCCACGATTTCCTCGCGCAGCGCCGATCCCGTCGAGGCGTGGCCATGGCTGTGGCTGCGCAGGATCGCCGCCACGCGTTCGGCCGGCACCTTGCCCGGCACGTAAGGCGCGAAGATGCGCGCGGTCTCGTCGGGATTGGACGCGGTCCAGCGCTGGGCGTCGATCACCGCGCGCGTGATGGCTGCGGCCGACTCGGGATCCTTGCGCACCAGATCGCCGCGCAGTCCCAGCACGCAGCAGGTGCGGTTCTCATAGTCGCCCTCGATGTTGGTGGCGACCTCGCGCAGCCGGTTGTCTTCGCGCAGCGTGTAGATCAGCGGATCGTCGCCGGCGATCACATCCACTTCGCCCTTTTTCAGCACCTCGCCGAACAGGTCCTGCGGATACTGGCGCCAGTCCACGGATTCCGGATCAATCCCCAGTTGCGCCACCCGGATCGCGAAGAAGTTCTTCACGGGACTGGCCTGATCGGAAACGGCCACGCGGCGTCCCTTCAGATCGTTCACGCTTTTGATGGGGGAATCCTCGGCGGTCAGCAACCGCATGCAGCCGCCGTGCGTGCCGACGGCCAGCTTCACGTCGAAGCCCTGCTCCAGCGGCTTGAGCCAACGCAGCGCCATGCCGATACCGCCATCCGCGTGGCCCGTCGCAATCGCCTCCAGCAACTGGTCGGTGGACCCGCTGAAATTGATGCGTTCGACCTTGAGGTTGTATTTGTCGAAGAAGCCGCGCTCCAGCGCCACGGACACTGGCGACTGGCAGACCGCGGTCTGGCTCCATGCGATCTTGAACGCGCGCGGCGCGGCGTCGGCCGCCAGCACGCGCGAGCCCAGCATGCCCAGGGGCGCGACCAGGCCCGCGGCGCCTGCCGCGCGCAACAGCGCACGGCGCGAAATACCCCGCGCCGCGACGGCGCCGGAATGAGCTTTCGTATTCATCAACCTTCCTTTTGAGCAGACTGGCGACGATTGCCATGCGGCATCATCGGCCTGCGCTCAGGCGTTCGACAAATACAAAGTTGGGATAACAATATGGAAACGGACGCCGCAGCGGCATCCGCTGTGCGCGCTACTCCGGCAGCGGGTCGGGCACGCCGTCCGCGTCCACAGTCTTGATGCGGTCCAGCGCGTTGCGCGCAGCCGACATGGCTTCAATCGTGCTGCGGAAACGCCGGCTCAGGAATATTTCAAATGCCTGGCCTTCGGGTTCCTGCGCATTGTCTTGCGCCCCCTCGTCGGCGCCATCCTGCGCCGCGCCTCGCTTTGCCGGCACGCGTCGCGTCTCGATAAACGCCCGCGGGGGGATGCGCCCCTCAGGCTGCGTCGCGTAGGCGACCACTGAAAATCCGTTGATGATCTTCTCGGGCATTCCGGTTTCCTATGGGCGCGTTCGGATGGCACACGCACCGATACGAATGACAACGGCCCACTGCGCGAGAACTTAAGCGCAAGAGGCGGTGCGGGCATTGATTGGCATCAATGCCCGCACCGCCTCTCCCAACCCCGCAGACGCGGGTATGCAAGCGATTCTATTTTGTCGACGGCATCGCGGACATGCGGGCGCGCACGTAGGCCGCCACTTGCTCCAGCACCTGCGCCAGATCCGCGCGCAACGCATCGAAGCCCGCGTTACGCTCGCGCGTCGCCTCGTCCATGTACAACGGGCGGCGGATCTCCACCTGCAGGCTGTGCCGGTTCAGCGCCGGCTGGCCGATCTGCGCGATCAGCTGCACGCCCTTGTAGGGATCGTTGCGCGCCACGGTGTAACCCTTGCCGCGCAGCGCCGTCTCGATCAGCGCGATGAATTCCGGCTCGCAGGTCGTGCCATCGCGGTCGCCCAGCACGAAGTCCGCCAGCGGATGTTCGCTGCGCACGCCCAGCCGGTCGTAGGCATCGTTGGGCATGGAATGCAGGTTAAGGTGCCAGACCGCGCCAAAGCGCTGCTCCACCTGCCGGATCGCGTGCGACAGCGCCGCGTGGTAGGGCTGGTAGTACGCCTGGATGCGGTGCCGCACTTGCGCCAGCGTCAGCTTGCGGTCATAGATCGGCGTCGCTTTGTCCATCCTGCGCCAGATCAGGCCCTTGCCCAGGCGGGTCTTCTCGCCAGGATTCAGGGGTTCCGGCCACGGCTCGGCCAGCAGCTCCGGATCCAGGTCCTGCAACGTGCGGTTCGGATCAATGTACACGCGCGGAAAGTTCGCCGCGATCAGGGTGGCGCCCAGCGCGGGCGCCGCCGACCATAACGCGTCCACATGCGTGTCCTCGCCCTGGCGCAATTGCGCCAGCGTTGCGGCGGCGCCGAAGTCCTGGGGATAGCGCTCGCCGCTATGCGGCGAATCACAGACCAGGGGCAAGGCCGGGCCGGTGGGCTCAAGCACGGAAACAGCGGGAAAGTCGGCGGTCGTCATCGTCAGTCAGCCTGGATATTGGCGGTCTTGGCCACTTTGGCGTAGCGGGCCAGCGCCTGGTCGATCTGCACCTTGAATTCTTGCGGCGTCGTGGGCATCAGCGTACCACCCACCTCCTCGGCCTTCTTGCGGAATTCCGGATCCTCCATGGCCACACGGACCGCCTTGTTCAGCCGCTCCACCACCGCGGGCGGAGTGCCGGCCGGCGCGACCAGGCCGAACCAGCCGCCGGTGCCCATGTCGGGATAGCCCAGCTCAATGTAGGTCGGCACGTCGGGCAGCAAAGGCGAACGCTCGGCGCCCAGCACGGCCAGCGGGCGCAGCTTGCCGCCAAGCACCTGGGGCAGCGTCGACGACAGGTTGTCGGTGATCGCATCCACCTGCCCGCCCATGACGTCGTTCAGGGCCGGGCCGGCGCCGCGGTACGGCACATGCAGCAGCTTGATGCCGGACAGCATCATGAAGTTCTCGATGTTCACGTGGCCCAGCGAACCCACGCCCGGCGACGCAAAGCTGTAGCGCTCCGGCGCGCCCTTGGCCAGCGCGACGAATTCGGCCATGTTCTTGGCCGGGACGTTCGGATTGATCGCGAAGATGCTGGGCACGGCCAGCACGTTGGCCACGGGCGTGAAGTCCTTGACCGGGTCGTAGTTCATCTTGCGGAACACTGCGGGATTGGAGCCATGCGTGCTCATCGTCGCCATGCCGATCGTGTAGCCGTCCGGCGTGGCGCGCGCCACCTGCTCCATGCCCATGGAACCGCCCGCGCCGGCCTTGTTCTCGACCACGATGGTCTGCTTCAGGTCGCGGCCGGCGTACTCCGCCACCAGGCGGGCCACGATATCGGTCGAGCCGCCTGCGGCGAAAGGCACCACCAGCTTGATGGGACGGGCGGGATAGTCGGCGGCATGCGCGATGCCGGCAAAGGACAGCGTTGCAAACATGCCGGCGAGCGCGACGCGCGCGGACCGGCCGAAAAGGCGGCGGGACATGAAAGGGACTCCAAGAGTGGAAGGTCTATCGACAAGGCCGCCAGTGTCCAAACTTTACGGTCCCCTTTCAAACGACTATATTGCACTCCTTCATTACCAAAGGTCATGCTGAATGCGGCTGCACTCGCCTTCCATGTCCGAGCTGCACGCCTTCGTGACCGCGGCTCGGCTGGGCAGCTTTACCCAGGCGGCCCAGGTGCTGTGCGTCACCCAGGGCGCCATCAGCCGCGCCATCTCCCGGCTGGAAGCCCATTTCGGCCAGCCGCTGATGCATCGCAACGCCCATGGGCTCACCCTGACCGAAACCGGCCGCAGGCTGTACGACGGCGCGCAGGCGCCGCTGCAGGCCATCGAATCCCTCAGCGCCGGACTTCGCGCCGACGACCGGCGGCTGCGCCTGACCCTGTCCTCGGTGCCCACGCTGGCCAGCGCCTGGCTGGTGCCGCGCCTGCCTGACTTCCACCAGCGCCATCCCGACATCCAGCTGGGCTTTGCCGCCTACCGCCGCAACGAGGACTTCTCGGGCGCCACACCGGACGCCAGCATTCTTTCCGGCACGCCCGACCAATGGCCGGGATGGCAGGCGGACTACGTGATCGGACGCGAAATGGTCGTGATCTGCCACCCTGGCCGCCTGGCGGCGCGCCAGGCGCAGGGGCTGTGGACCACGCCTCACGGCTTGCTGGGCGAACCCCTGCTGTATCACACCAACGGCATGGACAACTGGGCGCAATGGTTCACCGCCGCGGGGGTGCCGCGCGACACGGTCGCGTTGTCCAACGGCTTTGACCAGGTGTCGATCCTGATCCGCGCGGTCATGGCCGACATGGGCATCGCCGTCCTGCAGCGCTGCCTCGTGCGGGACGAACTGCAGGCTGGCAGAGTCGCCGCGCCCTTTCCCGAACTGCCCATCCGCATTGCCCGCGGCTATCACCTCTGTGCGCCGGCGCAGCGCCGCGATCATTATGCGCTGGCGCGTTTTCGCGAATGGCTGCTGGACACGGCAAGCCGCGACCCCGACGTCGTGGCGGCGATTGCCGCCACTTGATTGCGGACAAAATCTGGATTATCCGATTCAGCCCCAATAGAAATGGGCCCCCAATGGAGGCCCATTTTTTTGGGAACGCGACGGATAGTTTTCAGGGCGCGAGCTTGAAACCCAGGTCAACGCCCCATTTATCGGTTTCACGCAGCCATTTCGCGCCGCAATTCAAGCAACGGAAATGATCTTCGCGGCTTTCTTCCCGGCCCTTCTGCGTTGGGTTGGTAAATCCTTGATGCCCCAGATGCACATGCGGCGCCACGCCAGCAAGTCCTGGATTAATGCGTTGGCAAGCCAGGCACATAACGCTCATTGATGCTTCCCCACAAACAGTGTTAGCAAATTGTAAGGGATTTCACCAATGTTTTTCTATCAAATAGTGCTCATAAACCGACAAAAATTGTTAACGAGATCACGAAACAACGTTTTGTAACGCTGCAAGGCAGGTTGCCAGGTGATAGGGCGAGGTCGAGGGCATGTCGCTACGGGTCACCGCCCCCTGCGCATCCAGGCATTCGTACCAACCGCCCGCATGCAGGAAACGGGCGCGGAAACGGGTCAACTCGGCGTCCAGCGCGGGCTTATCGCCCATAACGGCCAGCACACGCAGGTATTCAGTCTGCGCCCAGATACGGCGCGTATCGTCGACGACTCGGCCCGATTCGTCCAGCGACGCGATAACGCCCCCGGCATCCACGCCGTGCGCGCGCGACCACTGCACCGCGCGCGGCAGCGATTCGGCAAGGTCCAGTCCTTCGAATACCTGTGCCGACTCTTGCACGAGCGACAGCCATTCAAACTGGTGGCCGGGCTCAAGGCGATTCCCGGAGCTGCCCTGCGGCGCTTCTGAAACACATTGTGTCGGCGCATGCACGAAGAACTGGCTGATTCCCTGCGCGAGTCCGCGCAGATGCTGCGCAAATAACGCGGGTTCGGCAACCTGGGCCGCCGCCAGATAGGCTTCGGTCAGATGCATCATGGGATTCTGCGCCGGCGGCTTCAGCGGCTGCGACAGATCCGCGCTGAGCGCAGCGTGATAAAGCGAATCCGTGGTTTTGAATCGCGCCTCGATCGTACGCGCCGTCGCCAGCATCAGTTTGCGGGCGGACGCATTCCGGCTGCGCTGAAAATAGGCCGCACAAGCCAGCACGATAAATGCGTGGGTATACAGATCCTGTGTTTCATCCAGCGGGCGGCCCTGGCCGTCAACGCTATAGCGCCAGCCGCCGCGGTCGTCGCGGAAAATCCGCTGCAGCGAATCGAATAGCCGATCGGCATGCCGCCCAGCTACCGGGCCGGACGCCTGCGAAAACACATATAACTGGCGCGCACAGGCCATAGCGCGATAACGCGCCGAGGGCAGCGCCGCGCCCGTAGCCGAATCCAGGGATTCAAAAGGCAGACCGAGCGAATCGTTGAAGCCGGGCCCCACCCATAAGGGCAGCACGACGGATTCAAAATGCTCGCGTGTTGCGCGGACATTATCCGCAAGAGAAGAGTTGGTCTGTGCGGCAGTCATCTTTGAACGACGCATGCCCGGCAAGGGCCCCTTGTTTAGGAGCAGCAACGATAACCGAAATCGCCGTCTCAATCTTTCGAGCATCCGCCATTGGCTCATGCACACACAGACCGGTCCTGCCGATCAGCTCCGTCCAGGGCAAGCGCCCTATCGGAAGATATTTTCCTCAACCCAGTTTTGCGCGAACACTTCCGCGCGATCACGTGCTTCGTCCAACGAAGCGCAGTTGCCCAAGTGGGAAAACGCGGCATCCACTTCGGTGCCGCCCTCGGCCGTTACCGTCAGCAATACGCCATATCCGCCGGTATCCATGGCCGCTGTGGAAACGTCGATCAGTACTTCCTGGTCACGATGCTGCATGTGCTACCTCCCAGTCGGTTACCTAAACGCGCGAACCACGCGTGACGTTGCGCAAGACGGAATTTCTCGCGCAAATGAATAGACCCGTAAACGTCACGCAAGTTCATCTTACTGGCGTCATGGCCGGTCGGATACGTCCGAAAGATGTCAAATCGCACATTCCGTCTCAGGAAAAGCCCTACGCCATACGGCGGAGGCGGCGCGCGCGAAATACTGCGAAAACATTCGCAACTATGCGGTAATTTGGGGGCCGGACAGCGCGTCAGCGCAAATGGATGGCGCCAGGCTCTTCCATGCGCAGGGCAAGTTTGCCCTTGTCGGTAATTTGCCAGCGGCCGTTGGCGCCGGCTTCGATGCAGCGCAAGGTTTCCAGCGCCGTCGCTACGTGCGCGGGCACTTCTGTCTGGACAGCGCCGGGTTCGCCATTGTCCGCCACAATGCGCAGCCAATGACCCAGTTCGCCTTTTTGGAAACGATGCAATGCCATGCGTGAATCTCTCTTGAAGGCGTCAACGATAGCATGCCGCCTCGGGGCGCGCCGGGACGCGGCGCGCCGACTTGTTCAGACCTTCCCTAGGCCAACAGCCGGGGCAGCGAAGAAGCCAGCAAGGCGATTCCCGATAAGGTCAGCAGTCCCAGCACCACGCGGCGAAAAACCGCGTCGCTGATGCCCACGTAGACTCGCGTGCCCCACAGCGTCGGCACCAGCATGGCCGGCACGATCAACGCGAACAGCGGCAGCATGTCCGTCGTGACCACGCCGGTCAGCACATAGCTGGCCATCGTCACCATCAGCATCGACAAATTGAAATTCTGGATCACGGCGCGCTGCACGTCGCGGTCGAAGCCGCGCAGGGTGCACCACAACGTGGGTATCACGCCCGTAAAACCGCCAAGCCCGCCCATGACTCCGCCGATCGCGCCAGCCACGCCATCGGCCACCCTGCCCCCCGCCGTGATGCGCGGAATGCGCGCCGCGAACAGCATGATGGGGCACCAGATCGCGAGCAGACCGCCGATGAAGGCCTTGAACATCAGGGGATCAAGATGCGGCAGCAGCTTCACGCCCAGCGGGATGCCCAGCAGGCCGCCCACGATGAAGGGCAGCAAATGGGCCGCGGCGAATCCCCGGCGCACGGTGAATGCCGCCAGCAGCTGCCCGGTCAGGGCGCCGAACACAGCCATTGCGGCCGCCATTCTGGGGTCCACGGTCCAGGCCCAGAACGACATGGCCACCATGCCGAAGCCAAACCCCGACAAGCCCTGCACGAAACCTGCGGCCATGGCGCCCACCACAACCACTATGTATAAGGAATCCATCTCTGCTGAACGCCTGCGTGACATGCCGGGCCCTTCCCGGCGCACGCCATTCTAGAGCGTTCTACGAAGGACGCAGTGCCAGCGGACGCTTCAGGCGGGTCGCCAGGGCAGAAGCCGCCACGCTTGCGCCGATCAGTCCAAGGCCAAGCGCCAGGTCCGCCGAGATGCGCTCGTGGAACACCACCGAGGACACGATCAGCCCGATCACCGGCACGCAAAGCATCGCGATGGACGTAGCCGCAGGCGGCAATTTCTGCGTCATTCCCAGCACCACGATGAAGGTCAACGCGGTTGCCACAGGCCCTGTGTAGAGGATCAATGGCCAGGCGTCCGGCACGCCAAGGAACACCGGGGCGCCGTCGCGCATCCACGCCAGCGCGGCCAACGGAATGGTGGCAATGGCGGTCTGCCAGGGAATCATGTCCGCACCCAACCGTACATGGCGGTTGCCGCGCAGCTGGATGATGTTGCACGCCCACGCGAACGAGGCGCCCAGCAACATCGCCAGCCCGATCACGGTATGCGCCTGCCATGGACTGAACGCGGGCGCCACGATGACGCCGATGCCCGCATAGCTGAGCGCCGTCGCGATCCATTGCCCTGCCGACAGGCGCTCTTTCAGGACCAGCGACGACAGCGGTATCACCCAGATAGACGTGGCGTACGCAATGACGGAAGCGCGGCCCGGGGCCACGTACTGAAGCGCCCAGAGCGCCAGCGCGGTGAACGCGCCCATCTGCAGCAGCGCCACGCCCGCCACCAGCGGCCATTCCTGGCGCGTAGGAAACCGCAGACGGCCCAGCAGCCCCAGCACCAGCACGCTGATCAGCGCGGCCGATCCAAAGCGGCTGGCGGCCAGCCACAGCGGGCTCATGTGGGCCAGGCCCAGCTTCATGACCGGCCAATTTCCGCCCCAGATGAGCACCGCTCCGACGAGCGGCAAAAACGTGCGAAAACTGCTTTGCTGAGTCATTACTGCCATGCCTGCTGCGTGATTATTCTGCACTTCGGCCCGATGACCGAACGACGGAATAGTCTATAGGGTAAACCCCAGCATATTTCACCTCAATCTTTCGGAATACGCGGCATACTCAGCACAGATGAACTGCCAACTCGTTATCCTCAGGTGACTTATGCCGGAAATCAACCTGGATGCCACTGACATCCGAATCCTGAACGAACTGCAACGCGACGCCAGGCTCACGAATGTGGAATTGGCCGCCCGCGTGAATCTCTCCGCATCGCCATGCCTTGCCCGCGTGCGGCGCCTGGAAACCGAAGGTCTCATTGATCGCCGCGTGACGTTGCTGAACGCCCGCAAGCTGGGCCTGAAGGTAAACGTGTTCATCCAGATCTCGCTGGACAAGCAGCGCAAGGCCGCCCTGGACGTGTTTGAACGCGAGATCGCCGTGCTTCCCGAGATCATGGAGTGCTACCTGATGTCGGGCGACGCCGACTATCTGATCCGCGCGCTGGTGCCCGACGTCGATGCGCTGGAACGACTGATCGTCGAGCACATCACGCGCATCCCGGGCGTCGCCAGCATACGTTCCAGCTTTGCGCTCAAGCAGGTGCTCTACACCACCGCCGTTCCCCTATCGTAGCGCGCCCGCCGGCCCATTCCTCCCCTTGCGGGATCGCCGGCGCAAGCCCACAATAAAAGCGCTTGGCGCCTGCCCCGCGCGGGCGCCGGCATCCCTCCCATCGCTTAGCAAGGAGTCAACCATGCCCGAAACCGAATGGTTCCCCGGCAATACGCTACCCGATCGTCAGGGCTACTTTGAAGTGGAGTTCGACACAGGCGAAACCGAAATCACGCGCTATGGACTGCTGGGCTGGGAGCCCGAGCAAGAGCGCGGCGGCATCGTGCGCTGGCGCGGCCTGGATCCGAAAATCGAAGAAGCCGAGATTACCCGCGAAACCGCGGTCCGCAAAAACAGCGACAACGTCATCGGCTAGCCGGTAGTCGCAATGCGCGGGGCATGCCATCCCTGCCCCGCTCAAAACAGAAACGCCGCGGAAATACTCCGCGGCGTTTTGCCTGGGACCGGCAGGGTCAGGGTTCTAACTTCGAGATCTTGGTGCCCGCCAACGACACGCCCGCCATCAGGCCGCCATTGTTCATCACAAAACCCACGATCGGCTGCTGCGCCGTATTGGTGTCTATGCGCCCGTTCGCGCCGATGTTGACGACGGCCACCGTGGCGTCCGCGCCCACGGTCCAGCCGCTGCTGTTGCGGAATTTGGTCAGGGCGTCGTCCGTCATGAACAGCAGGACCATCGCCTTGGACTGCGCGCCGGCCTGGAAGCCGATCGAGCCCGCCGTCGTGCTGTAGTAGCCCGCATTCGCGCCGCCAACCCGCAGCACGCCATTGCCGTGCTCGGCGCCGACAATGAAACTGCCGCTCAGCACGTCGGGGAAGATCAGCACGCCCTTGGCGCGGGCCACCAGCTCCTTGGACTGGGGAGAGGCTTCATACAGCTTCGAGAGCGTCGCGTTGGCGGCGCTGTTCATCGACTGTCGCTGCTCGGCCGTCGACGCGGCTGAAGACTTGGAGGGGGTGGTAGTAGTGCAACCTGCGAACAGCAGGCCGGCAACGCCGATCGCGGCGGCGATGCCGGTGCGGCGCAAGACAGGAAAAGTGTCAAACATGGAACTCTCCTTTTTTGTTGTCGTGCGCTGATACTGTACCGGCCAAGCCCCTTCCTGGCGAGGCACACGAATGTGATAAACGAAACAAAAACTAGCGCCAGCTAGAGAATCCCGTAGCGCGGTTCGCCGGTGGAGGCATCCACCGACACGATGCCCGACAAGACCAGTTCCGCGTGGCGCCGTGCCATGGCCGGGTCCTCGAAGGTCACGAACCGGGGCAGCGACCAGCGCTGCTGGAGCCCGCCATTGCCGGTCCGGCATACCGTCACTTCGATGGCCAGGACGCCGATATCCAGACTGACAACCTCGCACCGCACTTGAAAACCATCTATTTGACGCTGTGGCCACGCGCCCATGCTGCACTCCAGAAATCCGCCCATCCGGCCGCAATATGCCAAAAACAAACAGGCTTGGAAAGCAATGTTTTCAAGGGGTTAGGCAGTACTAGACAAGCTGGTGCAAACGCATCTTGCCGAACCCGAAAACAGCCGCGGCAATCCCTTTTTTCAGGCTTGCGCACAATTTCCCGGCGCCCCGCGAAATTGCCCTGCACTGCCGGTTTCCACCCACGGAAAGGACACGGCGGATCATGCGCCGCAGCACGTATTCCAGACTGACCGGCCATTCGCCGCCATAATGTCCGGGCGTCCGGCGCTGCGCGCCCGCATGCGCGGTCACACCGGCAACCGTCCCAACCAGCCCTTCGACTCCAATGACGAATCCCGCCTTCGAACCCGATACCGCTCCGCTCGAAATCCTGCCTCGCGACCTTTCCGCCTATCGCCAGGGCAACACCGGCATTCCGTACGTGCACCGCTTCGACTCGGGCAAGCCCGGTCCGCACGTGCTGATCAATGCCATCACGCACGGCAACGAGATCTGTGGGATGGTGGCCGCCACCCACCTGCTGGACACCGGCGTGCGCCCCAGGATCGGCACGCTGACCGTCAGTTTCGCCCACGTCGAGGCCTACGAGGCCTTCGACATCGACAGGCCCTACGACAACCGCCAGCTCGTCCACAACCTGAACCGCATCTGGTCGGCCGCCATGCTGGACGGCCCCGAAGACAGCCCGGAACTGCGCCGCGCGCGCGAAATGCGTCCGGTGCTGGACGCCGCCGACTTCGTCCTGGACATCCATTCCACCCGCGCGCCCGTGCAGCCTTTCTGGGTCTACAACGAGATGGACCGCAACACCGCGCTGGCGTCGGCCGTCGGCGCGCCGCAAGTGCACCTGGTCATGCCGCAGGACAAGTTCCCGGGAACCGGCGTCATGGGCTATGGCCGCCACGGCGATCCCGCGTCGGATAGCGGCGGCGCGCTAGTCGTGGAATGCGGCCAGCATTTCGCGCGGTCCGCGGCCGAACTGGCCACCGACGTGACGCTGCGCTTCCTGACCCACCTGGGCCTGATCGACCAGCCGGCCGACGCCGCGCCGCCGCCTGCGCCGCAGCGCTATCGCCTGCTGGAGGTCCACATGGTCAAGTCCGAAGACTTCCGCTTCACGCGCCCCGTCATCGGCTTCGAGACCTTCGACAAGGGCGAACTGATCGCCATAAACGGCGCCGAGGAAATCCGCTCTCCGGTGGACCACTGCACCATCTTCATGCCCACCCGCATGCCCATCGTCGGACGCGAAGCCGTCTACCTCACGCAGGCCATCTGAAGCCGCGGCCAGCCTGGTCTCCCGGGGCCGCACGCCGGGAGACCGGCGCGCGGCCCCCACCGGCCTTCAGACATCCGGGATCAGGCGTTTTCCCAGGCTGATCACCTCATCCTGCTGAAAGCCCAGGCCTTCGTAAAAGCGCTGCACCGCGATATTGCTGGAGCGGATCCGCAGATTGATCTTGGGACACCCCATCTCCAGCAGCTTGCGCTCCACCGCCCGCATGAGCGCGGTGGCATGGCTGCGCCGCTGGTGCGATGGCGATACGGCAAGGTAATTGATCCAGCCGCGATGGCCGTCGTAGCCGCCCATCAGCGTCGCGACGACGACGCCGTCGACCTCGCCAACCAGGAACAGGTCGGATTGCACGCTCAGCTTGCGCGCGATGTCCTTGCGCGGATCATTCCAGGGCCGGGTCAGGCCGCATTCGTGCCACAACGCGATGATGGCCGCCTCGTCGGACGGATGGAAAGCCCGGATGGCCAGGTCTTGATGGGTCATGCTTCATTCCTTGATCAAAGAAACGAAGGCCTTGCGATACGCCTCGGAAGCGAAATGGACATTGCAGACAAGAAAGGCCACGAGGGTATCGTGGCCTTCTGGGATGGGCGCTGAAGATTCAGCGCCCGGACGCGGGTGGCCACTCAACGTAGACGTCGAGTGACTCGTCGGTTATCGGCCCGGCATGCCGGGACGGGATGCGATGCGTTCATGGGGAACGAGCATACACGACGCCTGGCGCGGCCAGCAATGCCGGCGCATCAGGACTGTGTCGGCGCAGGCAAGGTGCCTTCCATCACCACCACGGCCTGGCCCGCCACGCCCGCCCACACACCGTCGCGCCGACGCTCGGCATGAGCCAGCAGCAGGCTTGCGCGCCCCATGTCCACACCCTGCCCCACGCGCAGTTGCAGCCGCCCTTCATCCAGCAGGGACGCGCGCAACGCAGTCATGGCCGCCGTCGCGCTGCCCGTGGCCGGATCCTCGGTCATGCGCCCGGTCAGCATGCGGGCCTGGACATCGGTGGGCGCGTCCATTGCGTCGCCCCTTGTGTCGGTGGTGTAGAGATAAATCGACTTCGCGCCCAGCGGCGGCATCAAGGCCTCATAGCCTGCTGCGTCCGGCGCGGCCCGGCGCAAGGCAGCGCGATTGGCGACCTGAACGACCAGGAACGGCAAGCCCACGGAAACCACCTGGGGCACATGCGTCGACACCTCAATGTCCGCCGGCTCCAAGCGCAGGGCTCGCGCCACGGCGGCCGCCGGCGCCTCGCTGCCGCGCGACAAAGGCTGCGGCGCGAGCAGTTCCGCGCCCTCCAGGCCCTGCGCTCCGTAAGACAACGCAATGCGCACCAGGCCCGCCTCTTCCTCGAACACATATGCATCCGGACGCGGCAGCCCTGCGGCAATCTGCTCGCGCGCCAACACCACTGCCGTACCAACGTTCGGATGCCCGGCAAAGGGCACCTCGCGATCCGGCGTGAATATGCGCACGCGCGCCGTGTGCGCCGAATCCTGCGGACGCATCACGAAACTGGTTTCCGAGTAATTGAATTCGCGGGCAATTCGCTGCATCTCGACCGCGCCCAGCCCGTCGGCGTCAAGCACAACTGCAAGCGGGTTGCCCAGATAGGCCTGGCTGGTGAACACATCGGCCGTGACATAGCGGTATCGCATGGAAGCATCCTCAAGAGCCGCGCGGATACGGCGGCAAGGCAGACATTCTGCCGACAGGGGCGCTTATGGCGAAAGGCACAGAGCCATGAAAATCCGCGCATAACAGATACCGCTAAACCGGCTCGCGCGGCCGGCTTATCCCGGCCGTTGCGGATCTGCCGCCCCCCTTCGCCACGCCTTGCGCACATGATGACGGCACCCTGCAAGATAGTGCCCGGTCACTATTGAAAATTGCTTTTTCGTGCGGAATACTTTGCTTCCCGATCACCCCTTTTGGAGGATATTGCAATGCAACGCGACGACATCCAAAAGCTGGGCGCACAAGCCGCCCGCGACGGATTGACCTTGTGGGACTGCCCCTACTATCGCGCCGCCGCCATGCCTGGCCACACCGGCGAGTCGATAGCGGAATGGCGCGACAAAGTTGAGGCCTGGGAAGCTGGATGGATGGAGGTAGCAGAATCCGGCCAGCCCCCTCCCCCTGGTCAAATCCGCTACTTGGCGCGTGCGGGCTCGCGACACCGCCATTGATCAATCCACAGCGCCCCGGATCTCGGGGCGCTTTTGTTTGGGCCGCAATCAAACCCCGATGGCATGGGCCGGGACGCGGTGTTAGCTCAGGAATTCCACCGCCGTAAACATCGGAAGGTCCTCATGCCCGAGTTCATTGAAGCGAACAGAAAACGGCCCGGAAATGAGAAAGGCCGTTAGTGATTTTCATCACTAACGGCCTTGGAACTGCTGGTCGGGACGGCGGGATTCGAACTCGCGACCCCTTGCACCCCATGCAAGTGCGCTACCAGGCTGCGCTACGCCCCGAAAGAAAAAGAGTATAGCAGAACAAAAAAATGTTTGCACGCATTGGTGCAAAAAAAGTGCTGAATACTCAAAAAAATTTGCGCCCTAGGTACCCCGCTTGCATCAGCATCGCATGATGGAGCGGCGTGCGCGTGGCGCAATGCGCTACGGCTTGCGTTGCGCGCGATCGTAAAGATCTTCGCGCTTCGCAGGTACTGCTTTAAATACTTTGGACTTCAAATGACGCGCAGGCCGCGCGCCATGCTCAGAACGCGGGACCGGCCTGGCCCGCGCTTGCGGCCGACGTGCTTGCCGCGTTGCCAAGGGCTTCGCCGAGCATCGCCGACACGTTGGTCAATTCGTTGCGCAGCGATTGCATCTCTGTGCCAGACAGGCGCACGGCGGCGTCCTGATCGTGCGGCACGTCGCGCGCATCGCCGAGGCGATTGCGTGCGCCGCTGATCGTGAAGCCTTGCTCGTACAACAGGGAACGGATGCGACGGATCAGCAGCACTTCGTGATGCTGGTAGTAGCGGCGGTTGCCGCGGCGCTTCACGGGCTTGAGCTGCGTGAATTCCTGTTCCCAGTACCGCAATACATGAGGCTTGACGCCACACAATTCGCTGACTTCACCGATGGTGAAGTAACGCTTGGCGGGAATGGGCGGTAAGGTAACGGTGGATTCAGTACGTGTCATAAGCGGATTTTATGCGCGCGGTGCGGCGGGTGCCGATAACAATTACCGACAAAGCGTATCACTCCGCGGCGTCGGGCGCCGCAGGCACTGCCTGCTCCACCACGCTCTTGAGTTTTTGACTCGCGTGGAAGGTGACTACGCGCCGTGCAGCGATGGGAATGGTCTCGCCCGTTTTGGGGTTACGGCCAGGGCGCGGCGGCTTGTCGCGCACCTGGAAATTGCCAAAGCCCGAGAGCTTGACAGAATCTCCGCGCGCCAGGGCGTCGCGGATTTCCTCGAAGAACGTATCAACGATGTCCTTGGCTTCGCGTTTGTTCAGGCCGACCCGCTCGAAGAGCAGTTCGGCCAGCTCGGCCTTGGTCAGGGTGCGTTGCTCGGCAAGCATACTAGTCCCCATGGTTCAGGCACGCTGGCGCGCGCCGTGCGCACTGACCAATGCATCCTTGATGCGTGCCAGGCAATCCGCCACGCGGGCTTCGTCCAATGTGACCTCAGTGTCCTGTAGCCAGAAACGGAAAGCAAGGCTTTTCTCGGCGACGGGTTCGCTGCCTGCGGCCTTCTCGCGCCACACGTCGAACACGCGCGCATCCTGCACCACAGCCAGTTGCGCATCGGACTTGACGGCAGCAGACACGGTATCAAGCATGGCTTGTGCGGACACATCCTCGTCGACCCACAGCGCCAGGTCGCGCACCACCACCGGCTGGCGCGAGAGTTCGCGCACTTGCGGCAGCTCACCTTCCGACAGCGCGACGACGTCGAGTTCGAAGACCACGGGCGCATGCGCCAGGTCGGCCTGCTGCGCCCAGCGCGGGTGCAATTCGCCGATCCAGCCGACCTGCTGCCCATCCAGCAGCACGCGGGCGCCACGGCCCGGATGCAGCGCGGGATGCGCAGCGGCCTCGAAACGCAGGCGACGACCGCGGGCGCCGAACAACGCCTCGACGTCCATCTTCACATCGAAGAAGTCGACGTGGCGCGTGGGCACGCCCCACTGCTCTTCCACCGCCGGGCCCCAGGCCGCGCCGGCCAGCTTCATGGGCTGGCGAACGCCGGCAACTTCAAGCGGACCATCCTGGGCCGAGGCGTCGCGCACGAAGACGCGGCCCAGTTCGAACAGGCGCACGCGCGATTGCTTGCGGTTGGCGTTGTGGCGGATGTTGGCCACCAGGCCGCCAATCAGGCTGGAGCGCATGACCGACAGATGGCTGGCGATGGGATTGACCAGGCGCACCGGATTGTCGTTGCCGGCGTAATCGCGTTCCCAGTCAGCTTCGACGAAGCTGTAGTTGACGACTTCCTGGTAGTCCTGCGCGGCGGTCAGGCGGCGCAGCGCATGCGCGCCGCGGCGCACTTCAGGCTGCGAGAACATCTTGGCGCGCGCCATCGGCGGCACGTCGGGGATGCTCTCGAAACCGTAGATACGCGCAACTTCCTCGATCAGGTCTTCCTCGATCTCCAGATCGAAGCGGTACGACGGCGGGCTGACGATGAAGTCGTCGCCTTCGACCGTGAACTCCAGGCCAAGGCTGCCGAAGATCTTCGCGACCTGTTCCTGCGTGACCGGCACGCCCAGCACACGGTGGCAGCGCGCAAGGCGCATGCGCACGGGCGGGCGCTGGGGCAGATTGACGATCTGGTCGTCGACGGGACCGACCTGGCCGCCGCAGATATCGACGATCAGGCGCGTAATGAATTCAAGGTGCTCGGGAATGCTGGCGTAGTCCACGCCGCGCTCGAAGCGGTGACTGGCTTCGGAGCTGAACTTGTAGCGGCGCGCGCGGCCGGCGATGGCCTGCGGCCACCAGAACGCGGCTTCCAGATAGATGTTCTGCGTGTCCAGCGTCACCGAGGTGGCTTCGCCGCCCATGATGCCGGCCAGGCTTTCGACCTGGTCGCCCGCGACCACCACGCCGACCTTCGGGTCCAGCGTTACGGTCTGGCCATTAAGCAGTTCGAGCGACTCGCCTTCGCGCGCCCAGCGCACGCTGATGTCGCCGCCGATCTTGTCCAGGTCGAACACGTGCGACGGACGGCCCAGTTCGAGCATGACGTAGTTGGAGATGTCCACCAGTGCGGACAGCGAACGCTGGCCGGCGCGCTCCAGGCGCGTCTTCATCCAGTCGGGCGTCGCCGCGCGGGCGTTAACGCCGCGAATCACGCGGCCGCCAAAACGGCCGCACAGGTCCGGCGCTTCGATCTTCACCGGCAGGCGCTCGTCCAGGGTGACCGGCACGGCGACCGCGGTGGGCACCGACAGCGGCGCGCCCGTCAGGGCCGCCACTTCGCGCGCCACGCCCAGGATGGACAGGCAGTCGGAGCGGTTCGGGGTGAGCTTGAGGGTAAAGAGGGTGTCGTCCAGATCCAGGGCTTCGCGGATGGACTGGCCGGGAACCATGTCGGCCGGCAGCTCCAGGAGGCCGGCGTGGTCTTGCGACAGACCGAGTTCGCGGGCCGAGCACAGCATGCCGGACGACTGCACGCCGCGCATCTTGGCCACGCCGATCTTCATGCCGCCGGGCAGTTCCGCGCCCACGCGGGCCAGCGGCACCTTCAGGCCAGCGGCGGCGTTGGGCGCGCCGCAGACGATCTGCAGGCGCTCGCCGGAGCCGTCGTCCACTTGGCAGACGCGCAGCTTGTCGGCGTCGGGGTGCGGAGCGATCTCGACGATATGCGCCACCACCACACCGGAGAATGCGGGCGCGGCGGGCGCGGTGTCTTCGACTTCCAGGCCGGCCATGGTGAGCCGGTGCGCGAGTTCATCGGTTGCGATCGGAGGATTGACCAGCGTACGCAGCCAGGATTCGGGAAATTGCATGATCAGCCGTCTGTTATTCGTTGAACTGGCGCAGGAAGCGCAAATCGCCTTCGTAGAACTGGCGCAGGTCGTTGACGCCGTAGCGCAGCATCGTCAGGCGCTCGAGGCCGGAGCCGAAGGCAAAGCCGATGTAGCGCTCGGGATCCAGCCCGAAGTTGCGCACCACCTGGGGATGCACCTGGCCGGAGCCGGAAATTTCCAGCCAGCGGCCGCGGTTCGGACCCGAGGTGAACATCATGTCGATCTCGGCGGACGGTTCCGTGAACGGGAAGAACGACGGACGGAAACGCACGACCAGATCGTCGCTTTCAAAGAAGCAGCGCAGGAAATCGGTGTACACGCCCTTCAGGTCGGCAAACGAGATGTCCTCGGCGATCCAGAGCCCTTCCACCTGGTGGAACATGGGCGAGTGCGTGGCGTCGCTGTCGACGCGATAGGTGCGCCCGGGCGCGATAACCTTGATGGGCGGCTTGTTCATGCGGGCGTAGCGCACCTGCATGGGGCTGGTGTGCGTGCGCAGCAGCAGCGGCAGGCCGTCCGCGTCGTTCATGTCGACGTAGAACGTGTCCTGCATGGAACGCGCCGGATGGTCCAGCGGGTTGTTCAAAGCGGTGAAATTAGTCCAGTCGTTTTCCACTTCGGGGCCGTCGGCCACATCGAAGCCTATGGAGCGGAAGATTTCTTCCACGCGTTCCCAGGTCCGGATTACCGGATGGATGCCGCCCGGCGCGCGACCGCGGCCCGGGAGGGTGACGTCAATGGTTTCGGATGCCAGACGGGCATCCAGCTCCGCCTGCGCCAGCGCTGCGCGGCGCGTGTTCAGGAGCTCTTCGATCTTTTGCTTGGCCTGATTGATCCGCGCACCCGCTTCGCGCTTTTGCTCGGGATCGAGCTTGCCCAGGCCTTTCAGCAGCACCGTCAGTGCGCCTTCCTTGCCAAGGAAGCGAGCCTTTGCGTTCTCAAGCGCGGCGGCGTCTGAAGCCGCTGCGAACCGTTCTTGCGCCTGGGATACCAGGTCATCAACCAATCGAGTCATGAAATCCAGCCTTCAAAACGCAAACGGGGCTATTACAGCCCCGTTTGCAGCGATGCGCGATGAGTTAAAGCGCGCGATCAGGCAGCCAAGGCAGCCTTGGCTTGCTGCACGATGGCGGCAAAGCCGGCCTTGTCGCGCACGGCCAGATCGGCCAGGACCTTGCGGTCGAGTTCGATCGAAGCCTTCTTCAGGCCAGCGATGAACACGCTGTAGCTGACGCCATGCTCGCGGACGGCCGCGTTGATACGCGTGATCCACAGAGCGCGGAACGTGCGCTTCTTGTTGCGACGGTCGCGGTAGGCGTATTGGCCAGCGCGCATGACTGCTTGCTTGGCAATACGGAACACATTACCGCGGCGGCCACGGTAACCCTTGGCGGCGGCAATAACTTTCTTGTGACGTGCGCGGGCAGTTACGCCGCGTTTGACGCGAGGCATAGTAGATCTCCCTTATATCAAGCGAAAGGCATCATGGCCTTGACGGAGGCCACGTTGGAGTCATGAACCGCCGCAGAGCCGCGCAATTGACGCTTGGCCTTGGTGGTCTTCTTGGTCAGGATGTGACGCTTGAACGCCTGACCGCGCTTGATGGAGCCGCTGCCGCGAACCTTAAAGCGCTTGGAAGCGCTTTTCTTGGTTTTCATCTTGGGCATGATGATTCCCTAAACTAAAACACTCGTTGTTGATTTATATGACGCCAGGTGCTTGACGCGCGCTTTGGGTTCATACCTTGGGGTTCATACCCTGGGGTCAACCTTTCACGCGACGGCAAAACTTGTAGACCTGTTGCCACTTCTGGGGTACTGCACCCGCGCCTGAAAGCTGCCGAAGGATTCCCAACTGGCATCGACTCAAGGCGCAAGCTCTTCCCAGCCGGGGCAAAAAGACAGCCCTGATCCGGGAAAGCCTTTGATTATATGGTGATTTCCTGCCGTTTGTCGAGTCGACGGGCAAGACGCACGGGAGGCGACGTTGCGTCCCCATCCCCGGCAATCACACGCTGGGGCGCCGGTACTGCACCGCCTGCGCAACATGGCGGGCCGCCAGCCTGTCCTGGCCGTCCAGATCGGCGATTGTACGGGCCACCCGCAAGGCGCGATGCATCGCGCGGGCGGATCCCTTCAGGCGCCGCATGGCCTGCACCAGGAGCCCGCGGGCTTCGTCGTCCATGGCGCAGAATTCATCCAGTTCTGCCCCCGCCAGCCCCGCATTGGGCTTGCCCTGCCGTGCCTGCTGCCGGTCGCGGCATTGGATGACGCGCGCCCGGACTGCGTCTGAGGCTTCGCCCGGCGCGGCCGCCATCCAGTCCGGATCAGAGGGCGGCAAGGCCACATGCAGGTCGATGCGGTCCAGCAGGGGGCCGGATATCTTGGCGGCGTAACGGGCCACCTGATCGGGCGTGCAGGCGCATGCGCGGGCGGGATGCCCGCGCCAACCGCAGGGACAGGGATTCATGGCGGCCACCAACTGGAACCGGGCAGGAAACTGCGCGGCGTACAGGGCGCGGGCGATGACCACCCTGCCCGCTTCCAGGGGCTCGCGCAGCGCTTCCAATGCGCGGCGGCTGAATTCGGGCAGCTCATCCAAAAACAGCACCCCATGATGGGCCAGGCTGATTTCGCCCGGTCGAGGCCGCCCGCCTCCACCCACCAGGGCCGCCACCGAGGCGGAATGGTGCGGCGCCCGGAAAGGCGGCTGGCTGGCCAGGGCCTCGGGCAGGCCGGCCATCGCTGCCACCGCGGCCGCTTCCAGGGCCTGGCCGCGCGCCAGCGGCGGCAGCAAACCAGGCAGGCGGGCGGCCAGCATGGTCTTGCCCGCGCCGGGCGGCCCCATCATCAGCAGGCTGTGCCCGCCGGCCGCGGCGACCTCCAGCGCCCGCCGCGCGCCGGGCTGCCCCCGCACGTCGGACAGGCAGGGAGCGGGCGGCGCTTCCGGCCAGGGCCTGGGTATGGCGTTCGGCAACTGGCCCGCGCCGGCCGCGTGCGCCGCGACATCGGCAAGGCTGCGCGCCGACAACACCTGCAGCCCTGGAACCCAGGCCGCCTGCTCGGCGCTGCCTGCGGGCAGTATCAGGGTGGCGCCGGGCGCATCGCGCGCCACGCTCAATGCAATGACCAGCGGCGCGGCAACCGGCACCAGCGCGCCAGTCAGGGAGAGCTCGCCGGCCAGGACCATATCCGCCAGGGAGGCTCCAGGCGTAGACGGTTTGGCGTCTTCGGCAGCGGGCGGCGCCAGTTGTCCGGACGCCAACAGCAGCCCCAGGGCAATGGGCAGATCGAACCGCCCCGACTCCTTGGGCATGTCGGCGGGGGAAAGATTGACGGTGATGCGGCCGGCCGGGAACTCGAACCCGCTATTGATGATCGCCGCCCTGACCCTTTCGCGGCTTTCCCGGACCTCGGTATCGGCCAGACCCACCACATTGAAGCCCGGCAGCCCCGGCCCCAGGTGCGTCTCGACGCGGACCTCGTGGGCGTGCATGCCGCAAAGGGCCCTGCTGGCAAGAACGGCAAGCGTCACTGCGGCCTCCGGATCGGTTCGGGAGCCGCCAGTATCCGCAAAAAACAAACGGCCGCAGGCGCGGCCGTGACAAAAGCATCGCGCGCAAGCGCATCCGACGATGCGCGGCGCGGCTTCCCGTGCTTACTTGTCCAGCGCGGACAGGCGCGACTCCATCTGCTGCACCTGGGCGGCCAGTTGATCAACACGCGCCCGGGTGCGGGCAAGCAGGTCGGCCTGCACATCGAATTCTTCGCGCGTGACCAGATCCAGCTTGGAAAACGCCTGCGTCATCATGGCGCGCACGTTGCGCTCGACATCCGCGGCAGGACTGCGGGCGATCAGGTCGGAGATGTTCTTCTGGAGATCTTCCATCCATTGGGTGCGATTGTTCATATACAGCCTCTCGATGTTCTTGATGCCCCAAGTGTAGTGCGTCGACGCATATGTTTCAGAGCCTCGACGCAGGCATGTGCCAAAAAAAAGGGCGGGCCGCATGCGGTGACCGCCCTTCAAAGCACAGGAGAAAACCGGGCTGCCAGACGGCAACCCCCTACCAACACCTTTAGCCCTGCCGCTGCCCGATACCGGCAGCGCCTTGGCATCGCCCAATTGACCGATGCCCTGTTCATGAATCCGATTCTTCTCGAGCCCACCCAGACCAACAAGCTCATCCGTGTAAACCCTCGTATCACGGTCGCTCCCCAATTTGAGGACTTTTTGGACAGATACGGACCGTGTCGCAGTCCGCCTGCCGCCCCCGAAGCCGCAGCCAGCAACGCTGAGCGGCCAGCTGCGTACCGGACACGGGCGCCGGCGGGTGTCGCGCGGCAAGGCTGGCCGCGACCACCACTGCATCAATTCGCTACAAATGCTTGATGCGGAACATATTTCGTTGCACGCCTCGCCGCGCCCTGGGAGCGCACCAATTTGAGGCCGCTCTGCGGTGCATGCCGCACCAACATAGTGCCTGAACGCACAATTCTTGCGCCGTTCTGCGGCGCTGCAGGGTCTCCCCGACATGGCACGGATATTGCTTTAACCACGGTGCGTGCAACCATGAGAGGAAATGCCATGAAACTCATCATCGCCATCATCAAGCCCTTCAAGCTCGACGAGGTGCGGGTGGCTCTATCCGGAATCGGGGTCCAGGGCCTGACTGTGACTGAAGTAAAGGGATTTGGCCGCCAAAAAGGCCACACCGAGCTCTACCGCGGCGCCGAATACGCCGTCGACTTCCTGCCCAAGCTGCGGGTCGAAGCCGCGGTGCCCGACCACCTGGTCGACCAGGTCATCGAAGCGATCGAACAAGCCGCCCGTACCGGCAAGATCGGCGACGGCAAGATCTTCGCCGCCCCCCTGGAACAAGTGATCCGTATCAGAACGGGCGAAGCCGGCGAAGCTGCGCTGTAAACAAATAAAGACTCAATGGAGCCCTGAAAATGGATAAAGCAGATATCTCCTGGTTGCTCGTCTCTACCCTGCTTGTATTGATGATGGCCGTACCCGGTCTGGCGATGTTCTATGGCGGCCTGGTACGCAGCAAGAACGTGTTGTCCGTGTTGCTGCAAGTGCTGTGCACGTTCGTGCTGGGCCTGGTTCTCTGGTTCATCTATGGCTATTCCCTCGCGTTCACCGAGGGCAACGCCTTCTTCGGCGGCCTGTCGCGCGCCTTCTTCTCCGGCATGTTCAATCCGGCCGACGGCGCCTACGCCATGTCGAACACCCTGACCGAGCTGATGTTCGCCTCGTTCCAGGCCACGTTCGCCGGCATCACCTGCGCCCTGGTGGTCGGCAGCTTCGCCGAACGCGCACGCTTCTCGGGCGTTCTGGTATTCACGGTGATCTGGTTCACGTTCGCCTACGTGCCCATCGCCCACATGGTCTGGTTCGCGTCCGAAACGGCGCCGGGTCTGCTCAACGCCCAAGGCGCGCTGGACTTCGCCGGCGGCACCGTGGTGCACATCAACGCCGGCGTTGCCGGTCTGGTGGGCGCTTATGTGGTCGGCAAGCGCGTCGGCTATGGCCGCGAAGCGATGCAGCCGCACAACCTGCCGATGACGTTCGTGGGCGCCGCCCTGCTGTGGGTGGGCTGGTTCGGCTTCAACGCCGGCTCGGCGCTGGCCGCCAACGAGAACGCCACTCTGGCCTTCTTCAACACCATGATCGCCACCGCTGGCGCCGTGCTGGCCTGGCTCTTCACGGAATGGGCCATCAAGGGCAAGCCCTCGATGCTGGGCGCCGCTTCGGGCGCAGTTGCCGGCCTGGTCGGTATCACCCCCGCCGCCGGCCTGGTTGGCCCCGTGGGCGCACTGATCATCGGCGTGGTTGCCGGCGTGGTCTGCGTCTGGGGCGTGAATGGCCTGAAGCGCATGCTGCGCGCCGATGACGCGCTGGACGTGTTTGGCATCCACGGCGTGGGCGGCATTGTCGGCGCCCTGCTGACCGGCGTGTTCAACGCCCAAGTCCTCGGCGGCCCCGGCCTGGCCGAGCCCGGCATGATCGCCCACCAGCTTTGGGTGCAGCTCGAAGGCGTGCTGCTGACCATTGTCTGGTCCGGCGTGGTGGCCTGGATTGCCTACAAGATCGCCAACGCCCTGTGCGGCATGCGCGTGCCGGAAGACCAGGAACGCGAAGGCCTGGACGTCACGAGCCACGGCGAATCGGCCTACCATAGTTGACCCACCCCCGAGGCGCGTTCGCGCCTCCCCCTCAACGGGGCGCCGCACAGGGCCCGGCAAAGCCGGCTCCCTGGCGGCCCGGATCGGGGGGGGCAGCGATTGGGTGTGGAGTATGGAAAAAGCCCGGAACTTGCGATTCCGGGCTTTTTCCATTCCATGGCCTGGCGGCGCCGAAGCGCGTTTCAGGTCGGACCCAGCGCGTCCAGGTCCACGGGCAAGGCCCGGTTCAGGGCCGTCGCCACCTTGATGCGCAACGCGTTGGAATGCGCACGGCGGATTTCTCGCTTCACGTCCAGCAATTGCTGCGGGTGCATCGAGAATTCGGTCAGGCCCAGGCCCAGCAGCAGCCGGGTCATGCGCGAATCGCCCGCCATTTCACCGCAGACGGCGACCGGCTTGCCGGCCCGTTCGCCGGCATTGATGGTGTTGGCCACCAGCCGCAGCACGGCGGGATGCAGGGGGTCGTAGAGCGTCGCCACATCGTGGTCGCCGCGGTCGATCGCCAGGGTGTATTGGATCAGGTCATTGGTGCC
This sequence comes from Achromobacter arsenitoxydans SY8, assembly GCF_000236785.1. Taxonomy (GTDB): domain Bacteria; phylum Pseudomonadota; class Gammaproteobacteria; order Burkholderiales; family Burkholderiaceae_B; genus Achromobacter; species Achromobacter arsenitoxydans. The sequence goes on along the minus strand of NZ_AGUF01000028.1, from coordinate 40,835 downwards.
GATGGACAGGAAATCCAGCGCCTGAGCGAAGGGCTCGATGGCGATGGCGATGGCAGGAACCTCGACCATCGCGCCAATTTCCATGTGCGGCGCATAGGCTTGCCCGCGAGCATCCAGTTCGCGCCGCGCGCACTCGATGGCCGCCTTGGTCGCCACGACCTCATGCATGTGGGCGATCATGGGGATCAGCAGCCGGACCGGCCCGTGCGCCGACGCCCGCAAGATCGCACGCAGTTGGGTCGCGAACATTTCCGGCCGGGCAAGGCAGTAACGGATGGCGCGCTGCCCCAGGGCGGGGTTGGTCGCCACGGTGGCCTCGCCATCCAGCGTCTTGTCCGAGCCGATGTCGAGCGTCCGGATCGTGACGGGCCTGCCGGCCATCACCTTGACGACAGACGCATAGGCTTCGTACTGCTCTTCTTCGCCCGGCAGGTCCGGCCGTCCCATGAACAGGAATTCGCTGCGGAACAGCCCGATGCCATGGGCGCCCGCCGCCAGCGCAAGCGCCGCCTCGTCGGGAAGTTCGATGTTGGCGTGCAGAACGACGTCGATGCCGTCCAGCGTAACGGACGGCTCGTCGCGCAACAGGCTCAGTTCCGCGCGCTCGTCCGCGTATGCGGCCTGGCGGCGCCGGTATTCCTGCAGGATGCGTTCGGACGGATTGACCACCACCGCGCCTGCGCCGCCGTCGATGATGAGCATGTCGCCGTCACGGACGAGCTCTCGCACGTTGCCCATGGCGACCACCGCCGGCACACCCATGCTGCGCGCCACGATCGCGGTATGCGAAGTGGGGCCGCCCAGGTCGGTGACGAAGGCGGCAAAGCGCCCGCCGCGCAGACGCAGCATGTCCGCCGGAGAAATATCGTGCGCCACCACCACCAGCGCTTCATCGCCATCCATGTGGGACATGTCGGGCAGGATCGCCGACGTGCCGGCCAGGACGTGCAGCACCCGCTCGATGACCTGGCGCACATCGGCGCCGCGTTCGCGCAGGTACTCGTCTTCCATGGCGTCGAACTGCTGGCCCAGGATCTGGCCCTGAGTCGTCAGCGCCCATTCGGCGTTGTAGTGGCGTTCCGCGATCAGGGCGAGCGTCTGCTCCGCCAGCAGGGGATCGCCCAGCAGCAGGCTGTGCACGTTCAGCATGGCGCCAAGCTCGCGCGGCGCATCGGCCGGCAAGGTGTCGGCCAATTGCAGCAGTTCCTGTTGCGCGGACGCCAGCGCCGAGGTCAGGCGGCTGCTTTCGGCGGGTACGTCTTCCGGCAAAATGCGGTAGTGCGCCACCTCGAGGGCCGCGGCGCCCATGACGACCGCGCGCCCGATCGCGTAGCCCTTGGCGACGCCTTTTCCATATAGACAGACAACGGGGCTGGCAGAGCCAGCCCCGTTGCGGGCGTCCGCCATGGACGCGGGCGAACCCGTCCGAGCTGGGCTCGGGCTGGCCGCTACAGAAGATGTTCTATTCCTGCTCACCGAATTTGCTGTCGAAGAGGGTTTCGATTTCGGAAAGCGCCTGTTCGGCATCGCTGCCCGAGGCCTCGAGTTTGACCGTCACACCCAGCCCAGCGGCGAGCATCATGACGCCCATGATGCTTTTGGCGTTCACGCGCTGCGCGCCGCGTGAAATGAAGATTTCGCTGGAAAACTTGCTTGCGAGCTGGGTCAGCTTGGCGGCGGCCCGGGCATGCAGGCCCAGTTTGTTGCTGATGACAATGTCTGTATTAGGCATAGGAAATTTTATGACCGCGGCCTACGCCGCAGTGTTGATCGCAGCCAATCGTCGAACCGATCTTCGGCCTGAAATGATAGCCGACATAATAGGGCAATTCCCTGCCCGTCAGTCTACACGCAAGACGCCCTGCACCCCTCCGGCCAGGGCTTTTTCGCGCGTCTCAGCCAAAGGCAGGTTGCGGTACGTCAACGCGCGCAGCAGCATCGGCGTGTTCAATCCGGCCAGCACGCAGCACTGGATGCCCTGGGCCTGGGCGTCCGCGACTGCGCGCTTCGAGATATTGGCCGGCGTGGCGCCGATCAGGTCCGTCAGCACCAGCACGCCACCGCCGTGGTCTTGTTCCAGGATGTCCTTCAGGACAGCCGGAGCCTGATCGTCGGGCTGGTCCTCGGGCTGAATATCGTGGATGGCCAGCATGCCGTCGAGGTTGCCCATGACGTGGCTGGCGCATTCGCGCATGGCAGCGCCCAGGGGCGCGTGCACGACGATCACAATACCCGTGGTCATGTCAGGCGTTCCGGCACAGATCAGGCCGCTACCGCGCCGGCCGCCGCGGGTTTGACCGCAACGGCTTTTTCCAGCGCCTGGACGAACATGCCCGCGACATCGAAACCGGTTTGCTCGGCGATTTCCACGAAACAGGTGGGGCTGGTGACGTTGACCTCGGTGACGTAGTCGCCGATGACGTCAAGGCCGACCAGCAGCAATCCGCGGGCAGCCAGCTTGGGAGCCACGGCCTCGGCGATCTCGCGGTCACGGGGCGACAGTTCCTGCGCCACGCCGCGCCCGCCAGCCGCCAGGTTGCCGCGCGTTTCGCCGGCCAGCGGAATGCGGGCCAGCGAATACGGCACCGGTTCGCCGCCGATCAGCAGAATGCGCTTGTCGCCCTTGACGATGTCGGCGATGTAACGCTGCGCCATGATGGTGCGCGCGCCATTGTCGGTCAGGGTTTCCAGGATGGCGTTCAGGTTGGGATCCTTGGGCTGCAGGCGGAAGACGCCCGTGCCGCCCATGCCGTCGAGCGGCTTGACGATCACGTCCTGGTGGGTGTCGTGGAAGGCCTTGAGGCGGGCCATGTTGCGCGTCACGAGCGTAGGCGCCGTGAATTCGCTGATTTCGGTGATGGCGAGCTTTTCGGGATGGTTGCGGATGGCCGCGCCGCCGTTGAACACGCGGGCGCCCTGCGCCTCGGCGTACTCGAGCAGGTGCGTGGAATACACGTATTCCATGTCGAACGGCGGATCCTTGCGCATCACGACCGCGCCAAAGTCGGCCAGCGGCAGGTCGCGCGCGGCGGACTCGCGCCACCAGGCATGGCCGTGCAGATCGGCGTCGGCAACCAGTTCGATCGGCGTGGTCGTGGCCTTGACCGTGCCGGCCTCGATATAGAGGTCGCCCTGCATGGCCACGCTGAGCGTATGGCCGCGCGCCACCAAGGCGCGCATCATGGCGACGGAACTGTCCTTGTAGGCCTTGAGCAGCGGCAAAGGATCCAAAACGAACAAAACATGCATCGCGACACCCTGAACGGACGCCGCCTCCCCTCGCGGGAAGGCGGCTTGACTTTATGACATCGTAGCCCAGAGCCGCCCAATAAGCGAACCCGCCGGTCACGAGGCGGACACGGCGGGTCGCGGTATTGGAAGGCCGAGCCTTGCCTTAAGTGGTACGGCCGGCGCTCAGGCCGCCGATTCGGGCTTGCCCGCGGGCACGGCCTTCTTCTTGGGGGCCAGCACCATGACCATCTGACGGCCTTCGAGCTTCGGCATGGCTTCGACCTGGGCAAGCTCCAGGAGATCGTCGCGCACACGCTCAAGCACCCGCATACCCAGCTCCTGGTGAGCCATTTCGCGGCCGCGGAAGCGCAGCGTCACCTTGGCCTTGTCGCCTTCTTCGAGGAAGCGGCGCAGGTTGCGCAGCTTGACCTGGTAGTCGCCCTCGTCGGTGGCCGGACGGAATTTGACTTCCTTGACCTGGATGACCTTCTGCTTGGACCGGGCTTCGGCCTGGCGCTTCTGCTCTTGGTACTTGAACTTGCCGTAGTCCATCAAACGGCAGACCGGCGGCTCGGCGTTCGGCGCGATTTCCACCAGATCCACGTCGTTTTGCTCGGAAAGACGGAATGCGTCGGCGATCTTGACGATGCCCAGCTGTTCTCCGTCCAGACCTATCAGGCGCACCTCGGGGACGCGGATTTCACCGTTGATGCGATTGGCTTTTTCAGTGGCGATGTTGAAAGCTCCTAGAAATGTTAAGCAGCGCTGCTATCAGGTTGATTGACGTCGCGACGGGTGGCTACGTCCTCGGAGAGTCGCGCGACGAAGTCGTCGTATGCGATGGCGCCAAGGTCCAGTCCACCCAGTCCGCGTACGGCTACGGTGCCGTTCTGCTTCTCCTTGTCGCCGACGACAAGAATGTACGGCACCTTTTGCAGGCTGTGCTCCCGAATTTTACGAGTGATTTTTTCACCGCGCAAATCGGACTCTACTCTAAAGCCTTGTTTTTTCAGGCTTTGCGTGATTTCTGCCGCATAATCGGCCGAAGGTTCGGAAATGCAGCATACGACAGCCTGCACCGGAGCCAGCCACGGAGGCATCGCGCCGGCGTGGTTTTCGATCAGCATGCCGATAAACCGCTCCAGGGAACCCAGGATGGCCCGGTGCAGCATGACCGGGGGACGGCGCTGGTCGTTCTGGTCCACGTATTCGGCGCCCAGGCGCACGGGCATGGAAAAGTCCACCTGGATCGTGCCGCACTGCCAATGGCGCCCGATGGCGTCCTTCAGCGTGTATTCCACCTTCGGGCCGTAGAAGGCGCCCTCTCCCGGGGAGATCTCGAATTCGCAGCCGGTGCGGCGCAGGCTTTCCATCAGGGCGGCCTCGGCCGTATCCCAGACTTCGTCCGTGCCGATGCGTTTTTCGGGACGGGTGGCGACCTTGTACAGGACTTCGGTGAAGCCGAAGTCGCGGTAGACCTTCTGCAGCAGCGCGGTGAAATCGGCGCACTCGTCCTGGAGCTGTTCTTCGGTACAGAAAATGTGGCCGTCGTCCTGGGTGAAGCCGCGCACGCGCATCATGCCGTGCAGCGAACCCGAGGGCTCGTTGCGGTGGCACTGGCCGAATTCGCCATAGCGCAGGGGCAGTTCGCGATAGGAATGCAGGCCGGCGTTGAAGATCTGCACGTGGCCCGGGCAGTTCATCGGCTTCAGGCCGTAAACGCGGTTCTCGGATTCCGTCGTGAACATGTTTTCACGGTAGTTATCCCAGTGGCCCGTCTTTTTCCAGAGCGAGATATCGAGGATCTGCGGCGCCTTGACTTCCTGGTAGCCGTTGTCGCGGTAGACGGAGCGCATGTACTGCTCCACCTGCTGCCACAGGGCCCAGCCCTTGGGATGCCAGAAAATCAGGCCCGGCGCCTCGTCCTGGAAGTGGAACAGGTCGAGTTCGCGGCCGATCTTGCGGTGATCGCGGCGTTCGGCCTCTTCCAGCATGTGCAGGTAGGCTTCCTGTTCTTCCTTGGTGGCCCAGGCGGTGCCGTAGATGCGCTGAAGCATCTCGTTCTTGCTGTCGCCCCGCCAGTAGGCGCCCGCCACCTTCATCAGCTTGAAGACCTTCAGCTTGCCCGTGGACGGCACGTGCGGGCCGCGGCACAGGTCGATGAAGTCGCCTTCGCGATACAGGCTGAGCGGTTCGTTGGACGGGATCGAGGCGATGATTTCCGCCTTGTACTTTTCGCCGATGCCCTTGAAGAATTCGACGGCGTCGTCGCGCGACCATTCTTCGCGCGTGACGACTTCGTCTTTCTTGGCCAGTTCGGCCATCTTCTTTTCGATGGCGGCCAGGTCTTCAGGCGTGAAGGGGCGCTTGTACGAAAAGTCGTAGTAGAAGCCGTTGTCGATCACGGGGCCGATGGTGACCTGGGCGTCGGGAAACAGCTCTTTGACCGCGTAAGCCAGCAAATGCGCCGTGGAATGGCGGATCAGATCCAGGCCGTCCGCGTCCTTGGCGGTCACGATTGCCAGGCGGGCATCGCCCTCGATGCGGAAACTGGTGTCGACGAGCTTGGAATCCGCGCCTTCAAACGTCACGCGGCCGCCCAGGGCAGCCTTCGCCAGGCCCGTACCGATAGATTGCGCCACTTCGGCGACCGTTACCGGCCCCGGAAATTGGCGCTGCGAACCATCGGGCAATGTGATCTGTACCATCGGGAGTGCTTCCTGGGGTTCTTGGAACTGAAAAATCGAAAAACAGAAACGAAAAACGCGGCCTCAAAGCCGCGTTTATTTGATTGTCTTGATGAGTCCTACCGCTGACCTGACACGGTGAAACCCGACGCACGAAAAACTAACGCGACATAGGGCGAAAGTTCCGGGTCGTAGTTCGTGCAAGCGGGAAAAGCATGGTTGGTAGGCCTGTTGGTGCGCGGCCGGTGCGGCGCGGATCAATATGCTGCAAGACAACGGCAGCAAGTTAAGCTGCATATATCGTTGCCGATTGTAGCACCCTTTGCTCCCTTTCCGTAGCGAAAACGCCACGGTGGCGCGCCCTGGGAGACCCGGCGCCGGACCTGGTGTTTGTCCGCTGGATATACGCCGACCCCACGCCCAGCCCTTAATTTTTTTCCCGACAACATCCTGGCGTGTCTGGCTGGGTCGCCGTGCGTCGGTCTGATTTTGACTAGTTTGGCGTCCGCTCGGCCAATCCAGCACGTAATCTGCCGACCAAAATCTAGGACCAATCGGGACAGGTGCGCCAGCGCCGCATCATGGCGGCAGCTGCCCGCAAGCGTCCCATCCGACCGTGGAGCAACGATGAATCCTGTTTCAGAGTCAGCCAGCAAGTCACCCGGCCCCACCCCCGCGATGCCCGCGACGCGCCAGCGGGGGGCACCGGCACGCGCCGCCATCTGCTACTGTCGCGCCCGCCCCCCGTCGTCCGCGTCGCCATCCTGGACGACCACCCCGTCGTGGCGCTGGGGGTCGGCGCCTATCTGGAAACGCGGCCGGGCTTTCAGGTGCTGCACCGCGAAACCTCGGCGCGGACGTTAATGGAAAAATTGGCGCACACCCCGTGCGACGTGGCCCTCATTGATTTTTACCTGCCTCTGGACCCCTGGGACGGCGTGAACTTCCTGCGGCGCGTCCGCCGCTACCATCCCGACATGGCGATCATCACGTTTTCCGCGGGGAATCGGCTTGAAACCGAATACGCCGCCTATCGCGCGGGCGCCAATGGCTACCTCGCCAAACAATGGGGCATGGTCCTGCTGCCGGACATGATCAAGGGAGTGGTCGGCGGCAAGGCGCCGTTTCTATCCGTGCAAGAAGGCAAGATCCACAGCCAGCCGCCCTCTTCACCTCATGCGCTGCTGACCACCTCCGAGGTGGAGATTTTGCGACACATCAGGCAAGGCCTGTCGGTCACCCAGATCGCCGTACGCCTGGTGCGCAGCAAGAAAACCGTCAGCACCCACAAACGCCGCGCCATGCGCAAGTTGCAGCTTGCCGACGACCTGTCGCTGGCGCTGTACCTGCGAGACAAGTTTGCGGAATAGCCGCACACGGCCCCGCCGTGCGCAGCGTCAGATGATGCGGGAGTAGCTGGCGCCGGTGGCGGCCGTGCGCAAATACCCGTCGAAGGCCATGGCCACCGCGCGCACAAAATACCAGCCCAGGCCGGTTACCCGCAGTTCTCCCGGGTGCAGGTTGACCAGGCCCAGTTCCGCCAGGCTCGCCATCTGGGAGAGCTCGCGGCTGAAGTAGTCGCCAAACCGCAGGCCATGGCGCGCTTCGATACGCGCGAAATCCACGCGGCCCTGGCACATGATTTCCATGATGACCTCGCGCCGCACGAGGTCGTCGGGATTCAGCGTCAATCCTCTTTCGACGGCAAACCGTCCGCCTTCAATGGCCTCGTAGTATTCGTCGAGCACCTTGGCGTTCTGGCTATAGGTGTTGCCGATGCGGCCGATGGCGGACACGCCCAGCGCCACGAGGTCGCGGTCAGGCTGCGTACTGTAGCCCTGGAAATTGCGGTGCAGTTCGCCGCGCTGCTTGGCAATGGCCAGCGCGTCGGTATTCAGCGCGAAATGGTCCATGCCGATGTAGGTGTAGCCCTGCGCCAGGAATCCCTGGATTGCGGCGCTGAGCAGGCCCACGCGCGTGGCGCGGTCGGGCAGGTCGGCTTCGTGGATGCGGCGCTGGGGCTTGAAGCGTTCGGGCAGGTGCGCGTAGGCATAGAGCGCGATGCGGTCCGGCCGCAACGCGATCACTTGCTCGATCGTGCGGGCAAAGGATTCTGCGGTCTGCAGGGGCAGGCCATAGATCAGGTCCACATTGACCGACGCATAGCCCAGCGCCCTTGCGCTATGCATCAGCGCGGCCACGTCTTCATAGGACTGCACGCGATGCACCGCCACCTGCACCCGCTTGTCGAAGTCCTGCACGCCGAAGCTCAGCCGGTTGAAGCCCAGCTGCTTCAGATACGCCAGGCGTTCGGGGGTGGCCGTGCGCGGATCCACTTCAACGGATATTTCGGCGTCGGGCTGGAAATGGAAGGCTGCCCGCAGGTCGCCCATCAGGCGCGCCAGTTCTTCGTCGGAGAGGAATGTCGGGGTGCCGCCCCCAAAGTGCAATTGCGATACCGGCACGCCCTGCCCCAGCTCTTGCACGTGCAGGGCGATCTCCCGCGACAAGGCGTCCAGATAGCGGGCGGCGCGGTCATGGTGGCGAGTCACCACCTTGTTACAGGCGCAGTAGTAACAGACGGATTCGCAAAAGGGGATGTGGACGTAGAGCGACAGCGGCTCAGCCGGACTGGCGGCGCGGCGCTGCTGCAGCGCCAGGCGGTAGTCTTGTTCGCCAAAGCCGCCGTGATAGCGGTCCGCTGTGGGATACGAGGTATAACGCGGCCCGTTTTTGTCCAGCCGGGCCAGCAGCTGCGGGGGAAAAAGCGGCTCGGCGGTGGCGGGCGCCGGCGATTCCAGGGATTGAGGGCGTAGAGCGGCTTGCATAACCTGGATTATTCGCCTGCGCGGGCGAACGAACCTTGATCTTGCGCAAACCCCAAGCCGGAGACCCGTTTGCGGGCAAATCGCACGAATTCGTGAGCGGCTTGGTCCGGCCCTAAAATGCAGGCATTCATGAAGCAAAACAAGGACATGCAAATGGACACCGAATTGGACGGCCGCCTGTTGGCCATGCGCCAGGCGCTGGCGATCGCCATCGCCCTATCCACCCGCAGCAGCCCGCAGGCCACGGACATGGCCCTGGAACTGCTTGATGACCTGAAGGCGAACCTGGACCGCACACCCGCGGACAGCCCGTTTGACAAGCCGGAATGGGTGCTGGGCGCACACGATGAACTCGACGGCATCGCGCGCCTGGTGCGCGCCTTCACGCAGACGCCCGACCCCGACGAAGACGCGCAATAGCGCTATCCGGACGCCGCCTCCCGCTGCGGTGTCCGATCCCGTCTTAACTGGCCTGACCACCAGACGAAAAGAGGTGAAATCCCTCACATCGTTTTCCCTGAATTCGCCGGATTTTCCTTTTATTTCAATATCGAGGTGCCTATATTAGTGGCCTGACCACCAGGCCAACCATTGCGCGAACCGCCCGATGAGCACCTTCCAAGCCGTTGCCGTCACCCGCTTGTACCGCATGATCGCCGACCAGATCGCCGGCCGCATCAAAGCGGGCGATTTCCCCCGCGGGCGGCGGCTGCCATCGGAAAGGGATCTGGCCGAGCAGTTGCAGGTCAGCCGCGCATCTATTCGCGAAGCGCTGATCGCACTGGAGATCGAAGGCTACGTCGAAGTGCGCGTGGGAACGGGCGTATTCGTCGCCGACAAGGACGGCGCGGCGGCCGATCCGGTTCGCAGCCGGGACGACATCGGTCCTTTCGACCTGCTGGAAGCACGCCTGATCGTCGAACCTGAATGCGCCGGCATGGCGGCCCAGCATGCCACCCCGGCCCAGCTCGCGGCCATCCGCGAGGCCCACGAAGGCATGTCCCTGACCGACTCCCCTGGCCGGCACGATCGCGAATTCCATGGCGCCATCGCTGCCGCCTGCGGCAATGCGGCGCTGGCCGCCAGCGTCGCCCACTTGTGGAGCCTGACCCTGTCCAGCTCCGTGTACCGCCGGATGCAGGACTATTTCGTCGACGCCAAGGTCTGGGCAACGGCCCATGCCGAACACCAGCGCATTCTGACGGCCCTCATGGCGCGCGACCCCATCCGGGCGCGCCATGCGATGCATGCGCACCTGCTGGGCATCCTGGCTCGCCTGCGTGAAGACTTCGGCGATGCGCCCGGAAAGATCCCGCCGGACACCTGACGCCAGCCCGCACGAGGGCCGCCGTTTCGTGCGCCCGCCATCCCACACCCGACCTCCCCCCCATTCACCAAGGCGACCTATGACTTCCCCTACTCTGTCCATTGATGGCAACCGGCTGTGGCAGTCGCTGATGGACCTGGCTCGGATCGGCGCCACGCCCAAGGGCGGCAATTGCCGCCTGGCGCTGACCGCGCTGGACGGCCAGGGCCGCGACCTGGTCACCGGCTGGATGCGAGATGCCGGCATGGCGGTGCGCGTGGATCAGGTGGGCAATATCTTTGCCCGCCGCGCCGGCCGCGACGACAGCCTGCCGCCGGTCATGACCGGCAGCCATATCGACACCCAGCCCACCGGCGGCAAGTTCGACGGCTGCTACGGCGTGCTGGCCGGTCTGGAAGTCATGCGCACGCTCAACGATGCCGGCGTGATCACTGAAGCCCCGCTCGAAGTGGCCATCTGGACCAACGAAGAGGGCTCGCGCTTCGTGCCGGTCATGATGGGCTCCGGCGTATTCGCCGGTAAATTTCCCCTTGAGACGGCGCTGAGCGCGCGCGACGCGCAGGGAATCAGCGTGCGCGACGAACTGCAGGCCATCGGCTACGCGGGCCAGGACCCGGTGGGCGGCCGGCCGGTGGACGCCTACTTCGAGGCCCACATCGAACAGGGCCCGATCCTCGAACACGAAGAGAAAACCATCGGCGTGGTGACGGGGTCGCTGGGCCTGCGCTGGTACGACATCACGGTGACGGGCATGGAAATGCACGCGGGCCCTACGCCCATGCCGATCCGCCGCGACGCATTGTTCGCCGCCAGCTTTCTGCTGCAGGCCGTCGTCAACATCGCCAACACCCACCAGCCTCACGGGCGGGGAACCGTGGGCGAGATCCACGCCCACCCGGGTTCGCGCAACGTCATTCCCGGGCAGGTCCGCTTCACCGCCGACCTGCGCCACGAGAACGAAGCGACGCTCGCGCGCATGGACCAGGAGTGGCGGCGCGTGTGCGACGACATCGCGGTGGCGCATGGCGTGCGCGTCGAGGTGAAGGACGTGCAGTACTTCCCGCCGACGCCCTTCGACTCAGACCTGGTGGACAAGGTCCGCCAGGGCGCCGCCAGCCGCGGCCTGCCCGCCATGAACATCGTCACCGGCGCTGGGCACGACGCCGTGTACATGGCCGCCGTCGCGCCCACCGCGATGATCTTCGTGCCCTGCAAGGACGGCGTCAGCCATAACGAAATCGAAGATGCGCAGCCTGAGCACCTGGAAGCCGGCTGCAACGTACTGCTCGACGCCATGGTGGCTCGGGCCAACGGCGCGCGCTAGCGCCCTCTGCAAGGTCATCGCCTATGTCACAGCACACTCTTGAATACTGGCAGCAAAAGGCGGAAGCGCTGACGCTGCGCGGCCAGGCCTACATCGACGGGGCCTACGCCGACGCCGCCGACGGCGCCACCTTCCCCGCCACCAGCCCCATCGACGGCCGCAAGCTGGCCGACGTGGCCGCCTGCGGCCAGGCCGACGTAGACCGGGCGGTGGCCGCGGCCCGCCGCGCGTTCGACAGCGGCGTCTGGTCCGCGCTTGCGCCGCGCGAGCGCAAGTCGCGCATGCTGAAGCTGGCCGCCCTGATCTCCGAACACACGGAAGAACTGGCGCTGATCGAAACCCTGGACATGGGCAAGCCCATCCGCGACGCGCTGGCGTTCGACCTGCCCGAAACCGTTCAGACCTACGCCTGGTACGGCGAGGCCATCGACAAACTGTATGACGAGATCGCGCCCACCGGTCCCGACGCGCTTGCCACGGTCACGCGCGAGCCGGTCGGCGTGGTGGCCGCCGTGGTTCCGTGGAACTACCCGCTGCTGATGGCGGCCTGGAAGGTTGCGCCCGCGCTGGCCGCGGGCAACAGCGTCATCCTGAAGCCCGCCGAACAGTCCTCGTTGAGCGCCCTGCGCCTGGCCGCGCTGGCGCAGGAAGCCGGCATCCCGGCCGGCGTCTTCAATGTGGTGCCCGGCACGGGTCCGGTGGCGGGCCGCGCACTGGGCGTACACCCCGATGTGGACTGCCTGGCCTTTACCGGCTCAACCGCCACCGGCAAGCGCTTCATGAGCTATTCCGGCGAATCCAACCTGAAGCGAGTCTGGCTGGAATGCGGCGGCAAGTCCCCCCACATTATTTTTGAAGACTGCCCCGACCTGGACCGCGCCGCGCTTATCGCCGCGCTGGCGATCTTCTCGAACCAGGGCGAAGTCTGCATCGCGGGCTCCCGGCTGTACGTGCACGACTCCATCTACGAAACCTTCATGGAAAAGGTGGCCGCGCACGCCGCCGCCATGCAGCCGGGCAACCCGCTGGATCCCGAAACCACGCTGGGCGCCATGGTGGACGAACGGCAGACGCGCTCGGTGATGGCGCGCATCGAGGCCGGCGCCAGCCAGGGCGCAAGTTTGCGCATCGGCGGCCGCCAGGTCCGCACCGACACCGGCGGCTTCTACATCGAGCCCACCATCTTCGACTGCGTCGATGCCGGCAGCGAGCTGGTCCGCGAAGAGATCTTCGGCCCCGTGCTGGCGGCGCAGCGCTTCCATACCGAAGACGAGGCCATCGCGCTGGCCAATGATTCATCGTATGGCCTGGGCGCCGGCCTCTGGACTGCGAACCTGGGGCGGGCGCATCGCCTGTCGCGCCGCCTGCGGGCGGGCCTGGTCTGGGTCAATACCTATGCCGCCGGCGACATCACCGTGCCCTTCGGCGGCGTCAAGCAGTCCGGCTTCGGCCGCGACAAATCGCTGCACGCGCTGGACAAGTACAGCGATCTGAAAACCACGTGGATCGACATCACCGTGTAGCCGCGAAGCCCGCTCGATCATGCCGTAGACCGCACGCCTGATTCGTCCAATAAAAATGCAAAGGGGAAAAACTTGCAGCCGGACACTCAACGCATTGCCGCCGAATTCGACGCCCTGGCGCCTTGCCCGGGCCAGGCGCCGCCGCGCGCGCCCTCCGCCGACGCGCACTGGGCGTTGACCCGTCGCGCCCCCCATGCACCACTGATTTCGCCGCATTGGTGCGCGGCGCCTTACCCAGCACCTGAACGAAGCACCTGAACGAAGCATTGTTGCAGCAGCTCCACCCGCAGTACCCCAGAAACGCAGGTGGCATGAGGTTTGCTTATTCCGGCACGGCATACGCCGCGCACGAGCGGCCGCCTGTCAGTCCCTTTCCAGCCCGGAGGCTCGCAGTGAAATCGAAAAAATGGTTCTCCCTCAGCATCGGCGCACTGGTCCTAGCGGCCGCGCTGCCCGCCACACAGGCCCTGGCCCAGACCAAGGGCGGCACGCTGAACATGATCGTCCAGCCCGAACCGCCCGTGATCGTCACGGCCATCAACCAGCAGGGGCCGACCCAGTTCGTCGCCGGCAAGATCTACGAAAGCCTGCTGACGTATTCCACCGACCTCAAGCCGCAGCCCGGCCTGGCCAAGTCGTGGGAGGCTTCCGCCGACGGCCTGACCTACACCTTCCATCTGCAGGACAACGTGAAGTGGCATGACGGCAAGCCCTTCACGTCGGAGGACGTGGTGTTTTCGCTAGCGGATATGCTGCCCAAGACCCATGCGCGCGCCCGCGTCATCCTGAACAAGTTCGTCGATTCGGTCCAGGCGCCTGACGCCAAGACCGTGGTCATCAAGCTGAAGTCGCCGTTCCCGGCCTTTATGCTGATGTTCGAGCCGGGCTTTGCGCCGATGATGCCCAAGCATTTGTATGCCGGCACCGACTACATGACCAACCCGGCCAACCAGAAGCCGGTGGGCACCGGGCCGTTCATGTTCAAGGAATGGAAGCGCGGCGAATACATCAAGCTGACGCGCAACCCCGACTACTGGAAGCCGGGCATGCCGTACCTGGATGAGCTCGTGTTCAACGTGATTCCCGACGCGGCCTCGCGCGCCGTGGCGTTCGAGCGCGGCAGCGTGGACGTGCTGCGCGGCGGCGACGTGGACAACGTCGACATCAAGCGCCTGCGCGCGCTGCCCAAGGTGGAATACACCACGAGCGGCTGGGAGATGTTTTCGCCGCAGGCCTATCTGATCTTCAACATGCGCAAGCCGCCCTTCGACAACCTGAAGGTGCGCCAGGCCGTCATGGCCGCCATGAACCGCAACATGGTGGTCAACAACATTTTCTTCGGCCTGGGCAAGGTGTCGACCAGCCCCTTCGTGACCACCGAGATGTTCTACGACAAGAACATGCCGGCCATGGCGTTCGACATGAAGAAGGCGCGCGCGTTGATCAAGGAATCGGGCATCAAGCCCGGAGACTACACGATCCGCCAACTGAGCTTCCCCTATGGCTCCACTTGGGACCGTCTGGGCGAATACACCAAGCAGGCACTTGAACAGCTGGGCTTCAAGGTCAACCTGGAATCCACCGACGCGGGCGGCTGGGCCAGCCGCACCGGCAACTGGGACTTCGACCTGACGACCAACTTCACCTACCAGTACGGCGATCCCGCGCTGGGCGTGCAGCGGCTGTATATCTCGTCGAACATCGTCAAGGGCTCGCCCTTCGCCAACGTGCAGGGCTACAGCAACCCCGAGACCGACAAGCAATGGGAGGCTGCGGCATCCGAGGTCGACCCGGCCAAGCGCCAGGAGCTTTACAGCAAGATCCAGACGACCCTGGTCAACGAGGTGGCCAACGGCTTCATGGTGGACATGGAGTTCCCCACGCTCTACCGCGCCAACGTGAAGAACCTGGTGAAGACGGCCATCGGCCTGAATGAGTCGTTCGACGACGTCTACATCGAGAAGTAAGCGCTGCGAGACGCCGCCGCGGATGTTCCCGCGGCGGCGCACCCCGGCCGAGCGACGGACGCGCCTGAACGCTCCGCGCCCGTCCTGAGAGGACCCCGACGCATGAAATTCCTGACCTTTCTTCTTTCCCGCATCGGCAAGGCCCTGGTGGTCGTGCTGGGCGTGGTGATCATCAATTTCTTCCTGATCCGCCTGGCGCCCGGCGACCCTGCCGCCGTGCTGGCGGGCCAGGCCGGCGCGGGCGACGCCGCCTACGTCGAACAGCTGCGCGCGGCCTTCGGCCTGGACAAGCCCGTCCTGACGCAATTGCTGCTCTACCTGAAGGGCGTGCTGCAACTGGACCTGGGCTTTTCCTACCGCAACCACGTGCCGGTGCTGGACCTGATCGTCGAGCGCCTGCCCGCCACGTTCCTGCTGATGTCGTGCGCCTTCGTGTTTTCCATCGTGCTGGGCGTCCTGCTGGGCGTCGTGGCGGCCAAGGCGCGCTACCGCAACAAGCGGCGCTGGATCGACAGCTCGGTGATGACCGGCGCCCTGCTGCTGTATGCCACGCCGCTGTTCTGGCTGTCGCTGATGGGCATCCTGCTGTTTTCCGTGGTGCTGGGATGGCTGCCGGCCTTTGGCATGGAAACCGTGGGTGGCGGCCTGACCGGATGGGCGCGCGCAGGCGACATTGCGCTGCATCTGATCCTGCCCACCGTCACCCTGGGCTGCTTTTTCATGGCGGTCTACGTGCGGCTGACGCGCGCGTCGATGCTGGAGGTGATCGGCATGGACTTCGTAAAGACGGCGCGCGCCAAAGGCGTGAGTCCCAGCCGCGTGATCCGCGCCCACGTGCTGCGCAATGCGCTGCTTCCCGTCATCACCTTCGCCGGCATCCAGCTTGGCCAGATGGCGGGCGGCGCGGTGCTGACCGAGACCGTGTTCGCCTGGCCTGGCATCGGCCGGCTGATGTTCGACGCCCTGCTGCAGCGCGACTACCAGTTGCTGCTCGGGATCTTCCTGGTCACCTCCATCATGGTGGTGGTCTTCAACCTGCTGACCGACGTGCTTTACCGCCTGATTGATCCGCGCATCGCCGCAGGCGCGCAGCAAGGAGTCTCCGCATGAAGTCATTCGCCCAACGTTATATGCGCAACTACGGGGCGGTGGCCGGCCTGGTCATCATGCTGATCGTGGTCGTCGTGGCTCTGGCGGCGCCGCTGCTTTACGAAGAGTCGCCATGGATGATGGTGGCCGATCCGCTGATCCCGCCGTTCACCAACGCGGACTACCCCTTCGGCACCGACATGCTGGGCCGCGACATCACCGCCGGGCTGGTGTGGGGCGCGCGAGTGTCGCTGATGGTGGGCCTGCTGTCCACCGCCGTGGCGCTGCTGTTCGGCATCGTGGTGGGCTCGGTCGCAGGCTATTGCGGCGGACGCGTGGACGACGCGCTGATGCGCTTCACGGAGTTCTTCCAGACCATTCCGCAACTGGCCATGGCCGTCGTGCTGGTCGCGATCCTGAGCCCGTCGGTGTATTCCATCATGGGCGCCATCGCGGTGGTGTCGTGGCCGCCCGCGGCCCGGCTGGTGCGGTCGGAATTCATGACGCTCAAGCAGCGCGAATTCGTACAGGCGGCCATCGTCATCGGGCAGACGCCTGCCCGCATTGTCGGCACCCAGATCCTGCCCAACGCCATGTCGCCCATCATCGTCTCGGCGTCCTTCATGGTGGCCACCGCCATCCTGACGGAGTCGTCCCTGTCCTTCCTGGGCCTGGGCGACCGCAACCTGATGAGCTGGGGCTTCATGATAGGCGCGGCGCGCACCATGATCCGCGAAGCCTGGTGGATGAGCGTGTGGCCCGGCGTGGCAATCCTGCTGACCGTGCTGGCCATCAACCTGATCGGCGAAGGCCTGAACGATGCCCTCAACCCGCAACTGCGCAAGCGCGGCGAATAGGAGGCCGACATGAACGAAACCCCGCCGCTGCTTTCCATCCAGAACCTCAGCATCGCGCTGCCCAGGGGCGGCGACCGCCCCTACGCCGTGCAGGACGTGTCGTACGACATCCGCGCCGGCGAGATCCTGTGCATCGTGGGCGAGTCCGGCTCGGGCAAGTCCATGAGCGCGAACGCCATCATGGGGCTGCTGCCCGACTACCTGACGCCGCAGCAGGGCCGCATCCTGTTCCGCGGCCAGGACCTGCTGGCGCTGGACGAACCCGCCTTGCAGGCCATGCGCGGCAAGGACATGGCGATGATCTTCCAGGAGCCGCTGTCGGCCCTGAATCCCCTGATGACCGTCGGCGAGCAGATCAGCGAAGTCATGCGCGTGCATAACGCCTATCCCGGCGCCGAACGCGGCAAGCGCACGCTCGAACTGCTGGAATTCGTGGGGCTGCCCGATCCGGCCACGCTCTACCACGTGTATCCCTTCCGCCTGTCGGGCGGCCAGCGCCAGCGGGTGATGATCGCCATGGCGCTGGCGCTGGAACCGGCCCTGCTGATCGCCGACGAGCCCACGACCGCGCTGGACGTCACCACCCAGGCCCAGATCCTGGCGCTGATCGCCCGCATCCAGAAGGAGAAAGGCATGGGCGTGATGTTCGTCACGCACGATTTTGGCGTCGTGGCGGAGATCGCCCACCGGGTCGCGGTCATGGAAAAAGGCGTGCTGGTGGAGCAAGGCCCGGCCGCCGAGGTCCTCAACCGGCCCCGCCACCCCTACACCCAGCGCCTGATCGCCGCCGTGCCGCACCGCCGCGGCGAGGAGCGCGCCGCCGCCGAAGGCGACAAGCCCGTGCTGGAGGTGAAAGACCTGAAAAAGACCTACGTCATCGGCCACGGCTGGCTGGGCGGCAGGCGGGAAGTCCATGCGGTGGATGGCGTGAGCTTCTCGGTGCGCCGCGGCGAGACGCTGGGTATCGTGGGCGAATCCGGGTCGGGCAAGTCCACCATCGGCAAATGCCTGCTCAAGCTGGTCGGCATCAATGGCGGCCAGCTGCTCTTCAACGGCCAGGATATCGCCGCCCTGTCCGAGTCGCGGTTCCGGCCCATGCGCCACGAGATCCAGATGATCTTTCAGGATCCGTTCGCCTCGCTCAATCCGCGCCACACGGTGGGCCGCATCATCAGCGACGGCCCGGTCGCCAATGGCGTTCCGCGCGCCCAGGCGGAAGCGCGGGTGCGCGAGCTGCTGTCGCTGGTAGGGCTGGACCCGTCCGCCTTCGACCGCTATCCCAACCAGTTCTCGGGCGGGCAGCGCCAGCGCATCGGCATTGCGCGCGCCCTGGCGCTGGAGCCCAAGGTGCTGGTGGCCGACGAGTCGGTGTCGGCGCTGGACGTTTCGGTGCAGGCGCAGGTGCTGCAATTGCTGCATGACCTGCAGCAGCGGCTGAAGATCGCGCTGGTGTTCATCACCCACGACCTGCGCGTCGCGGCGCAGATCTGCAATTCGGTGCTGGTCATGCACCGCGGGAAGGTGGTGGAATACGGTTCGCCCGCGCAGATCTTCGACAATCCCCAGCATGCGTATACGCAGCAGCTGATTGCCGCCGTCCCCGGCCAGCACTGGGACCCGACCAAGGCGCAGGCCGCCTGAGCCCATTTCAGACCCATGATTGAAACCAGGAGAGAACCCATGCAACGCCCCCCCGCCGTTCCCACCGTGCAGATCGACAACGAGCTGGTCACCGTCACTGAATGGCGCTTTCCGCCGGGCGGGGAAACGGGCTGGCACCGGCACGGCATGAACTACGTGGTGGTGCCGCAAACCACCGGCCCCTTGCTGCTGGATACGCCCAACGGCCAGGTGACCAGTCAGCTCACCACCGGCGTGGCGTACTACCGGCCGGTCGGCGTCGAGCACAACGTCATCAACCCGAGCGACACCGAATTCGTGTTCGTCGAGATCGAGCTCAAATAGGCCCCGGGCCACGCATAACCCGCCAGGCGCAGACACCCGCCAACAAGCCCCAGTTCCAGCGAGGACATCCATGAAGGCGTTTTTCTCGGAAGAACAGTTGCTGCATTCGCCCCAGCAGTTCATGCGGCTGGGGCGCATCAGCGCACCCACCGACCTGCCCTCGCGGGCGGAGAGCCTGCAGGGCGCGCTCGCCGCCCGGGGCGTGAAGGTCGAAGCGCCCGCCGACTATGGCCGCAAGCCGCTGGACCACATCCACAGCCAGGATTACCTGGACTACCTGGAAACCGCCTACGTCCGCTGGCAGGCCATGAAAGCGCCCGGCGTGGATCCCGGGCCGGAAGTGCTGCCCAATCTTTCGCCCTACTACAACGGCCGGATCGAACTTGCCGGGCGCGGGCCCTGCCCGTCGCCCTCGATCGTGGCGCAGACCGGTTACTACCTGAGCGACCTGTCATGTCCCATCGGGCCGCAGACCTGGCGGTCGGCGCTCAGGTCCACCCACAGCGCCGTTGCCGCCGCGGACCATGTCGCCAGCACGAGCGAGACGGCGTACGCCCTGTGCCGCCCCTCCGGCCACCACGCCCACCGCGACCGCGCGGGCGGCTTCTGCTACCTGAACAGCAGCGCGGCCGCGGCGAGCCGGCTGCTGCAGACCTGGTCCAGGGTCGCGGTGCTGGACGTGGACGCGCATCACGGCGACGGCACCCAGAACATCTTCTATCAGCGCGCGGACGTCATGACCGTATCGCTGCACGCCGACCCGTCCGGCTACTACCCCTTCTATACCGGCTACGCGCACGAACGCGGGCACGGCGCAGGCGAAGGCTTCAACCTGAACCTGCCGCTGCCCCATGGCTGCGGCAACCAGGATTTCCTGCGGGCCCTGGACAACGCCCTGGACGTGCTGGCCGGATATGCCCCCCAGGCGCTGGTGCTGGCGCTGGGCTTCGATACCTATAAGGACGATCCCATCAGCGTGCTGAAGCTGGACATGGACGCCTACCGCGACATCGGCGCACGCGTGGCCAGCCTGGGCGTGCCGACGGTGGTGGTGCAGGAAGGCGGCTACATGGTCCAGGCAATCGGGCCGGCGCTGGACGCGTTTCTGCTGGGCATGGCGCAAGCCCGCGCCTGACGCAAGCCCAGCCCCATGAGCGCCGTACCCGCCTCGCTGCCCGCCCATTCCGCTGCGCGCCAAACCGGAATCCTGCTGTTCTTCGCCGCGCTGGTCGCGTTCGCGACCTTCGACGCCGGCGCCAAGCAGATGCTGGAACGCTACCCCGCGCCGTTCCTGAACGTGATGCGCTATCTGGCGGTGGTGACGCTGGCGGTCGTCATGCTTTGGCGCCATGGCCGCGGCGTTCGATTGCGCGACGCGCCCGAAAAGCCGCTGCTGGTGCTGCGCGGCGTCATGCTCGCCACCGTCGCCACCTGCTTCATGACGGCCCTTATCTGGATGCCCCTGTCCGAAGCCACGGCCATCTACTTCACAGCGCCGCTGATCATGGTGGCGCTGTCGCCATGGATGCTGGGAGAGCGCGTGCGCCCCGCGCAATGGGCGGCCGTCGGCGCCGGCTTTGCCGGCATGCTGCTGATTGTGCGGCCAGGATCCAACCTGCCCGCCCTGGGGACGCTGCTGATGGCGGTGTCCGCCATCAGCTACGCGATTTTCCAGGTGCTGACGCGCAAGCTGTCGGGCAAGGTGCCCGGGCCGGTGCAGTATGCGTACACGGCCTTCATCTGCCTGATCGTGACGGCGCTGCCGGCTCCGTTCTTCCTTCCCGATCCCTGGCCCGGCCTGGCCGACACTCTCATCATCGTCAGCCTCGGCGCATGCAGCGGCCTGGCGCAGATCCTGCTGATCGCCGCCTTCCAGCGCGTATCCGCCGCGACGCTGGCGCCCCTGAACTACTTCCAGCTGCTGCTGGCCGTGGGCTTCAGCACCTTCTGGTTCCAGCGCCCGCCCGACGCGCTGGCGCTGGCCGGCATCGGATTGATCATGGCGTCCGGCGTGTTCCTGGCGCTGCGGCGCGCACCTTGATCCGAGGGCGCGCCCGCGCAGATCAGAAGTCCATCGAAGCCGAGAGCATGAACGTGCGCGGCGCGCCCAGCGCCAGGCTCGACAGCTGCGGCATCCCCCAGTAGGCCTTGTTCGTCAGATTCGTGATGCTGGCGCGCAGCATGACGGGCCGGTCGGCAACCTTGGTCGCGTAGCGCGCGCCCACGTCGAAGGTCGTGCGCCCCCCCACCGATAACGAGTTGTCCGCGCTGATGTATTGCTTGGACACCGAGATCGCATTGGCCGTCAGCGTCAAGCCCTGCACTACCGGCACATCCCATTCCACGCCCAGCTTGCCCTGGAGCCTGGGGATGCCGGTAGCCTGTTTGCCCTCGTTGGCGGCCAGGGCGGCTTTCGTCACCTTGGGGTCGATATAGGCCACACCGCCCATGAGGCGCACCCCGCGCATCGCCTCGCCGAAGAACCCCCATTCGACGCCCTGATTGCGCTGTTCGCCGCCGAAGGAGAACACGTTGGTGACGGGATCCGTGTAGCTGGTGGGCCGGGTTATCTCGAAGAGCGCGAGCGTATGGGTGAACTCGCCCAGATCGACCTTCAGGCCGATCTCCTTTTGCTTGGTCTTGTAGGGCGGGAACAGATCCCCCGCGTTGGCGGCGGTCGCGGGCGCCGTCTGGCCCTTGCTCAGACCCTCGATGTAGTTCGCATACACGGAAATGTTGTCGGTCGCCTTGATCAGCAGCGCCGCGGCGGGCGACGTAGCGCTCGCGTCGTAGCGGCTGGTCCGCGCCCCGGTCGCGACACTGAAGTTGTCTGTGCGGACTTCCTGCCGGCGCGCGCCCAGCGTCAGTTGCACCCGGTCCTCGGCAAAGGACAAGGTGTCCGCCAGGCCGTAGCTCACCAGGCGGGTCTTGCTGTGCAGGATCGGCGGCCAGTAGCCGGCGGGAGCCGGCCCCCAGACCGGGTTGTAGATGTTGGTGACCCAATCCGCCCCCGGCACCGACCTGCGGCCGTAGTCCCGCTGGTTGTCCGAGTAGTACGTGGCGTTCAGCACCCACTGGTGCTTGATGGCGCCGGTCTGCAGCTTGCCCCGCAGGCCGGCTTCGCCGGATGTCTTCTTCAAGTTCGTGTTCAACTGGCCCATCGAGGTGCGGAAGTCGCCCGCCGCGTTGAACACCTGCGCCGACATGGCGCCGCTGTAGGTGTATTCCGTTCTGCTGGCGCCTATCGCCCCGTAGGCCATCAGCTTGTCGCTGACATCGAATTCGCCGCGGATCATTGCCCCCCGGTCCTGGTTTTTCACATAGGCCCAGTCGGGGTTCAGCAAGGTTTCGGGCTTGGGCGGCGTGGGCACGGCAATGCCGGGCGCCAGATTGATGCCGCGCGTCACGCCGTCAATGCGCTCGTCGCTGTCATACAGGTCGGCGGAAATGCGCACGCGCTCGCCGCGCCAGTCCAGGCCCAGCGCGGCCAACTGCGCCCGCTTCTTCTGATTGTCGACCGGGCCGTCCCCGTTCCGGTACACGCCGTTGAAACGCAAGCCGAACTGCTGGTTCTCGCCAAAGCGCCGCCCCAGGTCCACATGACCGCCGAACTGCGAGTCGGACATGTATGTCGTGGTCAGACGCGCCAGCGGCTCGGCGCCCGCGCGCTTGGGCGCCAGATTGACGGTTCCTCCTACCGAGCCGCCGGGGGGCATGCCGTTCAGCAGTGCGGACGGGCCCTTGAGGACTTCGATGCGTTCGAACATTTCGGGCATGGTCCGGTAGTACGGCGCCATGCCGAACAGCCCGTTGAATGAGATGTCTGAAGTGCTGGAGCTGAAACCGCGAATCGAGTAGTTCTCGCTCCAGGCGCCCGTCACGCCATTGCTGAATACCGTGGGATCGGTCCTGGCGATCACGTCGGTGATGTCCCTGGCCTGCAGGTCTTCGATGTACTTGTCCGTATAGCTGGTGACAGAGAACGGCGTTTCCATGAAATCCTTGTCGCCGAGAAAGCCCACGCGGCCGCCATACGTCACCTGCCCGCCGGCGTAGGGGGTGGCAGGCGCTTCGCCCTGTCCGGTCACCGTTACCGCCGGCAAAGTCTTTACGGCCGTCTCGGCGGCCTCTTGCGCCCATGCTGCCGGCGCGGCTGCGATGGCGCCCGCGGTCAGACCGAACAAGGCCACCGAAAGCAGGTTCAGGGAAAGGACTGGGCTTGCCTGCCCGGCTTGCGGCGAAAGACGCGCGACGCGGCCGCTGTGGCGACGTTTGCTCATGGAATGCTCCGTTCGGTTGAGCTTGGGATCGCCCGGAAAAATCAGGCGACTGGGAATCATTTACGCTTGAATTGACACCGACGCGCATGGCGTCGAATGCATCAGTTCCGGTAGGCCTTGGTCACGTCGTCGATCATGAGCTTCAGCGAGTTCACGCTGGCGGCAGTGACATACCAGGCCTCGGCATCGGCAAAGACCACCCGGCCGTTGCGCCAGGCGGAGGTCTGCCGCAGCAGCGGATTGCTCAGCGTCTCGGCATCGAGCATCGGCCGGCGCTCCATCACGGCGGTGCGATCGACCACGTAGAGAATGTCCGGGTTGGCCTGCTGGATGAATTCGCTGGATATCGGCTGGCCGTGCAGGCCGGCCTCGGCCGACGGGCTGGCCGGCTTGACGCCCAGGGCCTTGAAGATGAAGCCATAGCGCGACTGCACGCCGAACGAGCTGAAGGCGCCGTTGTTGTGCAGCACGATGAGCGCCGTTTCGGGGCGGTCCTGGATGAGGCTTCTTGCCTCCTGGACCCTGGCGTCCAGTTCGGCCGACTTCCTGCGCGCAAGGTCTTCCTTCTGGAAGATCCGCCCCAGGGTCATGAGGTGATCCTGGATGACCTCAATGTGATTGGCCTGGCTGTCCCGATAATCGACGTCGAAATGGATAGTCGGCGCGATCTGGCTCAGCTCCTTGTAGTGGTTCGCCTGCAGCGACGTGATCAGAATCAGGTCGGGCCTGGCCGCATGCACCCGTTCCAGGTTCGGCTGGACGATCGCGCCCATGTCCTGCACGTCCGCAGCGTCCTTGTATTTGGCAAGAAAGTGCGGCACGAAGTCCTTCGGCATACCCGCGACGGGAACGCCCAGTTCGTCCAGGAAATCGACTTCATTCATATCCAGCGCCACCACGCGTTGCGGCAGCTTGTCGATGACGGTCGCACCCAGCTTGTGGTGAACCGTGATGCTGGCGTAGGCCTGCTGCGCGGGGGAACTGGCGGCGGGCGGCGGCGCCGTCGCCTTCGGCGATCCCGCGTCTTCCTGGCCGCAGCCCTGGAGCGCGGCCATTGCGGCCAGCATCAGGGCAAGCGCCCACGGCCTGTGCGTCTGGGTCATTTCAATTCTCCTGGCGGATTGAAGTAATTGCACAGGCGTCCGCGCTCACCCTGTGTAATCTCGAATTCCAGCCCGTACAGTTCCCGCAGCCGCGCTTCGGTCACAACCTCGGCCACGCCGCCGGCGCAATGCACCGCGCCGCCCTTCATCGCCACGATGTGATCGGAGTAGCTGGCCGCGAAATTGATGTCGTGCACCACCAGGATCACGGTGCGGCCATGCTCGTCGGACAGGCGGCGCAGCGCACGCATGATCTGGACGGCATGCTTGATGTCAAGGTTGTTCAGCGGTTCGTCCAGAAGCAGGCAATCCGTCTGCTGGGCGATGGTCATGGCCAGGAACGCCATCTGGCGCTGCCCGCCGCTCAGTTCGTCGAGATAGGCGCTGCGCAGGGGTTCCAACGAAAGAAACGCAATGGCCTCGTCGATCGCCCGCAGATCGGTTGGCGTCAACGCGCCGCGGCTGTACGGAAACCGGCCGAAGGCGACAAGCTCTTGCACCGTCAGCCGCAGATTGAAGTCGGGAGACTGGCGCAAGGTGGCGACACGACGGGCGTAGTCGGCGACGCGCATCTCGTCTACCCTGCCGCCGTCGATCAGGATGTCGCCCCGGCTCGGGTCCAGCAGCCGGGCGACCAGCATCAGAAGCGTAGTCTTGCCCGCGCCGTTCGGCCCGATGAGCGAGGTCAGCCGCCCGGCGGGAAACCGCAAGCTCACATCACGCAGCACGGCCGTTTTGCCATAGCTCTTGGAAAGATTTCTGACCGTGATCATGCCGTGCCCCGCGTGCGCGCCATCAGCGCGAGAAACCAGCCGCCGCACGCCAGGTTCACCAGGATTCCAACGGTGGTCTTGTAGTTGAAGACGTGTTCAACCGCGAACTGGGCCAGGATGAACATGCCGATGGCGATTGCGCAGCCCGTGGGCAACGTGGCCCGATGCCTGCGCGTGCGCGCCAGCGCATACGCGGTATTGGCCACGAAGATGCCCATGAAGGCCGTGGGCCCGAGCAGGCTGGTCGACACGGCCACCAGCACCGCGATCAACGCAAGCTGCAGCCGCACCGCGCGGCGATAATCGACGCCCAGGGAGCTGGCCTGCTCACGCCCCAGCGACAGCACGTCCAGCGTCGGCAGGCTTCTGGAACCGGCAAGGCAAACCGCCGCGACCAGGACTGCGGAAACAAGCAGCTGCGCGGGCTCCGCCCTGCTGAAGGACGCCTGGCTGAAACCGAGCAGAATCGAGAACTCGCCCGGGCTGGTCTTTAGCTGCACGAACTGCGTGAAGGTGCCGATCACCATCGTCAGCACCAGCCCCACCAGCAGCAGGAAGTACACGTTCTGCCTGCCGTCACGGAACAACCAGCGATGGAGGATCCACGAGTAGGCCAGCATCAGCAGGATGGACAGGAAGAAATTGCCGTTCGGGCCCAGCGCCACCAGGCTTTGCGTACCCATCGCCAGGATCATCACGGATTGCAGCAGCAGGTAGACCGCCTCGTACCCCATGATGGCCGGCGTCAGGATCCGGTTTCCGGTGAGGGTCTGGAACACGATCGACGACCACGCAATGCAGACGCCCCCGATGACCATGGCCGCCAGCCGGGCCAGCCGCTTGGGAATGATGTAATCGAAGTCGAATCCGGCGCGGAAGAACAGGAAGGCCATTGCCATGGCGATCACCGCCGTCCAGATCATTTTTCGGGAAGCCGCGAGCATCACCGGTTCTTCCAGAAGAGAATTGCCAGGAACAGGACGCCGCCGATGCCGCCCGCGGTCAGCGCAATGGGCACCTCGAACGGATGGATCAGCACGCGGCCAAGGATGTCGCAGAACAGCAGCAACGAGGCCCCGCCCAGCGCCACGACAGGCAGGGTGCGCCTCAGGTTGTCGCCATAATGCAGCGCCACCAGGTTCGGGATGACCAAGCCGACGAACGGAATCGCCCCGACAGTGATAACCGTGACCGATACGGTCACGGCCACCAGCATCAGCCCCAGCGTGACGGTGGCCGGGTAGTTCAGCCCCAGGCTCGACGCCATGCCTTCGCCCATGCCGACCACAGTCAGACGGTGCGCGTACAGATAGGTCAGCGCGACAATCGGC
This sequence comes from Achromobacter arsenitoxydans SY8, assembly GCF_000236785.1. Taxonomy (GTDB): domain Bacteria; phylum Pseudomonadota; class Gammaproteobacteria; order Burkholderiales; family Burkholderiaceae_B; genus Achromobacter; species Achromobacter arsenitoxydans. The sequence goes on along the minus strand of NZ_AGUF01000028.1, from coordinate 14,550 downwards.
AGGATCAGGTAAATGATTTCGTAGTTGCCCTGCACGATCCTGGAGAAGTCGCCCAGCAGCCAGCCCTGCATGCTCTGCATGATGTTGTTGCGGTAGGCGTGGAATTCCGCCACAGCGCTCAGAACGCCCCCGAACATCAGCCCGATCACGGGAACAAGAACCGTGTTCTTGAACTTGACGCGGCGCACGATCGCCACGAAGAGCAGGCTGGCCGCCAGGCAGAAGGCCAGCGCGAACAGCATCCGGCCCGCCGCCCCGACGGACGGCGCCGCCGTCATCGCAACCAGGATGCCGAGCTTGGCCGCGTCCAGGCCGCCCGTGGTGGCGGGCTCGACGAATTTGTTGCGGACGATGTGCTGCAGGATCACACCGCAGACTGACAGGCCTATGCCCGTCAGCACCAGCGCCGCCAGGCGCGGCAGCCGGCTGGCCGTCAGCGTCAGCCAGGCGTCGCCGGCGTCCGAAAACAGTTGCGACCACGCCATCTGCCGCGCGCCGACCAGTAGCGACACGCCGCAGAGTACGACGAACAGCACGGAAAGCCCTGCACGCATCAGACGCGCTCTCCAGCGATGCGCCAGCCCTTGGCGGCCTGGCGTTCACGCAGAAACTGCGCATACCGCCCCTGGCTTTCGCGCAGCGCCGCCGGCGCGCCTTGTTCGACGATCCGCCCGTCTTCCACCACTGCGATACGGTCAGCCATCGCCACGGTGGAAAGCTGGTGCGCGATCACCACCAGCGTGCGGCGGCCGCGCAGCCGCGCCAGCGTGTCGGCGATGACCGCCTGATTGCCGGCATCCAGGGCTGCGGTGGCCTCGTCCACCAACAGGATGGGCGCATCGCAAAGCAGGGCCCTGGCGATGGCGACGCGCTGGCGCTCGCCGCCGGACAGGCGTGCGCCACCCTCGCCCACCGGCGTTTCCAAGCCCTGCGGCAGGCGCGCGATGATCTCGCCCACCCCCGCGTGCCGCGCGGCCTGCATAAGCTCGGCATCGCTGGCGCCGGGCTTGCCGGCGCGAATGTTGTCGGCGATGCTGCCCGAGAACAGATAGTTGTCCTGGAAGATCTGGCTGATCTGGCCTGCCAGCCGCGTGCTGGCGATCTGCCGCACGTCCACGCCGCCGACCCGCACACTGCCTTCCTCCACGTCGAAGAAGCGCGCGATCAGCCGCGCCAGCGTGGTCTTGCCCGAGCCCGACTCTCCGATCAAGGCAAACATGCTGCCCGGTTCGATGCGCAGGTCCACGCCGCGCAGCACGCAGGGTTCGTCGTGCGCATAGCGGAAATGCACATTGCGCAGTTCGATGGATGCGTCGCGCGGCGCCTGCGGCGCGTCAGGCTCCGGCAGCGGCTGGACGGCGAACAATTCTTCGATGGCGTCGAGCTGCGCGCGCGCGCCGCGCAAGACCTCGCCATAGCCAGCGACTTCCTGCAGCGCATCAATGTAACGGACCGCCAGCGCCATCGAGACAATCGCGGCCACGAGTTCCCCAGCCCCAACGCTGCTGCCCAGCATTCCGTTGAGCCACAGGGCCGCAGCGATCAGCAAGGCGGCGAAAACCGCCTGCACAGCCCAGGCGTTGAGGACAGCCGCCCCCGCCGACAGCCATATCAGCCGCGCCCCGGACCGGCGCTGCTGCTCGACGGCCTGCTCAAGAAAGCGCATGCCCCCGGCCTCTGCGCTGAACGCGCGCAGCACGGACTGGGCCTGGGCAAACTCCACCACGCGCTGGCTGGCGTCCGCGAAGCGCCGCTGGTAGGCTGCGTCGGCTCGCCGCGCCAGCCTTGCGGAAACGACAAGAACACTCGCCAACAGCGGCAACGCGGCCAATGCAATCACGCCCAGCAGCCAGTGCTGCGCGAACAGCGAAACGACCAGCACGGCCGGCGTCGCCACGCCGGAGATGACGGGCGTGAAAACGTGCGCGGGAAGCTGGGCGACCGACATCATTCCCTGCGTGACCACATGCCCCAGGCGGGCGGTGTTGTCCGGTGTGAACCAGCCGACGGGCAGTCGCGCAATATGGTCGCCGAGCTGGTGGCGGCCGCCTTGCAGGATCGCCACGCCCACCCGCACGCCGGCCCGCTCCACATGGCGCCGCAAGACCCAGCAGATCCCGACCCCGGCCAGCAGCGCAAGCAGCCACGGCGCCGTTCGCCCTGCGTCGGCGCCCAGCAGGTGGACGAGTATCGGCGCGGTGGTCGCAATGGTCAGCCCGCAGCCGACGCCATAGGCGACGGCCAAGCCCACATAACGGCGCAGCACCGGCGCGTCCTTGCCCAGCAACAGCAGGAAGGTCCTCAGCATGACGGGTCCTTTCGAACCGAGGCCGTTCCATAACCGCCCTGCGCCCACAGCCTTGCATAGCTGCCGCCCCGCGCCAGCAGGTGTTCGTGCGTGCCCTGTTCAGTAATGGCGCCGTCCTCGAGGACGAGGATGCGGTCGGCGTGCACCACCGTATCCAGCCGGTGCGCGATCACCATCAAGGTGCGCCCCTGGGCAAAGCGCGACAGCGCGCTCTGGATCGCCGATTCATTGCCGGCATCCGCTGCCGCAGTGGCTTCGTCGAGCACGAGCACGGGAGGATCGAGCAGCACGGCGCGCGCGATGCTGACACGCTGGCGCTCGCCGCCTGATAGCTGCGCATCCTCGCCGATCACCGAGTCGTAGCCGCGCGGCAGGGCCAGGATACGTTCATGGATGTTGGCGGCCTGGGCGGCGGCCTCGATTTCCTGCTGGCTGGCGGCGGGCCGGCCCAGCGCGATGTTCTCGCGCACGCTGGCGTGGATCAGCCGCACCTCCTGCAAGACGAAGCCCACGCGCCGGTACAGCTGCGAACTCTCGATCTGTCGCAAGTCTGCGCCGCCAAGCGTGATGCGCCCAGCGTCCGGATCGAAGAATCTCAATAGCAGGCGCGCCAGCGTGGACTTTCCGGCGCCCGACGGGCCGACGATGGCCGTGACCGTCCCGGGCGCCAGCGTGAAGCTGATGTTCGATAGCGCCTGGCGCGCTTGGCCATAGGCATAGCCCACGTTTTCGAACCGGACTTCATGTCCTGCGGGGATCTGCTCCCGGCCCGGCGCGGGCGGTTCCAGCACGGGGGTCTCCATCAGCGCCAGCACGCGGCGCGCGGCGTTCGTGGCCCCGCCCAGGTCGTGCAGCAGCGTATGCAGCAACAACAAGGGAGCACAAATGCCCGGCGCCGCCAGGGCAAACGGCAGCACGTCCACAGGCGCCATCCAGCCCAGGCCCACGAACAAGGCGCCAACGCCCAGCACGACGCCCAGCACCGTGACCGGGGCAATCATTGCGTGGGCATGCGCCATTGCCGCGACCAGCGGACGCGTGAAACCGACGAAGGCTTCGGCAAAGCCGTCGACGGCTTCCCCGTAGCCGCGATGCGCCTTGCCGGCATCGCCGAACGCCTTGACCACGGGGATCCCGGCCACGAATTCGACCGTCGCCCCATTGAGGCGCCCCAGCCGGGCGACGAATTCCTGCATGTTCGCCCCGCCGGCCTTGACGGCGCGGCGCAGGAACAGGAAGAAGCCGGGAAACGGCAGCAGCGCCGCAATGGCCAGTCGCCAATCTTGTGCGAACAAATAGACGACCGAAACCGTAATCACGCCCGCCGCGCGCGCAACCGCCGTATAGAAATGCGCCGTCAAGCTGTGCAGGGTTGCGATGTCGTCCTGCAGCGCCTGCTTGACCTCGCCCGACGTCCTGCCGGTGAACCAGCCCAGCGGCGCCCGGGCCAGCCGCTGCGCGCCAGCCAGGCGCAGGTGGTGGGTGATGCGGTTGTCGGCCAGATGGGCGGTCAATTCTCCGGCGGACACCAGCGCCATGCCAGCGAACATGCACGCCGCACCGACAAGCACGGTCCACCAGATTTCGGGCCAGGCGTGCGCTGGCGCTGCCCCCGCGAGACCGGGATCGGCAAGGACCAGCCGGGCGATGTGCGCAATGGCGGCCAGGGGCGCTAGCGTGAGCATGGCGCCGGCGGCGGCGAGCAAAGCCGCAGCGATGAGTTGTCCGCGGATGGGGGCCAATACCAAGTTGAGCGGGCCGGACTTCTCAGGTTTGGCCGGCGCGGCTCCAGTAGTGCTCATGAATCAAGTACCGAGATGTGGGTGATAATTATTTGCATCACTATAAACTAAATTGCGAATTAGTTGCATGCAAATAAACTAAATAATTGCGCGCCGGGTTAAAGTGCCGGGTAGCCGACGCCAAGAACAGGGAACACACATGCAGCCGCCAGAGCGCCGCACGACGCGGGGACGCCCTCCCACCATCACCCGCGAGAGGATTGCCGATGCCGGCATCGCGATGGGCCTGCCCAACATCACCTTCATCGGGGTGGCGGCCGCGCTGGGCGTCAGCCACATGGCGCTCTACAAGCACGTGCCCAGCCTTGAGGAACTCAAGCGCCTGGTCGCCGAGGAAATCTTCAGCCGCTGGCAGATCCCGCAAGCCTGTAGCAACAACCGCGACGACCTGAAGGAATACCTGACCCTGTTCGCCACGTCCGTGCGCGAATTCGTCAGAGCCCACCCGGGGGTGACGCCCTACGTGATCCGCAGGCTGGCGGCGACGCCTTCCATGCTCGCGAAAATCGACGGGCACCAGCGCCATATCGCCAATGCGTACGGCATTTCAAAGGAGCAGTCCCGGATACTGCTGGCAACCGTGGCTTTCCACGGCCTTGCGGTGGCCGACACGGTGTACTCGGTCGCCGGGCAGGAACCGGTGGTCGACGCGGCGCGGGCGGCGGAAGAATCCGAGATGGAAGCAGAGCTCGACCAGGGCATGCAGGCGCTGATCATCGGCCTGCTGGCCGTGCTGGAAGAAGGTGCGCGGCGGCCCGAAACGCCTCGCACGAACAAGAAAGTCCCGACACCCGCCAAGAAGCCGCGCGCCGCCTGAAGGCGGTCCGCGCGGCCTTCAGCCCGATGCCGGCAGGCACGGGCCGCTCAGCTCGTTTCGCGCTGGACCAGCGTGAAACCCAGGTCCACATGCCGCTGCAAGACGGCCTCCCCCGCCAGGTGCTGCATGAGCAACTGCGCCGCGGACAGGCCGATCTGGTAGCGCGGCGTGGCGATGGTGGACAACGGCGGGGTGGTCCAGGCCGTGCCCGCCAGGTCGTGGAAGCCGATGATGCCCATCTGTTCTGGCACCTGCAGCCCCGCGCGGCCGCACTGGAACACCGCGCCCTGGGCCAGGTCGTCGTTGCAGAAGAAGACGGCATCGCAATCGGGATGGCTTGCGTGCAGGTCTTGCATCAGGGACGCGCCCAGGCTGATTGAAGACTTTTCGGGCGTCATGATCTCCAGCGACGGGTCGTACAGACCCGCGTCGCGCAGCGCCTGCCGGCAGCCCTCGCAGCGCCGCAGCGAGCGCGGATCGAGCTGCGCGCCCACGATGCCGATGCGGCGATAACCCCGCTCCGCCAGATGGCGCCCGGCGGCGTAGCCCGACTCGAACTGCGAAAACCCGACGCTCATGTCGTCGGCGCCGTCCAGCGTCTCGATCGTGTGAACGGTGGGAATCGCCTGCGTCCGCAACAGCTTCCAGACGCCGGGGTTGTGGTCGATGCCCGTCAGGACCAGCCCGTCCGGCGAATGCTGCAGATACTTGCGCAACAAGGCCTCTTCCTCGTCCAGCGAGTATCCCGTGACCCCGATCAGCATGTGGTATCCGTTGTGGTCCAGCACCTCTTTGATGCCCGAGATGATGTCCACGAACACCACGTTGCTCAGCGACGGAATGAGCACCACGATGGTCTGGGACCGCGCCGATGCCAGCGCGCTGGCGGCATGGTTGGGCACATAGCCCAGTTCCTGGCAAACCCGGGCAATGTGCTGGCGCAGGTCCGGCCCCACCTTGTCGGGCGTGCGCAGGGCCCGCGATACCGTGATGGCGCTGACGCCCACGCGGCGCGCGACATCCTGCATGGTGACTCGCCCGGCGCGCGAGCTTCTGGGTTTACGGACGGTCATGGGCCCTCTCGGCAGGTCGAAGCGCGTAGTCTGACGCAAAAAAAGGGGGTTGCCAAAGCGAAAATGTTAGCGCTAACATCCTTTGCAGCATAAGCCTAAAAAAAAATTCCGGGAAACGGATAGGAGACAAACATGCATGCATCCCCACCGGGGCGGCCCGGCCGCGCACGGCCGGATCGTTCCCCCCTGGCCCGGGCGGCGGACTGGTGCTTCGCGCTGCAGACCTGGCTGATGGTCGCCTGTCTGGTCGTCATGCTCGTGCTGCTGTTCGGCAACGTGGCGCTGCGCTACTTCTTCAATTCCGGCATCAACGTATCCGACGAACTTTCCAGGCTGGCCTTCGTCTGGCTGATCTTCCTGGGAGCGGTCATCGCGCTGCGGGAACACCAGCACATCGGCGTGACCATGCTGGTCGAACGTTTCGGCCCGGCCGCCCGCCGCGTGTCGCACATCGCCTGCCAGTTGATGATCCTGTGGGTGCTGTGGCTGCTGGCCGAAGGCGGCTGGGTGCAGACCGTCATCGGTCTGGACACGGTGCTGCCCGTCACGGGCATGCCGTTGGCCGTGTTCAACGCGGCTGGCCTTTATGCCGCCGTGGCCATGGGCATCCTGACCCTCATTGATCTGGTCCGCGTGATTGCGGGGGGCCCTCTTCCGGCGGAATCCAGTCCCGAAGACCCCCTGATCTGAATCCGCCCTACTCGCCCTCTCATCCGCCCGGACATCCGCAATGATCCTGACCGTCTTCCTCGTCGTGCTGCTGGGGCTGATCGCCCTGGGCATGCCGATCGCCTTCGCGCTGATCATCAGCGCGATCGTCATGATGTTCCAGCTGGACTTCTACGACACCCAGCTTCTCGCGCAGAACATGCTGTCCGGCGCCAACAGCTTCACGCTGATGGCGGTGCCGCTGTTCATGCTGGCAGGCGAACTGATGAACGCCGGCGGCATTTCCCGCCGCATCGTGCACCTGGCCAACACCTTCGTGGGCCACATCCAGGGCGGCCTGGGCTATGTGGCCATCTTTGCCAGCGTGCTGCTGGCCTCGCTGTCGGGCTCCGCCGTCGCCGATGCCGCCGCGCTCGGTTCGCTGCTGATCCCGATGCTGCGCGAAAGAGGCTACAACGCCGGTCAGGCCTCGGGGCTGATTGCAGCGGGCGGCATCATCGCTCCCATCATCCCGCCGTCGATCTCGTTCATCATTTTCGGGGTCGCCACCAACGTCTCGATCACCAAACTCTTCTTCGCGGGCATCGCGCCCGGACTGATGATGGGCCTGACGCTGATCGCCGTGTGGACGTGGGTGGCGCGCAAGCACGGCAGCATCGAGCCGTCGCCGCGCGAGTCCTGGAGCACACGCCTGAAGGCGCTTCGCGGCTCGCTGTGGGCCCTCTTCCTGCCCGTGATCATCATCGGCGGCCTGCGGGGCGGCATCTTCACGCCGACGGAGGCCGCCGTCGTCGCCGCCGTCTACGCGCTGCTGGTCAGCCTGTTTGTCTACCGGGAGATCGGCCTGCGCGACCTGGGACGGCTGTTTATCAATGCCGCGCGCACCACTGCCGTCGTCATGTTCCTGGTGGCGGCCGCCATGGTCTCCTCCTACATGATCACCCTTGCCGACCTGCCGCAGGATCTGATCGCCCTGCTTGAACCGGTGATGGACCAGCCCAAGATGCTGATGTTCGCGCTGTTGATCCTGCTGACGCTGGTGGGCACGGTCATGGACCTGACGCCCACCATCCTGATCCTGGGCCCCGTGCTCATGCCGGTCGTCGTCAAGGCGGGCATCGACCCGGTGTACTTCGGCGTCATGTTCGTCATGGTCGGCAGCGTCGGCCTGCTGACGCCCCCCGTGGGCACGGTGCTGAACGTGGTGTGCGGCGTGGCCCGCATCAATATGGAAACCATCTGCAGAGGGGTGTGGCGCTACGTCGTGGCCTACACGCTGCTGCTGGCCCTGCTGGTGATCTTCCCCGAGCTGATCACCGTACCCGCACGCTGGATGCACTAGCGGCATTGAAAAAACCCCAAGGAGGAACACCATGATCAAGCACTTCAAGACCCGTATTCTTGTCCTGGCGACGGTGCTGTCCTGCACCGTCGCCGGCGTGGCCGCCGCCGCGGACGTCAAACCGCGCCTGATCCGCTTCGGCTACGGCCTGAACGAAGAAAGCGTGCAGGGACGCGCCGCCCGCTTCCTGGCGCAGGAACTCGAGAAAGTCAGCGGCGGCAAGCTCAAGATGAGGACCTTCGGATCCGCCAACCTGGGATCCGACGAACAGATGCAGAGCGCGCTGGTGGGCGGCGCACAGGAAATGATGGTGGGGTCCACCGCGCCGCTGGCCGGCATGGTCAAAGAATTCGGCGTGTTCGACCTGCCCTTTCTCTTCAACAGCGAGAAAGAAGCCGACGCCGTGCTCGACGGACAGCTCGGGCAGGACCTCTTGAAGAAGCTGGAAGCCAAGGGGCTGGTGGGCCTGGTCTACTGGGAAAACGGCTTTCGCAACATGACCAACTCCAAGCGCCCCATCACGCGGGCCGAGGACCTGCAGGGGATCAAGCTGCGCGTCATGCAGAACCAGGTCGCGCTGGGCGTCTTCAATACCCTGGGCGCCAACGCAGTCCCCATGCCGTTTTCGGAACTCTTCACCGCGCTGGAGACCCGCACGGTAGACGGTCAGGAAAACCCCATCACCACGATCCAGAGCAGCAAGTTCTATGAAGTGCAGCCCTACCTGACCATCACGCGCCACGTCTATACGCCCTGGGTGGTGCTGGCTTCCAAGAAATGGTGGGACACGCTGTCGGCCGACGAACAGAAACTGATCCGCCAGGCTGCGGCAGCGTCGCGCGACTTCGAACGGCAGGACAGTCGCACCGATTCCACCAAGGCCATGGGCACCCTCGAGAAGAACGGCATGAAGATCAACACCATCTCGCCCGAGGAAATTGCCCGCATGCGGCAGAAGGTTCAGCCCGTCGTCGACAAGTACACGCAGGAACTCGGGCCTGAACTGGTCAAGCAGTTGAACGACGAAATTCAGAAGGCGCGCAACTAGCGCTGGCGGCCCGGATCCGGTCCGGGCCGGCCTGCAACCGAAGCAAGCGAGACAACCATGTCCCAGACACCCCGCAGACTGCGCAGCCAGAAATGGTTCGACGATCCCTCGCACGCCGACATGACGGCGATCTACGTCGAGCGCTATCTCAACTATGGCCTGACGCGCCAGGAACTGCAGTCGGGGCGGCCGATCATCGGCATCGCCCAGACCGGCAGCGACCTGGCGCCGTGCAACCGTCATCATCTGGCGCTGGCCGAACGCATCAAGGCTGGCATCCGGGACGCGGGCGGCATACCGATGGAGTTCCCGGTGCATCCGCTGGCGGAACAGGGCCGCCGGCCCACCGCCGCGCTGGACCGCAACCTCGCCTACCTCGGCCTGGTGGAGATCCTGCATGGCTATCCGCTGGATGGCGTGGTGCTGACGACCGGCTGCGACAAGACCACGCCCGCCTGCCTGATGGCCGCGGCCACTGTCGACATCCCGGCCATCGTGCTGTCGGGCGGCCCCATGCTGGACGGCTGGCATGAGGGCCAGCGCGTCGGATCGGGCACCGTCATCTGGCACGCGCGCAACCTGATGGCCGCGGGCAAACTGGACTACGAAGGCTTCATGACCCTGGCCACCGCGTCGTCGCCGTCGATCGGCCACTGCAACACCATGGGCACGGCGCTGTCGATGAACTCGCTGGCCGAGGCGCTGGGCATGTCGCTGCCCACCTGCGCCAGCATCCCCGCGCCCTACCGCGAACGCGGCCAGATGGCGTACGCCACCGGCATGCGCATCTGCGATATGGTGCGCGAGGACCTGCGCCCCTCGCACATCATGACCCGCCAGGCGTTCGAAAACGCCATCGTCGTCGCGTCGGCGCTGGGCGCCTCCAGCAATTGCCCGCCGCACCTGATCGCCATGGCCCGCCATGCAGGCATCGACCTGAGCCTGGACGATTGGCAGCGGCTGGGCGAAGACGTGCCGCTGCTGGTCAATTGCGTACCCGCGGGCGAGTACCTGGGCGAAGGATTTCACCGCGCGGGCGGCGTGCCGGCGGTGCTGCACGAACTGCTGGCGGCGGGCCGGCTGCACGCGGATTGCCCGACGGTATCCGGCAAGACCATCGGCGACATCGCCGCGGCCTCGAAAACCCACGACGCCGACGTGATCCGCAGTTGCGAAGCGCCGCTCAAGCACCGGGCGGGCTTCATCGTGCTGTCGGGCAACTTCTTTGACAGCGCCATCATCAAGATGTCGGTCGTGGGCGAGGCGTTCCGCCGCGCGTACCTGTCCGAACCCGGTTCGGAAAACGCCTTCGAAACGCGCGCCATCGTATTCGAAGGCCCCGAGGACTACCACGCGCGCATCGAGGATCCCGCCCTGAACATCGACGAACACTGCATCCTGGTGATCCGGGGCGCCGGCACCGTCGGCTACCCCGGCAGCGCCGAAGTGGTCAACATGGCGCCGCCCTCGCATCTGCTCAAGCGCGGCATCGACTCCCTGCCCTGTCTGGGAGACGGCCGCCAGAGCGGCACGTCCGCCAGCCCATCCATCCTGAACATGTCGCCCGAAGCCGCCGTGGGCGGCGGCCTGGCGCTGCTGCGTACCGGAGACCGGATTCGCGTCGACCTGAACCAGCGGTCGGTCACCCTGCTGGTGGACGAGCCGGAACTGGAGAAACGCAGACAGGAGCCGCCGTACGAGGCGCCGGCGTCGCAGACGCCCTGGCAGGAGCTGTACCGGCAAACGGTGGGGCAACTGTCGACGGGCGGCTGCCTGGAGGCCGCCACGCTATATCTGAAGGTGGTGGAAACGCGTGGCGACCCACGGCATTCGCACTGACCGGCATGGGCTGCGCAGCAGCCTTATCTGGCGGAAGTTTCCTTCCTGGCGTCGTCCGACTTCGGAGCCGGACGGCTGACGACATAGGCCGCGCTGGCCAGGAAAAAAACGCCCACGCCAATGGCCAGCGGCAACGAGGGGTGCGCGCTCCAGAAAAACAACAGATAGCCCGCCGCCATGCCCGCGCAAGCATACGCCTTGCCCTTGCGCGACACGGCCCCCTGCTCGCGCCAGGCGCGCAGCGAAGGTCCGTACGTCGGACTGTCCAGCAGCCATTTCTCAAGCCGCGGCGACGATCGGGAAAAGCAGGCCACCGCAAGGATCAGGAAGATCGTCGTCGGCATGACCGGCAGGAACGCGCCGATGACGCCCAACGCCAGCATCAGGCAGCCCAGGCATAACCAAAGTGCTCTCATCATGATGGTCAGCAGGATATCGCAAATGGCCGCGCCGGTTGCCCGCAGGCAATCATCCCGCCCACATCAGGAAGACGGCGGTTCGGGCATTCTTGCACGCAGCATTTCCACGAATGCCGGGCTGGGATTGCCGCCCGCGGCGCGCGACCGGTGCACCATGGCCCAGGCCTCGCCATACTGCCCACGCCAGTAGTAGGCGGTCGCCCACGAGGCATACAGATAGCCCTTGTCGGGTTCGACGGCCTCGCTCTTGCGATACCACTCGTCCGAACGCGCCGTGGCGGCAATTCGCGCTTCGGGCGGCAGAGTCTTGTCTTCCGCCGCGCAACGCGCAGCAATCCGCCCCGCATCCGCATAGATGCCGCGGAACGTCGGCGGATGCAGACTGATCGCCCGGTCCATCATGCTCATTGCCTGGCAGAGCTTGCGCTGGTCTTCCAGGACCACCGCAAACCCGGCGTATACCTCGGGATTGTCGGGATTCAGCAGCCACGCCTGATTGAAACTCCGCATGGCCATGCCTGGCTGAGCCTCCCGCTGAAGACGATACCCCTGCTCCACCAGCGCCTGGGCGGCCGCTCCCGGCGAACCGTATGACCGGGCCGCCTCGGTGATCGAACCGTCGCGGGCTGCGGTCACTGCTGCCCCGGCCTGCTTGCCGGCGCCATACATGGGCAGTTCATCCGCGCGCACCTGCGGAGCTTTCGGCACAGACGTCACGCAGCCCGCAAGCCACAGGCATGAGGTCAGGAATGCGAGCTTGCTGTGGAACTGCATGGATTTATCCTGGGGTATGGCCGAACACGCAACGCCGAATATGGCTGACGGAAAACAGTAGAGCAATACCGCGACAAGCAAAACCCCACCATGCGGCAGAGCGGAAGCCGGTATGCGCGACATTAAATTCGCGCTCGCAATCGGTATTCCTACGACAATCGGCTAAGGCATACGATCCGCAAATGCGTTGACACGCCATGCGCTTAATCGGTTTACCGCGATATTCCCGGATCAATACAAAAATCCGCTAGAAAAGCAAAAAGCCGCGAAGTCAAAAGACTTTCGCGGCTTTTCAGGTCTGTGTCCGACTAGCTCTATCAGACACACCTTTGCAGGAATTTGGTAGGCGGTATTGGAATCGAACCAACGACCTCCACGATGTCAACGTGGCGCTCTAACCAGCTGAGCTAACCGCCTGCAAAGAAGAAGAATTATATAGTGCTTTTTTAAACTATGCAAATCGTCTTGGAAGATTTTTTGCATTTTTTATTGCGCTTTGAAGTTTGCTTTGAACCTATTTGGACTCGCTGTTTTCAGCCGCGCCCAATCACTTTCAACTGCTACTTCAACTACACAACAAGCACTACTTTTTTCCCTTCACTTCGTGTCTGCGTCATGTGCCGCAGCAACGAAGAACGAGATTCTATCAGAACTTTTTATTCCTTGCTCGACTTCCACGCCGCTGCTCACATCGACCGCCCACGGCCGCACCCGCTGCACGGCCTGGCCTACGTTTTCGGCGTTCAATCCGCCCGACAGGATCAGCGGGCGCGACACGGGATCAGCCCGCACTTCGTCGAGCAGCGCGTAGTCGAAGCCGTGTCCACTGCCGCCATAGCCGGCGCTGTAGCTGTCGAACAGCCAGCCCGACGCCTCGCCGTAGGCGCGGCAGGTGGAAGCGAGGCTTTCCGCCGTGTCCATCCCGGGCGCGCCGACACGGAATGCGCGCAGGAAGCGATGCCCATAACGCGCGCACTCCAACGGGGTTTCGTCCCCATGGAACTGCAGCAATTCGGGGCCAACCTCATCCAGCACGGCCTGGACCTCGTCCTGCCCCGGGTTCACGAAGAGCGCCACGACATCGACGAAGGCCGGCACCATGCGCCGCAACTGCGCGGCGCGCGTCGGCGTCAGGCAGCGCCTGCTTTTGGGATAGAAGACAAAACCGATCGCATCCACGCCCGCCGAAACGGCGGCGTCGACATCCTGTTCGCGGGTCAGCCCGCAGATCTTGATGCGTGTACGCATGACACTCTTTACTAAACAAACGTCGCCCAGCGCGACTTGCTGAATCAGTATATCTGGGCCTGGCCGATCGCTTACGCGCCCGGCTGGCCCAGCGTCGCCACCATGTTGTCGAAACTGCCCTCGGCCATCCGGAACCAGGGAACCTGCTTGTCCCGAAACGCCATCATGCTGTCGTAGAGCTTCTTGAACATCGGATCCTTGGCGCTCAGTTCCTTGTACGCCGCCAGCGATGCTTCCTGGCACGCCTGCAGCACCGGTTTGGGAAACGCCTTCAATTGCGCGCCCAGGGACACCAGCCGGCGCAGCGCATCCGGATTGCCTGCATCGTATCTGGCGATCATGTTGCTGGAGGCCATATTGCAGGCCAGCGCCAGCGCGGTCTGGTAGGGCTTGGGCAGTTCCTCGTACGCGCCCTGGTTCACGTACAGCGACAGCTGCAAGGTGCCCGCCCACCATCCCGGGAAATAATAGTTGCGCGCCACCTTGTAGAGCGCCAGGCGCTCGTCGTCGTATGGCCCGATCCAGGCGACGGCATCCACGACGCCCTGTTCCAGGGCCGTGTACGCCTCGGCCGCCGGAATGTCGACTGGCGTGGCGCCAAGGCGCGACAGCACATGGCGGGCGAATCCGCCGGCCTTCACCTTCAGTCCACGCAGATCATCCACCGTCTTGATTTCGCCGCGGAACCAGCCGCCCATCTGCGCACCGGTGTAGCCGCAGGGGAAATTGAGGATGCCGTATTTGTCGAACAGGACGCGCGTAAGGGCCAGCCCTTCGCCCTGGTTCATCCAGGCATTCATTTGCCGGGTGTTGAGCCCGAACGGCACGGCCGCGTCGAAGCAGAGCGCGGGATCGGTATCGAAATAGCGCGTGGAGGCGGTATGGCCGCAATCGACGACACGGTGCTGCACCGCCTCGAGCACCTGGCCAGGCTGAACCAGATCGCCGGCGGGAAAGATCTCGATGGTGAAGCGCCCGTCTGTGACCTCGGCCACGTAGCGCGCCACGTCTTCGGCGCCGGCGAACAGCGTGGGCGATTCGTTCGGAAAGCTGGACGCCAGCCGCCATGAAACTCTGGGCGCCTCGTGCACCACCGCGGGGGCACTCTGCGTTGCTGCGGGGATATCCTGCGGCGCCGCGGGAGCAGGCGCGGCGGGAGTCGCCGGCGGCTCCGAGGGAGCATCCGGCAGCACAGCCGGAACATCCTGCGC
>NZ_AGUF01000029.1 GCF_000236785.1 Achromobacter arsenitoxydans SY8 | reverse complement strand
AGTGAGAACCTTCGACGTATCCGATTGCCTGGCGTAGCGGCAATGATGCGCAGGACGCGAGAGCCGAGGCTCTTGCTGCAGTACCCAAGATTCGAACGGTTGACGCTAAGGCGTCAACGGCTCAAGCAGTTACGCTTGACGACCATAGCAAGGTGGTACCACTCCTTCCCATCCCGAACAGGACAGTGAAACGCCTTTGCGCCGATGATAGTGGACGGACGTCTGTGAAAGTAGGTCATCGTCAAGGTCTTATCCCTCAAAGCCCCACCGCGTCGCGGTGGGGCTTTGTCTTTGGGACATGGCGCGCGGCTTCCGTAGCAGGCCTGCAAGCCGCGCCAATATTGAATGTGCCCAAATAACAACGCTCGTGGGTGGGGTGGCTTTGTGCGGTAAGATTGACCGAGTCAATTCGTTGGAGCGTTATCGTGAGTGATCCCCAGACCCCCGTGCCCGGTACGACATTGGACCTGCGCACGTTGACCCACGTGGCCTATGGCTTGTATGCCCTGGGCTTTTTGACGAGTGGATTCCTGGGCATTGCCACGCTGGCTGCGGTTGTGCTGATGTACCTGAAGCGCTCGGACGCCGCCGGCACTGTCTACGCGGCCCATTTCGACTGGCTGCTGCGCACGTTCTGGTGGGCGCTGCTGTGGCTTGCGATCAGCGGCATCGCCACGCTCATCTTCATCGGCTGGATCGGTGTAGCGGCCACGATCGTGTGGGTGTTGTATCGGCTCATCAAGGGATGGCTGTCGCTGCTGGAAGGCAGCGCGCCCACGACATACGCGTGAGCCTTACGCGATGAACCCGAAGGCCGGCATGCATGCCGGCCTTTTCATTGCGTGTCTGTTGAAGATCTATGTGCGCCTGGCCCCCCAATGTCTGGGGCTGGAGGCCGAGGATGCAAGCGCGAGGACAGCGCTGTATTCAAGCGCCGCTGCGCTGGCTCTAGCGGAATCGCACATGCCGAACCACGCGATCTGACAATGAAGCGATCACGATCAGGCAATGAAGAGGGAGGAATGTGTGTCCACGGAGCGTGGAGCTGGCGGCAAATGCGCCGGAGATGGGGCTAACGTGGTGGAGCCGGGCTCGCCCGGCCGTAAGCCTGGGCGTCGCGACAATCCAAAGGCAGGGACGTACGCCGTACGCCCTTTGCCTGCTTACTTCAGATGTGCGTTGACCAGTTTGGTCAATTCGAACATCGTGACCTGATCCTTGCCAAAGATCGG
The DNA here is from genome assembly GCF_000236785.1 of Achromobacter arsenitoxydans SY8. Classification (GTDB taxonomy): domain Bacteria; phylum Pseudomonadota; class Gammaproteobacteria; order Burkholderiales; family Burkholderiaceae_B; genus Achromobacter; species Achromobacter arsenitoxydans. The sequence goes on along the minus strand of NZ_AGUF01000029.1, from coordinate 90,839 downwards.
GAGCAGCTTGGCATCGGCGTTGATGTTGCGCTTGTTGCTGGCATCTTGCAGGTTGTGCTTCTTGATGTATTCCCAGATCTTCTTGGTGACCTCGGTACGCGGCACGGCTTCCGAGCCGATGACGGCGGCCAGTTCGGCGCTGGGGGTCAGGGGCTTCATGAATGCAGCGTTCGGCTTGCGCGCGGTCGCGGGTTTGGAGGTTGTGGCCATAATGCGGCGCTCCTTCTCTGGCTGTTGGAAAAATTGTCCTGCGGCCGGAGCATAACGTGTCTCTCCAGTAAAGACAAAGGCATTTATCCTCTGTAGCAACTAAAATGCGCAGACTGTCCCCTCTATCACGTCATTCTGTAACGTCCTATGTACGCACGATCTCCGCTGGAATCGATTCGGCTTTTTCATGACGAATTGACGGCGCTCCGCCGCGATTTGCACGCACACCCGGAACTGGGCTTTGAAGAGGTCCGCACGTCGGGCATCGTTGCGGGCGCCCTGGAGGCGCTGGGCATCGAGGTGCATCGCGGTATCGGCAAGACAGGCGTGGTGGGTGTGATCCGCGGCAAACGCTGCGATAGCGGCCGCATGATTGGCCTGCGCGCGGATATGGACGCGCTGCCGATGACCGAAGACAACACGTTCGGGCACAAGTCCACCAAGCCCGGCCTGATGCATGGCTGCGGTCACGACGGCCATACGGCGGTGCTGATCGGTGCCGCTAAGTATCTGGCGCAGACGCGCAATTTCGACGGCACCGCGGTGCTGATTTTCCAGCCTGCCGAAGAAGGACGCGGCGGGGCGCGCGCCATGCTCGAGGATGGACTATTCGATACCTTTCCTTGCGACGCGATCTATGCATTGCATAATTGGCCCGGCCTGAAGCCAGGCACGATCGGCATCAACCCGGGGCCGATGATGGCGGCGGCCGATCGCTTCGAGATCCAGATCACGGGGCGAGGCGGTCACGGGGCTCATCCGTACCAGACGATTGATCCGGTCACGATCGCGGGTCATATCATTACGGCGCTGCAGACCATCGTGTCGCGCAACGTGAATCCGCTGGACTCCGCCGTCGTTTCGATTGGTTCGGTTCAGGCTGGACATCCGGGCGCGATGAGCGTGATTCCGCGTGAGGCCAAGATGGTGGGCACGGTGCGCACGTTCCGCAAGTCGGTCCAGGAAATGGTCGAGACGCGAATGCGCGAATTGGTTGGTGCGATTGCAGGCGCATTCGGCGGAACGGCCGAGGTGGTGTACGAGCGTATCTATCCCGCCACCCTGAATACGCCGCATCATGCAAACCTGGTGGCCGACATCGCTACCGAGATGATCGGCAAGGAGAATGTGGTGCGCGACCTGACGCCCTCGATGGGCTCAGAGGACTTTTCCTTCATGCTGCAGAGCAAGCCCGGCGCATACTTCCGCCTGGGCCAGGGCGGGGCCGATTCCGGCTGCGTGCTGCACAACTCGCATTTTGATTTCAACGATGCGGTCATCCCCTTGGGCAGCGCGATGTTCTGCGCGCTGGCCGAGCGGGGCATGCCGCTGGCAGATTAAGAAGCCTTCCCATGTCTATTCAAAGCACGACTCAACTGACCATCACCCGTCCCGACGACTGGCACCTGCACCTGCGCGATGGCGCCGCGCTGGAAGCCGTGGTTGCGGATACCGCCCGCCAGTTCGCGCGGGCCATCATCATGCCCAACCTGAAGCCGCCGGTGACCACGACCGAGCAGGCGCTGGCCTACCGCGGCCGCATTCTTGCGGCCCTGGACAAGGCAGGCGTCAATCCGGCTTCGTTCACTCCGCTGATGACGCTTTACCTGACGGACAATACCTCGGCCGAGGAAATCGTGCGGGCGCACGAGTCCGGCCAGGTTTATGCGGTGAAGCTGTATCCGGCTGGCGCCACAACCAATTCCGACGCCGGCGTGACCGACCTGCTGGGCAAGTGCTCGAAGGCGCTGGAGGCGCTGCAGAACTGCGGCATGCCGCTGCTGGTTCACGGCGAAGTGACCGACCCGTCAATCGACGTGTTCGACCGCGAAGCCATTTTTGTCGAGCGCGTTATGAAGCCGTTGCGGCGCGCCTTCCCGGCACTGAAGGTGGTGTTCGAGCACATCACGACGAAAGAGGGCGCGGAATACGTGCGCGATGCGGAAGGCCCGATCGCCGCAACGATCACGCCTCAGCACATGCTGTACAACCGCAACGCGATTTTCCAGGGCGGCGTGCGTCCGCATTGGTACTGCCTGCCAATCCTGAAGCGCGAGACCCATCGTCTGGCGTTGGTCGAAGCCGCCACCAGCGGCAGCCCGAGGTTTTTCCTGGGCACCGACAGCGCGCCGCACGCGCGAGGCTTGAAGGAGCATGCGTGCGGCTGTGCTGGCTGCTACACCGCCTTGCATGCGATGGAACTCTACGCGACGGCTTTCGAGGCGGCGGGCAAGCTCGACAAGCTGGAAGGATTCGCCAGTTTCCACGGCCCGGACTTCTACGGCCTGCCCCGCAACACGGGCACGCTGACGCTGACCCGCGAGACCTATCAGATTCCGGAAGAGCTGGCCTTTGGCAACACCACGCTGGTTCCGCTGGCGGCCGGCGAATCGCTGGCCTGGCGCGCGCACGTCTGACGGGCGGGCTGCAGCCAGTCTTGCGTGCGGTCTTGCATGAAAAAGGGTTGAGCGGCGGTAGGCCGTTCAACCCTTTTTGTTGGACGCGTTGCTATTTTTCTTGGCTCGCCTCTATATACGTATAGCGCGGTACGGTGATTCAGAGCGTGCCATCGCGGCGGGCCTCCAGCAGCTCCCACCGTGCGAACTTCTCTTCGAGTTCGCTTTCCAGTTTGGCAAGCTCGTCGTTGATGCGCTCGACTTCCGCCGGGGCTTCGCGGTACAGGCTGCCGTCCGCGAGCTTGCCCGCGAGCTCGGCCTGCTGCGCCTCGAGCGCGGCGATGGCGTCCGGCAGGCCTTCGAGTTCGCGCAGGTCCCAGGCGTTGATCTTGCCGGCTTTGGCAGGCTTGGGTCGAGCCGCCTTGGCGCGCGCGGCGCTTTCGTCGGCGGCCTTGGCCGGCTTGTCCGCGTCAGCCGGCGGAGCGGCCGGCGCGGGGCGCTGGGCGACCCATTCGTCGTACCCGCCCACATAGTCCCGCCAGTGACCGGCGCCTTCGTAGGCAATGGTCTGCGTCACGACGTTGTTGAGGAATGCGCGGTCGTGGCTGACGAGCAGCACGGTCCCGGCATATTCCTGCAGCAGCTCTTCCAGCAGTTCCAGCGTTTCGATGTCCAGGTCGTTGGTGGGTTCGTCCAGCACCAGTACGTTGGCGGGGCGCGCGAAGAGCCGCGCAAGCAGCAGGCGAGCGCGTTCGCCGCCGGACAGGCTGCGTACGGGCGAGCCCGCGCGCGCAGGCGAAAACAGGAAGTCGCCCAGGTAGGTCATCACGTGTTTGCGCACGCCGCCGATCTCGACCCATTCGCTGCCCGGGCTGATGATGTCGACGAGCGAGGCGTTTTCGTCGAGTTGCGCGCGCATCTGGTCGAAGTAGGCGACCGCGACATTGGTGCCCAAGCGAGTCGAGCCGGTGTCGGGCTGCATTTCGCCCAGAATGAGTTTGAGCAGCGTGGTCTTGCCGGCGCCGTTGGGGCCGATGATGCCGATGCGGTCGCCGCGCAGGATGGTCGTGGAGTAATCGTCGACGACGACCTTGTCGCCGAAGGTCTTGCCGACATGGTCGAGTTCAGCGACGAGCTTGCCCGAGCGCTGGCCTTCGGCCAGGGCAAGCGAGACATTGCCGACGCGCTCGCGGCGTTCGGCGCGCTGGACACGCAGGCTTTCCAGCCGGCGCACACGGCCTTCGTTGCGCGTGCGGCGGGCTTCCACGCCTTTGCGGATCCAGACTTCCTCTTGCGCGAGCAGCTTATCGAAGCGCGCCTGCTCCAGCCGTTCGGATTCCAGCCATTGGGCCTTGCGTTCCTGCCACTGGGAGAAGTTGCCTGGAAAGCTCAGGAGGCGGCCGCGGTCGAGTTCGACGATGCGGGTGGTGACCGCGTCCAGGAAGCGGCGGTCGTGGGTAATGATGACGGCTGCGCCTTTCCAGGCGCGCAACATGTCTTCCAGCCAGGCGATGCCATCGAAGTCCAGATGGTTGGTGGGCTCGTCCAGCAGCAGCAGATCGGGTTCGTCGACCAGGGCGCGAGCCAGGGCGACCCGCTTGCGGGTGCCCCCTGACAGGCCGGCGATCTGCACATCGGCGGGCAGCCCCAGCTTTTCCAGGACGGCGCGGGCGCGGGAGGGGCGCTGCCAGTCTTCGTGGTCGCCTTCCGAGTTGCAGACGACGTCGAAGACAGTCGCGTTGTCGTCCAGCTCCGGTTCTTGTTCGACGGTGGCGACGCGCAGGCCCGAATTGCGGGCGATGGAGCCGTCGTCGGGCAGGGTTCTGCCGTCAAGCAGCCGGAGCAGCGAGGACTTGCCCGCCCCGTTGCGGCCGATGAGCCCGATGCGTTCGCCGGCCTGGATGGCGAAGTCGGCATGATCCAGCAGCGGATGGTGGCCGTACGCAAGCTGGATGTCGGTCAGGGTGATGAGAGTTTCGAGGGCCATGTATAAGGAAAGCGTCTGCGGCGTCAAAGCGGATCAGCGCGTATTGTCGCAGGAACCCGGGGCGCTGTTGCGGGCAGGCCGGCAGGCCGGCCCCTTGGGGGACGGAGCCGGCGGCTGTAATAGAATACGGGCTGCAAGACGGGTCGGACGATCGCGGTGGATGCGAATCCATCGAGGAAGGTCCGGACTCCACAGGGCAGGGTAACGGCTAACGGCCGTCCGGTCGTGTCTTCGGACGCGGCTGAGGAATAGGACCACAGAGACGAGACTGCGGCGCGGGCGCGCTTTGCGCGCACTGATACGGCCATCTCCGTATTGCGCCTCCCGGCAACGGGCGGCGGCATCGCAGGGTGAAACGCGGCAACCTCTATCCGGAGCAACATCAAATAGGCATGCGTGCGGCCTCACGGCCGTGAAGGGCGGCTCCGTCCGAGCATGCGGGTAGATGGCTACAGCGGCTCAGCAATGATCCGCGCAGAGGAATGATCGTCCGCCAGGGAAACCTGGTGTACAGAATCCGGCCTATAGACCCGTCTTGCATTTGAAATTCCGCAGCACGCGCAGCCCGGCCTACGTCCGGCTGTGCGGCAGCCCTGGCTGCACCGGTTCATTTTTACCGGCGTGGTCAACGGCGGGCCCCAAGTCCCGCCCGCCGGAGAAAATCGACCGGCCGTAAACCGATGGGCTGCCATCGTTAGCCGCTACTTCTGAAGAAGGACTTTTAGAGTGTGTCGCAACCTCCTGATTTATTGGGAGGTTTTTCTTTTTGCGATTTTACAACTTGATCTAAGTCCTTGTTGTGATTGAAAAAATTGCAACCACGCGCTTGACCGCCCCTTTCCCATACCGTAGAGTGGGAAATAGTAGGAAATTGTGCAATTAAGTGGGGTACAAGTGGTGTTTCAGGGAAGCAGCGCGCTCACGCTGGATGCCAAGGGACGGATCTCGATTCCGACCCGGCATCGTGACGCGCTCATGTCGCAGGCCGAAGGCCGGCTGACCCTGACCCGCCACCCCGACGGCTGCTTGCTGGTGTATCCGCGGTCAGAGTGGGAAAAGAAGCGCGAACAGATCGCCGCCTTTCCCATGACGGCCCGGGCGCTGCAGCGGCTGTTGCTGGGCAACGCTCAGGACGTCGAACTGGACGGCTCCGGCCGGGTCCTGATCGCTCCTGAACTGCGCAACGCTTCCGGTATGACGCGCGATGTGATGCTGCTCGGTCTGGGCGCGCACTTCGAGCTGTGGGACGCCGCTACCCTGGCCAGCCGCGAGGCTGAGGACCTGGCCAAGGGTATGCCGGATGTGTTGAACCAGTTTTCGTTCTGAAAGAGTTATGGAATTCGAACATCGGCCCGTCCTGCTGGCGCCGACGGTGGACGCGCTTTTGCTGCCCGGCTTCGGCGGCAAGGGCGCGGCACGGTCGCACCCGCAGGACGAGCCCGATACGGCCACGCGAGCCGACAGCGGCGTTTTTGTCGACGGCACCTTCGGGCGTGGCGGGCACAGCCGCGAACTGCTTGGCCGTCTGGGCAAGCAGGCTCGGCTGGTGGTTTTTGACAAGGATCCCGAGGCAATCGCCGTTGCCAACGCGCTGGCGGCGCAGGACTCTCGGGTGACGGTCGTCCATGGTGGCTTTGCGACCATGGCGGAAGAGTTGGAGCAGCTCGGCATCGGCAAGGTCGATGGCGTGATGCTGGATCTGGGCGTTTCGTCGCCTCAGATTGATGACGCTGAGCGCGGTTTCTCGTTCATGCGAGACGGACCGCTCGATATGCGGATGGACACCACTCGTGGACCCACGGTGGCGGATTGGCTGGCGCAAGCCAGTGTGGATGAGATGCGGGAGGTCATAGCGGATTATGGCGAAGAACGGTTTGCTTTTCAGGTTGCAAAGGCGATTGCTGCTCGCCGCGCAACAAGGCCGCTGCGCACCACGCTCGAGCTTGCCGAGTGCGTCGCCAGCGCCGTCCGCACGCGCGAAAAGGGGCAACATCCGGCCACACGCACCTTTCAAGCTTTACGGATTTACATCAATCGGGAACTCGAAGAGCTCGCGCGCACCCTCGCGGCAGCTCTAGACCTGCTTGCCCCGGGAGGGAGGTTGGCGGTGATCAGCTTTCATTCGCTCGAAGACCGCATGGTCAAGCAATGCATTGCGGCGGCGGCGCGTCCGGCCGCCGCGCATGCACGCCTGCCGCTGCGTGAAAGCGAAATGCCACAGCCGGTCCTGCGTTCCCTGGGCAAGGTCGTGGCCGAAGACGATGAAGTCGCGGCCAATGCCCGTTCCCGCTCGGCCATCCTGCGTGTTGCCGAGCGCACCGAAACGCCTTTGCCCGCCGAAGGCGGTTTTGCGTTCGTCAAGATCGGCTCGCTGCCGGGCAGCGACCTGGCCCCGCCACCGCGCCGCGGCGGCAAGGGAGGGCGCCGCTAATGGGTCGCGTCAACCTGATCATTGCGGCTTTGCTGATGCTGTCGGCCATTTCCCTGGTCACCAGCCGGTATCAGTCGCGTCAGCTCTTTGTGGAGCTGGGCCGTGATCAGGCGCATGCACGCGACCTTGAAACCAATTGGCGGCGCCTGCAGCTCGAGCGCGCCGAGCTCGCCCGCAATGCGCGGGTGGACGCCATTGCGCGCGACGGCCTGAAGATGATCCCCATCGTCCCGGATCGCACGCTATATCTGAATCAGGCGCCCGTGCCCGCCGCGGCAGGGGGCGCACAATGAAGCGCGTTCCTTTCTTCGACAATCCCGTCCTGCGTGGACAGCTGCCCACGTGGCGCGCCCGCCTGGTGCTGATCCTGCTGTTTGGCGGATTCACCGTGCTGGCTGGCCGCGCGCTGTTCCTGCAAGGCCTGTCGACGGAATTCCTGCAGCAGCAGGGCGAACGGCGCTATGAGCGCACGCTGACGCTGGCCGCGACGCGCGGCAAGATCACGGACCGCAACGGCGCGGTGCTGGCCTCGAGTGTGCCGGCGCGCGCCATCTGGGCGATCCCGGAAGACGTGAAGCAGGCCACGCCCAGCCAGATTGATTCCCTGGCCAAGCTGCTGGAGACGCCGGCGGCAGACCTGCGCCGCCGCCTGGTGGACGAAGACAAGAACTTCGTCTACCTGAAGCGCCAGGTCTCGATGGACGTGGCCGACAAGATCAAGCAGTTGGGCCTGCCGGGCGTGCACCAGCAGCCCGAAACCCGCCGCTATTACCCGGACGGCGACGTGATGGCTCACGTCGTGGGCTTCAACAGCGTCGAAGACCAGGGCCAGGAAGGCGTCGAGCTGACCTTCAATCAGCAACTGTCGGGCCGCCCCGGCAGCCGCCGCGTCATCAAGGACCGGCTGGGCCGCGTGATCGAGGACGTGCAGGCCGTCACCCTGCCGGTGGACGGTCGCGACCTGCGCCTGTCGATCGACACCCGCCTGCAGTACCTGGTGTTCAAGGCACTGAAGGACGCCATGGACAAGCACCAGGCCAAGGGCGCCACCGCCGTGGTCGTGGACGTGCATACCGGCGAGATCCTGGCGCTGGCCAACGTGCCGACTTTCGATCCGAACAAGCGCGAAACCTTCCATGGGTCGAAGCTGCGCAATCAGGCCATTACCGATACGTTCGAGCCCGGCTCCATCATGAAGCCGTTCACCGCGGCGTTGGCGCTGGACCTGGGGCGCATCACCACGTCGACGCTGTTTGAAACCGGCAATGGCCGTTTCTCCTATCAGGGCAGCACTATCAGCGACGTGAGCCGCAACGGCACGCTGGATGTGGCGGGCGTGCTGCGCAAGTCCAGCAATATCGGCATGACGATGATCTCCGAGAAGCTGGAATCACGTGAAATGTGGGACCGCTTCACGGAATTGGGCCTGGGCCAGGCTCCGCAGGTGGGATTTCCCGGCGCGGCGCCCGGACGCCTGCGTCCGTGGGACCGCTGGCGCCTGATTGAAAAGGCCACGATGGCCTACGGCTACGGCCTGTCGGTGTCGCTGCTGCAGGTGGCGCGCGCTTATACCGTTTTCGCGCGTAACGGCGACATGGTGTCCCTGACCCTGGTCAAGCGCGACAGCGATCCCACCAGCGTCAAGATCTACACGCCGAAGACGACCGCGATGGTGCGCGCCATGCTGGAAGCCGCGGCCGGCCCGGAAGGCACAAAGGCCGCCCAGGTGCAGGGCTATCGCGTGGCGGGCAAGAGCGGCACGGCCCGCAAGATCGTGGACGGCAAGTACAGCACCCAGCGCTACCGCAGTTCCTACGTGGGCTTCGCGCCGGTGTCGGACCCCAAGATTGTGGTCGCCGTGTCGATCGACGAACCGACGATAGGCGGCTATTACGGCGGCGCCATCGCCGCGCCCGTGTTCTCCCAAATCGTGGGGGGGAGCCTGAGGCTGATGGGGGTGCGGCCCGACGCGCCTTTTGAATCCACGATTGTTGCTGGTATCAAGGAGCCAGGCAGATGAGCGCCAAAGGCTTCCTCTCTAACCCTGTCGCCACGGTTGCCGAGACCGTGGCGTGGTTGCATGCGCGCGTCTCGCTGACCGCGCACCTCAAGCTGGACTCGCGCGAAATCGAGCCGGGCGACGTATTTGTCGCCTGCCCGGGCCTGTCCAGCGACGGACGCCTCTATATAGATAAGGCGCTGGCGCTGGGCGCCAGCGCGGTGCTGTTCGAAGCGCCCGCCACCGACGCCATCTTGGCCGCGGCGGCGGATACCCCCATGCTGCCGGTGACCGGCCTGCGCTCGCTGCTGGGCGAACTGGGCGACACCTGGTACGGCCGCCCGTCGGCCGCGCTGGCGGTGGTGGCGGTGACCGGCACCAACGGCAAGACGTCCTCGGTCCAGTGGATCGCCCATGCGCTAAGCCGCAACGACAAGGCGTGCGGCACCATCGGCACGCTGGGCGCCGTGCTGCCCGATGGCCGCACGCTGGGCGGCGACCTGACCACGCCCGACGTCCTGACCGTGCACCGCACGCTGGCCGCGATGCGCGACGCCGGCGCGAAAGCGGTGGCCATGGAGGCGTCGTCCATCGGCATCGAACAGGGCCGGATGGATGGCGTGCGCGTTGCGCTGGCCGCCTTTACGAACCTCACGCGCGACCATCTTGACTATCACGTCACGATGGAGCGCTACGAAGCGGCGAAGGCTCGCCTGTTCCGCTGGCCGGGCCTGACGTCCGCCGTGATCAACGCCGACGACGAGGCGGGGCGGCGGTTGCTTGCCGGCCTGCCCGACAGCGTGTCGCCGATGGGCTATAGCCTGAGCGAAGACGCCGCGATCCCCGCCGCGATGCGGGCGCGCGATCTGCAAGCCACTTCGCAAGGCCAGATTTTCACGCTGGTGTCGCCGCATGGCGAAGCCCAGATCGTGACGCGCCTGCTGGGCGCACACAATGTGTCGAACCTGCTGCTGGTGGCGGGCGTGCTCTATAAGCTGGGCCTGCCGTTCGCGCAGATCGCGCGCGAACTGGCCGCGACCGACCCGGTGGACGGCCGCCTGCAGACCGTGGAACCGTTGGCCGCCGGCGCTCAAGCCCATGCGGGCCGAGGCCCGCTGGTGGTGGTGGACTACGCACACACGCCGGACGCGCTGTCCCGGGCGCTGCTGGCGTTGCGCGCCGTATCCGATGCGCGCGCCGGCCGGCTGATCTGCCTGTTCGGCTGCGGCGGCGAGCGCGATCCGGGCAAGCGTCCCGTGATGGGCGGCGTCGCGGCGGAACTGGCCGACCACGTTGTGGTGTCTAGCGACAACCCGCGCACGGAGTCGCCGGAAGCCATCGTCGAACAGATACTGGCCGGCATTCCCGAGTCCGCTCACGCGGACGTCCAGGTGGACCGCGCGCGCGCCATCATGCAGACCATCTGGGCGGCTTCGCCGGAAGATGTAGTGCTGCTGGCGGGCAAGGGCCACGAGACCTATCAGGACATCGGGGGCGAAAAGCTCCCGTTCGATGACCGCGAATGGGCGCGGCTGGCGTTGCTGCTGCCGCAGGTGAAGGGCGTTTCCACGGACACGCGCCGCATTGGCGAGAGCGAATTGTTCGTCGCGCTGGTGGGCGAGAACTTCGATGCGCACGACTACCTGGACCAGGCCGAGTCGCGCGGCGCATGCGCTGCGGTCGTGGCGCATGCCGTACACGATACCCGCTTGCCGCAGCTGGTCCTGGGCGACACCCGTGTTGCGCTGATGCGCATCGGCGCCGCATGGCGCGCGCGATTCGCGCTGCCCGTGGTGGCCGTGACCGGCAGCAATGGCAAGACGACCACCAAGGAAATGATCTCGGCCATGCTGGCCGAATGGCAGGGCGAGGCCGCTCGTCTGGCCACGGCGGGCAATCTGAACAACGACATCGGCGTGCCGTTGACGCTGCTGCGCCTGCGTCCCGAGCATCGGGCCGCCGTGTTCGAGCTGGGCATGAACCATCCCGGCGAAATCGCGCAGCTGGCCGCCCTGGCGGCGCCGACCGTGACGCTGGTCACCAATGCCCAGCGCGAGCACCAGGAATTCATGCATACCGTGGAAGCGGTTGCGCACGAGAACGGTGCCGCCATCGCGGCGTTGCCGCAGGACGGCGTCGCGGTCTACCCGGGCGACGAACCTTATTCGGCGATCTGGGATGCGCTGGCCGAGCCGCGCCGCGTGCTGCGTTTTGGCCTGCAGCCCGGACTGGACGTCTATGCGGAACAGATCATCGCGGAAGTGGACGCCACGCGCTGCCGCGTGGTGACGCCGGTCGGCACCGCCGACCTGGCGCTGCCCGTGCCCGGCCTGCACAACCTGCGCAACGCGCTGGCGGCCATCGCCAGCGCGATCGCCGCGGGGGCGCCGCTCGAGACCGCGGTGCGGGCGCTGGCGGGGTTTTCCCCGGTCGCCGGCCGCATGCAGCACAAGCGAATGAGTGACGGAACATTGCTCATTGATGACACCTACAATGCCAACCCCGATTCGGTTCGCGCGGCCATCGACGTGCTCGCGCGCATCGCCGGCACGCGAGTCCTGGTGCTGGGCGACATGGGTGAAATCGGGGACAACGGCCCCGCCATGCATGCCGAGGTGGGCAATTATGCGCGCGAGCATGGGCTCGACGCTTTCATCACGCTAGGCGAAGCCAGCCGGGCGGCAGCCGCCGCATTCGGCCCGGGCGCACACGCCTGCGCATCGGTAGACGAAGTCGTTGCCGCGTTGCGCGGCCTGCGTCCGTCCTGCGTATTGGTAAAAGGATCGCGCTTTATGCGCATGGAGCGGGTAGTGACGGCTTTTTCTTCGACTGACGGTATTGCGGCCAAGGGGCAGGGAGAGCAGCATGCTGCTTGAGATCGCCCGCCTGCTTTCCGACGATGTTCGCGCGCTGGGCGTGTTCGAATACATCACCTTGCGCGCCGTGCTGGCGTGCGCGACGGCGCTGCTGATCGGCCTGGTGGCCGGTCCGCGCGTGATCCGCAAACTGACTGAAATGAAGATCGGCCAGGCCGTGCGCGCCTATGGCCCGGAGTCGCACCTGGTCAAAACCGGCACGCCCACCATGGGCGGGGTGTTGATCCTGATCTCCATCGCCATCAGCACCCTGCTGTGGGCCGACTGGACGAACCGCTTCGTGTGGGTCGTGCTGCTGGTGACTTTCGGTTTCGGCTGGATCGGCTGGCGCGACGATTACCGCAAGGTGGTCTATCGCGATCCCGAAGGCATGCCGGCTCGGCAGAAGTTCTTCTGGCAAGCCACCATCGGCATGGTGGCCGCGGTGTATCTGGCGTTCGCGGTGTCTGCACCCGCCAATACGGAACTCTGGCCTCTGTTCAAGGCCTGGGTGGGCAGCGGCTTCACGATGTCCCTGCCCACGCGCGCCGACCTGATCGTGCCGTTCTTCAAGACGGTGAGCTATCCGCTCGGCGTGCTGGGATTTGTGGCGCTGACCTGGGCGGTGATCGTCGGCACCAGCAACGCGGTGAACCTCACCGATGGCCTGGATGGCTTGGCCATCATGCCGACCGTGATGGTGGGCAGCGCGCTGGGCATCTTTGCCTACGTGGTCGGCCGCGTCGACTATTCGAAGTATCTGCTGTTTCCGTATATTCCCGGCGCTGCCGAATTGATGGTGCTATGCGCCGCGATCGGCGGGGCGGGGCTGGCATTTTTATGGTTCAACGCGTATCCGGCGCAGGTCTTCATGGGCGACGTCGGCGCACTCGCGTTGGGCGGCGCGTTGGGCACGATCGCTGTCATCGTGCGCCAGGAGATCGTGCTGTTCATCATGGGCGGCGTGTTCGTGGTCGAGACCCTTTCCGTGATGGTGCAAGTGACTTGGTTCAAGTACACGAAGCGACGTTATGGAACAGGTAGACGCATTTTCCGCATGGCGCCGTTGCATCATCACTTTGAAGTGGGCGGCTGGAAAGAAACCCAGGTGGTCGTGCGTTTCTGGATCATCAGCATGATGCTGGTGCTGATTGGCCTCTCTACCCTGAAGTTGCGATGAATACGATGGAAACCTCCCGCGCTGACGCGCCGCTCGTCCTGATCCTCGGATTGGGCGAGACGGGTGTCGCCGCCGCTCGCTGGTGCGCCCGATTGGGCGCCCGCTTGCGCGTGGCCGACACGCGCGCAGAACCGGGCGGGCTTGCCGCGCTGCGCGAAGCGCTGGCGCAGAGCGACGTGGAATATTGCCTGGGATGCGACGGATCGTTTGCCACGGACCTGCTCGACGGGGTTACCCAACTGGTGCTCAGCCCCGGCCTGGCGCCTGCTCAGGCGCCAGCGGCGGACATTCTGCGCGAGGCCGAGGCCCGCGGAATCGAAGTCGTCGGCGAAATCGAACTGTTTGCGCGTGCGCTTGCGGACCTGGCGCAGACGCGCGAGTACCGGCCGCGCCTGCTGGCCGTGACGGGCACCAACGGCAAGACCACCGTGACGGCGCTGACCCGGCAATTGATTGAAGCCAGCGGCATGACCGTGCTGGCCGCGGGCAATATCAGCCCCGCGGCGCTGGCCGCGCTGATGGATGCGCTGGATACCGAGGCGCTGCCGCAGGTGTGGGTGCTGGAACTGTCCAGTTTCCAGCTGGAAACCACGCACACGCTGATGGCCGACGCGGCCGTCGTGCTGAACGTCACCCAGGACCACCTGGACTGGCATGGCGGCATGCAGCCCTATGCGCAGGCCAAGGCGCGCCTCCTGAAGATGGCGCGGGTGGCGATCGTCAATCGCGACGATTCGTACACCGTCGATATGGTTCCGGCGCTGAACGCCATGCACGTGCGCAGTTTCGGCCGCGACCTGCCGGAGCTGGTGGGCGACATGGGCCTGGAACTGGGGCAGGGCGTGGCGTGGCTGACGGCCTGCGAGCCCAGCGATTTCGACGAACCGGCTCCGCCCGTGCGGCGCAAGAAGGACGCGCCCGAGCCCGTCCGGGCCAAGGGGCGCATGAGCCGCCTGATGCCGGTCGATGCCCTGCGCATCCGCGGCATCCACAATGCATTGAATGCGCTGGCGGCGCTGCAACTGGCGCGCTGCCTGGACCTGGGCTGGGGCGCCATGCTGCGTGCGCTGCGCGAGTATGCGGGCGAGCCCCATCGCGCGGCTTTCGTACGCACGATCGGCGGCGTCGACTACATCAACGACAGCAAGGGCACCAACGTGGGCGCTACAGTGGCCGCGCTGGAAGGCCTGGGGCAGCCGGTCGTGCTGATCGCCGGCGGCCAGGGCAAGGGCCAGGATTTCTCCCCGCTGATTCCCGTGGTGTCGCGCCACGCGCGCGCCGTGATGCTGATCGGCGCGGACGGCCCCGAGATCGGCCGCGTGCTGGCGCCGACCGGCGTCAACTGCGTGACGGCGGCATCGCTGCGCGACGCGGTGCGCGGCGCGGCGGAACTGGCGCAGCCGGGCGATGCCGTGCTGCTGTCGCCCGCGTGCGCCAGCCTGGACATGTTCCGCAATTACCCGCATCGCGGACAGGTGTTCGTGGAAGAAGTTGAAGACCTGGCCCGCGACCGTGGAGAGGTGGCATGAGCCTGATCGCCGATCTCACCGCCAGCGTCAACGCCGTACGGCCCGGCCGTACCAAGATGCGCAACTTCGATCTGCCGCTGGTCATCGCGGCATCGACGCTGTTGCTGCTCGGCTTGCTGATGGTGTATTCGGCGTCGATCGCGCTGGCCGACGGCCCGCGATACGCGTCTTATGGGCGCTATTACTTTGTGATCCGGCATGGCCTGTTCGTCAGCGCCGGCCTGCTGGCGGGCGCCGTGGTGCTGGCGATTCCCATCCGTGTCTGGCAGCGCCTTGCCGTGCCGCTGTTCATGGTGTCGATCGCCTTGCTGGTCGCGGTGCTGATTCCCGGGATCGGCCGCGAGGTCAACGGCGCGCACCGCTGGATCCCGCTGGGTCCGCTGAACTTCCAGCCCTCCGAACTGATGAAGCTGGCCGCCCTGCTTTACGCGGCCGACTACACCGTCCGCAAGCAGGAGCACATGCAGGCGTTCGCCCGCGGCTTCCTGCCGATGGCTTTCGCGCTGGCCGGCGTGGGCATGCTGCTGCTGCTGGAGCCCGACCTGGGCGCCTTCATGGTGATCGTGGCCATCGCCATCGGCATCCTGTTCCTGGGCGGCATCAACGGCAAGTACTTCAGCAGCCTGCTGGCGGTGCTGGTCGGCACGTTCCTGATGTTGATCTGGCTGTCGCCGTGGCGCCGCGCGCGTCTTTTCGCGTACCTGGATCCCTGGAACGAGGACAACGCCTATGGCAGCGCCTACCAGCTTTCGCATTCGCTGATCGCGCTGGGCCGGGGAGAGTGGCTGGGCGTGGGCCTGGGCGCCAGCGTCGAAAAACTGCACTACCTGCCCGAAGCGCATACGGACTTCCTGATGGCGGTGGTGGGCGAGGAACTGGGCTTCGTTGGGGTGATGACGGTGATCACGCTGTTCGCCATCATCATCTATCGTGGATTCGACATCGGCCGCCAGGCCATCGCCATGGAACGCACGTTCGCGGGGCTGGTGGCGCACGGCGTGGCGATGTGGTTCGGCGTGCAGTCGTTCATCAACATGGGCGTTTGCCTGGGGCTGCTGCCCACGAAGGGCCTGACCCTGCCGCTGATGAGCTACGGCGGCTCGGGCGTGGTGATGAACCTGTGCGCGCTGGCGATGCTGATCCGGGTCGACGTGGAAAACCGCATCATGATGCGGGGAGGACGGGTATGACCGCCGCCCGCACCATCCTGATCATGGCTGGCGGAACCGGCGGCCACATCATGCCGGGCCTGGCCGTGGCCGACGTGCTGCGCGAGCGCGGCTGGCGCGTGCTGTGGCTGGGCAATCCCGAAAAAATGGAAGGCAAGCTGGTGCCGCCGCGCGGTATTGAGCTGGTGCCGCTGCGTTTCCAGGGCGTGCGCGGCAAGGGCGCATCCGCGTTGCTGAAGCTGCCGTTCCTGCTGCTGCGCGCGTTCGCGCAAGCGTGGTCGCGGCTGTCCGACGTGCGTCCCGACGTGGTGCTGGGCATGGGCGGTTATGTGGCGTTCCCGGGCGGCGTGATTGCCGCGCTGCGCGGCACGCCGCTGGTCGTGCACGAGCAGAACGCCGTCGCCGGCACCGCCAACAAGTGCCTGGCGAAGATGTCGCGCCGCGTGCTGAGCGGCTTCCCCGGCGTCTTGCCCAAGGGCGAGGCCATGGGCAACCCGGTGCGCGCCGACCTGTGCGCCTTGCCGGATCCGGCCGCGCGCTATGCCGGCCGCAGCGGTCCGCTGCGCGTCCTGGTGGTGGGCGGAAGCCTGGGGGCGCAGGCGCTGAACACTACCGTGCCGCAGGCGCTTGCGCGCCTGCCGCTGGAAAGCCGGCCGACGGTCGTCCATCAGGCTGGCGAACAACATTTGCCCGCGCTGCAGCAAGCCTACGCCCAGGCGGGCGTGCAGGCCGACTGCCGCGCGTTTATTGATGACATGGCGGGCGCCATGGCCGAGGCCGATCTGCTGATCTGCCGCGCAGGCGCCATGACGGTGTCCGAAGTGGCCGCGGCCGGCGTCGCGGCGCTGTTCGTGCCGTTCCCGCATGCCATTGATGACCATCAAACCGCCAACGCGCGCTTCCTGAGCGACGCGCAGGCCGCCTGGCTGCAACCGCAGACCGCCATGACGCCCGAGTGGCTGGCGGACTGGCTTGCCCAGCGCTCCCGACAAGAACTGCAGGCTGTCGCCGTCCGGGCCCGCGCACATGCGCGCCCCGACGCGGCTGCCCATATCGCCGACGTCTGTGAACAAGCAGCGGGGCGTTCATCATGAAACACAGAATTCAACATATCCATTTCGTAGGCATCGGCGGTTCCGGCATGAGCGGCATCGCCGAAGTGCTGCTCAACCTGGGCTATGCCATCAGCGGTTCCGACCTGAACGAGTCGGCGGTAACGCGCCGTCTGGCCGGGCTGGGCGTGAAGATCGCCATCGGCCACGCTGCAAGCAACGTTACGGGCGCGGGCGCCATCGTCACGTCCACCGCCGTCGCGGGCGACAACCCCGAGGTGATCGCCGCGCGTTCCGCGCGTATCCCCGTTGTCCCGCGCGCCATCATGCTGGCCGAACTGATGCGCCTGAAGCGCGGCATTGCCGTCGCGGGTACGCATGGCAAGACCACGACGACCAGCCTGGTGGCCAGCGTGCTCGCCGCGGGCGACCTGGACCCCACCTTCGTGATCGGCGGACGCCTGAATTCGGCCGGCGCCAATGCGCGGCTGGGGCAGGGCGACTACATCGTGGTCGAAGCCGACGAGTCCGACGCGTCGTTCCTGAACCTGCTGCCGGTGATGGCCATCGTGACCAACATTGATGCCGATCACATGGACACCTACGGGCACGATGTGGCGCGCCTCAAGAGCGCCTTCATCGAGTTCACGCAGCGCCTGCCGTTCTACGGCAGCGCGGTGCTGTGCTCGGACGACGCCAATGTGCGCGAGATCATGCCTTTCGTGTCGCGCCCCATCACGACCTATGGGCTGAACCCGGAGGCGCAGGTCCGCGCCTACGAAGTGCAGCCCCAAGGCACGCGCATGCGCTTCAACGTGCAGCGCACGCACGGCGATACCCTGCTGCCGCCGCTGCAGGTGGAACTGAACCTGCCGGGTCTGCACAACGTGCGCAACGCCCTGGCCGCAATCGCGGTGGCGACCGAACTGGGCGTATCCGATGCCGCCATTTGCGATGCGCTGGCCGCGTTCAAGGGCGTGGGCCGCCGTTTCACGCAGACCGGCGAGTTTCCCGTGCCGGCCCGTCATGGCGGCGGCACCTTCACGGTGATCGACGACTACGGCCACCACCCGGTGGAAATGTCCGCGACGTTGGCCGCCGCCCGCGGCGCCTGGCCGGACCGTCGCATTGTGCTGGCCTTCCAGCCGCACCGCTACACGCGCACGCGGGATTGTTTCGAGGACTTCGTGCGTGTGCTGGGAACCGCCGACGCCGTGCTGCTGACCGAGGTCTATGCGGCCGGTGAGCCGCCCCTGGTCGCGGCCGACGGCCGTGCGCTGTCGCGCGCCCTGCGGGTGGCGGGCAAGGTGGAACCGGTGTTTGTGGAAGAGGTGACCGACCTGCCGCAGGCGGTCGTGGATTTCGTGCGCGATGGCGACGTGGTCATCGTGATGGGTGCGGGTTCGATCAGCAAGGTCCCGGCCCAGGTGGGAGAACTGGCATGAGCAAGCAATTCGGCAAGGTGGGTGTGTTGTACGGCGGCAAGTCCGCCGAGCGCGAAGTGTCCCTGATGTCGGGCAAGGGCGTGCAGCAGGCGCTGATCAGCGCCGGCGTGGACGCGCACCTGTTCGATACGGGCGAGCGCAGCCTCGCCGAACTGGCTGCCGAAGGCTTTGACCGCGTGTTCATTGCGCTGCACGGCCGCTATGGCGAAGACGGCACGATCCAGGGCGCTCTGGAGCTGCTGGGCATCCCGTACACCGGCAGCGGCCCGATGGCCTCGGCGCTGGCCATGGACAAGACCATGACCAAGCGCATCTGGCTGCAGCATGGTCTGCCCACGCCGGATTTCGAAGTGCTGGATGCGGATACCGAGCTGCGCCTGGTGCCGGACCGCCTGAGCCTGCCGCTGATCATCAAGCCGCCGCACGAAGGCTCGACCGTCGGCATCACCAAGGTGGTGGGCTACTCGGACATGAAGGAAGCCTATGCAGCCGCGGCGCGCTTCGACGCCGAGGTCCTGGCCGAGCAGTTCATCACCGGCCGCGAACTGACCGTGGCGGTGCTGGGTTCCGGCAAGTCCGCCCGCGCGCTGCCGGTAATCGAGATCGCCGCGCCCGGCGGCAACTACGACTACGAGCACAAGTATTTTTCGGACGACACCCAGTACTTCTGCCCGGCAACCTTGCCGCCGGAAGTGGCTGAAGAAGTCGCCCGGATTGCCGTAAAGGCCTATCAGACGCTGGGTTGCGAAGGCTGGGGGCGCGCCGACTTCATCCTCGACCGCGACAACCGGCCCTGGCTGCTTGAAATGAATACGTCGCCCGGCATGACCGGCCATTCGCTGGTGCCCATGGCGGCGAAGGCCGTGGGGATCAGTTACGCCGACCTGTGCGTGGCGATCCTGTCCGAGGCTTCGTGCAAGGTGCACAGCCCCGCCCGCAACGCTTGACCTGGATATTCCGTGTGGAACGACGCTCGTACTACCAACCTGATCGCCAACACGCTAGCCGTGCTGGCGGTTTGCGCCTTGCTCGTCGCGGGCGTGGCGTGGGTGGCGCAGCGTCCGTACTTCACGCTGTCGGCTATCGAGCTGGAGTCGATGCCGGACACCGAATTGCACTACGTGTCGACGGGAGCCGTGCGGTCGGCGATCGCGGGCCGCGTGCAGGGCAATTTCTTCACGGTGGACCTGGACGACGCGCGCGAGATCTTCGAATCCGTGCCCTGGGTGCGGCACGCGACCGTGCGCAGGATCTGGCCCAACGTGCTGCGCGTGCGCATCGAGGAACAGCAGCCGTTGGCGCTGTGGAACGAGAACCAGATGATCAACACCTGGGGCGAAGCGTTCACGGCCAACACCGGCGAGGTGGACGACGAGACGGTGCTGCCGCAGTTCTCCGGGCCCGACGGCTCGGAATCGCTGGTCGTGCAGCGCTATGCCGAACTGGCGCGCTGGTTCGCGCCGCTGGACATGCATGTGGACCAGTTGGAACTGAGCCCGCGCTACGCCTGGCGCGTCGTGCTGTCCAACGGCATGCTGCTGGACCTGGGCCGCGATCCGGGCGCCGATGCGCCGGACCCGCATGGCCTGCCCGGCGCGCTGCCATTCGCTGCGCGCATTCAACGTTTTGTGCAGGCGTGGCCCGCCGTGTCGGGGCGCCTGGAAGGGCGCACCATCACGCAGGCCGACTTGCGCTACCCCAATGGTTTCGCCCTGGCGCTGGCCCCGTTGCCCGCGTCGGAAACCAAATCCAAATCAACACCGAAACCTCCCAAGAAACGCTAACGCCATGACCCGTGACATCAAGGACCTTATCGTCGCCCTCGATATCGGCACCAGCAAGGTGGTGGCTGTGGTGGCTGAAATCCTGCCTGAAGGCCGCTTTGAAGTGCTAGGCCTGGGCCAGCACGAATCGCGCGGCATGCGCAAGGGCGTGGTCGTCAATATCGAGACCACTGTGAATTCCATCCAGCGCGCGCTTGAAGAAGCCGAGCTGATGGCAGATTGCAAGATTCGAGACGTCTACACCGGCATCGCCGGCAGCCATATCCGCAGCTTCAATTCCAGCGGCATGGTCGCTGTGAAGGACAAGGAAGTCACCGCCACCGACGTCGCCCGCGTCATCGAGACCGCCAAGGCGGTGAACATCCCGACCGACCAGCAGGTGCTGCACGTGCTGACGCAGGAGTTCATCGTCGACGGCCAGGAAGACATCCGCGAGCCGATCGGCATGAGCGGCCTGCGCCTGGAAGTGCGCGTGCACATCGTGACGGGCGCGGTCAGCGCCGCCCAGAACATCGTCAAGTGCGTGCGCCGCTGCGGCCTGGAAGTGCAGGACCTGATTCTGCAGCCCCTGGCCTCGAGCCTGGCCGTGCTGACGGCCGACGAGAAAGAGCTGGGTGTGGTGCTGGTCGACATCGGCGGCGGCACCACCGACGTGGCGATCTTCACCGGCGGCGCGATCCGCCATACCGCCGTGCTGCCGATCGCCGGCGACCAGATCACCAACGACATCGCCGCGATGCTGCGCACGCCGACGCCCGATGCCGAGGAAATCAAGCTGCGCTACGGCGTCGCCAAGCAGGTGCTGGCCAGCCCGGACGAGTCCGTGGAAGTGCCCGGCCTGGGCGATCGCGGTCCCCGCCAGGTCAAGCGCCAGGCGCTGGGCGCCGTCATCGAGCCGCGCGTGGAAGAACTGTTCACGCTGGTGCAGCAGGTGGTGCGCGACTCCGGCTACGAAGACCTGCTGGCTTCCGGCGTGGTCCTGACCGGCGGGTCGGCGCAATTGCCCGGCATGATCGAACTGGCCGAGGACGTGTTCCTCAAACCGGTCCGCGTGGCGGTGCCCGAATATGAAGGCAGCCTGGCCGACGTGATGCGCAATCCGCGCTTCTCGACGGTGATGGGGCTGCTGCAGGAAGCGCGCATGCAGCGTGTGCGGGGCCGCAAGGTGGCTGCGCAGACGGGCAACTTCAAAAGCCTGCTGGCGCGCATGAAGGAATGGTTTATGAATTAAAGGGTGCAGGTTGGGGCCTGCTCCTTGGCAAGAACCGCGGCAGTGTTGCGGGGCGAGCCAGAAAGAGGAGGCGTCTCAAACCCGTCGCGGACCTATGTAGTCGGCATCGGCTTTGAGGCGATTCACAAAATATAGGTTGTTGGGGAATTTTTGTGATTTGCAAAATCGGACTTGTGAGGGAGTCATCATGATGAACTTTGAGATGCTTGAGAACAACACCAAAGGGACCGTAATCAAGGTCGTTGGTGTGGGCGGTGCGGGCGGCAATGCCGTGGCGCACATGATTCGCAGTGGTGTGCACGGCGTGGATTTCATCTGCGCCAACACCGATGCGCAGGCGCTGGCGGCCACCAATGCGCCGGTGCAGATCCGTCTGGGCCGTACCGGCCTGGGCGCGGGCGCCAAGCCCGAGCAAGGACGCGCGTCGGCGGAAACCGCGCGTGAAGAGATCCGTGCCGCGCTGAATGGCGCGCACATGGTCTTCATCACCGCCGGGATGGGCGGCGGCACCGGCACGGGCGCGGGTCCGGTCGTGGCTGAAGTGGCCAAGGAACTGGGCATCCTGACCGTGGGCGTGGTCACCAAGCCCTTCACCTTCGAAGGCAACAAGCGCCTGAAGATGGCCGAGGACGGTATCTCGGAATTGGCCAAGCACGTGCATTCGCTCATCGTGGTGCTCAACGAGAACCTGTATGAGCTGATGGACGAGGACGCGACGCAGGAAGACTGCTTCCGTTCGGCCGACGACATCCTGCACAACGCGTGCGCGGGTATCGCCGAAATCATCAACGTCGAAGGCAACGTCAACGTCGACTTCGAAGACGTGAAGACGATCATGGGCGAGCAGGGCCAGGCCATGATGGGCACGGCGTCGGCATCGGGCGCGGACCGCGCCCGCGTGGCCGCCGAGCACGCCATTGCTTGCCCGCTGCTGGAAGGCGTGGACCTGAACGGCGCCCGCGGCGTGCTGGTCAACATCACCGCCAGCCGCTCGCTGAAGATGCGCGAAACGCGCGAAATCATGGAAACGATCCGCAGCTACGCTTCGGACGACGCGACCGTGATCTTCGGCACCGCCTACGACGAGTCCATGGGCGAAAACCTGCGCGTCACGGTGGTTGCAACCGGCCTCGGCCGCGCGCAAGCCCGTCCGCAACTGGTGCAGACCACCGCTGAAGTGCTGCGCACCGGCACCGACAACATGCCCATGGGCACGATGCCGGCCGGCCAGGGCGGCGACTACCGCAACCTGGACATGCCGTCGGTCATGCGCAATCCGCGCAGCCAGGCGTCGGCTCAGGTGCGCGCGCTGGAAAGCTCGGGAATGGATCATTTCGACATCCCGGCCTTCCTGCGCAAGCAGGCGGATTGAACCTTAGGGCCGGTCAACGGCTCTAATTGCACTCCCTCATCTCCGGCTCGCCTGTCCCCACGGGCGAGCCGGAGGCAGAGCGGTCCGTGTTTCCCTTGCACGGCATAAAAAAGGGACGGAAGTATCGGTCGATCCGGCCGCCAGATGGCGACAAGGGTCGGACAGCGTTACAATACATCGGTTACGCCGGCAATTTGATTGCTATCTTGCCGGCTTCCTGATTCAAATTCCCCAAGTCCCATGTTCCGACAGCGCAGCATTCAGAATCTCGTCCGCACGACAGGCGTCGGCGTCCACTCCGGACGGCGGGTGGAGCTCACTCTGCGCCCGGCACAACCGAATACTGGCATCGTCTTCCACCGCGTAGACCTGCCGCAGGTCGTGGACCTGCCCGCGCAGGCCACTGGCGTGGGCGACACGCGCATGGCATCGGTGCTGCAGCAGGGCAATGTCCGCGTGTCGACGGTGGAACATCTCATGTCGGCGCTGGCCGGCCTGGGAATCGACAACCTGCACATCGACCTCACTGCCGAAGAAGTCCCCATCATGGACGGCAGCGCGGCGACGTTTGTTTATCTGTTGCGCTCGGCGGGCATCGTCGAGCAGAACGCGCCCAAGCAATTCATCCGCGTCCTGAAGCCGGTGGAAGTGCGCGAGGGCGAAGGCCGCAACGAGAAATGGGCCCGGCTGGAACCTCATGAAGGTTATGCGCTGGCGTTCTCGATCGACTTTCGCCACCCCGCCATCGACTCGACCGCCAACTTTGCAGAAATAGATTTCGCCACGCATTCGTATGTGCGCGAAATCGCCCGCGCGCGCACCTTCGGTTTCGTGAACGAAGTCGAAGCCCTGCGTTCGATGGGCCTGGCCCGCGGCGGCAGCCTGGACAACGCCATCGTCATGGACGAGTACCGCGTGCTCAACAGCGACGGTCTGCGTTACGACGACGAATTCGTCAAGCACAAGATCCTGGACGCCATCGGCGACCTGTATCTGCTGGGCAAGCCGCTGGTGGCGCGCTATGTGGCGTGCAAATCGGGTCACGGCCTGAACAACCAGCTGGCTCGCGCGCTGCTGGAGCAGCGCGACGCCTGGGAACTGATTACCTACGAATCGCAGGCGGAAGCGCCGCAGGCGTTTCGCCACGAATGGAAGCTGGCCTGAGGCCAGGCTTTCTCATTGAACCCGCGCACCGGGGTCCGTCCCCGGCCGACTGCGCGGGTTCCTGCTTAAGGATGGCGCTGGCCGTCATCCGCTAGCGCAATAGTCGCAAACCGGTAGCAGACCATCCGACCATCGGTCTGAAAACTTGGTTTCGCCAGGTTTCCGCACGCTTGCCGTGCCGGACAAAGCCGCGGTGCTCAGCTACTCTTGTGGTGTTTCAAGAGCTTGGCTACCGCATCGGCCAACGGGCCTGGACGCAGATTGCCGTGCAGCGTTTCGAAGGCTCCCAGGGCTTTGTCGCTCAGTGGTTGCGCCTCTTTGGGAGGGCGTGGCTGGCGGGCGCCGGGCTTGGGCAAACCCGCTTGTACCTTGATGGCAATTTCGTTAAGGTTCCAGCCTTGGTCCGCCAGCGATCGCGCAACGCGCGGAGCCAATTGACGCATCTTGGCCGCGTGGGCGGCTGTGGGCACCACCAGGTGCAGGCACAGGTTTTCGAGCTTGGCCACCTGGCATACGGCGCCAAGCGGGGCGGGCAACACCGCCGCCACCGCGTACTGAATTTGCAGGTGCTTGCGGGCAGTCGCCAATACCCCGGCGCCCCGCATGTCATGACCCAGCCATCCCAGGGCGGTATTTTCGTCGCGCCGGCTGGTACTGGAACGTTGACGGTATGAAGTGGGTCTATTCATGCCGGCTTAAAGAATTAGGAAGCAAACCTTGAAAATAGTGATTATGCACGCCCGCGCCGGGCAGGACGGGCATTTCACCCTGGGGGGCGCGCGACTGGCGTTGTTCCTGGGGGGCGCCCTGATCACGGCGGCGATCTTTGGCGCCGCGCTACAGCGATACATTACTCCCATCCTGCCTGCGGTTCACACCATGGGCTGGCCGCTGTCCGAACAACCGGGCCGCGATGCCGATTTCCTGCGCGGGAACATGAATCTGCTGGCCGCGAAGGTGGGGGCGCTGCAGGCCAAGCTGGTCAGCATCGACGGCCTGGGCCAGCGGGTGGCCAAGGTGGCCGGCGTGGCCTACACCGATCCTGAACTGGCCAAGCAGCTGGCCACGGCCCAGCCCGAGGCGCTGATGCAGCCCGAGGCCACGCACGTCATGGACGACCTGTTTACCGATCACCCTCCGCCCAGCGAGGCCTCGGCCGAGGCATTGGGACGCCAGCTGGACGAAATCCAGGCCAGGCTCTCGCAGCAGAACGACAACCTGAAGCTGCTGGACGCTGCCCTGACCAAGCGTTCGGCGGACCAGGCGCGCATGCCGACCGCCATGCCGATCACCGATTACCCCTATCTGACGTCCTCTTATGGCTGGCGCCGCAATCCCGTAACCGGCCGTTCCGCCATGCATGAGGGGCTGGACTTCGCCGCGCCCTCCGGCACGCCCATTCTGGCCGCCTCGGGCGGCGTGGTCCTCGAAGCCAAGTGGCAGCCCGGTTTCGGAAACATGGTCGAAATCGACCACGGCGACGGCCTGATCACCCGCTACGCCCATGCCTCATCCCTGATGGTCAAGCAGGGGCAACTCGTCGAGCGCGGCCAGCAAGTGGCCCGCGTGGGCAGCTCCGGCCGATCCACCGGCCCGCACCTGCACTTCGAAGTCCGCCTTGCCGGACAGCCGCTGGATCCGCGCCTGTTCCTCGGGCCGCAGCAACAGCATGCGCCGCCCGCAGTAGCCCAGGCCGCCGCGCCTTGAACCCTGGCCGAGTTGGCCGGTCAAACCGGCCAACAGTGCTACCCTGGTCATAGGTCCAGGCTATTACGCTCCAGGTGCGTTAAACTGGTTCGTTTCCCGGCGGACCCCCGCTCAACCAATAACATCAAGTCACGGGTGACGCTGCCCCAAGCGCTTTCAGGTGCGGCGTGGCTCGTGCGGCCGACATACGCATGGTTTCTCTGCTCAAAAAACTCATAGGCAGCCGCAACGACCGGCTGCTTAAGCAGTATCGCAAGCTGGTAACCCAGATCAATGGGCTTGAACCCAAGATCTCCGCGCTCTCCGATACGGAGCTGGCGGCCAAAACCGAGGAATTCCGTTCCCGCCACGCCCAGGGCACGTCCCTGGACGACCTGCTTCCCGAAGCCTTCGCCGTCGTGCGCGAAGCGGGCAAGCGGGTGTTCGGCATGCGCCACTTCGATGTGCAGATGCTGGGCGGCATCGCCTTGCACAACGGCAAGATCGCCGAAATGCGCACGGGCGAGGGCAAGACCCTCATGGCCACGCTGCCCGTCTACCTGAACGCCATCGCGGGCAAGGGTGTGCACGTGGTCACAGTGAACGACTACCTGGCCCGTCGCGACGCCGAATGGATGGGGCGCCTGTACCACTTCCTGGGCATGAGCACGGGCGTGGTGGTGCCCCAGCAGCCGAACGAAGAGAAGAAGGCCGCCTACGCCGCCGACATCACTTACGGCACCAATAACGAATTCGGTTTCGACTACCTGCGCGACAACATGGAATACCGTGTTGAGGACCGCCGCCAGCGCGTGCTGTTCTACGCCATCGTCGACGAAGTGGACTCGATCCTGATCGACGAAGCCCGCACGCCGCTGATCATCTCCGGCCAGGCCGAAGACCATACCGAGCTCTACATCCGCATGAACGCGGTGCCGCCGCTGCTCAAGCGGATGGCCAGCGAGCCGAAGCCGCAGGAGCCGGAACCCGAAGGCGACTACTGGGTCGACGAAAAGAGCCAGCAGGTCTACCTGTCGGAAGCCGGCCACGAGAATGCCGAGGCCATCCTGGGACGCCTGGGCATCCTGCCTGAAGGCGAGTCGCTGTATGACCCCCGCCACATCGCGCTGATGCACCACCTGATGGTGGCCCTGCGCGCCAACACCCTGTTCTTCCGCGACCAGCAGTACGTCGTGCAGGACGGCGAAGTGGTGATCGTCGATGAATTCACGGGCCGCCTGATGGTGGGCCGCCGCTGGTCCGACGGCCTGCACCAGGCGGTCGAGGCCAAGGAAGGCGTGAAGATCCAGCACGAAAACCAGACGCTGGCGTCAATCACGTTCCAGAACTACTTCCGCATGTATGAAAAGCTGTCCGGCATGACCGGCACGGCGGACACGGAAGCCTACGAATTCCAGGAAATCTACGGGCTTGAGACGGTCATCATCCCGACCAACAAGCCCATGGTCCGCAAGGACCAGAACGACCAGGTCTTCAAGACCGACGGCGAAAAGTACAACGCCATCCTGGAAGACATCCGCGATTGCCACCAGCGCGGCCAGCCCGTGCTGGTCGGCACCACCAGCATCGAGAACTCCGAGCTGCTGTCGGGCCTGCTGAAAAAGGCCAAGCTGCCGCACGAAGTGCTGAACGCCAAGCAGCACGCCCGCGAAGCGGAAATCGTTGCCGAAGCCGGCAAGCCGGGCCACATCACCATCGCCACCAACATGGCGGGCCGGGGCACCGACATCGTGCTGGGCGGCAGCGTCGACAAGCAGGTCGACCTGATCCGCGCCGACGAATCGCTGTCCGAGGCCGACAAGACCGCGCGCATCGAGAAGGTGCGTGCCGAATGGAAGCCGCTGAACGAGCAGGTCAAGGCCGCCGGCGGTCTGCGCATCATCGGCACCGAACGCCACGAGTCGCGCCGTATCGACAACCAGCTCCGCGGCCGCGCCGGCCGCCAGGGCGATCCGGGTTCGTCCCGCTTCTACCTGTCGCTGGAAGACTCCCTGATGCGCATTTTCGCGGGCGACCGCGTGCGCGCCATCATGGAACGCCTGAAGCTGCCCGAGGGCGAGCCCATCGAGGCCGGCATGGTGACGCGTTCGATCGAGACCGCGCAGCGCAAGGTCGAAGGCCGCAACTTCGACATCCGCAAACAACTGCTCGAATACGACGACGTCGCCAACGATCAGCGCAAGGTGCTGTACTCGCAGCGCAACGACGTGCTGGAAGCCGCGAGCGTCGGCGCCACCGTGCACAACCTGCGCGACGCCGCCGTGACCGAGCTGTTCAATACCTACGTGCCGCCCGAGTCGGTGGAAGAACAGTGGGACATCCCCGCGCTGCAAAAGGCGCTGGAAGCCGACTGGCACCTGCATCTGCCCTTGACCGAGATGCTGGAAAAGGAAACCAACCTGAACGACGAAGAGCTGCGCGAACGCGTGGTGGCCGCGGCGCGCGATGCGTACCAGGCCAAGGTCGACCAGGTCGGCACCGAATCCTGGTCGCAGTTCGAGCGTTCGATCATGCTGCAGGCGATCGACACGCACTGGCGCGAACACCTGTCGGCGCTGGACTACCTGCGCCAGGGCATCCATCTGCGCGGCTATGCGCAGAAGAATCCCAAGCAGGAATACAAGCGCGAGGCCTTCGAACTGTTCTCGGGCATGCTGGATCGCGTGCGCGACGACGTGGTGCGCGTGCTGATGACCGTTCGCGTGCAGTCGTCGGAACAGGTCGAGCAGGCCGAAGCCGAGGCCGCGCAGGCGCATGTGCAAAACGTGCAATACCACCACTCCGACTACGACGAGGCCCTGGCTTCGAATGCGTCGGAAGAGGGCGCCCAGCCCGTGCGCAATGCCTTGCCCAAGGTCGGCCGCAATGACCCGTGCCCGTGCGGCAGCGGCAAGAAGTACAAGCAGTGCCACGGCAAGCTGGTCTGATAGAAAGGGATAGCCATCATGCTGCATTCCGTCGGCCGCACTGAATTCGACCACGCTGTCGTCATGGTGCGCGACCGGCTGGATGCGCTGGCGCCGCACTTCGAACGCCAGGGCTTTCACCTGTCCGATAAGGCCGTGCACAACCTGGGGTCGTGCAATCGCCTGATCGTGCTGGAAGGCACTTACGTCGAACTGCTGGGATGGCCGCCCGGCGCGCCGCCGGCACGCAAGGAAATCGCCGATTCGCCGTTCGGGCTGGAAGCGCTGGTGTTCCGCACGTACGACGCGGAAGCGACCTACCAGCGGCTGCGGGACGCCGGCTTTGCCGTCAATCCCGTGCAGGAACTGACCCGTCCCGCCTTGCTGGACGGTCAGGAAGTCCAGGCCCGTTTTCACACCGTGCGCTTTGCCGAGCAACCGCTGCCCGGCATCCGCATGTATTTCTGCCGCCACCTGACGCCCGAGTGCGTCTGGTCCCCGGCACTCATGTCGCATCCCAATGGCGCGCGCAGCCTGTACCGCATCGACGCCCGCGCGGCCGATGCCCGCGGCGTTGCCGAACGCCTGGCGCTGGTGGCGGGCGTCAGCGCCGAAGCCGCCGGCGGCGGCTGGGACGTGCCGCTGGCGAACCTGCGCATCCATGTGCAGCAGGATGCCGCCGCCCAGACGCCGGTGCTGTCCACGCTGACCCTCGAAAACCGGGACGGCGCGCACTACACGCTGGACACCGGGCTGTAAGCGGTTTCGTCGCGTCATCTCGTCCGGCCGGCCCAGGCCGGGACCAAGCTCCCCCGCAGTCCGTCGCGCCCGCAATGCGGTGCGCGGATTGCGCGCGTCCGGGCAAACCCGGGTTGCCGATCAAAGTGTATGCACTTTAGTATGCACTTCACTTACAGGTGGAAACGATCTCAGGCGATTCCCATGACGCTCACCCAAGCCGCAATTCGACCCGTTGCCCGCCCGTCCCGTACGTCGGCCGGCCAGGCCGAACTGTACGGCGCGGTCAAGGCCATGGCGGTGCGCTTCGAGTTCAAGCCCGGAGAACGCATCAACGAGGTCGAACTGGCCCGCCGCCTGAACGTCAGCCGGACTCCACTGCGCGAAGTGCTCAATCAGTTGATGGTCGAAGGGTTTCTCACGCGCTCGCTCAATCGAGGCTTCATCGCCCGTTTGCTGGACGCGCGCCAGATCCACAGTCTTTATGAATACCGCGCGGTGCTGGAAGCCGGCATCGTGCGCGCCGCCTGCGAGCGCGCGACCGATGAAGAGCTGGCGAGCCTGCGGGCATTCGTCGAGCGTTCCCGCGATGAACCGGAAGACAGCGACGCGGCGCGGCTGCTGGAACTGGACGAGGCCTTTCACCTGGCGCTTGCGCGCTATTCGCGCAACGACGAATTCGTGCGGGCCCTTGAAAGCGTCAACGCGCGCATCCATTTCGTGCGCTGGATCGACATGCAGCAGGGCCGCCGCAGCCACACCCAGGGCGAGCACCTGCGCATCGTCCAGGCGCTCGAACGGCGCGACGTCGATGCCTTGCCCGCCCTGATCAGCGCCCACATCGGCCGTCGGCTGGACCAGATTACCGACGTGATACGTACGGGCTATTCAACGATTTACATGCGGGACCAGGCCGGACCCGCCACGACAGCGCCGGCCAACACCACAACAGCAGGGGAAATCGAATGAATCACACGATCAAGCGGGTACTGGCCGCGGTATGCACGCTGGCTGCGGCAGGGGGCGCCTTTGTCGCCACGCCGGCCGTCGCCGAGGAACGGCCGCTGATCCTTGTCGTGCCGTACCCGCCGGGCGGCAGCACCGACATCCTGGCGCGCATCTTGCAGCCGCGCCTGTCGCAACAGATGGGCGGCCGCCCGGTGGTGGTCGAGAACCGCCCCGGCGCCGCCAGCCAGATCGCGACGGCCTTCGTGGCGCGCGCGGAACCGGACGGCAATACGTTGCTGGTCAGCTTCGACAACCATGGCATCAATCCGGCCGTGAAGCCCAAGCTGCCCTACGACACGTTCAAGGATTT
This sequence comes from Achromobacter arsenitoxydans SY8, assembly GCF_000236785.1. Lineage (GTDB taxonomy): Bacteria > Pseudomonadota > Gammaproteobacteria > Burkholderiales > Burkholderiaceae_B > Achromobacter > Achromobacter arsenitoxydans. Next base: position 60,366 of record NZ_AGUF01000029.1, on the reverse strand, counting down.
CGTCGCCATCGGGCAGACCGTGCGATTCCCGCTGGTGATCGGCGCGAATCCTGGCGTGCCTGGGGACAACCTGAAGGAATTCCTGGCGGCCGCCGCCAAGCAGCCCGCCAACAAGTTCAACTACGCGTCGACCGGCGTCGGTTCGCTGAATCACCTGGCGCCGGAAGAGCTGAAGCGTCTGTCCAAGGTCGAACTGCTGCACGTGCCTTACGGCGGCGGCGGGCCGGCCATCCAGGCCGTGGTCGGCGGACAGGCCAACATGACGTGGCTGAGCTTTGCCGCGCTGCGCGGCCAGATCCAGGCCGGCAAGATCAAGCCGCTGGCCGTGGCCGGCGAGAAGCGCCTGCCTGAATTGCCCAATGTGCCGACCGTGGCGGAGTCCGGTTTCCCGGGATTCGTCGCCTATTCGTGGAGCGGCATGTTCGCCCCGAAGGGCACGCCCGAGGCCACCGTCAAGAAGCTGACGGCCGATTTCCAGGCCGTGCTGGCTGATCCGGAAATCCGCAAGAAGGTCACGGAAGCGGGCTTCGAGATCGTGGCTTCCGACGGCCCGGCGCTGGATGCGTACGTGAAGTCGGAATACGACCGCTGGAGCGCGTTCATCAAGAGCAGCAATATCAATCTGGACAATTAAGCCAAGCGGCGCGGACCGGGCGGCGGCCTGCCGCCGTCCGGTCCCGCCGATGAAACACGTGGAGAAGACATGGAAAACATGAACGGCGCCGAAGCCATGGTGCGGATGCTGCAGCACAACGGCGTCAAACATATTTTTGGCCTGTGCGGCGACACCACGCTGCCGTTCTATGACGCGCTTTATCGCCTGGACCACGGGATGCAGCACATCCTGACCCGCGATGAGCGCAGCGCCGGCTACATGGCCGACGCCTATGCGCGCGTGACCGGCAAGGTCGGCGTGTGCGAAGGCCCCAGCGGCGGCGGCGCGACCTATCTGCTGCCGGGCCTGGTGGAAGCCAACGAATCGTCCATTCCCGTCCTGGGCATTACGTCGGACGTGGCGGTGGGGTCGCGCGGCAAGTATCCGCTGACGGAGCTGGACCAGGAAGCGCTGTACCGTCCGCTGACGAAATGGAACCGCACGATCGACCGCGCGGATCAGATTCCGGGCATGGTGCGCGCGGCCTTCCGCGCCATGACGACCGGCAAGCCCGGTTCGGCGCACCTGTGCTTTCCCTATGACGTGATGAAGCAGCAGGTGGATGCGTCGGACGTCTGGGCGCAGCCCGAGCACAGCCGCTTCCCGGCCATGCGCTTCGCGCCGGATCCGGCCGACGTAGCGCGCGCCGCGCAGCGCCTGGCGGGCGCCCGCTCGCCGGTGATCATCTGCGGCGGCGGCGTGGTCATCGCCGGCGCCTGCGGCGCCTTGCAGACGCTGGCCGAGTCCCTCAAGGCCGCAGTGTGCGTGACCGTGAGCGGGCAGGGCAGCCTTGCCGACACCCATCCGCTGAACGCGGGCGTGGTGGGCTCCAACGGCGGCGTGATGGCCACGCGCGACGTGGTGGCCGCCGCCGACGTCGTGCTGTTTGTCGGCTGCCGCGCCGGGTCGACTTCGACTGAGCACTGGCGCTTCCCGAATCGCGATGTGCCGATCCTGCACATCGACATCGACCCGATGGTGATTGGCGCCAACTACCTGACCGAAATCGGCCTGGTGGGCGACGCCAAACTGGCGCTTGAGGCGCTGGGCGCCGAAGTGCAGGCGCGCCTGGCGCATCGGCCGTCCGACGCCACGGACGGCGCGGTGCTGGCAGGCCGCGCCAAGGCGGCGCGCCGCGCGCAGCTGGAGCCGCTGGCCAACAGCCTGGATTCGCCCATCCGTCCCGAGCGTGTGGTGCAGTCGCTGAACCGCCTGTTGCCCGACGACGCGGTGGTCTGCGCCGATCCCGGCACGCCTTGCCCGTATTTCTCGGCCTATTACGACGTGTCGCGCCCCGGCCGCCACTTCATCACCAACCGCGCCCACGGCGCGCTGGGATTTTCGATGTCCGCGGCGCTGGGCGCGTGGGTCGGCCGTCCGCAATCCAAGTGCGTGTCGGTGATGGGCGACGGCAGCTTCGGCTTCACGGTGGGCGAACTGGAGACCATCGTGCGGCACAAGGCGCCGCTGCTGATGGTGGTGTTCTCGAACTCGGTGTACGGCTGGATCAAGGCCAGCCAGAAGGCCGGCTACGACAAGCGCTATTACAGCGTGGACTTCAACCGCACCGACCATGCCCGCATCGCGGAAGCCTACGGCGTGAAGGCGTGGCGGGTCGAGGATCCGGCCAAGCTGGACGCCGCGATCAAGGCCGCCATGGAGCACGACGGCCCCGCGCTGATCGACGTGGTGGCGCAGCCGCTGCAGGACGCCGCCGCGCCCGTCAGCCAGTGGATGGGCTGACGCGCCAGCCGCGTTCGTCAATGCCGATGGGGCCCTTGTGGGCCCCATTTTTTTATTCGGAATAAGGGATCAAGCGGCGCTGGCGGTGTCCACCAGATGGTTGACGCCGGTGCAAAGGTCGGCTTCGTCCACGCCATAGATGTGCAGCGAGACGGCGACGCGGTCGCCGCCGTTGCCCAGCCGGTGGATGTGGCGCAGCCCCTGCGAGGCGGTGACGATTTCGCCCGGACGGCGCACGGCCTGGCCGCAGGGCACCGCAATGGCGGCATCGGGATTCCAGCGGTAATGGGTTTCGGTCAGTTCGCCCTGCAGGACCTGATAGGTGCACCAGGTCTTGTGCCCGTGGACCGGGCTGAACTGGCCCGGCCGCCAGATCAGGTAGGCGATGGTGAAGGCCCCGAGGGGGTCGGCATAGGCGATGTGGCGGGTATAGGACTCGGCCCGGCCGGCGTGCAATTCCGGGGGCAGGTTCCGCAGCATGTCGCCGGCATGGGCCACGCTGGATGCAAGGTCGCGCAGCAGGGCGCGGGCGGCGTTCATCTGGGCGGCCTGCACGGATTCGCATAGCGATTGCAGGTCGGCGCAAACAGGTTGGACGTTGGCCATGGCATACCCCCTGGAGGCAAGGTTTCATCCATCTTAGGGTCTGCTCGCTGGAATGCCTTTGCCAAATTCGGCGCCCGGACGCGGCGGATTAGAAAAAAATTCCATCCCGCCGGGCGCACTCCTATACTGGACCGCTTCGGGGCGGAGGGCCGCAGGGGCCCGCCGCCGACAACGCGTCGGCAGGGGGAAGCAGGCATGGATCTGGGGATCAGCGGCAAGAAGGCACTTGTTTTTGGCGGCAGCCGCGGCATGGGCCGGGCGTGCGCCCTGCAACTGGCGCGGGAGGGCGTGGCGGTGACGATCGCGGCCCGCAATCCCCAGACGCTGGAGCAGGCCGCGGCCGAGATCTCCCGCGAAACCGGCGTGGGCGTGGGGTGGGTGTCGGCCGACCTGACCTTGCCGCAGGGGCGCGACGCGGCCATTGCGGCTTGTCCGCAGCCCGATATCCTCATCAACAACGCCGACGGCCCGCTGCCCGGCGACTTCCGCGACTGGTCGCGCGACGAGTGGATCGCGGCGCTGGACGCCATGATGCTGGGCCCGATCGACATGATCCGGCGCGTGGTGGATGGCATGGTGGAGCGGCGGTTCGGCCGCATCGTCAATATCGTGTCGCGCAGCGTCAAGGCGCCGCACGCCGAACTGGGGCTGTCCAACGGCGCGCGCTCCGGGCTGATCGGCTTCGTGGGCGGGCTGGCCCGCCAGACCGTGCGCCACAACGTCACCATCAATAACCTGCTGCCGGGCGCCTTTGCCACGGATGCGCAGGCCCGGCACATCCAGGGCATGCTGGAGCAGTCCGGCAAGACGTTCGAACAGCTCTGGGACGAGCGGGCGCGCTCGAATCCGGCCGGCCGCTATGGCCAGCCCGAGGAACTGGGCGCCCTGTGCGCCTACGTGTGCTCGGCCCACGCAGGCTACATGACCGCGCAGAACCTCCTGATCGACGGGGGCGGATACCCGGGAACCTACTGACGCCGCCTGGCTGGACGCGCGCGGCGGTTAAAGGCAAGATTGGCACCGTTCGCGTCAAGGAAACCCATGGATCAGACGGACATCAAGATTCTGGCGCTGCTGCAAAAGGACGCGACCTGCTCGGTCGCCGACATCGCGGAAAAAGTGAACCTTTCCGTGACGCCATGCTGGCGCCGCATCCAGAAGCTGAAGGACGACGGCGTCATCGCGCGCAACGCGATCCTGCTGGATCCCCGCGCCCTCGGGCTGAACCTGACGGTGTTCGTGTCCATCCGGACCAGCCAGCACAACGAGAAATGGACGCAGAGCCTGATCAACGCGGTGATGGCGCTGCCCAACGTGGTCGAGTTTCACCGCATGGCGGGCGACGTCGATTATCTGCTCAAGGTGGTGGTCGAGGACATGGCCGCCTATGACCGCTTTTACCGCCGCCTGATCGGCGCGGTGGACCTGCTGGATGTCAGCGCCAGCTTCTCGATGGAAGTCATCAAGAGCACCACGGAATTGCCGCTGAACGCGGTGTAGCCGCGGCCGCGCAATATTTTTCCCGCCAGCAAGGCTGGCGCGGAAGCAAATTTCCTTCAACGCGTTGCGGGACGTCAATCTCGCAATTCTTTTGCGCGGGCGGCGGCGTAGGATATCGCTCATTCCAGCCCCGGAATGAACGGGATATCAAAGGACCCTATGTCGTTGGCAGTGCCCGCCGGCTGCGCCGGATTGCGAAATTCCCGGCAAGCGCTTTCGGTGGATGACCTCCTGGCCGGCTGGAACGGCGCCGATGACCTGTGGGTATTCGCCTACGGCTCCCTGATCTGGCATCCCGGCTTTACGTGGCGCGAACGCCGCCTGGCCACCGTGCGGGGCTATCACCGGTCCCTGTGCCTGTGGTCCCACGACCACCGCGGATCCCCGGAAAACCCCGGCCTGGTGTTCGGACTGGATCGCGGCGGCTGCTGCCGCGGCGTCGCCTTCCAGATCGCCGCCTGTGACGTGCCCGCGGTATTCGAGGCGCTGTGGCGCCGGGAAATGGTCACGGGCGCCTACAGTCCGCGTTGGCTGACGTGCCATACCGAAGCGGCTCCGGTGCGCGGGCTGGTGTTCCTGCTGAACCGGGCATGCCGGGAGTACGCAACCGGTCTTTGCGACGACCGCCTGTTGGCGTCCGTGCGCAATGCGGTGGGGCATTCGGGCCCTTGCCTGGACTACGTGGTGGAAACGGCGCGCGCCCTGCGCGCGCACGGCATCGACGATTGGCGCCTGGGAGACTTGGTCCGCAAGCTGGGCCATGCGTTCTGAGGCCCGGCCGTGGCCTCAGAAGTGCCAGCGGCCGAAGACGAACAGCACGTTGCCCGCGCCGCTTGAACCGGGAATGTACGTGGCGTACAGCATGGCGTCCTTGTAGCCCGCGCTGACGAGCGGCAGGATGCCGGGAAACGGCACGTAGCTCATGATGTCGTGGCGGGCGGTCAGGAACACGGTGTAGCCGGCGCCCAGGCGGAAGTTGTCGCTAACCTGTCCGATCTTCAGGAAACCGTACCCGGCGATGGGCTGGACCTTGGAGTGCGAATCCAGGAACGCCATGGCGTACAGGCCTTGCCAGTCGCCGTCTTCATCGTAGATGCTGCGGCCGTAGCCGCCGCCCCAGGCCAGCTCATTGAAGCTGTCAATCTTTTCGCGGCTGTACTTGGCCCGGTTGTGCCAGGCATAGCCGCTGACGTACATGTCGTTCCCGCCTTCCGTCCAGATCTGGTCGAGGCGGTTGCAGGCGGACTTGGCCCACGAGGGCATGTCGTCGCAAGCGTGGGCGGGAAGGGCGAAAAGGGAGAGCAGCAGGCTGAGCAGCGCAGCGTGGAGTCTGGCGGTCATTGCGGGGAGGATAGGAAGATGACAATTCCATTACTGTAATGGAGTGATCGTCATCTTCCCTGTCAGCGGGCTGTCAACATGGGGCTTGCAGGGCGCATTGCCGTGAAAACCGCCTGCGCCTGTGGCGCGCGGACTACAGCAGGAAGATCGTGGCCAGGCCCAGGAAAATGAAAAAACCCAGGGAGTCGGTGGCGAACGTGAGCAGGACCGACGATCCCATGGCGGGATCCTTGCCGAACCGGGCCCGCACCATGGGGACCAGCACGCCGACCGACGCGCCGACCAGCATGTTGCAGATCATGGCGGCCATCATGACCAGCGCGATGGATAGCGAATGCGAGATCACCCACGCGAACAGCGCGGCCACCACGCTGCCGCACAGCCCCACCAGCAGGGTGACGAACAGCTCGCGCTTGACCAGCTGCCACAGGTTGCGCCCGGTGATCCGGCCCATGGCCAGCGCCCGGATGATGAGCGTCATGGTCTGGTTGCCGGAATTGCCGCCGATGCCCGCGACAATCGACATGAGAAAAGCCAGGATGACGATCTGGCTGACCGTGCCTTCGAATTGGGACGCCACGAATGAGGCCGTGGCGGCGGTACAGAGGTTGAACAGCAGCCAGGGGGCGCGGTTGCGCAGCGCGGTGGTGACGGGCGCGAAGATGTCTTCTTCCTGCAGACCGGCGCGGGACAGCGCCTGTTCCTGCGAGTCTTCGCGCATCACGTCCACGACGTCGGCGATGGTGACGCGGCCGATGAGACGGCCTTGATCGTCCATCACGGGGGCGGACACCAGGTCGTAGCGTTCGAAGGCGCCCGCGGCGTCCGCGTCGGAATCCAGCGGATTCAGCGTCAGGAAGTCCGAATTCATGACCGCGCGCACTTCGGTTTCGGGTTCACTGACCAACAGGCGCGACAGCGGCAGGATGCCCTGCAGCTTGTCCTGGCGGTCCACCACGAAGATCTGATCGGTGTGGTCGGGCAGTTCGTGCAGGCGGCGCAGGTAGCGCAGCACCACTTCGAGCGTGACGTCCTCGCGCACGCGGACCATCTCGAAGTCCATGATCGCGCCCACGCTGTCTTCCGGATAGCCCATGGCTTCCAGGAGCTGCGCGCGTTCTTCCTCGGTCAGGCCCTTCTGGACTTCCGCGACGACGTCCGGCGGCAGGTCGGGCGCCAAGTCCGCCAGCTCGTCGGCGTCCATGCTTTCGGTGGCGGCGACCAGGTCCTGGCGGTCCATCGCCTCGATCAGCGACTCGCGGACCCAGTCTTCCACTTCCAGCAGGACGTCCGCGTCGTGCTCGGGGCTTACCAGCTTCCAGATGGCCTGGCGCTCGTCCTTGGGCAGGGACTCAAGGATGAAGGCGATATCCGCGGGGTGCAGGCCGTCAAGCAGGGTTTTAAGTTCGGCCTCGTGCTGGCGGTGCACCAGGTCTTCGACCAGCGGCGCCTTCGCGTCGCCTTCTTCCTGGCGATGCACAAGGTCGGCGACCAGTTGCTGGCGCCGCAGGCGCTCTTGCACTTCGGCCAGGGCGGTCTGGGCGTCTTCCGGGTCGAGGCGGCGTGGCGTCGCGGGCGGTTTCTGCGCGGCGGCGGACTGCGTCATGCGTTACGGCTCAAAGGGTGGGGAGAGGGCGGCTGCGCCGCGCTTCGTCGGTGGCCACGTACGTCAGCGTGGCCTCGGTGACCTTGACGACTTCGGCATCCAGCCGCTGGCGTTCCGCGTAGACCTCGACGGACACTGTGATCGACGTGGTGCCAGTCTTGATGATGGATGTGTAGAAACTGAGCAGGTCGCCCACGAAAACGGGTTCTTTGAACTGGAAGGCGTTGACCGCGACGGTGGCCACGCGGCCGGCGGCGCGCCGGGCTGCGGGGATGGATCCGGCGATGTCCACCTGGGACATGATCCAGCCGCCAAAGACGTCCCCATGGATGTTCGCATCGGCCGGCATCGGCATGACGCGCAACACCGCGTCGCGATGGGCAGGCAGAGTCGTAAACGGGGTTTTGGTGCTGGAGGTCATGCGGCCGGCTCCGGTGCTAGGGAACCAGCCGATTATGCAGGAAAAACGAGACGGCGGCGTGCGCGCGAGCGGCTTGCGGCCGCGCTTTGCGGCCGCGGGCCGGGCATCAGCCGGCCAGCTTCACGATCCCGTAGCCGCCGACCAACAGCCAGACATACAGGATCAGGCCCAGGGCCATCACGCGCGGGCCGGCCTTCCTGATCTGGGCGAAGCGGGTTTCGATGCCCAGCGCGGTCATGGCCATGGTCAGCGCGAAGACGTCCAGGCGGCGGATGGCGGCGACCAGATCCGCGGGAATGATGTCGAGCGAATTGATGATCGCGAGCGCCAGGAACCCGACCGCGAACCAGGGGATGGGCAGCTTGGCGCCCTTGTCCTGGCCGCCAGCCTGGGCGGCGGCGCTGCGCAGGTACATGCCCAGCACCAGCAGGACGGGCACCAGCAGGGCCACGCGGGTCATTTTGACGATGGTCGCGACTTCAGTGGTGGCGGGGTCGATGTTGCTGGCGGCGCCCACGACCTGCGCTACTTCATGGATGGTGCCGCCGATATAAATGCCCAGCGCCTGGGTGTCCAGGCCGAGCCAGCCCGCGTGGTAGAGCACGGGGTACAGGAACATGGAGAGTGTGCCGAACAGCACCACGGTGGCGACCGCCACGGCGCTCTTGTGGGGCGCGGCGCGCAGCGTGGGCTCGAACGCCAGCACGGCGGCGGCGCCGCAGATCGCGCTGCCCGCCGAGGTCAGCATGGCGGTGTCGCGGTCCAGGCCCAGCAGGCGCTGGCCGACCACGGTGCCGATCAGCAGGGTGCCCACCACCACCGCCACCGACACGGCCAGGCCCGGCAGCCCGACGGCCACGATCTGCTGGATGCTGATGTTCAGGCCATAGAAGGCGACCGCGATGCGCAGCAGGCGCCGCGCGGTGAAATTCACGCCCACGCCCCAGTCGGCGGGCATGGTGCCCCGCAGGAAGTTGCCGTACAGCATGCCGCAGACGATGCCCACGACCAGCGGCGAAAAACCCAGTTGGCGGATGAAGGGCAGATCGGCCAGCTGCATCACCGCGCCCGCCATCAGGCCCACGAACAGCACGCCGTTGAGCTTGTCGCGCCAGGGCGTGGCGGCGGCGGACGGGGCGGCCGGGGTGGCGGGCAAGGGGACTGCTGTGCTGGTGGAGGTGTTCATCAAGACGCCTTTTTGGCATAACTACATAACTGGACGAAATATTAAATCCGGGCTTATTATTTGAAAAATCTTTAATTTAAATAATTAATATCGGAAATTCTGATAATTTGGCGGTATGACCCCGGACCAATTGCTCACCTTCGCTACCGTGGCCGACAGCGGAAACATCAGCCGCGCGGCCCAGGCGCTCCATCTGTCGCAGCCGGCGGTGTCGGGCCAGCTCCGAGCGCTGCAGGAATGGTTCGGCGAGCCCCTGTACCGCCGCAGCGGCCATGGCATCGCCCTGACCGAGGCGGGCGAGCGCCTGGCCGAGCAGGCCAGGCAATTGCGCCAGGTGTACCGGCAGGCGCAGGCCGTGCGGGATTCATGGCGGGGCCTGGAAACGGGGGACTTGCGGCTGGGCGCCAGCACCACGCCAGCCAGCTACCTGCTGCCGCGGCTGGTGGCGGATTTCCGCCACGCCTTTCCCGCGGTCAGCCTGCACCTGTCGGACGGCAACACGCGCGAAATCGTCGAGCGGCTGCCCGCGCTGGATCTGGCGTTCATCGAGGGGGACGTGCCGTCGGGCCTGCCCGCCGACACGGCGGTGCACGCCTGGCGGCAGGACGAAGTGGTGGCGATCGTGCGTGCGGACCATGCCCTGGCGGGCAAGGGCGCCGTCACGCTGCGCGACCTGGCGGCGTCGCCGCTCGTCATGCGCGAACCGGGTTCCGGGGTGCGCCGCCTGGTCGAGCGCGCTTTCACCGACGCCGGATTGGCGCCGTCGGTCGGGCTGGAACTGGCCGGGGTGGAAGGGGTGAAGCAGGCCGTGCGGGCCGGATTGGGCGTGGGATTCGTGTCGGTGATGTCGATGCGCCACGAAGATGGGGCGCTGGCGGCGCTGCGCCTGTTGCCCAAACCGCTTACGCGCACGCTGAGCATCCTGGTGCCGCATGCGGACGCTGCCGCCCGCGCCGCCGGCCGCTTTCTGGCGATGTGCCTGGCGGTGGGGGCGTCGGACGGCGGTTAGCTGGCGCTCAGGCCTTGGCCAGGCGCTTGAGCGCCAGCTGTACCCAGTAGGTGCCGCCCAGGGGCAGCAGATCGTCGTTGAAGTCGTAGCTGCCGTTGTGCAGCATGCACGGGCCCAGGCCGTGGCCGCTGTCGCGATGTTCGCCGGTGCCGTTGCCGATCCAGACGTAACAGCCGCGCAACTCCTGCAGCATGAAGGAGAAGTCTTCCGCGCCCATGGTGGGCTGCACACTGGCGTTGACGTTGGCTTCGCCGACGATGTCGCGCAGCACCTCCGCGCAGAACTCCGCTTCTTCGGGATGGTTGATGGTGGGCGGATAGTTGCGCTGGAACTTGAATTCCACCTCGCAGTCCATCGCGGCGCAGGTGTGGCGCGCGATCTCTTCCATGCGGCGTTCGATCAGGTCCAGCACGTCCAGCGTAAAGGTGCGCACTGTGCCGCGCAGTTCGGCGTGGTTGGGCACGACGTTGTCGGCGCTGCCGGCGTGGATCTGCGTGATGCTGAGCACGGCGGCATCCAGCGGATTGCGGTTGCGCGTGATGATGGTCTGGAGCGATTGCGCCATCTGCACCGCCGCCATGACCGGGTCGATGCCCAGATTGGGCATGCCGGCGTGCGTGCCCTTGCCCTTGATGACGATCGAGAACTCGTTGCTGGACGCCATGATGGGGCCGGGCGTCAGGCCGAACTGGCCGGGCTTCATGCCGGGCCAGTTGTGCATGCCGAACACGGCTTCCATCGGGAAGCGGGTGAACAGGCCGTCGTCGATCATGCGCTTGGCGCCGCCGCCGCCTTCCTCGGCGGGCTGGAAGATCACGTAGACGGTGCCGGCGTAGTCGCGGTGCTGGGCCAGGTACTGCGCGGCGGCCAGCAGCATCGCGGTGTGGCCGTCGTGGCCGCAGGCGTGCATCTTGCCGTCGTTCTTGCTGGCATGGGCGAACGTGTTGGCTTCCTGCATGGGCAGCGCGTCCATGTCGGCGCGCAGGCCCACGGCGCGGTCGCCAGGCTGGTTGCCGCGGATGATCCCGACGACGCCGGTGCCGCCCAGGCCGCGGTGGATTTCGATGCCCCATTCTTCAAGCTTGGCTGCGACCACGTCGGCGGTGCGGAACTCTTCGAAGGCCAGTTCGGGATGCGCGTGGATATCGCGGCGGATCTTGGAGATGTCTTGATGCCAGGCGACGATGGGTTCAAGGAGTTTCATGGAGAGTCTGGACGGAAGGAAGGGAACGCAGCCAGGGTATCATCAATCAAAAATCTATTTAATGGAGACAAATACCATGACGCGTCCATGGCTCGCTCATTACCCGCAAGGCGTTCCGGCTGAGATCTCCACCGAGGGCTATGCCTCGCTGACCGACCTGCTGGACCGGGCCTGCAAGCAGTATGCGCAGCGCATCGCCTGCACGGCGATGGGCAGCGACATCACGTACGCACAGCTGGACGCCCAGGCGCGCGCGTTTGCGGCCTGGCTGCAAGGGCTGGGCCTGTCCAAGGGCGCGCGGGTGGCGCTGATGATGCCCAACGTGCCGGCCTATCTGGTCTGCATGCTGGGTTCGCTGCGGGCCGGCATGACCGTCGTGAACGTCAATCCGCTCTACACCGCCGAAGAGCTGCAGCGCCAGTTGCTGGACAGCGGCGCGTCCGCCATCGTCATCCTCGAGAATTTCGCGCACACGTTGCAGCAGGTCGCCGACCGCGGCCAGCTCAAGCATATTGTCGTGACCGGCCCCGGCGACCTGCTCGGCGGCCTGAAGGCGCCGCTGGTCAACCTGGCGGCCCGTTACATCAAGAAGATCGTTCCCGCCTGGCATATCGACGGCGCGCTGTCGTTGCCGAAGCTCCTGCACGAAGGCGCGCACATGCCGTTCAATCCGCCGGCCATCTCAATGGACGACGTGGCGGTGCTGCAATACACGGGCGGCACCACGGGCGTGCCCAAGGGCGCCATGCTGTCGCACCGCAACCTGGTGGCGAACGTCCTGCAGACGGAAGCGGTGGCGCAGCCGGTCATCCATGACCTGGCCAACCAGCAGATCACCATCATCAGCGCGCTGCCGCTGTACCACGTGTTCGCCATGACCGTGTGCGGCCTGTACGCCATGCACGCGGGCATGCGCAACGTGCTCATCATCAATCCGCGCGACCAGCCTTCGCTGATCAATGCGTGGCGCAAGACGCCGGTCAATGTCTTCCCAGGCGTCAATACGCTGTTTAACGCGCTGGCGCACAACGAAGACTTCGCGCGCCTGGATTTTTCCGGTCTGCGGCTGACCCTGGGCGGCGGCATGGCGGTGCAGCAGCAGGTGGCCGAACGCTGGCTGAAGATTACCGGCCGGCCCCTGATCGAAGGCTACGGGCTGTCCGAGACCTCGCCCGTGGCAACGGTGAATCCCACCGACGCGACCGCGTATTCCGGTTCCATCGGGCTGCCGCTGCCGTCGACCGATGTCGCGATCCTGGACGATGCGGGCCACGAAGTGCCGCTGGGCGAGCGCGGCGAAGTCGGCATCCGCGGCCCGCAGGTCATGCTGGGCTATTGGCAAAAGCCCGACGAAACGCGCGATTCGATGACCGCCGACGGCTTTTTCCGCACCGGCGACATCGGCATCATGGACGAGCAGGGCTACACGCGCATCGTGGACCGCAAGAAGGACATGATCGCGGTGTCCGGATTCAAGGTCTATCCGAACGAGGTCGAGGCCGCGGTGGCGCAGCATCCCGGCGTGCTGGAATGCGCCGCGATCGGCGTGCCGGACGAACACTCCGGCGAAGCCGTCAAGGTATTCGTCGTGAAGAAGGATCCGTCGCTGACCGAGGCCCAGGTGCAGGAGTGGTGCAAGGAAAAGCTGACGGGCTACAAGCGCCCGCGCTTCGTGGAGTTCCGCGATGAACTGCCCAAGAGCAACGTGGGCAAGATCCTGCGCCGCGAACTGCGGCCCGATGCGAAGGCTCCCGCCTCCGCGTAGGCCGCGGCTTTAGTCTTTCTTGTTCAGGTGCGGCGCGATCATCTCGTGCAGCGCGCGTTCGATGGCGGGGTTGCCCGCCACGACGCGCCCGCCGATCGGCCAGGGGTCCTGCTTGTGCATGTCTGAGCAAACCCCGCCAGCCTCGCGCAGGATCAGCGTGCCCGCGGCGACGTCCCATGGGGCCAGGCCCATTTCCCAATAGCCGTCGTAGCGGCCGCAAGCGGTCCAGGCCAGGTCCAGCGCGGCCGCGCCCATGCGGCGCACGCCGCGCGCGCGGTTGATGGCGTCGTGCAGCATGGGCATGTATTGCGCGGCAAAAGAGAAGTCGCGGAAGGGAAAGCCGGTGGCCAGCACCGAGTCTTCGATGGTCTGCGTGCGCGAGCACGAAATGCGCCGCCCGTTGAGCCAGGCGCCGACGCCATAGACGGCCGTGAACAGCTCTTCGCGGCAGGGGTCGTAGACCACGCCGATGACCGGCGTGTCTTCCGCCAGGGTCTGATTGGCGGACATGGACGTGCCGGCGTGCGCGATGAGCGCGATCGACACGGCGTAATGCGGAATGTCGTGCAGGAAATTGGTGGTGCCGTCGAGCGGGTCGATGTACCACGTGGCGGCGCCTTGCGCCTTGCCGCCTGTTTCTTCGGCGACGATGCCGAACTTGGGCGTGCGGGCCTTGAGTTCCTGGATGATCGCGGCTTCGGCCTCGCGGTCCGCCTGGGACACGAGATCGTTGCGCGCCTTGCGATCAATCACGAGATCGGCGCGATGGTGCGCGTAGGATTGCAGGATGGCGGCGCCGGCATGGGCAGCCGTGACTGCCGCGTCGATCGCGGCGCACAGGTCGATGGGCGAGGCCAGCGATTGGGGCTGATCGTAGGTATCCATAAAACCAGTGTAAGCCCATGCATGCGTCAAACCCGTGGCAAAGGGCGGAATCCGTGGCGCTGCGTGGTGTCCATCCAACGCGCATGCGCCTCTGGGCCGATAATCTGCGTTTGCCGAACCCTGATTTTTATTGGACTAGATGGTTGTGACTTACGTTCCCCTGACTCCTGCCATGGTTGATTACGACGCGGAAGGCAGGCTGTACAGCCCGGCCTATGGCGACGTGTATCACTCGCCCTCGGGGGCGTTGGGGCAGGCCGAACATGTCTTTCTGCGGGGCAACGGATTGCCCGAGCGCTGGCGGGGGCGCGATTCATTCACCGTTTGCGAGACAGGATTCGGGCTGGGCCTGAATTTCCTGGCGCTGTGGAAGGCCTGGCGCGACGACCCCCAGCGGCCCGGCGCGCTGCATGTCGTGTCGATCGAAGGCCACCCGTTTGCCCGCCAGGACCTGTCCGCGCTGCTGGCGCGGTATGCGCCCGAGCCGCTGGCCGAACTGGGGCGCAGCCTGGCCGGACAATGGCCGGATCTCCTGCCCGGCCTGCACCGGCTGGAATTCGAGAATGGCGCGGTCACCCTGACGCTCGGCTTTGGGGATGCGCGGGCGCTGGCGCCCCGCCTGGATGCGCGCGTCGACGCGTTTTTCCTGGATGGATTTTCCCCCGAGCGCAATCCCGAAATGTGGGCGCTGCCCCTGCTGCGCGACCTGGCGGCGCTGGCCGCGCCGCAGGCCACCGTGGCCACCTGGGCATGCACCGGCGAACTGCGCCGCGCTCTTGGAGAGGCCGGGTTTGATGTGCGGCGCGCTCCCGGCTATGGGGGCAAATGGCACATGACGGTGGGGGTGGCGCGGGCGGCGGGCCGTTCGGCGGCGCCCGCGCCGCGTGCAGGCGAGCGGCATGCGGTGGTGGTGGGGGCGGGGCTGGCAGGCGCGGGCATCGCGCAGTCGCTGGCGGGGCGCGGCTGGCGGGTCACCGTGCTGGATGCGGGCCGGATGCACGGCGCCCCGGCGCATGCCGGCCACCTGGCGGCCGCGCTGACGCCCGTGATCGCGCGCGATGACAATGCGCGGGCACGCCTGTCGCGGGCGGGCAGCGGACGTGCCCTGGCTCGCTGGCGGGACCTGCCGGGCGGCGCGGCGCCCCGGGTGTGCGGCACGATCCAGGTGGAGCGCGATGCGGGCAGATCGGCGGCGCTGGCCGGCACGCTGGAAGCGCTTGCGTTTCCGGCCGATTGGGTGCGTCAGGTGACCCAGGACGAGGCGAGCGCATTGGCAGGCCTGCCGGTGGCGCGCGGCGGCGTCTTTTTTTCGCAGGGCATGCTGGTGCAGCCCGGCCTGTTGATCGAAGCGCTGCTGGCCACGGCCGGTGTGACGATCCGGCCAGGCAAGGCGGCGCGCGTGGCGCCTGCGGGGCAGGGGTGGCAGGTATTGGACGCAGCCGGCGTGGAACTCGCGCAAGCCGATACCGTGATTCTCGCCAATGCCGCCGGCGCGCGCGCCGTGCTGTCCGACAGCGGGTTGCTGGCCCCTTTACCGCGGGTGGCGCAGATGCACGCGCTGGCTGGCGAGGTCACGCTGGTGCCGGCCCAGGCGCTGGCGGGCGGTCCGCGGTGCATCGTGGGCGGCGAGGGCTATCTGCTGCCGGACGTCGGGGCGGGCTGTGTCGTCGGCAGCACGTATGTCCACGACGCGGCCGAGGCGCGGATCGGAGCGGAAGGCCAGCGCGTCACGCTGGGCAAGGCGGCCGGGTTGCTGGGCGCCCGCTTTCCCGAGCTTGATGCCTTGACGCCCGGCAGCCTGCCGGGCTGGGCGGGGTGGCGCGCCGTTCTGCCGGGACGCTTGCCGGCCGTCGGCCAGCTGCCGCACGCGCCGGGCCTGTGGCTTGCTGCGGGGTATGCGTCGCGTGGACTGTCGTGGTCGGCGCTGATGGGCGACCTGATCGCGGCGCGTCTGATGGGCGAACCGTCGCCGCTCGAGACCGATCTGGCCCGGATGATTTCACCGCGATGAAAAATATTTGAGCGCTCGCCGGGCGTCAGACCTGGCTGGCGTAGAATTGTAAGAATTGCCGGAAATTGGCGCGAATAGGCCGCATTTGACCTCCGAGTCGGCGTTTTGGCGCCTCGGCGGCGCCTGCGCACCCGGGCGCTGGCCAAGGGCTTTATGCCCCTTTTTTGGATGAGATTGCCGTCCAAAAGAGGGACCGAGTTTATTTCAAAGCTCAAATCCGTCAAAATAGCGTCTTTTGATGGTTTTTGGCTTAAGCCGGGGGATGCTCTGTGCCGCCCAAGTTCGACTTTGCCCATACTACCCAGCTCGACAATGTCGAGTTGCTGACGTCCCGCCCCAGTCGCATTGATTTCGACGCGGGCGATGGGTTGCACCTGGTAGTCGAGGCGCATGCGCCGGGTGTTTTTCGCCTGCGCTGCGGCGAGGCGAACCAATTCAATGACGATAAGCCCGGCGCGCGTGCGCGCGCCGTGGCGGAAATGCTGCTTGCGCGCCAGGAGGCCGTGAGCGAAGCAGCCATTGCGCCCCGAGAGGGCGGCGATGGCTGGCGGATCACCCAGGGCGATGTGTCCCTCGAGATCCAGACCAGCCCCGTGCGCGTGGCGCTGTACCGCAATGAAGAGCGGGTTTTCGAGTCCGAGGTTTCCGCGCATGCGCCCGCATTCGGGCACAACGCGCTGGACCAGGCCGACGACGCCGTTTGGACGGCCGGCTTCGCGCTGGCGGCAGGCGAACGCGTGTTTGGCCTGGGCGAAACCCCCGGCGACCTGAACCGCCGCGAGGAATCGGTCGTTTCCGACGATCCCGAGCATCGTGCCCTCCCGCTGGCATGGAGCCCGCGCGGCTGGGGCGTCTATGTCAATACGATGCGCCGGGTCGAGCATTCGGTGGGCGTCGCTCCCGCGGATTCTGCCTATGTGCTGACTGTGGACGACGCGGTCCTGGACCTCTTCCTGTTCGCTGGCGAGCCCTCTGAAATCCTGAATCAATACACCGCGCTGACCGGCCGCGCCGGGCAGCCCGTGCTGTGGGCAATGGGCGCGTGGCTGCAGCAGGCCGCGGGCGAAATGCCCACGCAGACGGTGGCCCTGGTGGCGCGCATGCGCGAAAACCAGATCCCGGTCGACGCCGTGACCCTGGCTCAGCCGGCTGCCTGGGGATTCCAGGCCGACAAAACCGTCTTCGAATGGGATGCCCAGCGCTTCCCCGACGCCAAGCAGATGCTGGCGCTGTTCCACAAGCACAACGTGCACGTGGCGGCCTCCGGATTTCCGGGCGTCATCAAGACCAGCCCGCTGTTCGAGGAACTCGAGGACCGCGGCTGGCTGCTGGCCAAGGACGACGGTTCCGCCCAGGTGTTCGACGGCAATGCCGCCACCTCCGGGCAGCCTTACGGCCTGCTGGACCTGACCTATCGCGACATCTACAACCTGTGGGTGGAACGCCACCGCCAACTGGTGGAAGACGGCCTGGATGCGCCGGCCTGCGACGCCCAGATCGCCATCCCCGATGGCGTGACCGCCCGCAACGGCGAAACGGGTCCGGCCTTGCGCTCCATGTATCCGCTGCTGGTGCGCCGCGCGCTGTTCGACGCGGTCGCCGGGCTCAAGGTGCCGCCCGAGGGCGTGGTCCCCAGCACTGACCTGTTCCCGGCCGCCCAGCGGCTGCCGTGGCAAGTCGGCCCTCAGGTAGAAAATACCTGGGACGGCCTGCGTCACACCCTGCGCACCTCGCTGTCGATCGGCGCCAGCGGCGTACCCGTGCAGGTGCACGGCATCGGATCGGCCACGCGCGACCGCTCGGGCATGACCGCCGAACTGTATCTGCGCTGGCTGACCGCTGGCGTGTTTTCGGCCAATTTCTCCTTCCAGGGCGTGGAAGGCCTGATGCCCTGGGATTTTGGCGACGAAACCCTGGCGCATGCCAAGACCTGGCTGCAGTGGCGCTATCGCCTGGTGCCCTACGTGCTGGGCGCCATCGAGGACTCGGCCCGCACCGGCTTGCCGGTGCAGCGTTCGATGGCGCTGTCGTTCCCGAACGACCCGCACGCCCACGAATGGGACCTGCAATATCTGCTGGGCCCGGCCCTGCTGGTGGCGCCGGTGACCGAACCGGGCAATCAGGTGCGCGTGTATCTGCCCAAGGGCGAAGCCTGGTGGGACCTGAACACCGGTCACCGCTACGAAGGCGGCACCACCTGGACCATCGACTGCGAACTGGGCCAGTTCCCGGTCTTCGGCCGCGAAGGGCATATGCTCTGTCTGGGGCCGGCCGCGCAGCATACGGGCGAGTTCAACTCGGCCCGTATCCTGGACGAGGTCTGGATGTTCGGCATGCCGGTGCACAACCCGGTCGTCATGCGCAACAAGATCCGCGTGATGCAGATGCAGGGTTCGAGCTACATCAAGGGTCTGGAAGGGCTGCGCATCTCGCCGTCCGAGGGTCTGGAAGTCAAGCGCCGCGGGGCGGAAGTCCGCATTTCGCGCGCGCGCTGAACCTCGCGGGGCCGCAACGCGGCCACCGTTGAAAAAGGGCAGTCAGGAGGGCTTTCCTTCCCGGCTGCCCTTTATGTCTTTGGCTTGCGCGCCGGGTACGGGCGCGCGGCCGGTTCCGTGGCGGCACTCCTGGGCGATCGCTGCGGTTTATATTACTTGTAGTTATTAAAAGTGGAAAAAACGGTCGTTCTCTTCAGAAGAGAAAAGATACAAAATCGCTTGCCATGATTCACATCGAGAACCTATCCAAGACCTACGCCACGCCGCATGGGGAATTCCAGGCGCTGCGAGGCATCAACCTGCACATCGAGCAGGGCGAGGTCTTTGGCATCATCGGCCCCAGCGGGGCCGGCAAAAGCACGCTGGTCCAGTGCATCAACCTGCTGGAACGCCCGAACGAAGGCTCCATCGCCATCGGCGGCCAGGCCTTGACCGGGCTGAATGAAGCGCAACTGCGCGGGCAGCGCCGCCGTATCGGCATGGTGTTCCAGGGCTTCAACCTGCTGTCGCGCCGCACGGTGTACGGCAACGTCGCCCTGCCGCTGGAAATCGCGGGCGTGTCCAAGGCCGAGATCCCGGCGCGCGTCGAGCGCCTGCTGGCGCTGGTCGGCCTGGAACACCTGCGCGACCGTTATCCCAGCCAGATCAGCGGCGGCCAGAAGCAGCGCGTGGGCATCGCCCGCGCCCTGGCCAACGATCCGGACGTCCTCCTGAGCGACGAGGCCACGTCCGCGCTGGATCCGGAAACCACGCACAACATCCTGGCGCTGCTGCGCGACATCAACCGCAAGACCGGCGTGACCGTGGTCATGATCACCCACCAGATGGAAGTCGTGCGCGAGGTCTGCGACCGCGTCGCCGTGCTGTCGCAGGGTGAAGTGGTTGAAATCGGCAGCACGCGCGAAGTGTTCGCGCAGCCGCGCCACGAAGTGACCCGCAACATGGTGTCGGCGGCCACCGCGTCGGACCTGACCGACGCCACGCTGGCCGCCGTGAAGGAGCGCATCCAGGCGCTTGTCGCCGCCAAGCCGGGTCAGGCCGTGCGCCTCCTGCGCCTGTCGCTGACCGGCACCGACGCGTCGGGCGCGTTCCTGTCCGACCTGTCCAGGCAGTTTTCCCTGGACGTGGGCCTGGTGCAGGCGCGCGTCGAAGATATCCAGGGCGTGGCCGTGGGCACGATGTTCGTGCTGGCCCAGGGCGCGCCCGCCGCGCTCAAGGACGCCATCGCCGCCCTGAACGCCCGTGACATTACCGTTGAAGAAATAGCTCATGAGTCCGCAACTGATCGACCTGCTTATTACGTCGCTGCTTGACACCCTGCTGATGGTCGGGGTGGCCAGCGCCATCGCGGTGATCATCGGCATTCCGCTGGGCGTGACGCTCACCGTGACCGCGCGCGGCGCCATGCTGGAAAACCAGCCCGTCAACCACGTGCTGGGCGCGGTGATCAACGCCACGCGTTCGGTGCCCTTCGTGATCCTGATGGTCGCCATCATTCCGTTCACGCGCCTGGTCGCGCAGACGTCCATCGGCACTACGGCCGCCATCGTGCCCTTGTCGGTCGCCGCCATTCCGTTCATGGCCCGCATCGCGGAGAACGCCATGCGCGAAGTGGATCCGGGACTGGTCACCGCGGCGCGCGCGATGGGCGCATCGCCCATGCAGATCATCATGAAGGTGCTGCTGCCCGAGGCCTTGCCCGGCCTCATCGCCGCCACCATCGTCACCGTCGTCAGCCTGATCGGCTATTCGGCCATGGCCGGCGCCATTGGCGGCGGCGGCCTGGGCGACCTGGCAATCCGCTACGGCTACCAGCGTTTCCAGTCGGACGTCATGGCCGCGGTCGTGATCGTGCTGATCGTCCTGGTCCAGGCAATCCAGAGTCTGGGCGACCGTTTCGTGCGCCGCATGTCGCATCGCTGATGCTTCTGACGCAGATTCACTCTCTTTCTACTTCCGTAATTCGGGATATCGCAACATGAGCATCAAGGTTTTGAAGTCGCTGGCCGCGTTCGCCCTGGGCGCCGCCGTTTTCGCCCAGCCCGCGCTGGCTCAGGACAAGCCGCTGAAGATCGGCGTCACCGCCGGCCCGCACGCCCAGATCTTTGACGTGGTCAAGGCCGAAGCCGCCAAGCAAGGCCTGAACATCCAGGTCATCGAGTTCTCCGACTACGTCCAGCCCAACGTGGCGCTGGCGTCGGGCGACCTGGACGTGAACAGCTACCAGCACCAGCCCTACCTGGACAACGCCAATGCCGACCGCGGCTACAAGCTGGTCAGCATCGCCAAGACCGTGATTTTCCCGATCGGTATCTACAGCAAGAAGATCAAGTCTCTGTCGGAACTGAAGGAAGGCGCCCGCATCGCGCTGCCGAACGACCCGACCAACGGCGGCCGTGCTCTGCTGTTGCTGCAGGCCAATGGCCTGATCAAGCTGCGTCCGGAATCGGGCCTGAAGGCCACGCCGATCGACGTGATCGAGAACCCGAAGAAGCTGCGTTTCATCGAACTGGATGCCGCCCAGCTGCCGCGTTCGCTGGATGACACCGACGCGTCGGCCGTGAACACCAACTTTGCGCTGGAAGCCGGCCTGAACCCCGCCAAGGACGCCATCGCGCAGGAAGCGCCGGATTCGCCGTACGCCAACATCCTGGTCGTGCGTGAAAAAGACAAGGACCGCCCCGAGTTCGCCAAGCTGATCGCCGCCTATCACAGCCCGGCCGTCAAGCAGTTCATCGAGACCAAGTTCAAGGGCGCCGTGGTGGCGGCCTGGTAAGCTGGTTTTCTATTTTTGACAAGCCCTTAGAAATCCGCCATAATTTCGGGCTTCGGTCGGGTTGTTAGCTCAGTCGGTAGAGCAGCGGACTTTTAATCCGTTGGTCGCGAGTTCGAGTCTCGCACAACCCACCACCCCAATTTAAGGCAGTGCCAGTTACCGCAGTTGCTGGCATGGGCCGCACAAGAAAACGCCGCTATTCCAAGCGGCGTTTTTTTTTGTTCGGGCCGGGCCCTTGGCGACGTCGGGCTTAGGGGGGCCGTAGTCGGGCGCAAGCCTCAGTTGCCAGCGTCTGTCGCAGGCCTCCCGGACCCCACAGGTCCGGGAGGCGGGGCGCACTGAGTGCGGCCGCTTTAGAAGCGCGTGGACAGCTTCAACAGGCCCGACTGCTGCCGGTTGCCGCCGCCGAACTGCGCGTCGTAGGAGACGCCGGCCGTCGTGTTGCGCGTAACGGCCACTTCGGCGCCGAACCCGACCACCGCGGCATCGCGCGCGATGGGAACACCCGTTACCGAGAACGTGCTGCCGCCCTCGAAGGCCAGTTGCTGCTTGGGCTTGACGTCGCCCATGGCGTGGCGCCAGCCCAGCGTTGCGGTCAGGCGGCCCGGCGCCTGGTCGGAGCCGAACTGCCATGCGCCGCGCAGGCCGAGCGTGGTGCTGGTCACGTCGTCGGATTTGCTTTCGCCATGCAGGGCGGCGGAGCCGCCGGATTCCTCGAAGCCGCGGGTGCGCAGCTGGTTCCAGGCCAGGCCGGCGTAGGGTTCGATGCTGTAGGCATTGCCCAGCGGCAGGTTATAGCCCAGTTCGGTGAACACTTGCGTCGACGAGGCGTGATAGGAGGACTCGAGCTGCTGGTTCAGGCTGCCGGCCGCCACATTGCGCTTCGTGTCGATCTCGTGCCAGGTGTAGGCTGCGCCGGCCATGAAGCGGATATTGCCGGGGCCCGCTTCGAAGTTCTTGCCGCCGAACACGGTCGCCGTGTAGCTGTCGACGCTGGAGCGCGACGACACATCGGAGATCGAGTTGTGGCTGCCGGTGTATCCGAGCGCGCCGCCGAGACGCCAGCCGCTGCCCACCGCGCCATCGCCGCCGACGAAGAGCCCGCCGGCGGATTGATTCACGCTGGATGCATTGCCGTCGCTGTTGAACTTGCTCCAGTTGCCAAACACCTGTGCCCAGACGGGCGATGCGCCGCTTTGCGGCAGGGCGTCGGACGACGGCCTGCCCAATTGGGCCGTGGGGCGGCCGGCGCGGGCGGGCGCGTCGAGGTTGCCGCGCAAGTGCGCCAGCGGCAGGGTGCTTACGGTATCCGCCTGGCTCATCAGCACGCTGGTGGTGCTGGCGTGCGCTTCGCCCGACAGCATCTTCAAGGCCGCGCGCGCCTGGTCCGGCGTCATGGAGAGGACTGCCGTGGTCACCTGGCGGGCGCCGGTGTCTTGCGCGGAAGCGATGCCGCTGCCGATTACAGGCGAGCCGGTTCCGCCGGACGCCGATTCGCCCGTGGTCGCGCCATTGCCGGTCGTCGACGAGCCATTGCCGGTCGAGGCCGAACCGTTGCCCGTGGACGACGAGCCATTGTCGGTCGAGGCCGAACCGCTGCCTGTGGACGACGAACCATTGTCGGTAGAGGCCGAGCCGCTGCCCGTCGACGACGAGCCGTTGCCGGTGGAGGTCGAACCGCCGTCGGTGGACGACGAACCGTTGCCGGTGGAGGACGAGCCGTTGCCGCCCGACGAGGATCCATTGCCGCTTGCGGGCGGATCTTCCTGGTCCAGCGCGCCGCCCACGTTGCCTGCGTTGTCCGTGTCGCCGATGCTGCCGATCGGCACGTCGTTGCGCGTCAGCGTCATGAACGCATTCTTCGGGTCATAGCTGAGCGTGGGCGTCAGGAATGCATAGGCGCTGGAGGCGCCGGTGAACGTGCCCTGGATGCCGCCGTCGGCCGTCAGGATGTTGTAGGTTGTGCGCGGCGCGTAGTTGCCATTGGGGCCCACGTGCGCCACGGTGCCGTCCAGGGTGGCGACGCCGGTGACGTGGATGCGGTCGCTTGCGCTGCTGGCGGGGTCGGCATGCACGCGAAAGATCGTGTCCTGGCCGAAGTTGAGGTTGCCGTTGACGGTGAGCGTGCCGATGGGCGAGCCGTCATTGCCCGGGGAGATCACGGCGGTGGGGTACAGCGTGGTGCTGCCCAGCTGGCCGACGCCCGCAAGCACGACTTCGCGGCCGATATCGACGGGGCCGTTCAACTTGCCGTTGAGCTCCAGCGCGCCGTCGGCGATGAAAATGGGGCCGGTCAGGCCGCTGCTGTCTGCGTTCAGGATCACCGATCCCACGCCAGTCTTGACGAAGCCTTCCGTGCCTTGCAGCGGGTTGTCGATGATCTCGACGAATTTGCCGGCGGCGTAGGTGCCGTCGCCGACGACGATGACGGGCGGATTGCCGCCGCTGCCAACCAGCGTGATGGGGGCGCCTTGCAGGCGATACCGGTCCGAGGCGAACTGCAGGCCCGATACGCGCACCGGACCTGCGCTGCCGTCGACGGTCACCGTTCCCGTCGCGCCGGTGAAGATGGCGTAGCCGCCATCGGGCAGGGCGCCGGTGGCATTGGTCGGGCTGTTCCAGTTTGTGCTTGCGGCGCTCCAGGTGCCGTCGCCGCCGCCGGCGCGCGTCGCGGATGCGACGCCATTGCCGTTCCACAGATTGGTCGTGCTGGGACCCAGGACCAGATTGATGTGCTTGTCGTCCGTCAGCGTCTGGATCGTCGCGGCCGGAACGGAGTCGCCCGTGACCGTGCCCAGCGTCAGGCCATTGCCGCTCAGCGTGCCGCCGTACGACATGATGCGGTAGAAGCCGGCGTTGGTGCCCAGGGTGTTCACCGACACGTTCAGCGTTGCATTGTTGAGGGCGACATTGCCGCCGACGGTGATGTTGTCGCCGGTGCCGGGCTGCGTAATGGGCAGTCCGGCATAGCCCGTCTCGAAGTCGAACACGGCATTGTTCATCGACAGGTTGCCGTTGACGACCAGGTTGCCGTTGGAGACGCCGGTGGGCGTGTCGACCCAATAGCCGGGCGCAACGCGCGCGTTGCCGCTCACATTCAGATCGCCATTGATGGAGCCGAAGCCTGCGACGGTGCCATTCGAGTTCGCGTTGACGTTCCCGCCTATCGAGACGCCCGCGCCGCCGCCGTTGCCGCCGATTACGACCGTGCCGCCGTTAACGTCGATCCCGCCGGGAAAGTTGGCCGAGCCGTCGAACACCTGCGTGTTTCCCGCGCCAATGTTCAGGTCCGCGGCCATGACGCCGCCGCAGTAGGAGGTGCTAAGTGCGACCGTCGCCGTCAGCCACTTCTTGGTGCCATATATCAAAACTTGGGTCCTTTACTCTTGATTATTAATTTGATGTCCAGACATTGCTGAATTGCATTAAAAGTATTGCGACGTAACAAAACAATATGCGTGGACTTAATGGGCTTTTGAAAAAAAGGACGCACTGTATACCCATTTTTTTGTATTACCAAGAATTAATATACGGATACCATCCAGATAATATAAGTGGTTGAAATCTAACCTGTACTTATTATCTAGATCCATGTGCTGGATACCATCCGATTTATAAGAATCGGCACGCATTGATACAAACGATATGATTAATTTATGGTCGATGGATGGTATGCGGATTGGCGCTGGAAGTTATCCGAAAATGCGCCGGGATTTAATCGCGCTGATGCGGAGGAAACGCTCCGGGTCGGGGCCCGAACTGCTGCGTCAACCGATCCGCGTGTTGCCCGCCGACCGCCCATCGCGTATAACGTTCTGGCGATATGTGCGCTGCAGCATTGCCCATGTCGGCTGTCTTTTTTCGATCGCAAGCACGACCCCTGCCTTCATCGCAAGGAGTTACCAGTGGCCCGATCCAAATCCTCAGCGTCCGCCCGAGATCCCCTGTTGATTGATCTTGCCCTTCAAGGCGGAGGCGCGCACGGCGCGTTCACCTGGGGCGTGCTGGATCGCCTGCTGGAAGAGTCCTGGCTGGGCATAGACGGCATTTCGGGCACCTCCGCCGGCGCCATGAACGCAGCGGTGCTGGTGCTGGGCCATGCGCGCGGGGGCGCCGACGGCGCTCGCGCCGCCCTGGAGGATTTCTGGCGGCGGGTGTCGCGCGCGGCCACCTTCAGCCCGTTCCGGCGCAGCCTGCTCGACGTGCTGACGGGGACTTGGTCGCTCGACCGTTCACCCCTGTTCGCCGCCTATGACCTGGCTTCGCGTGTGTTCTCGCCGTATGACCTGCACGCTTCCGGATTCAATCCGCTTTCGGACATCCTCAAGGAAGCGATTGATTTCGACGAACTCGCCCAGGCGCCGATCCACCTGTTCATCACGGCGACCAACGCCCGCACAGGCCGCGGCCGGGTGTTCAAGAACGCCGATGTGACCGCCGATGTGCTGCTGGCTTCGGCCTGCCTGCCCACGATGTTCCGCGCCGTCATGATCGACGGGGATCCTTACTGGGACGGCGGCTACAGCGGCAATCCGACCATCACGCCGCTCGTGCGGGAATGCAAGTCGCGCGACACCATCCTGGTGCAGATCAATCCCGTCGAGCGTCCCGGGGTGCCCAGCAGCGCCCGGGAGATCCTGAACCGCCTGAACGAAGTGACGTTCAATGCGCCGCTGCTCAAAGAACTGCGCATGATTGCGCTGCTGCGCCAGGTGGCCGATCCCGGCAACGGCGAAGGCGCGATGTGGGCGGACATGCGCATCCACAGGGTCGCGTCCGAAAAGATGGTGGAACTGGGCTATTCGTCCAAGCTCAACGCCGAGTGGGAGTTCCTGCGCATGCTTCGGGACGAAGGCCGCAAGGCGGCAGGCGATTTTCTTGATGCGCACGGCCAAGACCTGGGCAAGCGGTCGACTTTGGATATCGACGAAATGCTGGGCGAGGTCTGACGCCATGGGCCTTTTCGGAATCCTGATTGCGCTGGTTCTGCTGATCTGGCTGGCGTATCGCGGCTGGAGCATCCTGCTGCTGGCGCCCGCTGCAGCCATATTGACCGCCGCCGCTTCGGGCGAACCCTTGCTGGCCCACTGGACCCAGACCTTCATGGGCGGCGCGGCGGGGTTTGTCGCGCAGTTCTTCCCGCTATTCCTGCTGGGCGCGCTGTTCGGCAAGCTCATGGACGACAGCGGTTCCGTCACGGCCATCGCCAACCTCATGACGCGCAAGCTGGGCGCCCGGCGGGCCATCCTGGCAGTGGTGCTGGCGGGGGCCATCGTGACCTACGGCGGCGTCAGCCTGTTCGTGGCCTTCTTCGTGCTGGCGCCCATGGCGCATGCCCTGTTCAAGGCCGCGGCAATCCCGGTGCGCCTGATGCCCGCGGCCATCCTGCTGGGCACATCCACGTTCACCATGTCGGCCTTGCCCGGCACGCCGGCAGTGCAGAACGCCATCCCCATGCCGTTCTTCTCGACCACGCCCTTTGCCGCGCCCGGCCTGGGGATCATCGCCAGCGCGATCATGCTGGGGTTCGGCCTGTGGTGGCTGACGCGCGCCGAGGCGTCGGCGCGGCGCGCGGGCGAAGGCTACGTCGCGCCGGCAGGCATGGCCGGAGATGCCGCCGATGACGTGGTCGTGCGTGAACGCGCCACGGTGGCGCGCGAGTTCGATCCCGCGGAAATCCATCACGGCCAGCGCAGTCCCGATGCGCCGTCGGCGCTGGTGGCGGCGACGCCCCTGGTGGTCGTGATCCTTGTAAACCTGCTCATGACGCTCGTCGTGCTGCCGCGCATGGACACTTCCTGGCTGGCCGAGGCGCGGTGGGGCGGGACGAGCCTGGCGGCGGTCGGCGGCGTCTGGTCGGTGATCACCGCGCTGCTGGCGGCGATCGCGGTGCTGGTGGCGCTGAATTACCGGCGCCTGCCGTCGCTGCGCGACACCATGGACGCCGGCGTGAACGCGTCGGCGCTGCCGCTGCTGAGCGTCGCCAGCCTGGTGGGATTTGGCGCGGTGGTGGCGTCGCTGCCGTCGTTTGCGGTGGTGCGCGACTGGGTGCTGTCCATCGAGGGCGGGCCGCTGGTGTCGCTGGCCGTGGCCACCAACGTGCTGGCGGCGTTGACCGGCTCGGCCTCGGGCGGACTGACCATCGCTTTGCAGTCCCTGGCCGGCACGTACATGGAGCTGGCCCAAACCCTGGGAATCGACCCGGCGCTGATGCACCGCGTGTCGGTGATCGGCGCCGGCACGCTGGACAGCCTGCCCCACAATGGGGCGGTCGTGACGCTTCTGGCCGTCTGCGGTTCGACCCACAAGGACGGTTACATGAACATCGTCGTGGTGGGGATCGTGGGGCCCATCATCGGGCTGGCCGCCGTGATCGCGCTGGGAGGCGCGCTAGGCTCGTTCTGACGGGCGTGCGGGTTTCAGGACAGCGGGCGCGCCGGCAGCGCCGCGGACAGATCGTTCAGGCTGAGGCCGCAGCGGCGGGCCCGCTCGGCCAGCGTTTCGCTCTGCTCCAGGGCTCGCTGGCTTTCGGCCAGCAGGACGTCAAGCTGTTCTTGCGGGGTGGCCGCCATGGCCCAGGCCCGCTCGGCGAACAGCGCGGAAAACTGGTCCACGCAGCGCTTGCAGATCGCCGCGCCGTTTTTCTCGAGCAGCGCCGCGCCCTGGGCAAGCGTCGATTGGCAAAAGTGGCAGGCGAGGGCGCGGTTCATGCGTGGGGCGGCGGATTCAAGGTTGGCGGGAGAGGCCGCGACAATGACGGCGCCTGCCTTGAACAACGGCGCGGCGCGCCAACTCTTAAATCGGACGCGGGCGCGCCGGAAGGGATCCTAGTCCAGATTGAAGCCGCCGGGCCCCGCCTGGCCGAGCAGTTCCCGGGCGCACTGGACGGCCTCTCCGGCCGTGGCGACCGCCAGGAAGGGCATGCCGAAGGCGCGGGCCATCTTTTCGCCGCGCTTGCGGATCTTGTCCAGCGCCTGCGCGTCCCGCTCCACGGCGATGAATGCCCGGCAGCGGGCCTTCAGGCGCGGCATGTTGACCGTCTGCCATTCGATCATTGCCTTGCGGTCCTCATGGGAGGCTTCGATCCGCATGTCGGGAACGACCATGACGAAGGTGCGCGGGTTGTCCACCAGCAGCTCCATTTCGCGGATCCAGCTGGCCGAATAGCCCAGCGGCGCGCTGCCGTGCCGCGACGTGACGATGGGGAACTGGGACAGGTCGTGAAAGAAAAACTGTTCGTGGTTCATTCGAATTCTCCGTGAGGGGCGGCTGGCGCCTCCCTGGCGCAGCCGCAGCTGCCGTAGAGCACCAGACTGTAGGAATCCAGTTCAAAGCCGCTGCGCCGGGCGATCTTTCTGACCAGTTGCGCCATGGCGGGATCGCTGGACTCCCGGATCTGTCCGCAGCGCGTGCAGACCAGATGGTCGTGATGCCCCTTATCGTTGAGCTCGAACACGGTGGTGTGCGTGTCGAGCTGAGTGCGTTTGAGCAGTCCTGCGTGTTCAAGTTGCGTGATCACGCGATAAACCGTGGCCAGGCCGATGTTGCTGCGATCGGAAATGAGGTTGCGGTAGATGTCCGCGGCGCTCATGTGCTGATCGGCGTGGCGGTAGAAGATGTCCAGGATCTTCAGTCGGGGGAAGGTGGCCTTGATGCCGGCATCGCGCAGCCGTGTGTGGTCCATGAAAATTCTCCGTTCGGGGGGCTGATGCCCGATTGATGAGAATGATGTACATTTTCAAATGGGCCCGCTAACGGGAACCCATCAACCTGTAGCTCAAACCTGCCAACCATGCTTCAAACGGCCGCCGATCCCGCGTTGCCCGACGTCCTGCTGACGCCGTTCAGCGTGCGCAGACGCCGCGAATCCAAGGGCATTGCGGTGCCGGCGCACGTCCATGAAGAGGGCATGCTGGTGCTGGTTCACGAGGGGCTGATCATGGTGGAGTCGGGCGCCAGGGTCTTGACGGTGCTGCCCGGCAGCCTGGGCTGGATACCGCCCGGCGTGCAGCATGGGGCGCGCTGGTTCGGCGAGGCGCGCGGATCGTTCCTGCACGTGCATCCAGACGTCTGCGGACGTTTGCCGCCGCACTGCCGCGCGTGGCCGTCGTCCAAGCTGATCGAGGCGCTGATCGACCGGTTTACAAGCGGCGCATGGCACGACACGCCGCCCGCCTACCAGGCCCAGTTGTTCGAGGTGCTGCTGGAAGAGCTGAAGCAGCGCAACGCGGAGGCCTCCGTGCCGTTGCCGATGCCCGCCGATCCGCGGCTGCAGGACCTGGCCAATACGCTGCTGGACACGCCGGACGATACCGCCGGCATCGACGAATGGGCCCAGCGGCTGAACATGTCGTCTCGCACGCTGATGCGCCGGTTCCGCCAGGAAACCGGCGTGACCCTGGGACAGTGGCGGCAGCAGGCCCGCCTGCTGCGCGCGCTGGAAATGCTGTTCCGGGGCGGATCCGTGACGCAGGTTGCGCTGTCCGTGGGCTACGAGAGCACCAGCGCGTTCATCGGCAGTTTCCGGACGGCGTTCGGCATGAGCCCGACTCGCTACATCGCTGGCCGCGCGTAGTGTTGGAGGGCGCCCAGCCGCCCCGGAATGTCAGGCCGCGGCCGGCTGGTCCGGATGCATGGGGCCCTGCGGGTCGTTCTCGGCATCGGGCCTGGGCGGCACGGCAGGCAGGCCCAGCCCCAGGCGCAGGCGCTGGCAATCGGGATTGGGCGACCCGTCAGGCATCCAGATATCGAACTCGCGGCAGGGCGTGGGGCGGTTTTCGTAGATGGCGCAATGGATACCCGGCTTGCCCAGTTCCCCACGCAGCGAGATGCAGCGGCCGCCGCCCATTTCCGTGCCTTTCATACAGGCCCGCAGCGGACTCATCTGGGTGACCAGGTCCAGCGGCACATGGCCGCCGTTCTCGCCTGCCAGCTCTCCGCAGTAAAAGGACACCCGGAAGTGCGAGCAGCACGCGCCGCAGTCCAGGCAGGGGTTGGCGGCGGGGTCGTCGCCGGCCAGGACGGCGGGCGAAACGAACGAGATGAGCGTGGACTCTGACAGGGACATGGAGGAGTGGGATCCGAAAGCCTGTCCGGGTCCCCGCAATGCCGCGGACGGGGCTGCGCCAGGGCGGCCCGCCGAGCTGATCCGGGGGGCGCTCGGTCAGGGCCGGCGCGGGATCAGGCCGGAAATAGTAGCTGGATTCGAACTGCGGCCGCCACGACTTTTTTCAGGGACGTTGCTGGGGTAGCATCGGTAGCCCGTCAGCCGCCAGGAGGCTTCCCCTTGAATGCCAGAACCGATTTCCCCGATGGCCTTGCCCGCTGCGGCTGGGTGGATACGTCCGCCGAATACATGGCCTACCACGACGCCGAATGGGGGCGCCCCGAAGGCGACGACCGCGCGCTGTTCGAACAGCTCTGCCTGGAAGGCTTCCAGGCTGGCCTGAGCTGGCGCACCATTCTGTCCAAGCGCGAGGCCTTCCGCCGCGGCTTCGCCAATTTCGAACCCGCCAGGCTGGCGGTCTACGGCGAAAAGGAAGTGCAGGCGCTGCTGGCCGATGCGGGCATCGTGCGCCATCGCGGCAAGATCGAAGCCATGATCCACAATGCCGGCCGCGCACTGGAAATGATCAAGCGCGAGGGCTCGCTGGCCGCGTATCTGTGGCGCTTTGAAGCGCCGCCCGGAGCGCCGTCAACCCACGGGGCATCGTCGTCCGAACAGGCCGTTGCCTTGTCCAAGGCGCTCAAGAAGCTGGGCTGGAAATTCGTCGGTCCCACCACCGTCTATGCCTTCATGCAGGCGGTGGGCATGGTCAACGATCACCATCCGGATTGCCACTGCCACGCGCTCAGCGAAAAAAAACGCAAGGCGTTTGTGCGGCCGCGGGGGTGATGGCCTTCGGGCCGGCTGGGGGCGTCCTTGCAGGCGGCCTTCCCGAATACGCCGCCCAAGCGGGCGGCCGGCTCAGTTTGCGTTCCGGCCTTGCGCGCCCGATTGTGCGGGCGGCTGCCCCGGCAGGCTGTAGCGGCCCTCGCGATACGCCCAACTGGGCCACAAGGCATGGGCCAGCGCCTCGGCGGCCAGGTTTTCGTCCAGCGGCACGGGCGCGTAATCCTCCGGCGCCGTATAGCGGTACTGCACCGCTGGCTTGCTGGGCGCCAGCACCAGCAGGTCGTCCCCCTTCAGGTAGCCATAGGTGTTGTCGTACTGCATGATGGCCCGCCCCGGCGTGCTGCGCGTCAGGTCGTGCCCGATCATCGGATGTTCGGTGTCCACCCCGATCAGCGACAGCAGGGTCGGGGGCAGGTCGATCTGGCTGATCAGGCGGTCGTCGCGGCGCGCAGCAATGCCGGCGCCAAGGATCACCGCAGGAATATGGAAGTGGCGCACGGGCACCAGGCTGGCGCCGAACACGCGGGAATCATGGTCCGCCGCCACCAGAAAGACCGTGTTCTCCCAGTACGGCGATTGCTTGGCCTTTTCGAAGAACCTGCCCAGGGCCCAATCGGCGTAGCGCACGGTGTTTTCCACCGTAGCCGGGTTGCCGTCGGTCTGGATGCGGCCGGCCGGGTACTCCCACGGAGAATGATTTGAGACGCTGAAGGCCAGCGTGAAGGTAGGCTGGTCGCCGTCTTCGCGCAGCAGCCGGTCCAGCTGGTTGAACATGTCCTCGTCCGAGGCGCCCCAGGTTCCCACGAAGGCGGGGTCGATGAAATCCGCGCGGTCGACGATCTGCCTGAAGCCATTGCCCAGGAAGAAGCCCTTCATGTTGTCGAAGTGCGATTCGCCGCCATAGATGAAGCGCGAATGGTAGCCGTGGCGGCCCAGCAGGTCGGCCAGCGAGAAGAAGCCGCGCTGCGAACGGGGCAGCTTCAGGACGGCCTGCGCGGGCGTTGGCAGAAAGCCCGTGACCACGGCCTCCAGGCCTCGCACCGAGCGGGTGCCGGTGGCGTAGGCGCGCGTGAAGGTCCAGGCCTCGCGCGCCAGGGCGTCCAGTTCAGGCGTCAGGTCGGCGCCGCCCAGTCCGGCGCAGTACTGCGCGCCCAGGCTTTCCTCAAGAATGATCACCAGATTGAGCGGACGAGACGTCTTGCGGGTGGCCGGCTGGCGGTGCAGGCTGGGGTAGTCGGGATTGGGCGGCGGATTGGGCAGGCCGGATTGCGCCAGCACCAGGCCGTGCATCTTGGCGTTGTTCATGCCCCCGTAAACCGCCGATGCCGATTTCTCGTTCTTCATGCTGTAGATCGCATAGAAGACGTTGTAGAGCGAATTCAGCGCCAGGGTGTTGAGCATGCCGTCCGAGCAGTAGGCCACCGAGGACGGATTGATGGGGCGATGGCCCAGGGTGCCGCGGATCGCCAGGACAACCACGGCCAGTATGGCCACGCTGGCCAGCGGCATCTGCCACCACGTCAGTTGAGGATCGGGGCGCGCATGGCCGAGCAGGGCGTACGCGCCCCAGCCGATCAGCGCCAGCACGGCGAATCCGCCCACCAGCGCGCCCTTGTAGCCGCGCCACAGCATGCCGGAGACTTCGCGGGGATGCTTCAGGTATTCGACGAACAGCCGGTTGGGGCGGGAGTCGTATTCCACGATGAAGGGCGGCGTCGCCACTTCCAGAAAGGCCAGCAGGAGGAATGCAACCAGATACCAGACGGCGGCTATCGAGGCGGCGGCGGGGATGTGGCCGAACAGCGGCGAAAGCACGGCCGGCAGCGCCGCCAGCACGGCGATCTGGTGCGCATCAATGCGCAGCCCGCGCCACAGCAGCGGGAGAAGACCGCCGGCATTGCGCACCCGCTGCCATTGCCAAACGGCAAACGCCAGCCGGCTGAGCGTCAGCAGCGCAAATGCCGCCAACACGAAAATCAAGGTTGAATGCCGCATCGGGCCTCCAGGTTGTTCTGCTTTCCGGCCCGGCAGGGGCGGAATCAATCAATTCGCCATTGGAACCGGCCTGGCGTCAAAAATTCGCTGAAAGGAGGGCTTGTTCAGCGATTTTCGGATTTTCACTAGTCTCTTTTTGTAACTGCAGCTGCGCTGTCCGGGCACGTTTCGTGCTGCGCAATTCCGGCGGGCGAGCGCGCCGGCCCGAAATGACGGCCTTGTCCGCACGGAAAGATCCGCACACATTATGACGTCGCGCTGCCCTAACGGCGCTGCGGGCCGCGATACCCTGAGCGGCATCAGTGGCCGGCAGCCGGTCTGCCGGCAGCAACGTCAAGGACAGTAAGCATGACTCGAACAAAAAAAATAGCGATCGGGATTGTAGGGGGCATTGCCCTGATAGTGGCGGTGTTCGTCGTGGTGATCGCCACCTTCGACTGGAACCGCGCCAAGCCCATGATCAACGAGCGGGCCAGCGCCGCCATTGGGCGTCCGTTCGCCATCAACGGCGACCTGAGTGTGCAATGGCAGCGGCAGCCCGGCGAAGGCGGCTGGCGCGCCTGGGTGCCCTGGCCGCGCGTGATCGCGAACGATATTTCGGTAGGCAACGCGCCGTGGGCCAAAGCGCCCCATTTCGCCACGCTCAAGCGCGGAGAATTCAGTCTGGCGCCCTTGCCGCTGCTGCGCCAGCGCGTGGTCATCCGCCGGATCCAGCTGACGGAGCCGGCCGCCGACCTGGAGCGGCTGGCGGACGGCCGGGCCAACTGGGTCTTCACCTTGCCCGAAACCGGCGAGCCTTCGCCCTGGGTGCTGGACATTAATGAAATCGGTTTCGACAAGGGCCGGGTGGGGCTGGTCGACGAAGTGCTCAAGGCCGACCTGACTGTGCTGGTCGATCCGCTGGGCAAGCCCGTGCCCTTCGCGGACGTGGCCGGGGCGTCCTTCGTGCCGCAGGACGCGTCCGCGCCGCCGCCCCGCGACTATGTGTTCGGCTGGAAGGTCGACGGCAAATTCAAGGGCCTGGCCACCAAGGGGGAAGGCAAGGTCGGCGGCATGCTGGCCCTGCAGGACGCCAGCCAGCCGTTTCCCCTGCAGGCCGATGTCGCCATCGGCGGCACCCGGGCCTCGGTCGCCGGCACGCTGACGGACCCCGTGAACCTCGGCGCGCTGGACCTGCACCTGAAGCTGTCCGGCGCGTCGATGGCGCAGCTTTACCCGCTGACCGGCGTGACCCTGCCGGATACGCCGCCGTACTCCACGGACGGGCATCTGGTGGCCAAGCTGCAGAACCCCGGGGGCGCGGTGTTTGACTACAAGGGCTTCAACGGCAAGGTCGGCAACAGCGATCTGCACGGAGACATCACGTTTGCCCTGGGTGCGCCGCGGCCCAAGCTGACCGGCAAGCTGTCGTCCAAGCTGCTGCGCATGGCGGACCTGGGCCCCTTGATCGGTGTGCCGTCCGGCGGCGGCGCGCAGGCTGCCACGGACAAGTCCAAGGATGCGCCCGCCAAGCCCAAGGGGGGCAAGGTGCTGCCCACACAGGCCTTCCGCACGGACCGCTGGCGCGACATGGACGCCGATGTGTCGCTGGAGGCCGCGCGCATCGTCCACGACAGCAAGCTTCCGCTGTCGAACTTGTCCGCGCATGTGGTGCTGCAGGACGGCAAGCTGACGGTGGACCCGCTGCGCTTCGGCATGGCGGGCGGAACCATGAACGCCACCGCGCGCCTGGACGGATCCGGCGCGCCGCTCACGGGCCGGGTCGAGATGCATGCCCGCCGCCTGCGGCTCAAGGAGCTGTTCCCGGCGACCGAGGCCATGCAGAAAACCCTGGGCGAGCTGAACGGGGACCTGGCGATCAGCGGCGCGGGCAACTCCGTTGCCGCCTTGCTCGGGACGGCGACGGGCGATGTGAAGATGCTGGTCAATGACGGCGTCATCAGCCGCAGCCTGATGGAGATCGCGGGGCTGAACGTGGGCAACTATGTGGTGTCGAAGCTGTTCGGCGACGACGAGGTGAAGATCAACTGCGGGGCGGCCGACCTCGCGATGAAGAACGGGGTGATGACGCCCCGCGTGTTCGTGTTCGATACCGAGAACGCGCTGATCAACATCACCGGCACGGCCAACTTCAAGGACGAGACGGTGGACATGGACATCTCGCCCGAAAGCAAGGGGTTCCGCATCTTCTCGCTGCGTTCGCCGCTGTATGTGCGCGGCACGTTCGGATCGCCCGATGTGGGCGTGCACGTGGCGCCGCTGGCCGCGCGCGGCGCGGGCATGGTCGCGCTGGGCGTGCTGTTGACGCCGGCGGCCGGTCTGCTTGCGCTGATCGCGCCCAGCACCACGGACGAAAACGCCTGCGGCCCGCTGCTGGAAGAGATGCGCAAGCCGCCCAAGGCGCCGGCCCCCGCCAAGGGGAAGTAGCCCGTTAGGCGACCTTCCTGGAACCGCCCGGCACGGCATCGTCCGCGATGCAGACCGCATCGCGGCCGTGGTTCTTGGCGTAGTACAGCGTCTGGTCTGCGCGCTGCAGTACGGCTTCGAGGCCGGTCCCGTGCTCGGGGTAGTGCGCGACCCCCACCGAAATGGTGATGGGAGCGGGCACCGGGGATTCCTGCGACGCAAGGCGCGAGCGCAGACGCTGCGCGATGGCGATGGCCGCCGTCATGCTGGCGCCAGGCAGCAGCATGACGAATTCTTCGCCGCCCGTGCGCGCCAGCGCATCGCCGCCGCGCGAGCCTTCGCGCATCACGCCCGCTAGCACCTGCAAGGCCTGGTCGCCCGCGGCGTGGCCAAAGCGGTCGTTGATGCTTTTGAAGTGGTCGATGTCGATGGCGACGATGGCCACGGGCGCGGCTTCGGCCTCCAGGAGCGCCAGCGACTCGTCCAGTCCGCGGCGGTTCAATAGGCCGGTTAGCGTGTCCGTCGTGGTTTCGCGGCGCAGGTCGCTGAGCTTGTGGTGGATCGAGGCCAAGCCCATCAGTAGCGCGCGCTTGAGCTGCGCGGCTTCAAAGTACCAGGAGCGCACGCCCCGGATGCGGTCCGCCGAGTCGGGGTCCTGCATGCGTTTGGCAATGCTGGCCATTTGGCCGAGCGGACGGGCGATCCAGCGCGACAGCAGCCAGATCATCGCCACCGATAGCAGCAGCAGCGGCAGCGTGTTGCGGGCGGTGGCCATGAGCAGGTCGCCCAATGGCCGCAGCGTGCTGGCGACCGGGCGCTGGGCAATGATGCTCCAGCCCGTGCTGGGGACGGGCGCGTAGCCCGCCAGCATGTCGCGCCCGTCATCGTCGATGAAGCGCTTTTCGCCGGTCTCGCCGCGCCGCGCCGACGCGAAGATCTCGGTGTCGGGCGCGGTCTTGCCCAGCAGGCTTCGGTCGGGATGGTAGATCAGCGTGCCCTCGCGGTCGATCACGTAAAGAAAGGACTCGTCGCGATAGAAGTGCTGGTCTAGCAGGCGGTCCAGCACATTGTCTTCATGCAGATAGAGCGATCCGGCAATGAACCCCAGATAGCGGTAGTCGCGGGAAAAGATGGGCTGGGTGTAGAGGATCTGCCAGCGGCCGTTGCGGGCCTGGAAGGGTTCGCTGATCGTGGGCCCCTTGGCCGCCAGCGCTTTCCTGGCCGCGTCGCTGGTCAACTGCTGCCCCAGCAGTTGCGGATAGGAACTCGACACCGCCAGCACCTTGCCCTGCGGCGACGCGACGAAGCTGGAATTGAAATGGCCCAGCTGCTGCTCCTGCCGCCGCGTTTCGGCGCTCATGGATTCGGGATGGGTTTCCATGTCGGCCAGCATGTCGGCGCTGTAGGAAAGATAGCGCCGGATGTCGTTCAGCAGGGCGTCCGTGGTCAGGGCCAGCTTGGACGCATAGATGCGATTGGCCTCCATTGCGTTGTGCAGCAGCAGGTCGCGCTGCACCAGGTAGCTGGCGTGCAGGCCGCCCGCCAGAACCACGATGACCGACAGCAGGCTTATCCACAGGATGAGATGCCGCAGGTCGACGCGGAACATGACGTCGTCCGTCAGTTGCGGGCGCGGCCCGGGGGAACGCCGGACGGCGGCGAGCCGGCGCCGGCCAGGGCGTCCCAGGCGCACATCGCCTGCCGCGCCACGGATTGCAGGGTTTTGCGGGTTGCGCCGTCGCGCGCCTGGATGGACATGCCGTGCAGGACCGTCGTGTAGAAAGCCGACAGCCCCTTGATGTCGGCGCCTGCGGGCAGCTCGCCTTGCTGAACGCCCGCATTCAGGCGGGCGAGGATGCGGCTTTGCATTTCGCGCCGGTTGTCGCCCAGAAAGTCGCTGACGCCGGCGTGGTTCACGCTGCCCGCGGGCGCGCCCAGCACGATCATGCAGCCGGGCGGCAAGCCCGGCGCGGTGAAGCGGTCGGCGGAGGCCATGAGCATGGATTGGATGGCTTCGCGCGCGGTGGGCGCGGCCAGCAGCGCACGCCTTGCGGAGCCGCCTTCGGTCTCGCGGTAGAGGGCCACGGCCTCGCGGAACAGGCCTTCCTTGGAGCCGAATGCGCCATAGAGGCTGGGCGAGTTGATGCCCATCGCTTCCGTCAGATCGGCCAGCGATGCTCCTTCATATCCCTTCGACCAGAAGACTTCCATGGCCTTTTGCAAGGCCTGGGCCCGGTCGAAGTTCCGGGGGCGCCCACGTTCTGCCATGCGGGCGATTTTACTCGCGAGGCATATTTTGTGTTGATCGCTAAAAAAATCATTGACGAGTGGGTGGAGGCGCGGCGATGATATTTGTGTCAATCACTACAGAATTAGGACGAGCGATGCAGAACCTGACCGGAAAAGTGGCTTTCGTGACCGGCGGCAGCCGGGGAATCGGCGCGGCCATCGTGCGCCGCCTGGCCGCCGACGGCGCGGATGTGGCCTTTACCTACGTGAGCGCATCGTCGGCCGCGGCCGCGCAGGCGCTGGTGCAGGAGTTGACGGGGCAGGGCCGGAGGGCGCGGGCGATCCAGGCCGATTCCGCGGATGCGGACGCAGTCCGGCGGGCGGTGGAAGACACCATCCGCGAACTCGGGCCGGTGGACGTGCTGGTCAACAACGCGGGGATTTTCCTGGCCGGCCCCATCGGAGACGCCAGCCTGGAGGACTACGAGCGGACGATGGATATCAATGTGCGTGCGCCATTCGTCGCGATCCGCGCGGCGCAGGCCTCCATGCCGGATGGCGGGCGCATCATCAACATCGGCAGCTGCCTCGCCGGCCGCGCGGGCCGCGCCGGCGTGGCGCTGTACGCCGCCAGCAAGTCGGCGCTGGTCGGGCTGACGCAGGGCCTGGCGCGCGACCTGGGCGCGCGCGGCATCACGGCCAACGTGGTCCACCCCGGTCCGATCGACACCGACATGAATCCGGCCGACGGCGATCGGGCGGCTTCCCTGGTGGCGGTGCTGTCCTTGCCCCACTATGGCGAAAGCCGCGACATCGCCGGAATGGTCGCATTCCTGGCCGGACCCGACGGACGCTACGTCACGGGCGCGAGCCTGGCGGTCGACGGCGGATACGCAGCCTGATCGCAGGCCGCTGAAAGTTTTTTTCCGACACGACTTGCACAAACAAAAAAAGCCCCATATAATCTTTCTTCTTCGCAGCACACACATAACGAAACAACGAAGCGGCAACGCAACGGCGAATCGGAAATGAGTGAATTGCAGGGCTGTTAGCTCAGTTGGTAGAGCAGCGGACTCTTAATCCGTAGGTCGAGTGTTCGAGCCACTCACAGCCCACCAGAATTCTTGGATTTTCCTTCGGGAAGATCTTGCGATTAGCCCACCGGAAACGGTGGGCTTTTTGCTTTCCGGCGCTTGCTGAGCGCCCGGACTGGGCTAGTACTCAATGCCGCCTCGCCTGTCCGTGTCGCAAACCCTGCGCGCAGGCCGTGCCAACAGGGGGCGGCAAATTTGGTCTGGAAGACTAACCTGGAAGATTTGGACCGTAGCAAGTTCGGCCCACCGAATCCAGCCCAGCAAATCCGACCCTCCCTCAATACTCCAACTGATAGAAATTCTGGCTGGCGATCAGCGTGGCGCCGCAGGATGTGCGCATGCCTTCCAGTGCGGTCATGCGGTCCGAGCTGACGTTCTGCACGCCTTCGACGATGGTGTGCGTGTCGCCGCACTTGGGGCAGGTGACGCGGTCGCCGACGCGGGCCATGGGCTGGCCGAAGATGACGACGGTTTCGTCGCCGGTGACGACGACGCCGCCGTGCGATGTTTTATCGCCCTTGCGGATGACGGAGCGTTGAGACATGTGCGCGGGAGATATTTGATTACAGATACGTGCCGTCCGGCGCAAGCCGGGCCGGGCCGACCACGAAGGTACCGTCGGGCGCCATGCGCACGGGGCCGCCGCCGCCTTTGTAGCTGCCGTCCGGGGCGCGCTGGGGCGTGCCGGCCACATAGGTGCCGTCCGGCGCGCGGGTGATCGGGCCGTCGCCGCCGACGATGGTGCCGTCAGGCGCGCGGCGCGCCGCGCCGACGATGAAGTGCCCGTCGGGCAGCATGCGGATTGCTTTCGTCGTCATGAATGCTCCTTGCGTAGGAGCGCAAATCATAACGAAGCATCATGATGCGCCTTGTAATAGGACGTGTCATCTTTGAACCTTATACGTAAACAGTTGTGGGATGATTTGCGCCTACTTACATACTTGCGCCTATGACCGACATCAACGCCTTGTTGCAACCGATACCCGGCGACGCGCCATGTGGCGTCGATCTGGTGTTTTCGCCCGAGTTCGACGCGATCCGAGAGGCGCGCCGGCACGATGATCCTCAACTCGATCAGGGGGATTGGGTCATCGACCTGAAAGAGGCCGACTGGCCGGAGGTGGCGCGCATCTGCGGCACGGTGCTGCGCGATCGCAGCAAAGACATCCGTATTGCGTCGTGGCTTGCGGAAGCCTGGGCCAAGACGCGCGGATTCGCGGGCTTGCGCGATGGCTACCTGCTTATTGATGGCCTTTGCCGGGATTACTGGGAAGGCCTGCATCCGGTGCCGGAAGACGGCGATGTGCAGCAGCGCGTGGGCAATCTGGCGTGGCTGCTGTCGCGGTCGCAGCAACTGATCGGCGAGATTCCGCTGACCCAGGCCGATGGCGCACGCTATGGCGCGGTGCTGTGGGAGGCGGCAAGCCAGCTGGCCAATGCCGTGAAGCGCACGCCGGATAACGCCAATGAGTTGACGCGCGGCAAGCTTACGCTTGATCGCTTCGATGCCGCGCGGCGCGATACGCCGCCGTCGTTCTATTCCGAGCTGGACGCCCAGCTTGAAGGCTGCACGCAGGCGCTTGCGCAATTGGAGCGCACGCTGGACGAGCAACTGGGTGAAGACAGTCCGGCGTTCTCCCGCGTGCGGGAGTCTCTGCGCAATGTCACGGAACTGGCGCACCGGTTCGCCCGCGACGCGGGCCTGCTGGTCCGTGCCGACCTGGCGGCGGTGCCGCCGCCAGCATCTTCCGCGCCCGCTGTTCCCGTCCGAGTGGAGCCCACCTTGCCCGCTGCCGATCATGTTTCCGCTGTTGACGCGCCGGTTCATGGCGTCCCGCCGGCCGCCGCGCGCGGACCGATCCAGACCCGCGAACAGGCGCTGGCGCAGCTGCGCGAGGTGGCGGATTTCTTTCGCCGCACCGAGCCGCATAGCCCGGTCGCCTACCTGGCCGACAAGGCGGCGAGCTGGGGCGAAATGTCCTTGCACCTGTGGCTGCGCACGGTGGTCAAGAACGACGAGACCCTCTCGGGTCTGGAAGAGCTGCTCGGCATCAAGAAGGCCGGCGAGGGCAACTGAGGCGCCAGGCGGCCGCATAACGCGGCGTAGCGGCCGGGCCAGTCCGCCATCAAGGGCGGGCGTCGCCGCTGCGAGCCGCGCCGCGGCGGCCCGCCATGCGGGGCCTTACCGCGCCGCGCGGAACTCGATGCGCCGGTTCTTGGCGCGGCCTTCCGCGGTTGCGTTGGTGGCTACCGGTTGGTCGGGGCCGGCGCCCATGGCCTCAAAGCGCGACGCCGGCAGTCCCTTGTCCACCAGATAATCCCGCACCGCGTCCGCGCGCGCCTGGCTGAGCGCCAGGTTGGTGCTGCGGCTGCCGGAACTGTCGGTATGCCCGATGATCTGGATCTTGTCGGCGCGCAGCTTCGGCACGGCGTCGGCCACGCGGTCCAGCAGCTCGCGGCCGCGCGCCGTCAGGCGGGTGCTGCCGGTCTCGAATTCCACCACCCGATTGCTCAGCAGGTTATCCAGCACGTCCTGCTCGTCCTTGCCGGCGGACACGCGCAGGCCGTTGACGATTTTGTAGGTGGGGTTGAGCGAGGTCGCGAACGTGCTGGCGATCTGCTGGCGCGAGGCTTCGTTGTCTACCTCTCCGCGCAGCCGGATCTGCGTGCCGTCGATTTCCAGCTGGCCGCGGTTGATTTGCTTGAGCGGACTATCCAGCAGCTTGCCCACGTGTTGCGACCAGTTGGGCGGGGCGACGACGCCGCCCACATCAATGCGGTCGATCACGTTGCCCACGCCGTACACTTTTTGCAGCCGCTGCAGCACATCGGCCTTGGTGGCCTCGTCAGGCACCGCGCCGCTGGCGACGACCTGCCCAGGTTGGGGAATCACATTGGCGGGAACCACCGTGGCTGCGTCCTGGGCATAGGCCGACCAGGAGAAGGCGGCAGCCAGGACCAGAGAAAGAGTGCGCATGTCCTAGGCTCCGATAAAGACTTCGCGGAAGGTCTCCAGCGCCTGGCGCAGAGAGAGCCGCGGTTGATCCAGATAGCTCGACAGTTTGGCCAGGCCGTGGCTGGCGCTGACGTGGTCGCGCACCCAGGGCGCGTCTTCCAGCACGATGTAATGCTGCGACAGGGTTTGCGGCGTCGACAGCAGGGTCGCGAGCGTCTGCGGCGATGCGCCGCGAAAGCCCACCACCAGCCGGTGCTTGCCCGCTATCTGCCCGATAAACATGGCGATCTCGAAGTCGGCGCGATTGAGGAAAGGCGCAATCAGCGTCATCCAGTACGTCGCCACCAGGTTGATGTAGAGCGGGTCGTCCGGCAGTGGCAGCGCCAGGCCGGTATCCAGTTGCGACGAGCCGCTGGACATGACCGGCGCGAGCAGGATGCCCAGCGCCAGCACAATGTCGTGCATGCTGGCGGCGTGGCCATTGCCGCGCAGCATGGCTTCCACGCGCTCGATCGTCTGCAGGTCGATGAAGGCGTCGAAGCCGTCGTCGGCGGCAGTGCGGATTTCACCTTCCAGGTCGTTCAGCGTTTGCAGCGCGGCGGCCGGATCGCCTTCCTGCATCAGTTGCGAGGCGGCCGCGCCCATGCGGTTCCACATGCGGCTGAAGGCCAGCGGGCTGCGCGCGATGAAGTCCAGCGGGCGCGACACTTCCACCGAGGTTGCGCTGATGAAGGGGAAGCGCCGCCCGGATTGGTCCCGGCTGGGCTGCAGATGGCCCGCGATGGCCAGCTTGCCGCGCGAGCCCAGCACCGCGAACGGCACCGGTTGCGCTTCGTCGTACAGCGTTTTCCAGTGCGGATCCTGCGCCAGGATCTCCATCGTGTTCGCGACCCAGGCGTCCAGCGTCGCCATCAGTTGCGGATGGGAGGTGTTCTTGACGAAGTCGCCACGCGACGGAATCTTGCCAAAGTAGGCCGTACGGAACATGGGGGACTGCGGATTGCTCATTGCTGCGCTCCGGCAGGCGTCGGGGCGACGGAGGATTGAGGGGATGCGCCCGCGACCGTGGCGGGCAGGCGTAGATTGCGCAGGCCCTGGCTGCCGGGCTCGGTGCCGCCGGCGCTAGCCGCCTGGGCGTTGCTGATGATGCGTAGCCTGACCGGCACGGTGATGTTGGATTTGGTCCAGCTCATCTCGAAGCTGCCGTCCGGGTTGGGCTTGCGCTGGGCGCCGGAGATCAGGCGTTCCAGGCCGAAGCGGCCGGGCTCGTTCACGATTTCGACCACGGTGCCGTCGAAGGCGGCGGCCGTAATGCGCGCGCCGGGCGCGCCCTGCGCGTTGGGCCAGACAAAGTTGACCCATTGCGGCGGCGTGTTGCGGTAGCGCAGTTGCTGGCCGTCGATCTCGATGGTGTATTCGGTGACGCCGCCAGCGGGCCTGGGCTGGATCTGGAACAGCGTCTGCGGCTGGCTGGCCGCGCCCGATCCGGCCGCGCCGCCCGACAGCGGGGCGACCCATTGC
Source organism: Achromobacter arsenitoxydans SY8 (assembly GCF_000236785.1). Lineage (GTDB taxonomy): Bacteria > Pseudomonadota > Gammaproteobacteria > Burkholderiales > Burkholderiaceae_B > Achromobacter > Achromobacter arsenitoxydans. Next base: position 17,067 of record NZ_AGUF01000029.1, on the reverse strand, counting down.
GCGAAGTTCGCGGTGAACGACGGCTGCAGATCAATGCCCATGTCGCCCCAGGTGCGGGCGGTGAGGATGTCGCCCCGGCGCACGGTCAGCGGACCCAGGGTCTCGTTGACGTACTTGGCGATGCTGCCCTGCGGGCCGAACACCTGCGCGATCTCTTCGCCGCTTGCCTCGATGCCCGCCTTGGTCGAGAACGGGTACTTTTCCATCAAGTTCTGCGTGAAGCCCTGATAGACCTGCGCGTTCCACACCTTGTTCAGTTCGGTCTGCGCGGGCTGCATGGCGACGGCGTAGCCCTGGATCAGCGGGCGCACCAGCAGCGGGCGCAGCGTCTCGCGCTGCGCCGGCGTCAGGCCGGCGAGCATCTGTTCGTCCACCAGCTTGAGCGCGTCCGCCAGTTCCGAATCCTTGCCTTCCAGCGTCTGGCGCATCAGCAGCAACGCGCCGGGGCCGGGATCGCCCTGGTTGTTGATGAGGTTGAAGCGCGTGCGGATCTTGGACAGGGCGCCCATGTAATTGCCCAGCAGCGACTGGTTGTCGCGCGTGACCACCAGGCGAGCCACGTCGGAGAACTCACGTCCCACCGGACCCATCGGGATCTGTTCGCCGCCGGGCGCGGCCTCGGTCGGCTTGGGCTGGCCCTGGCGCAGGATCACGCGCTTGAACCAGGCGACCACGCCCGTCTGCGCTTGCGCAAGGCCGGTGTTGATCAGCGACGGGTTGTCCCACGACGTCTGTTCGTACGTGGTGTTGATGAGCTTGACCAGCGGCGAGTTCTGCGGGTCGCCCAGGCGGTTCATGCCATGCACCGCCTGATCGAAGCTCGTAAAGGGCTTGATCGTGACGCCGCGCAGCATCTTCTGCCATTCCTGCGCGTACTCGGTCTTGTACATCGTCGCGAGGCTCTTCTGGATCTGCTCGGGGCTGCCTTCCAGCGTGAGGTCGTCGCGCGCGTTCACGCCCAGCACCCAGTCGCTGGTCTGCACTTCGCGACGCGCGGCCTCGCCGATGGCCGGCTCGATGTATTGCTCCCAGGCCTCGCGGGTGAACGTGCCAGGCACCGCATAGCTGCCGGCCACCACGGCCGCGTCGGCCTCGCCCATGATGCGCGCGACGGTCATGGCGGGGAAGCGCGTGGCCGCGCGCGCCTTCAGCGTGGCATAGGCGCGTTCGCGAGCCGGCATGCCCTGCATGACGCTGCGCAGGTTGCCGCGGGTGCGTTCAACCATGGCCAGGTTGGTTTCTATCTGAGGCCAGTCCGCGTCGGCCGCGCGCGCCACATAGAACGAGATCAGGCGCTCGGCGCTGCGGATCAACTGGTCGCGGGGCATGGCGCCCCGGTTGGTTTCCAGCCATCCGCGCCAGAATCGGGTGATCTGGTCGGACAGATGCGTGGGGTCCACGTGTTCGCGGTTGGCCATCATCAGGTACGTCTTGAGCGCGTTGTAGGCGTCGTCGACGTTCGTGGGCGAGGCGTCCTGGAACAGCGTGTCGCCGGCGTTCGCGCGCACCGGCTGAGCCTGGGGCGCCGTCGGGCGGGCCGTGCCGGGGGCCGCCTGCGAAACGTCCACGCGGCCCAGATAGTCCTCCAGGCTGGCCTTGACCGGCACCAGCATGAATTGGCGCAGTCCGTTGTAGTACTCGGCCAGCAGGCGCTGCTTGAGCACATCGCCCTGATACAGGCCCAATCCCAGCGACAGCGGCCGGCTCGTCGAGTAGCGGTCCAGCTGCTCGATGCGGTCCTGCAGGATCTCCATGGCCTCCAGACGGCTCTGCAGGTCGGTGCGTTCGCTTTGCAGGCGCACCACCTTGTCCAGATCCGCCTGCACATTGCTGGCCAGCTGCCGGTTGCCCAGGTAAGACCAGCTCCAGCCCCCCAACAGCAGTCCCAACGCCAGCACCAGGCCGAAGAAGGTCAGGTAGCGCATGCGGACCTTGTTCGGGCTGGCATGCTGGCGCACCAGCTTCTTGTCGGCAAAGATCACGCTGGAGAACAGGTCGCGCAGGAAGAAGCCGTTGTGCGACGTGACGCTGCGCGCGGCTTCGCGCGAGGCCGGGCGCAGCGCGAAGCGCTCCGCGAGTTTGTCGGTGGACGTGCTGCGCGAGGCGCCTTCCTGCAGCGCGCTGGTGAAGTAAAAGCCCCGGAACACCGGCTTGTACTGGAACGGGTTGGTTTCGAACAGCGTGGACAGGAAGGTGCGCAGCGCCGGCTTGATGCCCGCGAACTCCAGCGGGAAAGTCAGCAGCCCCGGGGGCAGGGCGCCGCTGCGGCGCAGCGAGATCTGGGCCGTGCCCATTTCCTTCAGGCCTTCATAGAGTTCGTCGAAGCGCTCGTCGAACAGCGTCAGCACATCGCGGCTTTCATCGGCGCCGTAAGGCAGCGTTGCGCCCCAGACGCGGTCGCGCTCGCGCGCGTCGGCATCGGCGAAGAATTCGGAAAAGCCCGCGATCAGGTCGGCCTTGGTGAAAATCACGTACACCGGCGCAAACACTTCCAGCCTGTCGGTCAGTTCCTGCACGCGCTGGCGCAGATTCTTGGCCAGGTTGATGGCGAATTCGGGGCCGGCGTCCGTCAGTTCGCTGATGCTGGCCGCCACGATGATGCCGTTGATCGGCGCCTTGGGGCGATGCCGCTTGAGCAGGTCCAGAAAACTCATCCACTCATTGCGGTCTTCTTCGTGCACCGAGTAGCGGCCGGCCGTGTCCAGCAGGATGCCTTCCGTGGTGAAGAACCAGTCGCAGTTGCGGGTGCCGCCCACGCCGCGCACGGCGGCGCCGTTCTTGTCGGCGAAGGGAAACTGCAGGCCCGAATTGATGACGGCGCTGCTCTTGCCTGCCGCGGGGTTGCCGATGACGATGTACCAGGGCAGCTCGTACAGCGCCTCGTTGCCGGACGTCTGGCCGATCTTGGAGGTCTTGATGGTGCGCACGGCCTGCGTCAGGCGGGTGCGCAGCGCTTCGATTTCGCTGCGGTTGGCGGCGGGGCTGGCGGCGGCGCCCGTCTGGGCCTGCTGCTCCAGCATGTCGCCCAGCGTCTGGTTCGCGCGCCGGGTGCGGCGCCGGCGCCAGAGGTAGACGCAAAGCCACAGGATCAGCAGCACTCCCAGCGTCACCCCGGCCCAGGCCATGGCGATCTGCATGGTGTCGGCGAACAGGAACAGGAACACGATCAGCGCAATCAATCCGATGAGCATGAAAGTGCGCGGGTTGGCGAACACGCGCCCGCTCCAATAGCGGACATCGCTCATGGCGCTGGAAAATCGAGAAAGCAATCCGGATGGGCTACGCATGGTTTTCGCTTTTTTTATGGGGTCAGGCGGCAACGCTGGCGGCGGGTCGGGAGACCAGCGCGGCAGAGCGCAATGCGGGGTCTTGCAAGGTAAGGGTCAGCACGGGCTGGTCAATCTGCATGCAGGTTTCGCTGGCCACGGCCAGCGTCAGCAGCGACGCGGCCGCGCCGGTGTGGCCGCAGGCCACGCCGACGGCCTGGCAGTCTTTGCCGGCATCCAGGTGGGCAAACAATTGCGAGGCCACGATCAGCGGTTCCAGGGGGCGGCTGCCCCGGTGATCGGCATCGCTGACGATGTGGGCGACGCCGTCTGGCGCGACACCGGCCGTTTCCAGCAGGTTGCGCGCCAGGTCCGCCAGCGGCGCCTCGGCCTGCGCGCCGCGCGCGTCGGCCGACTTTTGCCGCTGTATCACCGGCGACAGCGTGATACGCACGCCGGCCTCGGTATCGGGGGGCGCCAGCAGCAGGCCGGCTGCGGCTTCGCCCGGCACGCGGCCCTGGGGGTTGGCGTGCGTCAGCAACGTGGACAAGCCGTCCCATTGGGCAACCTGCTCGGGGTCGATATAGCCGTCGCCAGCCAGCACGATGCGCCATTGCGGTTCCGCCTTGGCGTCCTGTGGTTCGGCGGCAAGCTGGCGCAACAGCAGGTCCGCGGCCATGGCGTCGCGCGCCAGGTGTTCGGCGACGCCGATGCGGGCATCTGGCCAGACCCCGGCGGCCGCGCGCACGGCCGCGAGCGCACGCTGGCGTGCCGCTTCGGACCAATCCGCCGGTATCAGCACATCGAAGCGCAGCCGGGGCCAGTCTTCTTCGCGGGCGGGAACGTCCTGCTCGGTAGCGCGCGCATGCGCGTCATGGGTCAGCGCGCGGGCGATATCGGCCAGCAGCGCAGTGACTCGCAGCGTGCCTGCGGCCAGGGCGTCGGGGGGCGCGCCCTGTTCCCGCGCAACGGAGTACAGCGCCATGTCGTCCACGCCAGGCACGCGTGCGGCAAAGATCGGAAAGCCCTGCGGCGTTTTGAGTTCGGCATCCAGTTCGGGACGCTTCTGCTCGGCCAGCGCTTCTGCAATGGCCGCGGCATCTGCACCCGCGCCGGCGCGGGCGGCGACGGCGATGAGGTGCAGTTCGACCGGGCGCGGGGGCGCTTCTGCCAGCGCTTCTGTTTGAGCCGGCGCCGGCGCGGCCTTGGGCGCGCGAGCGGCCCGCAGCAGGCGCGATCCCGCCCAGAAGGCGGCCAGCAGCGCCAGCGGCAAGGCGAACAGATACAGCCCGATGTCCACCCCGGTGGGCAGCGTGCGCGACTCCTGCCACCAGATGATGACGGCCAGCCAAACCACGGCAAACAGGGCCAGGACGAGCAGCCCCTTCTTCAGCACGCGAGCCATTATTTCGCGGCCTCCCGTGCGCGCTGCATGACGCCGGGCCGGCGCAGCTCCACATGGCCGAAGTCCATCATCTTCCAGCGGCCGCCCCAGGTCAGGCCGACGAGCTCCGCCGTCTGGCCAAACAGTTCATAGCCGCGCATGGCCCAGGGGTCTTTTTCGGAAATCACGATCTTGCCGTCGCGATAGAACGCGCTGTCCGCGGCCAGGCCGAACTGGTGATAGCTCTGGAACGCGCCGGCGTTCGTGACGTGCGACCCCATGCCTGCCAATTCTTCCTGGCGCTCGGGGCTGCGGTAACCCTCGATCAGCGCCATTTCATAGCCGTGCTGTTCGCGCATGATGCGGTAGGCCAGCAGCAGCCGCTGACGGAAATCGGCATCCAGCAGATCCCAGTTGCGGCTCGCGCCGCCCAGCTTCGGACGCACCAGTTCGACTTCGCGCGTGGTGAAGGCTTCAGGGGGCAGGGCGGCCGGCGGAGCCAGCCGTTCGCCCTCCAGCAAGGCCTGAATCCGGCGGTCCGGAGCGGTGGTTTGGGTGCTGTAAACGAATGTGTGATTGTGTCGCATGACGAAAGCAAAAAGTGACGGCACAGACACAACTGTCAGCCCGATCGCTACCTGCCAGCGATACCTGCTTACCCAGTCCATCGACGCGCCGACGCCCTTGCCGATCGCGCCCGCGGTGCCGCCAACGGCGCCTCCGGCATGGCTTGCGCCACGCGTTGCGCCCCGCGCTACGCCCTCTACGCAGGCGCGCAATCCCCGGACTGCGCCTTGGCGCAGAGCGGGGAAAAACAGGAGCGCGGACACGCCCACCGCCAGCAAAAAATACAGGGGCAGAAGCAACAGCAAGGTAGGTCCCTCATGTGAAGGCGTAATCTTTTGTTCTATTCGCGCATGAGGCAAGTGCTCGGGCGTTGCAAACAGCGTCCGACCCTTAGGAATCGTAACAAGGAGCAATGATCGAATAAGGCCTATCGGGTATTCTCGTCGGGCTTGGTTACAGGGGGGCTGCACATGCCTCCTGCTGACACGGGAATCCGCATGGCAGAAGAGAAAAAAGACGCTCGCCCGACGACGACCGCGCCGAGTCTGCTCAGCGCCTCGCCCGCCGCGCGCGGCGAGGCCGACTCGTCGCGCATCCTGGCAGCGCTGGAAGGACGCGCGCCCGAAGCCGAAGTCAAACATCTGGCAACGCCGCGCCGCTCGCGCGCGCGGCGTTGGACTGCGCTGGCGTTGTTGCTGGCGCTCGTGGCAGGCGGCGTCGCCTGGGTGATTCATGAAGATGGAACTGCGCCCATGCTGGCGCAGGCTCCTGCCGCCGCGCCTGCGCCTGCGCCCGCGCCCGCTCCCGCCGTCACGCCGCCGCAAGCATCGCTGTCCGCATCGTCCGCCGCTGGCGACAATCCGCTCCGCGCCCTGGAAGCGCCGCCCGCGGTGGCGTCCATCGTTGACGAGGCGCCGCCCGCGCGTGATGCGAACGTGGGCCGCGGCGAACCGGATCCGCTAGGCGAGCCGACCAATCCCCTGTCCGTGCTGGCGATGTCGCAGCCGCCCGCCGCCGCGCCGGCGCCCGGTCCCACGCGCCAGGCCGCGGAACTGCGCGCGCAACAAGGCAACGCGACGCGCGCGGCCAAGCCCGCCGCCGCAACGCCGCGCAAGAGCGCCAAGCCCGCCGATACGGATGCCGCGCTGTTGTCGGCGCTGATGAACTACGGCCTGCCGCCCGCATCGCCGCCGGGCACGCGCGTCTATAAGTCAGAAGGCGTCTTCATGCGCGAGATGCCGGGCTCGCCCTTATCCGAGCGGCTGAAGGAATGTCGCAGGCTGAGCTTTATCGAAAGCGAGCAATGCCGCCTGCGCGTGTGCGCGGGCCAGTGGGGCACCGCAGTGGAATGCCCCACGCCGCAGGCCAACATCGAACCCTGAATTTGTTCCGGCCCGAACCGGCCGGTATTGCCCACGTCCCCACGAGGTTTTTGTTCCATGGCTGTCAACGCAAGCAACGGCAGTTTCAGCGCCGAGTCCCGTCTATACCGGCTCGACGGCGAGGGCGCGATGTCGTCCTTGCAGGTCGAAGGCTGGGTCGCGCGCGAAGGCCTGTCCACGCTGGGCGAGATGCGCGTGGTGGCGCTGGCCGAAGACGCCGCGCTGGATCTGAACGATATGGTGTCGCGGCCCGCCACCCTGTGGACCACGCGCGCCGACGGCAGCGAGGCTGGCCGCAGCGGCGTGGTGCGCGCGGCGGAATTGCTGGGCGGCAACGCGGGCATGGCGCGCTATCGCGTGACCCTGGCGCCCTGGCTGTGGCTGGCCACGCAGCGGCGCGACAGCCGCATCTACGAGAACCAGCCCGTGCTGGAGATCGTGCGGCATGTGCTGGATGGCTACGAGGGGTACACCTACAAGGTGTCGGCCGACGTCGAGGATTACCTGGCCGACCTGCCCGCGCGGACCTACACCACGCAGTATCGCGAAACCGATTACGCCTTCCTGTCGCGCCTGCTGGCCGAATCCGGGCTGGGTTGGACCACTGTCGAAGACGACAGCGCGCCCGCGCGTCACGCCGTCCTGATATTCGCCGACAGCCGCGGGCTGGCCGAAGACACAGAGTCCGCGGGCGCCGGCGTGCGCTTCCAGCGGGCCCATGCAAGCGAATCGCGCGACGGCGTGCAGGCCATCGCGCGCCGGCAGCGCCGCGCCGTGGAGCGGGTGACGGTGCTGGCGTGGCATGAAAGCGGCAAGCACGCCATCGCCGGCCAGGCGCTGGCCGGCCCCGCCAGCGGTTCCGACGATGAGAGCGCGGGGTTGGAATGGTTTGAGCCGCTGGGGCACGGCGGGCTGTTGAACCAGGCGCATGCCCAGTTCCAGGCGACCTTGCTGATGCAGGCCGTGCAGGCCAGCGCCGAGACCTTCATCGGGCGCGGCAATGTGCGCACCTTCCGGTCAGGCACGCGCTTCACGCTGCAGGACATGTCGCCGCTGGGACCCGCCGGGGAGTCCGGCTTCGAACCGGTCTTCGCGCTGGATCGCGTGGAACATGTGGGCGTCAACAATCTGCCTGGCCAGAACGACGCCAGCCTGGCGGACAGGCTGGGCGCCCTGGACGACTTTCTTTGCTTCGAAGACGACCTGTCCGCCGCCGGGTTCGAGGCCGGCGCCGCGGACGAACTCTCTGCCGGGGCGGGACACGAGTACGGAGTCGGCGACGGGCAGCCGGAAGACCGGGACGACGCAGCAATCGGCGTGGGCCGTCCCGAGGCGGCCGTGCTGGCGCGCGCGCACGACATTGGCTACGCCAACCGGTTCCGCGCGGTGCGCTGCGACCGACCCTGGCGTGCGCTGCCCCCGGCGGCGCGCGGCGCCAGGCTGGCGGGCGCACCGTCCGCGGTCGGCGTCCACACCGCCATCGTCACGAATGCCGAGGGCGCCATCGAGGCCAGCGGCGAAGACGAGATCCACCGCAACGCGCGCGGCGATGTGCGAGTGCGCTTCCATTGGCAGTCGGACGGGGAAGGCCTGGCAAAGAGCCGCTGGGCGCGCGTGGCGCAGCGCCAGGCGGGAGCGGGCATGGGCATGAGCTTCGTGCCGCGCATCGGCCAGGAAGTGCTGGTGCGGTTTCTGGATGAAGACATCGACCAGCCTTTGGTGGTCGGCGCGCTCTACAACGGGCGAGGCGAAGGCGGCATTCCGTCCACGCCTGGCGGCAGGGCGGGAGAGCCGATGAACACCGAGGTATACGCGGCCGCCACCGATGGCAAGCCCAGCGCGCAGGCCAACCTGGCCAGCGGCAATGCGCCTGCATGGCATGGCGCGGCGGGCGGCGACGATCAGCATCGCAATGCGGCCGCGCTGAGCGGCTTCAAGAGCAAGGAATTCGGCGGCGACGGCTATAACCAGATAGTGTTCGACGACAGCGATGGCCAACTGCGCATGCAGATCAAGTCCTCGCAGTCGGCCAGCGAATTGAACCTGGGCCATTTGATCCACCAGAGCGGCAACTATCGCGGCAACGTGCGCGGCGTGGGCGCGGAGCTGCGCACCGATGCCTTTGGCGCCGTGCGCGGCGGGGGCGGCGTGCTGCTCACCACGTATTCCGCCAGCGGTAGCGACCCCGCGGGCGACGCCGCTGCGCCGCTGGCGCTGGCCGGGCAGGCCGACATCATGGCGCAGTCGTTCGATGGCGTGATCGGCGCGCACCAGGGCGTGCGGCTGGCGTCGGCGCGCGGCACGGCCTCGGCGGGCGCGAGCCGGCTGGATGGCGAGCGCTCGCCGCTGGCCGCCATGGCGCATGCGGTGTCGGGCACCGTGGAAGGCGAGGCGCTGGGCGGCGCGGCCGGCGATGCGTCGGCCAAGCATACTGAAGTCGTCGACGGCAAGGTGCCGCACCTGACCGATCCGCTGGTGTTGATGGCGGGCCGCGCGGGTCTGACGCAGGCGGCGGGGCGCAACGTGCAGGTCGCGGCCGGCGAACTGGTGCACTGGTCATCGGGGCAGGACCACAATCTGGCCGTCATCGGCTCGCTGCGCGTGCACACCGGCCAGGCGCTGGGCATCGTGGCCGGCGTGCAGAAGGGCGGTTCAGAATCCGGCCTGGATCTTATCGCCGGCACCGGAGAGGTCGATGTCATCTCGCAGCATGACGTGCTGACGGTGCAGGCGCAGCAGGACCTGCGCATGGTCAGCGCCAACGCCGGCATTGAATACGCGTCGCCCCAGCGCATCCGCATCGCGAACGCGGCGGGCGCCAGCATCGTGATCGAAGGCGGCAACATTACTGTGACGGCGCCGGGCCGCATCGACGTCAAGACCGGCAACAAGCAGTTCGCTGGCCCGACGCAGATGCCGTATCCGTTCCCGCAGTTCACCGTCTGCAAGACCTGCATCCTGGACGCCCAGGAAAGCGTGCAGTCCATCACCGACAAGGCATGACGGCGATGGCTTATTCCTGGCAGGATGCGCTGCTGTCCACATTCGCCGAATTGCCCCATCACCGCGGCCCCTATGGCGAGGCCGCGCGCGCTTATGTGATCGTGGATTTCCGTGGCCATCCCGATCTGCTGGCGCGGCTGACGACGACGGAAGACTTAAGCTTCGGCTCGGTGTGGGCGCAGACCGGCCTGGATATCTATGGCGACGTGGCGCCTTTGCTGATTGAAGTCGACGGCGCATCGCAAGGCGTGCTGCGCGGACCGCGCTACGAAGGCTTCAACACCGTGCTGGTGCGCGTGCTGGAAGCGCTGCACGAGCGTTCCGGCGGCCGCTACGCGACGATGAGCTTCGCGTCTGCCGTACCGCTGGAAAAGCTGATTGCGCACTTTGGTCCCTTCTGCGACTACGCTCTGCCGGACGCCAGCGAGTTCTTCCTGCACTGGTACGACAGCCGCATCCTGGCGCGGGCCTTGCAAGTCTGGAGCCCGGAGCAACGCGCGCGCTTTGCCGGGCCGTTCGTCACGCTGCGCTATGCGCTGCGCGACGGCACGCTGGCGGAATTGCCCGGCGCGGGCCGGCTGCCCGCCGCGCGTCCGGCCGGTATCGAACAGTTCACGCCCGAGCAGCATCAGATGCTGTTCGACCTGGATTATCCCGACAAGCTGGCGGTGCAGCTGCGCCGCCTGTATCCCGGCCTGTTGCCCGGCGACCCGAGCCAGGACGAACTGGTGCCGCGCGTCGAAGCGCAGCTGGAGCGTGCGCGTGCGCACGGTGTGGCAGGCGACAAGGATACGTTCGACTACGTGGCCTGGGGCGTGTCGATTTCGCCGCGCTTTGATGAGCACGCCTTGATTCGCGAGGGACTGCGGGCTTATCGGCCTGGTGCCGATGGCGGGCTGGCACGGGCGTTGGAAGGCGTGCCGGATACGGTGTGGGATGAGGTTCAGACGCTGCACCGGAACGGGCGGGATGGTCGCGATGCGTAGAGCATTGGTCGGCGGTTTGCTTTGGTTTGGGCTGTTGGCAAGTTGCAATGGAGAGCCCACATACTCGGGCGTCAGTTTCGTCACTTACAACTACACGCCGTGGAATCTGGAGCCGGTTCGACTCAGTGATGCGTCGGGCAGCGTAGCCAGTTCCAGTACGCTGGCTGCGGGAGGCGGAGAGGGCCGAATCTCTTGCTGCTACACGTTCAGGGGAACCGACTTCACCGTGAAATGGAGTGGAGGCGACCCGGATTTGCTTCGCAAACATCTGTTCGACGACAAGTTCGAAGAGGTGATGTTCAAGAAGGAAGCGGCGGTGCATTTTCCCGCTGCGAAGGTGCCTGAAGGGGATGGCACACTCATTCTGGAATTGCACATCTATCCCGATGAACATATGGAACTTGCCTTGAGCCGCAAGTTGGCAGGCCAAGTAAGAATTCCCATTGTCGATACTTCCCGCTGGCTGTACGCGAAGTACCGCGACGAGCTTGTGCGCTACGACAACGCCGGCCAGTTGGCAAACGATGTCGCAAAAGTCACGCAAAAGGCCTGGGTGCAGTACCGCATCGAAGATGCCGAGGATATGCGGGCTTACATGTATCTGTACTTCGTGGTGGCGTCGGACTTCGACAAGGACGCAGGACTTTTTGCGTTGCTGAAGGATACGAGCCGAAAGCCTGGCGATTTTGGCCGGGCGGTATTCAAGTTGTCCGAGGACAGGCTCGCGCAAATCAAGGCGGCGGGAACGGCGCCCGGAGATAAGAATGTTTGACGATGCTGTTTGGTCTGGTCCGCGCCGGAAAGGGGCTGTGGCATGCGCATTGCATAGGGAGCCGTCGCGGCGACGCGGTGGCATGGTGCGGGGCAATTCGGGAGCAAGGAATGCGTAAGGGCTTGATCGGTGTGCTGCTATGGCTCGCCCTGTTGGCGGGCTGCAATGGCGAACCCGCCTACCAGGGTGTCAGCTTCATTACCTATAACTACACACCCTGGAATCTGGAGTCAGTGCAGCTGCGTGACGCATCGGGTAATAGCGCCGGTTCCGGAGCGATTCCCGCTGGCGGTGGAGAGGGGCGAGTCGCCTGCTGCTACACATTGAAGGGAACGGACTTTACCGTGACGTGGAGCGGCGGCGACGCAGTGCTGATGCGCAAGCACATGTTTGACGGCAAGTACGAAGATGTGATCTTCAAGAAGGAAGCGGCGCTGCAGTTCCCCGCTACAAAGGTGCCCGAAGGAGAAGGGTCGCTAATCCTGGAGTTGCACATCTATCCCGACGAACACATGGAGCTTGCGCTTAGCCGCAAACTGCTTGGGCAGGTCAGGATCCCTATCGTCGATACCATACGGTGGCTGTATCAAAACCATCGCGACCAACTGGTTGGATACAAGAATGTCGACGAATTGGCCGACGTTCTTCCTAAAGTCGCCAAGCAGGGATGGATGCAATACCGCATCGAAGACGCGGAAGATATGCGGGCGTACATGTTTCTCTATTTCACAGTGGCTTCGAATTTCGACAAGGATGCGCAGATGGCGGCCATCTTGAAAGACCCGAACCGAAAGCCTGGAGCCTTTGGCCGCGCTGTGGCGTCGTTGCCGAAAGAAAAGCTGACGCAGTTGAAGGCGTCTGGCACGCCGCCAGGAGACAAGAATGTCTGATACCGAACTGCCGGAACAGGATCGCACGCCTGCGTCCGTCTTGAAGGCTATGGCGCAAAACGAAGCCGCCTACCCCAAAGACTCGTGCACGGAATGCGGTCTTACCCTGCGCATGGGATTTTTCTTCGACGGGTTCGGCCGCAATAAGGACCTGGACAAGGCGAATCCGACGTTCGTCTCGAACGTGAGCCGGTTATGGATGGCACACTACGCCCAGGACGACACGTCTCAGCCCAAAAAGCAACGTTGGTTCGCGTTCTATTACTCTGGGCTGGGCGTGGATCTGAACGAAAGCGCGAAGGCCGACGTCATCGCCAGCGCACTGACGATCGCTGGCGGCAAGATGGCCGACAAGGCGGTTTCCAGTGCGCAGGATGCTGCCAAGAACATTACGCGCCTGGATGAAGTGCCCAACGCGGATGGGGTCGGGCGATTGAAGAAAGCCACCCAGCAGTCGATCAAGGATGGCTCCTATCAACCCATGGTGAAGGCGTATAAGGACGTCATCAACGACGTCAAGAGCCTGCCCGACAAGACCGTTAGAATCTGGAATACCCTGGATCCGGAACGGATAAAAAACCGGGCAAAGGCAACGGTTCGCGGATTTTGGGCCGACTTCAAGAAGAATCCGCTGAAAGTCGCCTGGATCGCGACGAAGAACGCAGCCAAGGCCACAATCATGGAAGGCGTTCCGGTCGTGCGTGACAACGAATCTGTTGCCTACTTGATGGGAACGGGCGTCGACACGCGTCTGGAGGCGGCCAAGCGACAATTCGAGCAAGCCTACCAGGCGTCGAACGCTGGCACGGAGAAAGTCGTGCGGATCGAGATCTCCGTCTTTGGCGGGGATCGTGGCGGGGTGATCGCGAAGCAGTTCGTCAACGACATCGCAAAAAAGTACAAGCGCCGTCATGATCAGGATCTCGTCATCCTGGGCAAGGATGGCGCGCCGGATGCGGAGATACGCATCCGGTTTCTGGGGCTGTTCGACTCGGTCGCGTCGATCATGGACGAAAACACCTTTCTGGGTTTTCTTCCGTTTACGGATTTGCTTAAGCAGAGCTTCAAAGACCGAACGCTTACCGTACCCGCAGCGGTGGAAAAGGCGGTGCATTTCGCGGCGGCGCATGAGCTGCGCCGCAATCAGCGAATGGATTCGCTGGAGAAGACGCGGGGGTTGCAGTATCTATACCCGGGATCCAGTGGTGACGTCGTCGGCGTCGCACCCATGGGCTCGTTGGGAACCAGAACGTCGTTATCGCGTGTTCCGCTGCGCGAGATGATGAATCTGGCGATCTCGCACGGCGCGGCGATCCACAGCATGGAAAGGCTGCTGGTGGTGAATCCCCCCGTCTATCGCATGATGAGCCTGGCCAGCCCGATCGAAGACGAAGGCCAGAAGTATTACGTCCAGGACCTGGTCGCCGCATACCGCGAACTCGTCAAGTATGAACCCGGCTGCGATTTCGCGCCGCACATGGAAATCTTCCTGCGCTGGCTGGCGGTGCGCTATCAGGACCCGGCGTTCCGCGCCGGGATGTCGGACCCCGCCGAGCAATGGATCAAGGATAGGGATTTCTTCACCCCCGAGCAGGAACTCATTCAAGAGCGGCGCCGCCTGTCCACGCTGTCGTCAGAGGAACTTGCCAAGCCCGAGACCACGGCGCGTGCGCGTGAACTGGAAGCCTTGGCCAATGAGCGCCGGGAGCGCGCCAACGCCAGCCGCGGCGAAGCTCCGCCGCAGCGGTTCCTGCCGCTGTGGGAGCGTCTGGAAGAGGAATACAAGAGCCTGGAAGATGCTGAGCGCCAGGATGCGGCGACCGAACAGCGCCGCCAGGATCTGGAGCGCAACAATCCTCAGGTCCTGCGCAACATGGAGCGTATGGAGCAGGACATGCGCGACCGCCAGGAGATGCGCGATGAAATCATCAGGCGCGGCGGCGGCACGCCCGAAAAGCCGGTTGACCCCCTGGCCGACAGGAAGGCGGAACGCGCGATGCAAACGCGCCTGTTGGCGGCCTGGCGCGATGCGCGCGATGGCAAGACGCAGTTGCCGCCGAAGGTCATGACCTTGTTCGACTGGCTGGTGCATGACGCCATGTTGAGCAGCTGGCCCGACCATCTGCTGGCCAGCACCACGATGTATTTCCGCGTGCGCGACAAGGATGTGTTCGGCAAGACCGACGCCAAGGCCGAGATGCAGCAGCGCGCCAGGGACATGCAGAACGCCGAGCGGGTTGAGGCGATGGCCGCGCGCAACGAGCAGAACATCCGGCAGATGACGCCTGCGCGGCCCTGAGCGGCGCGGCGATGAAGACAAGACGGCCCTGCATAGCGGGGCCGTCTTTTTTTGTCTGACCGGCCCTTATTTCTGGCCGTCTTCGACTTCGATAGTCACCGTGTTGGACTTCACGTCTTCCGCTTCGATATAGACCTCATATGTCGCCGGGCTGGCCGGCAGGTGCAGGACGCCGGCCATGTCGGTGGTGAAGCGCGTTTCCACCGTCATGCCCGGGGGCAGGGCGATCTTCGGCGGGCGCGGGCCGCCTTCCCGGGGGTCCACCGACACATTGGGGAGCGTGGGACGCACGTAGTTGAACGCGATGCCGCGATAGACCTTGCCGGTGCGCGTATCGACCGCCACGAAGCGCGGCAGCTGCGGGTTGTCGACCACGGGCAGAATGCCGCGGGCGCAGATGGGAATCGTCAGCGTATTGCCGTCGCGGATCTTCACGCGCGACGGCGCGGCGATGCGCATCTGCGCGTCGTAGCCTTGCAGCGGCGGCATGCAGGCGTGTTCCTTCTGCGAGTGCGTGGGCACCGAGGCGAAGGTGGCGGGCTCAATCCAGTCGGTAGTCATGATGGGCATGTCGGAATCGTATTTGGCTGCGGTGTCTTCAGGGGCGGCGGGCGTCGTCAGAATGAGGTCCAGCCCTCGGAGCAGTCCACCTTGCGCACGGCCTTGCTGCAACTCGGGCAGAAGTGGATGTTGGCGCAGGTGATGCCGTACATCACGCACTGCCCGATTTCATCGCTGTACTGTCCATTCTGGTTGGGCAGGCCAAAGTAGCAGTGCCCCCCCATGTTGTAGTAGAAGTGCTGCGGCGGATCCAGCTTGGAGTCGTCGGCCGAGGGGTCTTCGTTGCGCAGGCCGGGCCAATCGGGGCCGCTGGGCACCATGCCGAGCAGGTGGCCCATTTCGTGGGCCAGCGTTTCCGTCAGGTAGGCCTGCGAGTTCGGCTCGTACGGGTCCAGCGTGGACACGAATAGCAGGTTGGTGCCCGTGATGGCCAGGCCGGCATAGCTGGCGGCCACGGTGTTGAACTGGATGTTGAGGACGCCGCGCAAGGGCGTGGACGAGATCTGGGTCAGGTCCACGGTGACGGAGAAGACGGCGCCGGAGCTCTCGCGCACCGGCGTCATCAGGTGGCGCGGGATGGGAATCGACCGTTCCGCGCCCGAGGCGTCCGTGTAAATGTAGCGCGCGTGGACGAGCCAGTCGTCGCTGTCGTCGAACTCGTACCAGAGGCTGGCCAGGGTCCGATCGTCGTTGACGATGGGCACGGTCATGACGCGTCCGCCGGGGCCGGCCGGCACGGGCAGGCGCATGTCGCCGCTGGTGCCGGGCGCGGCCAGCCGGTCGACGTGGCACACCACCAGGGTGTAGGGCTCGCGCTGTTTGCCCGGGGAGCTGACATATACGCGGCGCACGGCGTCCATGATGGCTTGTTGGGCGTCGACGTTGTCGGCCGCGTCAACCGCGGAGCGGCCGCGGAATTGCAGGCGCGGCAGCTGGATCATGTCGATGCCGTGCAGCGCGAACTCCGCCGTGACCGGGGTCACGTCGGCCAGATGGCCGGCCGGACGCGCGCTCATGCACATGACTTCCTGGATGTACAGGCGGCGCGCGGTTTCGACGCGCTCTGTCTTGATCAGCTGGCCGCGTTCGTCGCGCACCTCGAACAGGTAGACGTTGCGGCCGGCGGCGGGCAGGTCGATGTCATCGACGATGCGGGTGCCGTCGGCGTCAGTGACATAGCTGCGCGGGTTGGCGTGCGGTTCCTGGTAGCTGGCGCGGCGGCCGCGCTCGCGGCTGGAGTAGGCGATGTTGCCGGGGTCGGCCTTGACGGTGATGGTGAAGCGGTGCGCACCCGGCCGGTTGAACTCCACGTGGATGCGCGGGCGCCGGGTTTGCCGCTCGGTGGTGGTCAACGCGTTGCCGTCGTTCCAGCGTTCGTCCACCTGTTCCAGGTTCACGTACTGCAGGCGCGCGCCGTCCTGGCGGCCCCGATAGGTCGATACGCCCGGAACCACGCGGCCGGAATCGCCTGCGGACGGCGCGTCGCCAGGCAGATTGGTGCCTTGCGTGCGCGCCACGGGGCCCAGGCCGATGGTGTCCAGCACATCGCGGGCGATCTGCGGCAGCGGCGACTCCGCCACGCCCGGGATCTTCATCAGCACCTCTGCCACCTTGGGCAGCGTCTCGGTGGCCAGCGTGGGCGATTGCAGGATGGCGCCGATCACGCCCGGCACCGACGAGGTCGACAGCCCCGGCATGCTGAGGATGGCGCCGGCGACGGACGGGATGTTGGCCTGCTTGACGTCGGGCAGCGTGAACAGCGTGTCGACGGCGGAACTCAGGGCGGCGGCGCGGTCGCCCGCGGCATTCAGCGCTTGGGTCATGACGGGCACGATGGCCGCGCCGACGCTGGCGCTGACGCCACCAGCGGCGGCCGAGGACACGCCCGCCATGGCCGTCGATGCGGCGCTGGCCTGCTGCGCGAAGGTGGCGAGTCCGCCTCCAGCGGCCACTGCGG
>NZ_AGUF01000030.1 GCF_000236785.1 Achromobacter arsenitoxydans SY8 | reverse complement strand
GCAGCAAAGCCACCGCCGCCCCGAAGGCTCGGCCCGTCCGGCCGGCAACGGCGGGAACGGCGCACGCCCGGCCGGCGGCCCGCGCGCGGCGTTGCTGAGCAAGTAATCGCAAGCAAGTAATATCACCGGCAACTCCAATCCCGAGATCGACAGACCCGCGCCATCATGCCCTTATCCACCTGGTTGACGTTCTTCCTGGCCTCCTGGGCCATTTCGTTCTCACCCGGGGCGGGCGCGATCTCGGCCATGTCGTCCGGCCTGAAGTACGGTTTTGCGCGCGGCTACTGGAACACGGCCGGCCTGATCCTGGGCATCCTGTTCCAGTTCGTCGTGGTGGCCGTGGGCCTGGGCGCCGTGCTGGCCACGTCCGAAATGGCCTTCAATGTGGTCAAGTACCTGGGCGTGGCCTACCTGATCTACCTGGGCGTGCGCCAGATCCGCACGGACGCCGCGCCGGTCGCCGTGGACGCCGGCGATCCCAGGCAGGCCTCAATCCGTGAACTGGTCATGCGCGGCTTCCTGATCAACACCATGAACCCCAAGGGCACGGTGTTCCTGCTGGCCGTGGTGCCGCAGTTCGTGGACCCGGCGCTCACGCTGACGACGCAGTACGCGGCGCTGGCGGCCACGCTGGCGTTCACCGACCTGGTGGCCATGGGCGTCTACACGCTGCTGGCGGCGCGCGTGCTGCGCCTCTTGCGCGACGCCAAGCACATCCGCTGGATGAACCGGACCTTCGGATCCCTGTTCATCCTGGCTGGCGTGTTCCTGGCCACGTTCCGCCGCCATTCCTGAACCTGAAGCGTGCGGCGCGCGCCGGCAGCGGCGCGTGCCCCACATGTTTTCAAGCACGATACCGGACAGCGCCGGCCTGAAAGCGGCGTTAAGTAGAATCCTCCGATCATGAGCATCTCCAACGAAGTCGCACGGCGCCGTACGTTCGCCATCATTTCCCACCCCGACGCGGGCAAGACCACGCTGACGGAAAAACTGCTGCTGTTCGCAGGCGCGATCCAGATCGCCGGCAGCGTCAAGGCGCGCAAAGCGTCGCGCCACGCCTCGTCCGACTGGATGGAAATCGAAAAGCAGCGCGGCATTTCCGTGGCGTCCTCCGTGATGCAGATGGAATACCGCGACTGCGTCATCAACCTGCTCGACACCCCGGGCCACCAGGACTTCTCCGAAGACACCTACCGGGTGCTGACGGCGGTCGACGCCGCGCTGATGGTGATCGACGCCGCCAACGGCGTCGAACCGCAGACCATCCGCCTGCTGCAAGTCTGCCGCGCGCGCAACACGCCCATCATCACGTTCATCAACAAGATGGACCGCGAAGTGCGCGAGCCCCTGGAACTGCTGTCCGAAATCGAAGGGCACCTGGGCATGGACGCGGTGCCGTTCTCGTGGCCGGTGGGCATGGGCAAGTCGTTTGGCGGCGTGTTCGACATCCGCCGCGACCGCATGCGCGTGTTCCGCCCCGGCCAGGAGCGCCGCTCCGACAACGACGACTTCATCGAAGGCCTGACCAACCCCGAGATCGGAAAGCGCTTCGGATCGGCGTTCGACCAGGCCAGCGGCGAAATCGAACTCATCAACGAAGCCGCGCCCGCCTTCGACCGCGACCAGTTCCTGGCAGGCAAGCAAACGCCCGTGTTCTTCGGGTCGGCCATCAACAACTTCGGCGTGCAGGAAGTGCTGGACGCCCTGGTCGACCAGGCGCCGCCCCCGGGCCCGCGCACGGCCCTGCAACGTGAAGTGCAGCCCGAAGAGCCCAAGTTCACGGGCGTCGTGTTCAAGGTGCAGGCCAACATGGACCCCGCTCACCGCGACCGCGTCGCGTTTGTGCGCGTCAGCTCGGGCCGCTTCGAACGCGGCATGCGGCTGAAGGTGGCGCGCACCAACAAGGAAATGCGGCCCAACAACGTGGTGTCGTTCCTGTCGCAGCGGCGCGAGCTGCTGGACGAGGCCTATGCCGGCGACGTCATCGGCATCCCCAACCACGGCGTGCTGCAACTGGGCGACGTGCTGACCGAAGGCGAAACGCTGCAGTTCACCGGCCTGCCGTTCTTCGCGCCGGAATTGTTCCAGGCGGTCGAAGTAAAGGACCCGCTGCGCACGAAGCAGCTGCGCACCGGCCTCACCCAATTGGGCGAGGAAGGGGCCATCCAGGTGTTCCGCCCCGAAGCCGCCGGCGGCTCGCTCCTGCTGGGCGCAGTCGGTCAGCTGCAGTTCGAAGTGGTGGCGCACCGGCTCAAGACCGAGTACGGCGTGGACGCCCGGATGCTGCCGTCGCGCTACACAATGGCACGTTGGATTACGTCTGAAAACCCCAAGGCGCTGCGCAAGTTCATGGATGCCAATGCCGCCCATATCGCCTATGATGTGGTCGATGCTGCGGCGTTTTTGATCGGTTCTCCAGCGCAGTTGCGCGTCGCCGAGGATCTGTATCCCGACGTGAAATTCCACGCCATGCGGGAGCACGGCGGCAAGGTTTTCGGAGACAAAGCGTAGACCCGTTCGGGTTCCGCACGGCAGATTGAGGGTAGCAATGTCTTGGCGTTTTTTATTCGCAACGCTCCTGATCGCGCTTGGCGCGTCGGCATGGGGCGGTATTCAACTGGGTGACTGGCTGGTGGCGCACGCCCCCGTCGCAGCGCCTGCTCCGGGGCAGGACGCGTCCGCCTCGCAACAGCCCGTGCTGGACGCCAATGGGCGGCCATACGTCGCGCAGCCTCCGCAGCCGCGCATCGACGGCACGCTGGGCGTGCCGGACAAGCCGGCCGACCGCGAATGGCAGGTCAGCACGGTCTCGCTGTTCGACACCGTCAGCGACCCCGCCGTCCAGCTCTCCCGCGAACGCATCAGCCCCGAACAGGCGCGCGAAATCGCCGCTGCGTCGCAGGTGCCGCTGCCGGCGGGCACGTCCGACGTCAGCACGCTGGATCTCCAGGTTCCCGGCACGTCCACGGCGATCAACGGCGGCGTGGCCGCGGGCGGCAGCTACGGCACGCCGCAGATGGTGCAGGCGCCTCCTCCGCCGCCCAACACCGCGCCGGCTCCCGGCGCCGCCGGCTGGCAGGACGCGCTCAAGCGCGAACTGGCCCAGTGCGCCACACAAGGCTTCTTCGAGCGTCCTTCGTGTTCCTGGAACGCCCGCAACAAGTACTGCGCGCCCAACCGCGCCTGGGGCACCATGGCCGAATGCCCGGCCCGCCCGCAATAAGCTCACACAGCCTGCCCAAGCGCAGGTTTGCCGCATAAAAAATGGCGCCCCTTGGGGCGCCATTTCTTTTGCGGCCAGCGCGCCTTATTCGGGCACGGACATCTGGCTTTGCAGGTAATTCTGGATGCCAACCTTGTCGATCAGGTCGATCTGGGTTTCCAGATAGTCGATGTGTTCTTCGGTGTCGTCCAGGATGTCCTGGAACAGATCGCGCGAGACGTAGTCGCGCACCGATTCGCAATGCGCAATGGCTTCCTTGACGGTGACCTGGGCGGCTTGTTCAAGCTTCAGGTCACAGGCCAGCAGTTCAGGCACGTCTTCGCCGATCAGCAGCTTGTGCAGGTCTTGCAGGTTGGGCAGGCCGTCCAGCATGAAGATGCGCGCGATCAGGCGATCCGCGTGCTTCATTTCGCCGATGGATTCTTCGTACTCGTGCTTGCCCAGTTTGTCGAAGCCCCAATGGTTCAGCATGCGGGCATGCAGGAAATACTGGTTGATGGCCGTCAGTTCGTTGGTCAGTTGCTTGTTCAGGAACTGGATGACGGTTTTGTCGCCTTTCATGATGGACTCCTTGCAGTCAGGCGCGACGCGAGCGCATCGCGACAAAGGAGCGCACGATGCCGCGCGTACGCAACCTATGCAGACTACCATCTGGCGCGGACCCGCGCCTAGCCTTGCGCTCCATTTGGTAAACGGCTTTAGGAGCGCAACAAGAAAGCGACAAGCTAATGAGAATGAGTATGCATGCTTGATGCTTTGCATGCGACGCCCAGGCTACGCGCGGCTTGCCGGCCGGCCGCCGCGATGAAATCACGCATTGCGTGCTGCGATGTGCGCGTCAACGCCGTGCGCGCATCAGCTGAATGTGGCGGCGGACCGCGCCATGCGGTCTCGTTGCGTATCGGCAACCCGATTCCGCGCGCCGCTCATTCCGCGCGCCGGGTCGCAAGCCAGATGCCGAACGCGATGGGCACGATGCCCAGCAGATCCAGCCACGACACGGGTTCGCGCAGGACAAGCCATCCGAACAGCAGGCCCAGCGGCGGCATCAGGAAATGCAGCGCGCTGGCCGTCGTGGCGCTGGCGCGTCCAAGAATCATGAACCACAGGTAGTAGCCGCCCATGGACACCGCGACGATCATGTAGGCCATGCTCCAGAACAGGCTGGCCGTGAAGCGCGCATCGCCGATGCTCTCGCTGTAGAGCGCAAAAGGCAGCAGCGCCGCCGCGCCGGCCAGCGACTGTATGCCCGTCGAAGTCCACAGCCCCGATGCGGGCTTGAGCCGCTTGTAGAGCAGCGTGCCGGCCACCAGCGCCACCAGGCCGCCGGTCACCAGCAGCGTGCCATGCAGGTCCTCCTGCATGCCCGACAGGCGCGACCGCAGCACGAGGGCCACGCCCGCCAATCCCATGCACAGGCCCAGCAGCTTGCGCCAACTGAGACGCTCGCCCAATACTGGCCCGGCCAGCACACCGATGAGCAGTGGATTGGTGCTGATGAGCACGGCCGTGAAGGCGGAAGACACCGTGGTCATGCCCGACCAGCTCAAGCCCAGATAGAGCGCATTGTTCAGCACGCCCAGCACGATCAGGGACACCAGGTCGCGGCCGGCGGGAAGCTTCCAGCGCCCGCTGGCCGCCGCCACGCCCAGCATCAGCGCGCCCGCGATCAGGAAGCGGATCGTCAGCAGCGTGAGCGGCGGGCAGTCGCGGACCGCGATCTTCGCCGCCGCGAACGCGGAACTCCACAGAAAGCAGAACGCGGCGATGGGCGCGAGGGTGATGCCCGGGTTGTCGTTCGCGGGCAGGGCGGCAGCGGGAGTCGAGATGGCCTTCATGGAGCATCCGGCGTGTGGGACGGCAGCCGCAGGGGCGGCGGAATGACGTGATTCTCCTCGCCGCTCGATCCATTGACAAACTCTTTATTCGGATCGAAAGTGTTTGAAAATCAAATGACTGGAGAGGCGGTCATGCTCGATCTCGATCTTTTGCACAGCTTCGTGTCCGTGGTGGATGCCGGCGGCTTCACCGCTGCGGGCGAACGCGTCCACCGCAGCCAGTCCACAGTCAGCCAGCAGATCCGCAAGCTGGAAGAGACGCTGGAGTGCCCGCTGTTCCTGCGCGAGGGACGCCAGGTTCAGCTGACCGAGGAAGGCGAACGCCTGCTGGGTTATGCGCGCAGGATGTTGGCGCTTTCCACCGAGGTCAGGGAGGCTGTCAGCGGACGCAAGCGCGTGGACGTGATCCGCCTGGGCATCCCCGATGATTTCGCGGTGGATGCGCTGACCGGCGTCGTTGCCGCATTCGCCCAGACCCGGCCGGCGGTGCAGCTTTCGGTGCGCTGCGACCTCACCTCGGTCCTGACGCGCAGCCTGGAACGCGGGGATCTGGACGTGGCGCTCCTGAAGCGGGAGCCCGGCACGGGCGCGGCGCTGGCCTCCTGGCCCGAACGGCTGCATTGGCTAGGCAGCGCGTCCGTCCCGGTTTCGCTCGCCCCGGACGCCCCGGTGCCGCTGGTGGCGTTTCCGCAAGGCTGCATCTACCGCAACCGCGCCATCCACGCGC
This sequence comes from Achromobacter arsenitoxydans SY8, assembly GCF_000236785.1. Classification (GTDB taxonomy): domain Bacteria; phylum Pseudomonadota; class Gammaproteobacteria; order Burkholderiales; family Burkholderiaceae_B; genus Achromobacter; species Achromobacter arsenitoxydans. The sequence goes on along the minus strand of NZ_AGUF01000030.1, from coordinate 16,814 downwards.
TGGAATCCGCCGGCCGGCGCTGGCGGATCGCCTACGAAAGCCCGAACCTGGCGGGCATACAGGCCGCGCTGGCGGGCGGACTGGGTATCGCCCTGCTGGAGCGGCGCTGCATCGCGCCCGGCCACAGGATCCTGGACGTAGGCCTGCCGGCCGTGCCGCCGTCGGAACTGGCGCTCTGCGTGGCCGGCTCGGCACGCGAGGGCGCGCGTCAGCTGGCGTTGGCGATCAGGGATTTTTGCGAGAAGGAAACGACGCGGCTCGCCGCATGAAGACAGCGAGCCGGAAAGGGACAGCAATGCTCAGGCGGAGGCGACCAGCGGGATCGGGAAGCTGCTGTTGGCAGCCGGCGCGCCCGATTCGACCATGGCGGCCGGAGCATTGACCGGAACGGCGATGGAGCGGACGTCGCAAACGCTGGAGCAGCGCCCGCCCGGCAGGTATTCGGCGGCGGTTGCCGCGCAGCAGCCGCAGCACGTGGCCACGCCCAGCTCGAATTGCAGGTCGGACAGCGTCGTCGCGCCTCCGTCCACGCTGGCGCGGACTTGGCGTTCGGTGATGGCATTACATACGCAAATGTACATGCGAATGATTATCGAAAAATATTCGCACCCTGGCAAGCCCTCCGCGCAAATAAATTTGCAACGAAAGTGTCACGCAAGCCCTTGAAAACAGGGACAAATTTCCCTGACTACGTCCCTATTTCAACGCGCAGTAGCCTGAGCCTTGCGTAGCGCCGCCGGGGCAATTCGCAGCGCTTCGCGATACTTTGCCACCGTCCGACGCGCGATCACTATCCCCTGATCGGCCAGTTTTTGCATGATCTGGCTATCCGACAGCGGCTTGGCCCGGTTCTCTTCGGCGACCATCTGGCGGATGTACGTCTGCACCGCGGTGGCCGAGGTGGCGTCCCCCCCTTCGGTCGAAACCCCCGCGCCAAAGAAGCGCTTGAGTTCGAGCGTGCCAAACGGAGTGAGCATGTACTTCTGCGTTGTGGCGCGTGAAATCGTGGATTCGTGCAAACCGAGTTCGCCAGCGATGTCCTTCAGGATTAGCGGCCGCATGGCCGCCGGGCCCTGGCTGAAGAACGCGGTCTGGCGTTCGACGATGGCCTGCGACACCCGCAGGATCGTGTCGAAACGCTGCTCGACGTTGCGGATCATCCATTTGGCCTGCTGCAACTGGGCCTGCAGACCCGCATGGGCGGACTCTTTCTGGTTGCCCAGCATCTGGGCATACAGCCCGTTGATCTGCAGGCGCGGCACGGCGGCGCTGTTGAGCGTGGCCTGCCATCCGCGCCGGGTCTTGCGCACGATGACGTCAGGCACGGCGTATTCGGCTGCGGGGACCGTCCAGGCGCGCCCCGGACGGGGCTCCAGGCGCAAGATCAGGGAATGCGCGGCGCGGAACGTGGCCTCGTCGCAGCCCGCGGCCGCGCACAGGCGCGCGGCATTGCCGGTGGCCAGCAGCGGCAGGTGTTCCGCGCAGATCCGCCTGGCACAGGCCAGCACCACGGGATCCGCGGCTTCGGGCAGCCGCGAGGTGTCCGGATTGCGCAGTTGAAGCTGCAGGCACTCGGCCATGTCGCGGGCGCCGATGCCCACGGGATCGAACGACTGCAACAGCGACAGCGCCGCGCGCAATTCGTCGAGGTCAGGCTCCATTTCGGCGGGAAGCCAACCCAGGATTTCTTCCAGCGGCGACCCCAGGTAGCCGTTTTCGTCCAGTTCGTCGATCAGCAGCGACGCAAGCGCCGCGTCGCGCGGCGCTGCGCGCGTCAGGGCAAGCTGCCCCAGGAGGTGCTCGCGCAGGGTGTCCGGCCGCGCCGCCTCGGGCAGGCTGGAATCGTCGTCGGGATACACCCCGCCAGACCCGGGCATCTCGTCGGCGGGCGTCTCGCGCTCGGCCGCGGGCTCGTCGTCCTGCACGGAGGATTCGCGCTCGGATTCGGCCTGCGCCTCCGCGGAAGGCGATTCATCCTCCCGGTCCAGGAGGGGATTTTCCGCAAGCACTTGCGAAATCTCGGCTTCCAGGTCGAGCGTGGACAGCTGCAACAATCGTATTGATTGCTGTAGCTGTGGGGTCAGCGTCAGGTGCTGGCCAGGTCGCAGTTCTAAAATTGGGCGGGTCATAGGTACAATATTTTGCATGATGAATCTGACTTCGCCCGCAAGCGTTCGCCAGGACTGCCGACTCATCGGCCAGACCCTGCTCAAATTGGCGCTTCCCCGACTCATATTGCGCGCGATCGTCATCGCCGTGGCCCTCATCGTCTGGTATCTGGTCGCCTCCTGGATACTCGATTTCGGCAAGCGCATGAACTACGACTTCCTGCACACCCTGGGCCAGCCCACCATGGACATGGCGCAGAAGGTAAACCCCTACATCTGGTGGGTGGTCGCCGGGATCTGGTCGCTGATCGTCTTTTTCCTGGTGCGCGCCTGGTTTTACGCCAGCTTGGCCTCGGGCGCCGCGACCCCCGTGGGCACGGACGTGCTGGCCGGCCTGGCGCCGAACCTGTCCGAGGAATCCCTGGGCGTGCTGCGCTGGACCTGGGGCGACCGCCAGGAACCCTTCACGGTGGGCGATCTGCGTCGTTCCCTGTCTGAATTGCGCCACAATCGCATCGGCAAGATCGACATGGTGGCCGAACAGGCCCGCATCCTGGAATCGGGCGCCAACCGTCCCACACGCGATCCGCGCGACGACGGCCGCCCCCCGGTCCGCGGCGAAACGCGCGGCGACCGCTACGTGGAACCGCGCATCGGCCCGGCCCGCTAAGGCTACGCCCACCACCCGCAAAGGCCGCCGCAAGGCGGTCTTTGCGTTTCAGTCCCCTGCCAGCAGGCCCGCCCTATACTGGCCCTCCAGGCTCGCGCAACCGCAAGCCGCGCACACAACCAACAGAACCTATCGGCAGCCGAGACCTGCCGGATGCGTGGCCAGTTCCTGGAGTTTTACCCATGTTCCGCACCCCCATCCGGCATGCCGCCGGATTGCTGGTGGCCTGTTCGGCCGCCTTCGCCACTGCGCCGGCCCTGGCCGCGTGGCCCGACAAGCCGATCACCTTTGTCGCCCCGTTCAGCGCGGGCGGCGCCAATGACCTCGTCGCCCGCCTCATCGCGAAGGCGGTGGGCACCACGCTGAACCAGCCCGTCATCGTCGAGAACCGTCCGGGCGCGGGCGGCTCGGTGGGCGCCGCGCACGTCGCGCGCAGCGCCGCCGACGGCTACACGTATCTGGTCGGCAGCAACGGCACCGTCACCAACAGTCTTATCCGCTCGGACCAGCCGTACAAGGACGAGGAACTGACGCCGGTCGCGCTTCTGTCGATCACGCCGTCCGTGATCGTGGCCAGCCGGTCCAATCCCGCCAAGGATCTGAAGGACTTCGTGCAGCGCGCGCAACAGCGCAAGACCGACCGCATCACCTTTTCCACCGCGGGCAACGGCAGCACGCCGCACTTCGTGGCCGAAATGACCCGTGAGGCGACCGGCCTGCCGATCGAGCCCATCGCCTACAAGAGCGGCTCGGAAGGCGTCACCGCCGTGATCGGCAACCAGGTCGACGCCACGTCCGAAGCCAGCATCGTGACGCTGCCGCTTATCCAGAGCGGCAAGCTCAAGGCCCTGGCCACCACCTGGGACAAACGCATGGCGAGCGCGCCGGACATTCCGACCACGGCGGAAGAGGGCTTCCCGGCCATCCGCATCGGCCATTGGGCCGGCCTGTTCGCGCCTGCAGGCACGCCCGCCGACGTGCTGGACAAGATGAACGCGGCCGTCGAGGCGTCACTGCAAACGCGCGAAGTGCAGGACGCGTTGCGCCAGAGCAGCATCGAACCCGGTGGCGGGTCGCGCGCAAGCTTCGTTGAATTCACCGCGAACGAGCGCGAACGCCTTGGAAAAGTCGTGAAAGACGGCCACATGCAGACGCAATAGCCTTATTGGCCGGCGCAAGCGGAGAAGGCGCGGACCTGATCCGTCCCTTGCTTTTTCCGTTTGCGCTTCCAGACAAAGTATGTTTGACTAGCAACCTATGGCCGCTCAACGCACCCCCTTCGCGATTGCCACCGGACGCTCCGCCGCTCCGGTTGCCGGCCTGCGCGCTCGTTCCTCCTTCGCGCTATCGCTATTGCTACCGATCGGTTGCCGGGCCTAGTGTCCCCGTGGTAGCTCGGCAGCCACGCTTGCCACACGCGATTTCCCCTTTTCATCTCTGAATCCTGCCGGCCAATCACGGCAAACCCTGGCACAAGACCGTCATCCGGTTGCGATGCCGCCGAGCGTCGAACGCTCCGGGATTCAAAAGAAACCGATCGAGGTGTAGTAATGATGCTTGCCAACCCCGCCACCAAATACGTCCCCTTCGCCCCCTTTGCCCGCGATTTCTCCGAACGCACCTGGCCCAGCCGCCGCATCACCAAGGCGCCGATCTGGATGAGCACGGACCTGCGCGACGGCAACCAGGCGCTGATCGAGCCGATGAGCGTGGAACGCAAGGTCCGCTTCTTCGAGCAGCTCGTGAAGATCGGTTTCAAGGAAATCGAAGTGGGTTTCCCGTCGGCGTCGCAGACCGACTTCGACTTCGTGCGCAAGCTCATTGACGAAAAGCGCATCCCCGACGACGTGACCATCATCGTCCTGACGCAGTCGCGTGAAGACCTGATCAGCCGCACCGTCGAAGCCGCCGCGGGCGCCAAACAGGCCATCGTCCACATGTACAACGCCTGCGCGCCGGCCTTCCGCAAGGTCGTGTTCAACATGTCCAAGGACGAGATCAAGAACATCGCCACGACCGGCACGCGCTTGATCAAGCAATACACCTCGCAGCGCCCCGAAACCAAGTGGGGCTACGAATATTCGCCCGAAGTCTTCAGCACCACCGAACCCGAATTCGCGCTCGAAGTCTCGAACGCCGTGGCCGATGTCTGGCAACCCACGCCCGACGCCAAGATGGTGCTGAACCTGCCCGCCACGATCGAAGCCACGTCCCCCAACTTGTACGCCGACCAGATCGAGTGGATGCACAAGAACCTGGCCCGCCGCGACAGCATCGTGCTCAGCGTCCACCCGCATAACGACCGCGGCACCGCCGTGGCCGCCGCCGAATTCGCCGTCATGGCCGGCGCCGACCGCATCGAAGGCTGCCTGTTCGGCAGCGGCGAGCGCACCGGCAACGTGGACCTCGTCACGCTGGCGTTGAACCTCTACACGCAGGGCGTGCATCCCGGCCTGGACTTCTCGGACATCGACGAAGTGCGCCGCTGCGCCGAATACTGCAACCAGCTTCCCGTCCACCCGCGCCACCCGTACGCCGGCGACCTGGTCTTCACCGCGTTCTCCGGTTCGCACCAGGACGCGATCAAGAAGGGCTTCGCGCTGCAGCAGGCTGACGCCGTCTGGGAAGTGCCTTACCTGCCGATCGACCCCGCCGACCTCGGCCGCAGCTATGACGCCGTGATCCGCGTGAACAGCCAATCCGGCAAGGGCGGCGTTTCGTACCTGCTTGAACAGGAACACGGCCTGGTGTTGCCGCGCCGCCTGCAGATCGAATTCAGCCGCGCCATCCAGCGCGTCACCGACGAAACCGGCCGCGAAGTCTCGGCCGACGACGTGCACTCGATCTTCAGCAGCGAGTATCTTGAGCAGAAGGCCCCCTGGAAGCTGATCCGCCACCGCATCGACGGCAATCCGTCGGCCGGCGAGGGCCAGCATTTCAGCATCGAAGCCGAGCTTGAATTCAACGGCGAGCGCCGCATCGTGAGCGGCAAGGGCGACGGCGCCATTTCCGCCTTCGTCGCCGCGCTGGACATTCCCGTGCGCATCATGGACTACCACGAGCACGCCATCGGCACCGGCACCGGTACGCGCGCCGCGTCTTATGTCGAGCTTCGCGTCGGCGAATCCAGCACGGGCTTCGGCGTGGGCATCGACCGCGACATCGTGACGGCGTCCTTCCTCGCCGTGCTCAGCGCCGTGAACCGCCACATCAATTCCGGCGCCGTGGTCGCCACCGAACAGGAAACCGCCGAAACCGCGTGATCCGCGTACCGGCCTGATCGCCCCACAAGGGCGAAAACAAAGCCCGCCAAAATTTTGGCGGGCTTTTGTTTTGCGCAGCGCTGAACAATGGGCATTTACGCCCGGACCATTAACCGCGTGGCCACATATCGGACGCGCCGATGTCCGGCGAATTGGCGGTCAGGAGGCGCGCATGGATCCAGGCGGCAATCGCCAGCATGCGGTGGTCCTGGTGGCGCGGGCCGACCAGCTGCAGACCCACGGGCAGGCCCTGGGGGCCCGTCGCGAAGGGCAGGTTGATGCACGGCAAGCCGAATAGCGTCCAGGCGCGCGAGAACTGCGGATCGCCCGTGCCGAGGTCGGCGAAGGGCGCCTCGCCGCTGGCGCTGGGCGCGAGCAGCACGTCGTAATCCTGGAACCAGGCGTCCACGCGGGCGCGGGACTCGGCGGCGCGCGCCAGGTTGTTGATATGCTGTTCGGCGCTGATCTGCGCGCCGGATTCAAGAATGGCCTGCAGCTTGGGACTGAGCTGTACGGCGTGCTCTGTCCGTTCATAGGCCAGCGCCTGCGAGGCCTCGAACGCCATGATGTCGGAATGCAATTGCACCAGCACGCAATGCTCGGGCGGCAAGGGGATCTCTTCAACCCGGGCGCCCGCGCGCGACAGAATCGCCGCCGCCTGCGCGAAGGCTTCCTTGGTTTCGGCCTGCGCGTGACGCCATTGCAAGCTGCGATACATGCCGACGCGCGGCTTGTCTTCGTAGGTCAGGTCCAGCATGCGGGTGTCTCGCATCATGACCGACGAGAACAGCGCGACGTCCGGCACCGAACGTGCAAACCCGCCAACGGTGTCCAGGGATTCCGCCAGGCTTTTGACGCCGGCGCGCGGGATGCCGCCGAAGGTGGGCTTGTATCCCACCACGCCGCAATAGGATGCCGGGCGGATGATGGAGCCGGCGGTCTGCGAACCCAGCGCGAAGGGAACCATGTCGTCGGCCACCGCGGCGGCCGAGCCGCTGGAAGACCCGCCGGGCGTATAGGCCTCGTTGCGGGGATTGCGCGTGGGGCCGGCCTGGTAGGTGGCGAATTCGGTGGTGACCGTCTTGCCGATGACGATGGCGCCCGCATTGCGGCAGAGCGCCACCGAAGCGGCATCCAGCCCTGGACGATGGCGGTCGTAGATGGGCGAACCGTAGCGGGTGGGAAGATCCACCGTATCGAACAGGTCTTTGACGCCGATGGGCAGCCCATGCAGCGGACCGCGCAATGCGCCTCGGTCGAGTTCTTCCGCCCGGTCCAGCGCGGCCTGCTTCTGCAGGGCGGTCCACGCATGAACGGTGTTTTCGCGCTGCTCGATGCGCGCAAAGCAGGCGCGCACCAATTGCACCGCGGTCAATTCGCGCCGTTGCAGCTTGCGCACGGCTTCAACCGCGCCAAGTCTGTTCAAGGCAGTAGACATGATTCTTTCCTCTTTACCGGTGCCGCGCCTTTCGCGCGGGACTGAAACTGCGCACCCGGTCCCCTTGACCGAGGGTCTGCCCGATCCTGCATTGCGGCAATCAGCCGCGCAATCCGGAGCAAACCGACCCTTGCCATTGTGCGCGTCGCGTCAATCCGGAAAAACACTGAAAAAGTCCGAATTTCCCGAGGAAAAATTGCGCGCCGCGCCATGGCTTTGTGTTGTTGCGTCGCCACCAGCATAGCGCAAACCCGTGCAACACAAAGGTCATATTCGTCTAGTATGCTGAAATCGTTTTCAGCAAACCATCAGTAATACACACATGGCCACGCGCCCGTCGCCCCGCTTTTCCATCATTGAAGTGGCTCGCAAGGCGGGAGTATCGCCGGCGACGGTGTCGCGCGCCTTCAATCAGCCCGAGATCGTGCATCCGGACACGCTGGCGCACATCCGCAGCGTCGCCAAGCGCGCCGGATTCCGTCCGAATCGCGTGGGCCGCAGCCTGCGTTCGGGCAGCACTCGCACCATCGGCCTGATCCTGCCGACCCTGTCCAATCCCGTGTTCGCGGAGTGCTTCGAAGGCGCCGAGCGGCGCGCCCGCGAGTCTGGCTACAGCGTCATGCTGACCGCCACCGGCTACGACCCCGCCGTGGAATCCGCCGCGGTGCAGGGCCTGATAGACCACCAGGTGGATGGCTTGATTCTCACCGTGGCGGACGTCTCCAGGAGCGCCACGCTGAACGATCTGGACAGCAGCGGCATTCCGTATGTGCTGGTCTACAACGAATCCTCGGAGCACCCATTCGCGTCGGTCGACAATCGCGCGGCCGCCAGCGACATGGTGGCCCACCTGGCCGCGATGGGGCACAAGCGCATCGCGCTGGTGACGGGGCCGCTGACCGCGTCCGACCGGGCCCGCCGCCGCCTGATGGGCGCCCGCGCCTGCGCCAAGAAGCTGGGCCTGGAAGCCATCCAGCATATTTCCATGAGCTCGCACACCGGCAGCGACGTGGACGCCCTGAAAGCCGCATTGCGCGGCAAGCAGGCGCCCACCGCGCTGTTCTGCTCCAATGACCTGCTGGCCACCGCCGTCATCGCGGACCTGGTGGGGCTGGGGCTTTCCGTGCCCGCCGACATTTCGGTGTGCGGCTTCGACGGCATGCGCTTCGGCGCCTTGCTGACCCCGCCCCTGACGACTGTCGCCCAGCCCAGCGACGGCATCGGGCAGACGGCGTGCTCGAACCTGCTGGCGCAGATCAACGGCCAGCCGGCGCAATCCAACCGCCTGCCGCACTGCATCGTCGTGGGCGGCACCGCGGCATCCGTACGCCGCTAGCCGGCCCCTGCACACCCTCCGACAACTTCCAGATTGCTACGCGCCATGCTCATCGCCCAAATCACCGACCTTCACATGCGCACCCCGGGGGACAAGGCCTACGGCATCATCGACCCGGCCGCGTTCCTGGCGCCGGCGGTGCGCGCGCTCAATGCCCTGACGCCGCGGCCCGACTGCGTGCTGATCACCGGCGACCTGACCGACCTCGGCAAGCCAGTCGAATACCAGGCCCTGCGCGAGCACCTGCAGGCGCTGGAGATCCCATATTTCCTGCTGCCCGGCAACCACGACGACCGCGCCCAACTGCGCGCCGCCTTTCCCGACCACGCCTACCTGCAGGGCGCCGGACCCTACATTCAATACGCCGTAGACAGCTACCCGCTGCGCCTTCTGGCGCTGGACACCGTGGTGCCGATGAAGAGCCACGGCGAACTCTGCCAGGAGCGCCTGGACTGGCTGGATGCGCGCCTGGCCGAGCAGCCCGGCCGGCCGACGCTGGTGCTGATGCACCATCCGCCGTTCCTGACCGGCATCGAGCACATGGACGACATCGGCCTGCTGGCCGGCGCGCCGGAGCTTGAGCGCATCGTCGCACGCTATCCGAACGTGGAGCGCGTGCTTTGCGGCCACTTGCACCGCACGATCTTCCAGCGATTCGGCGGCACGATCGCATCGACCTGTCCCGGCACGGCCCACCAGCTCGCGCTGGAACTCGGCCCGCGCCCGACGCTGCAATACATCATGGAGCCGCCGGGCTATCAGCTGCATTGGTGGAAGGGCGGCAACCTGGTCACGCACCATGCCGTCATTGGGGATTACCCCGGCCCCTATCCATTTGGTTGAACCCTAGACTACGAATCCTTGCTTTGCCACATATCCGTCATGTTTGCGCTGCACAATGAAAAGGTTTTCATAACAGGCAACAATGCGGATCTAACAATTAGATCTTCGAGACAGCATGTCATCCATCGTTCTGGATAATCTCACCAAACAGTACGGCGGCGCGGCCGCGATCCATGGCGTGAGCTTCACGGTTCCGGCCGGCAGCTTTACGGTTCTGCTGGGTCCGTCCGGTTGCGGCAAGTCCACCACGCTGCGCATGATCGCCGGGCTGGACACGCCGACGTCGGGCACCATCCACATCGGCGACCGCGACGTCACGCAGCTGCCCCCGGCCAAGCGCCGCATCTCCATGGTGTTCCAGTCGTATGCGCTGTTTCCCCACCTGTCGGTGCGCGAGAACATCCTGTTCGGCCTGAAAGTGCGCAAGGAACCTGCCCGCGACTACGACCGGCGCTTGAAGCGGGTGGCCGACCTGCTGGGCCTGTCGCATCTGCTGGACCGCAAGCCGTCGCAACTGTCGGGCGGCCAGCAGCAGCGTGTGGCGCTGGGCCGTGCCGTGATTTCCGAGGCGCCGGTCTGCCTGATGGACGAACCCCTTTCCAACCTGGACGCACAGCTGCGCCACGAGATGCGCCGCGAGATCCGCGCGCTCCAGCAGAGCCTGGGCATCACCATGGTCTACGTCACGCACGACCAGACCGAGGCCATGAGCATGGCCGACCAAGTGGTGCTGCTGCGCGGCGGCCAGATCGAACAGCACGACACGCCCGACGGCCTGTACGCGCGTCCGGCCAGCGAGTTCGCGGCGCGCTTCATCGGCACGCCCCCCATGAACCTGATCGGCCTGACCTCGCAGCAGGGCGTCACGACCATCGCCGGCACGCAGGGCGCCGCCATCGCGAGCGCCCCCGCCGGCGCCGTGAAGCTGGGCGTGCGTCCGGAACATATCCGCATCGACGGCGACGGCGTCGCCGCCACCGTGGAAAGCGTTGAGTACTTTGGCGCGGACTCCATCGTGGTGTGCCGCGTCGGAGACAGCAGCGGCGTGGCCGTGCGGGTCGGCGGTCATCTGCGTGCCAGCGCGGGCGAGCCGCTGCGTCTGTCCTGGCCGAACGAGCAACAGCATTTCTTCGCCGCCGATTCGGCGGCCATCAACACCGACGGGCGCTAAAAGACGCCCACTCCACAGGAAAGGAACCACACCATGCGACGCATCGTACTGAAGACCCTGGCCGCCAGCCTGGCCGCCGCCTGCCTGTCTCTGCCTGTGCAGGCGCAGAACAAACCCGTCGAGGTCGAGTTCTACTACCCGGTCGCGGTCGGCGGCCCCATCACCAAGATCGTCGACGACATGGTGGCGGATTTCCAGAAGGAAAATCCGAACATCAAGATCAAGCCGATCTACGCCGGCTCGTACCAGGATTCCATCGCCAAGGCGCTGACCGCCCTCAAGGGCGGCACGCCGCCCCAGCTGGCCGTGCTGTTGTCGACCGACATGTTCACGCTGATCGACGAAGACGCCATCGTCCCGATCGACGGCCTGGCCAAGAGCGACGCCGACAAGAAGTGGCTGGGCGGCTTCTACGACGCCTTCATGCAGAACAGCCGCACCGGGGGCCACACCTGGGGCGTGCCGTTCCAGCGTTCGACGATCGTCATGTACTACAACAAGGACCTGTTCAAGGCCGCCGGCCTGGACCCCGAGCGTCCGCCCGCGACCTGGGCCGAGCTGGTCGATTACGGCAAGAAGCTGACCAAGCAGGACGCCTCCGGCAACACGACCCAATGGGGCATCGAGATCCCCTCCGGCGGCGCGTTCGCTTACTGGCTGTTCCAGGCGCTGACCACGCCCAACGGCGCGATCCTGATGAACGAGGCCGGCAACGAGGTCTATCTGGACAAGCCCGCGGTGGTGGAAGCCGCCCAGTTCTGGCGCGACCTGTCGGCCAAGCACAAGATCATGCCCACCGGCACGATCGACTGGGGCACCACGCCCAAGGACTTTCTGGAAAAGAAGGCCGCCATGGTGTGGACCACGACGGGCAACCTGACCAACATCCGCAAGAACGCCGACTTCCCGTTCGGCGTGGCCATGATGCCGCAGCAAAAGCGCGGCGGCAGCCCCACCGGCGGTGGCAACTTCTACATCTTCAAGAGCGGCACGCCGGAGCAGCAGCAGGCGGCGCTGAAGTTCGCGCAGTGGGCCACCACGCCGGAACGCGCGGCCGACTGGAGCATCGCCACGGGCTATGTCGCCGTGACGCCGGCCGCCTGGCAGACCGAAAAGATGAAGAAGTACGCGCAGGAAGTGCCGGCCGCCGCAGTTGCGCGCGACCAGCTGGAAGTCAGCGTGGCGGAATTCTCCACGCATGAAAACCAGCGCGTCACCAAGACCCTGAACGACGCCCTGCAGGCGGCGCTGACGGGCTCTAAGACGCCGCAGCAGGCCCTGACCGACGCGCAGCGCGAATCCGACCGCATACTGCGTTCCTACAAGTAAACCGACCCAAGCACGATGAGCCGCTCTTTGAATGCGCTTTATGGCTGGCTGCTGCTGCTGCCAGCCATCGTGCTGCTCGCCGCCTTCACGCATTACCCGGCGGTGGCGACGCTATGGCACAGCTTCTTCTCCACGCCCAAGGGCTCGCGCCCGGCCCGCTTCGTCGGGCTGGACAACTACGCGGTCATGCGCGACGACCCCGTGTTCTGGCAGTCGCTGTGGAACAACCTGTGGTTTGCGCTGGGCACCATCCCCACGTCGATCGGCATCGCGCTGATCATGGCGCTGTGGGTGAACCGCAACCTGCGCGGCCGCGGGTTCCTGCGCATGGCGTACTTCACGCCGACCGTGCTGCCCATGGTGGCGGTGGCCAACATCTGGCTGTTCTTCTATACGCCGCAGTACGGGCTGATCGCGCAGGTGATGGGCTGGTTCGGCGCGCCCGGCCCGAACTGGCTGGGCAACCGCGAGACGGCGCTGCCCGCCCTCATGCTGGTGACGGTCTGGAAGGAAGCGGGGTTTTTCATGATCTTCTACCTGGCTGCGCTGCAGACGGTTTCGCCGTCATTGCGCGAAGCGGCCATGCTGGAAGGCGCATCGCGCTGGCAGTACTTCCGCCGCATCCTGTGGCCGCTCTTGATGCCCACCACGCTGTTCGTGCTGATCAACGCCCTGATCAACGCGTTCCGGCTGGTCGACCACGTGGTCGTCATGACGCGCGGCGGGCCGGATAACGCAAGCACTTTGCTGCTGTACTACATCTACCAGGTGGGATTCAGCTTCTGGGACACGGCTTACGCCGCCACGCTGACCGTCGTGTTGCTGGTGGTGCTGGCGCTGACCGCGCTGATCAAATTCCGCTGGCTGGACCGCAGGACGCACTATCAATGAAAGACAAGCTCGATACCCTGGGCGCGTGGGCGCTGGGCCTCTTGTGGATCCTGCCGCTGGCCTATGCCGTGTGGGCCGCGTTCCATCCGCCCGCCTACGCGACCCGCTTTGACCTGTTCGCCCCGCTGACGCTGGACAACTTCGTGCGCGCCTGGCACGCGGCGCCGTTTCCGCGCTACTTCCTGAACACGTTCGTGCTGGTCACGATGGTGCTGGCCGCGCAACTGGTGCTGTCCACCCTGGCCGGCTACGCGTTCGCCCGCTTCGAGTTCCGCGGCCGCGACTTCGTCTTCATGCTGGTGCTGCTGCAGCTGATGATCATGCCCGACGTGCTGCTGGTCGAGAACTACCGCTCGATGAGCCAGCTTGGCGTACGCGACACGGTATTCGCCATCGGCCTGCCGTACTTTGCGTCGGCCTTCGGCATCTTCCTCTTGCGCCAGACCTTCAAGACGGTGCCGCGGGAACTGGAGGAAGCCGCCCGCATGGAGGGCGCCAACGCCCTGCAGGTGCTGTGGAAGGTATATGTGCCGCTGGCCAAGCCGATCTACGTGGCCTACGGGCTGGTGTCGGTCAGCCACCACTGGAACAACTTCCTGTGGCCGCTGATCATCACGAACTCGGTGGAATCCCGGCCGCTGACGGTGGGCCTGCAGGTGTTCTCGTCGACCGACCAGGGCATCGACTGGTCGGTGATCACCGCCGCCACCCTGATGTCGGCCGCGCCGCTGCTGATCGCATTCCTGCTGTTCCAGCGCCAGTTCGTGCAGTCGTTCATGCGGGCGGGCATCCGTTAGGCACGGCGGCGGGAATCAATATCCGACGGTGAGTCCTGGCAGGTCCACGGTGATGCGCGGGCGTTCCAGCGCCAGCGCCAGGTGCTCCGCGAACTCCCGCGCTTCCTTTTCGTCGGTGGACAGGGTGTCGTAGCCGAGCGCGTCGGCCACGCCCAGCACCTTGTCCAGCAACAGGACCTTGCCGCTGGGGCGCAGCGGTTCGCAGCCCAGGGTTTCCCAGGCGCCGTCGAACCAGTCGCGGGCCTCGGCCTGGCGTTGCGGGGAGGGATCGACGTTGGCCGAAAGATCCAGCGAACGCCGGGTGTCGAAAACAATGGTGATGTCGCTGCGCATGGGAGTGGCTCCGTCAGAAGGCGTCAGGCGGGTAGGGTAGGCAAAAAAAGCCGGACAGACTGTCCGTCCGGCGACATATCCCTACCAGCCCCGCGAGACCTCCCAGGTGACCTCGGCGCCCGCCGCCTGGGACTGGCGCATCATGTCCAGCAGGGGAAAGGCGCGTTCCTTCAGGCCGACCATACGCGCCATCGGGGCCACCGGCGCCTTGTCTTCGTCGTCTTCGTCGACGCCTTCATGGGCATGCTGGTACTCGTCGATCGCGCGCTCGATGCCGCTGATGGCCGGGCCAAGCTGCTCCACGGTGAATACGCCGCGCTCGGGGATCTTGTCGCCCACGGGCTTGCCGGCCGCCTGCAGCAGCGCGCCCGCATGGTCGGTCAGCATCAGGACCTCGGCCACGACCTTGGAGTGAAAAGTGATCAGCATATTCGGGTCTCCCAACTTGATTACCTTACTTACATACACTACCCCAACGCCCCGGGGATGCCAACTGGCGCCCCCAAATCAACTATGATTCAGGGGATTCCCGTGACAGCAGGCGCTGTGGCGGCCCTGAATCCGGCCCGAGCGCGCCCATCTCTTACGCCGCGCCCGGCCCGGTCCGCGCCCCCGGCTGCGGGCGCGGATTGCCGGCCAGCCGCAAGCCACTGATCGCCGCCTTCGTCACTCACTCAGAACTACGCCAGACGCCCATGCTCCGCGAGCAACAAACTCAGCTTATCTCCCTGATCCAGGCCGCCGTCGCGCAAAGCCTGCCCGACGCCCAGGCCAACATCCTGCTGGAGCGCCCCAAGGTTGCCGCCCACGGCGACGTCGCCACGAACGTGGCCATGCAGCTTGCCAAGCCCGCCCGCCGCAACCCCCGTGAATTGGCCCAGGCCATCGTGGACGCCGTCATGGCGAACCCCGACGCCGCCGCGCTGGTCGAAAGCGCCGAAGTGGCGGGTCCCGGCTTCATCAACCTGCGCATCACCCCCGCCGCGCGCCAGGCCGTCATCGCCGCCGTGGCCGAGCAGGGCGCCGCGTACGGCCGCGCCCCCCGCAGCGGCGAAAAGATCCTGGTCGAATTCGTGTCGGCCAACCCCACGGGCCCGCTGCACGTGGGCCATGCCCGCCAGGCCGCCCTGGGCGACGCCCTGTGCCGGCTGTACGACGCCAGCGGCTGGGACGTTACCCGCGAGTTCTATTACAACGACGCCGGCAACCAGATCCATAACCTGGCCATCAGCGTGCAGGCCCGCGCGCGCGGCCTGACCACCGAATCCCCCGACTGGCCGGCCGACGGCTACAAGGGCGACTACATCGCCGACATCGCCCGCGACTTCCAGGCCGGCAAGACCCTCCAGGCCTCCGACGGCGAACCCGTCACCGCCACGGGCAACATCGACAACCTGGACGACATCCGCGTCTTCGCCGTGGCCTACCTGCGCCGCGAACAAGACCTGGACCTGCAGGCTTTCGGCCTGGCGTTCGACAACTACTACCTGGAAAGCTCGCTCTACACGTCCGGCCGCGTGGAAGCCACGGTCAAGGCGCTGATCGCCGGCGGGCACACCTACGAAGAAGGCGGCGCGCTGTGGCTGCGCACCACCGAACTGGGCACCGGCGACGACAAAGACCGCGTCATGCGCAAGAGCGAAGGCGGCTATACCTACTTCGTGCCCGACGTGGCCTACCACAAGGCCAAATGGGAACGCGGCTTTCATCGCGCCGTGAACATCCAGGGCAGCGACCACCACGGCACCGTGGCGCGCGTGCGCGCCGGCCTGCAGGCGCTGGAAGAGGGCATCCCGAAGGACTACCCGTCCTACGTGCTGCACAAGATGGTCAAGGTCATGCGCGGCGGCGAAGAGGTCAAGATCTCCAAGCGCGCCGGCAGCTATGTAACCATGCGCGACCTCATCGACTGGGTGGGCCGCGACGCCGTGCGCTACTTCCTGATCCAGCGCCGCGCCGACACCGAATTCGTGTTCGACGTGGACCTGGCCCTGTCCAAGAGCGACGAAAACCCCGTCTATTACATCCAGTACGCGCATGCGCGCATTTGCTCGGTGATCAACAACGCGGGCATGCCGGAAGCCGACGTGGCCCAGGCCGACGCCTCGCTCCTGACCGCGCCGACCGAATTCGCGCTGATGCAGCGCCTGGCCGAATTCCCCCAGGTGGTCGCACTGGCCGCCCAGGACCTGTCGCCGCACCACATCGCCTTCTGGCTGCGCGACTGCGCCTCGGACTTCCATGCCTGGTACAACGCCGAGCGCGTGCTGGTCGACGACACCGCGCTGAAGCTGGCCCGCCTGCGCCTGGCCGCCACCACCCGCCAGGTGCTGGCGAACGGCCTGGCGCTGTTGGGCGTTTCCGCCCCCGAGCGGATGTAACATCGGTTCATGGCAACCAAGCGCAAATCCACCCGCCGTTCTTCCGGCGAAAGCGGCAGCACCCTGTACGGGGCACTGGCCGGTCTGCTGATCGGCCTGATCGTCGCCGCCGTCGTCGCGTTCTATGTCACCAAGGCGCCCGTCCCGTTCGTGGACCGGGCCAGCCGCCAGGGGGATACGGGCAAATTGCCCGATCCGCGCCAGGCGCCGGACCCCAACGCCGGCCTGTACGGCCGGGACGGGGCGGCAGGCGC
>NZ_AGUF01000031.1 GCF_000236785.1 Achromobacter arsenitoxydans SY8 | reverse complement strand
TTTCCCGCAATCCCGACGTTCAGCGGATTTCGCCCGTGGCGGGCTCGCCCCGCAGGGCCGAATCCAGGTAGGCGCTGCGCGCGCGCGCGTCTGGGAACCGCATGTCGCGGTAATTCACGAAACGCGAGCCGCGCGCTATCCGGTAGCCCGCCCAGATCAGCAGGAACAGCGGAATGCCGATGTAGGTGGCCACCACGCCGCCCCAGTCGATCCGGTCCTGCAGGAAGGCCTGGTAGTTCTGGCCCAGCGTGATGATCAGGCACAGCACGAACGCGAAGATCGGACCGAACGGGAAAAACGGCGACACATAAGGCAGATCAGCCAGGCTGTTGCCCTGCTTCACGTAGCCCCGGCGGAACCGGTAGTGGCTGATCGCAATGCCCAGCCACGCAATGAATCCCGTCATCCCCGAAGTATTCAGCAGCCAGATGTAGACCGCGTTCGGACTGAAGATGAAGGTGAAGAAGCACAGCGCCGCCACGACCGTGGTGGCCAGCAGCGCCCACAGCGGCACGCCGCTGCGCGAAATGCGGCCGAAGATGCGCGGCGCCTTGCCTTCCCGGGCCAGGCTGTAGAGCATGCGCGTGGCCGCGTACATGCCCGAATTGCCGGCCGACAGCACTGAAGTCAGCACCACGGCGTTCATGACGGACGCCGCCCCCAGCAGGCCAGCACGCTCGAAGATCAGCGCGAAGGGACTGACGCTGATGTCCTCGACGTCGTTGCGCAGAAGGTGCGGATCGGTATAGGGGATGAGCAGGCCGATGACTAGGATCGCCGCCACGTAGAACAGCAGGATGCGCCAGAAGACCTGCCGCACGGCGCGCGGCAGATTGCGCGCCGGGTCCTTGGATTCGCCGGCCGCGATGCCGATCAGCTCTGTCCCCTGGAACGAAAAGCCGACCACCATCGCCACGCCGATCAGCGCGGCGAAGCCGCCCGCGAACGGCGCGTCGCCCACCGTCCAGTTGGCCAGGCCGCCGGTTTCGCCGCCGCGGATGATGCCCAGCAGCATCAGCACGCCCATGGCGACAAAGCCCAGCACAGCCAGGACCTTGATCAGCGCGAACCAGAATTCCGCTTCGCCGAAGCCGCGGGCGGACATGGCGTTCAGTCCGAAGGTGATGGCCAGGAACAAGGCGCTCCAGTAAAAGCCGGGCACGTCGGGAAACCAGTACGCCATGACGAGCTGCGCCGCCACCAGGTCCACCGCCACCGTGACGGCCCAGTTGTACCAATAGTTCCAGCCCAGCGCGAAGCCGAAGCCGTCCTCGACATAGCGCGCGCCGTAGGTGGAAAACGAACCCGACACCGGCATGGCGGCCGCCAGCTCGCCCAGGCTGGTCATCAGGAAATAAACCATGATGCCGATCAGCACATAGCCCAGCAATGCGCCGCCGGGGCCGGCCTTGGCGATGGTCGCGCCCGAGGCGACGAACAGTCCGGTGCCGATCGACCCGCCCACCGCAATCATGGTCAGGTGGCGCGCGGACAGCGTGCGCCGCAATTCGGAAGGGCCATTGCCCTCCGCCTTGCGCGTGCCGCCTGAGCGGCGATCATCGTGTTCCGATGGTGCCAAAATGCATTCCTTCACGTCTTGAAGGCGCCCATGCGGGCAAGCCCCGGGCGCCCGGGAAATTCCGAGCAACGCGCGAGAATAGCGCAATCGGCCCTGACATGAAAAACGGCGCCGCGCCGGGGACGGATCATCCCCCAAGCGCCCCGCCGGATCATGGAATTATTGAAACGCTGTTTCCATGAAGGTGCGCAGCTTGCGGGAGTGCAGCCGTTCAGGCGGCATGTCGCGCAGGCGCTCCAGGGCCCGGATACCGATCTCCAGGTGCTGGTTCACCTGGCGGCGGTAGAACGCGCTGGCCATGCCCGGCAGCTTGAGTTCGCCGTGCAAGGGCTTGTCGGACACGCACAGCAAGGTGCCATACGGCACGCGGAAGCGGAAGCCGTTCGCCGCAATAGTGGCCGACTCCATGTCCAGCGCAATCGCGCGTGACTGCGCGAAGCGTTCCACCAGCTCGACGTGGTCCCGCAGCTCCCAGTTGCGGTTGTCGATCGTGGCCACGGTGCCCGTGCGCATGATGCGCTTGAGGTCCCAGCCCGACAGCCCAGCCACTTCTTCCACCGCCTGCTCCAGCGCCACCTGTACTTCCGCCAGCGCGGGCACCGGCACCCACGTCGGCAGGTCGTCGTCCAGCACGTGGTCCTCGCGCACATAGCCGTGCGCCAGCACGTAGTCGCCCAGCCGCTGGGAATCCCGCAGGCCGGCGCAATGGCCCAGCATCAGCCAGGCATGCGGGCGCAGCACGGCGATATGGTCGGTGATGGTCTTGGCGTTGGACGGACCCACGCCGATGTTCACCAGGGTGATGCCGGAATGGTCGCCGCGCACCAGGTGGTAGGCGGGCATCTGCGGCAGGCGCACCGCCTGGCCGTCGTCGCCCGGGCCGCTTTCGCCGCGCCGCGTGATGCGGTTGCCGGGCTCGACCAGCATTTCGTAGTCTTCGTTGCCGCTGGCCATGAGCGCGCGCGCCCGGGCGCAGAACTCGTCTACGTAGAACTGGTAGTTGGTGAACAGCACGAAATTCTGGAAATGCGCCGGCGCGGTGGAGGTGTAGTGCTGCAGCCGGTGCAGGGAGTAATCCACGCGCTGCGCGGTAAACGGCGCCAGCGGCTTGGGCTCGCCTTCCTTGCCGCGCCAGGAGCCATTGACGATGGCATCGTCCGTCACCGCCAGGTCCGGCACGTCGAACAAGTCGCGCAAGGGGCGTTTGAGCGCCTCCAGGTGCTCGCCTTCCACGTAGGCGCCCTCCGGGAAGGCGAAATGCAGCGGGATCGGCGAATCCGACTCGCCGACCTCCACCGCCACCCGGTGATTCTGCAGCAACTGCCCGACCTGCTCGATCAGATAGTCGCGGAACAGCGCCGGCTGGGTGATGGTCGTCTGGTAGATGCCGGGCTCGGCCACATGGCCGTAGGACAGCCGGGTATCAATGGGGTCGTAGGTTTCCACGACGATGCGGATGGCCGGGTAGTAGGCCCGGGCCCGCTCGCGGCCATTGCCGGTGCCCTTCAGGACCTCGCGGAAGGCGGCCCTCAGGAAAGCCGTATTGCGCGCATAGATTTCAACCAGCCGGTCCACCGCGGACTCGGCGTCCTGGAAGGGTTCGAAGGGCAAGGCGTCAGGCCGGTTCATGGACGACAAAGGGTGCACTGCGTTCATCATTGAGCTTTACTCCGCCTTCTTGTCTGTCTTGCTCTCAGCTTCGGCCGCGGGCGGCAGGCAAGCCCGAAGGCCCGGACCGATGCCGTCGATTATGCACGAGCGGATGAAATATGAAGTGTCATCTCCCGCCATTGCGGCGAGTGCGAAGTCGGCTTGCCCCGGCCGGAAGGCCTGACGGACGTTCCCGTTACGACTTCCCGGAGCAGCGAGTAACCCGGCGGCCTGGATAATGCTGCATTGCACTACAAATGTAATGAAACTTTATTCCACTATAATCGGGAAGCGTTCCGGGCGTTCTGCCCATGAACCTCCCCTTTCCGCCGGCTTGCCTTCCCCAGGCAAAGCCATGCCGCCCACTCCGATTTTTGAAGTGACGTAATGACGCCGCCCACGCGAAAAGTCCGATTTGCCAATTTCCGCACACCCGCATTCCTGTCAGCGCCCCTCCTGGCCCTGACCCTGTCCTGGATTCCCGGCGCCGCCCAGGCGTCCCTGGCCTCCGAACAAGCCCGCCCGACCCTCAGCGGCCTGCGCCTGGCGCAAGAGCCCACCGTGCCCACGCTGCGCGAACGCGTCGTCCAGGCCGGCCTGGACGCCATCGGCACCCCCTACAGCTGGGGTGGCGACGACGCCGAAGGCTTTGATTGCAGCGGGCTGGTCCTGTATGTGTACCGCGAGATCGCCGGCCTTGACCTGCCCCGCACCGCGCGCGCCCAGCGCAGCGAGGGACAGACCGTCGCCGCCAAGAAAGAACTGCGCCCTGGCGACCTGGTGTTCTTCGCCACCCGCGGCCGCGGCGTAACGTCCCATGTCGGCATCTATATCGGACAGAACAAATTCGTCCATGCGCCCCGTCGCGGCACCAAGGTGCGGGTGGACGACATGAAGACAGCCTATTGGGCCAAGCGCTACCTCGGCGCCCGCGCCTACCTGGATACGCCTCCCAAGCAGATGCTGGCCCAGGCCTCGCGCTGAGCCAGGCACTTGCGGACGGCGCCCGGCGGGCGCCTGGGGAGCGTGATAGCCGGAACGCCTGAACCGTGCCGCCACGGTTCAGCGGTCCCGGAATGGCTCAGCCGCGGCCCACAAAGGGCATGTTGGTCGCCATGATCGTCATGAACTGCACGTTGGCATCCAGCGGCAGGCGGGCCATTGCGGCCACCGCCTGGGCGACGTGCGCGACGTCCATGCGGGGTTCGACCTTGGTGCTGCCATCGGCCTGCAGGATGCCGGCGGCCATGCGTTCGGTCATGTCGGTGGCCGCATTGCCGATGTCGATCTGGCCGCAGGCGATGCCGTAGGGCCGGCAATCCAGCGAGATCGACTTGGTCAGCCCCGTCACCGCGTGCTTGGTGGCGGTATAGGCGATGGAGAACGGCCGCGGCGCATGCGCCGAAATCGACCCGTTGTTGATGATGCGGCCGCCGCGTGGCGTCTGCGTCTTCATGATGCGGATGGCGGCCTGCGCGCACAGGAACATGCCGGTCAGATTCGTGTCGACCACATCGCGCCAGACTGCAACCGGCAGCTCTTCGATCGGCACGGCCGGCGCGCCGCGCCCGGCGTTATTGAAAAGCACGTCCAGGCGGCCATATTCGCGCTGCGCGGTATCGAACAGATCGCGCACGGCTTGCTCATCGGCCACGTCCGTGGGCACCACCAGCGCCCGCAAACCGTCTTCCCCCGCCGCCGTGCGGGTGGCTTCCAGGGGTTCGCGCCGGCGGCCCGCCAGCACGACACGGTAACCCTGCGCCAGAAATTCCAAGGCCACCGCGCGGCCTATGCCGGTGCCGGCGCCGGTGACCAGGGCTACGCGGGGCGGGTCGATCTCGTTCGTGTTCATCGGATTCTCCTTCTTATCAATCGGCGAAATGCTACCCGAATCGTCCCGCCGATACTGCAAGCGAAGGTTCCAAGCGCAACACAGTTTCAGCGCGCCGCACGGCCGTCATAAAGCCGGCCCATTCCGCGCGCTTTGCCTGCCTTCGCCCCGCTGACCCGCCCACGCGATCGGCCGCGATTTGCTATTCTTCGAGTCTTAGCATCACACGCCGGTCACATTCATTCATGCACGCCACCCCCGGAAACGTCTTCATGGTCGTCGCGCCCAGCGGCGCCGGCAAGTCCAGCCTGGTCAAGGCCCTGCTTGCCCAGGATCCGTCCATCCTGCTGTCCATTTCCTGCACGACGCGCGCGCCCCGCCCCGGCGAAGAAGACGGCCGCGAATACCGGTTTGTGTCGACCGACGAATTCAAGCTCATGCGCGACGCCCAGAACCTGCTGGAATGGGCGGAAGTGCACGGCAATTTCTACGGCACGCCCCGCGACCGCATCGACGAAGCCACCAGCCAGGGCCGCGACGTGCTGCTCGAAATCGACTGGCAAGGCGCGCGCCAGGTGAAGCAGCGCTTCCCCCGCGCCATCGGCATCTTCGTGCTGCCCCCGTCGATCGACGAACTCGAAAACCGCCTGAAGGCGCGCGGCCAGGATGCGCCGCAAGTGATCGCCCGCCGGTTGCTGGCCGCGGGCGGCGAAATCGCCCACGCGCCTGAATGCGAATATGTTATTATTAATCAAGAATTTAGCGTGGCCCTGTCGGAACTGACCCAAATAGTCAGCGCCGCTCGGCTGCGTTTTTCGTCTCAGGCCGCACGCCACGCCGAGTTGTTCGCTCAGCTTGGCATCCCGGCCGAACACTGAGCCGAAAGCATTCTCCCCATCTTCCATCAGCACCAGGTGTCCTAATGGCTCGCATTACCGTCGAAGACTGTCTGAATCAAATCCCCAACCGTTTCAAGCTCACGCTGGCCGCGACGTACCGCGCCCGTGAATTGGCGCAAGGCCACGCCCCGCGCCTGGACAGCAAAGACAAGCCTACGGTCACTGCACTGCGCGAAATCGCAGGCGGCCTAACCGGCGTGGAAATGCTGCGTAAAGTTCCCACCTGATTCTTTCCGGGGGGCGGCAAGCATGGCTTTTCCCGGGCTGAAGTACGCTTCATCAGGTCTGCTTGCCGCACTGCGTGCCGGCTCCCGCCTAGGCCGCCGCACGGGCAAGAAAGACAAGAATTCCCCTACGCCACCGTCCGTCGCCGCGCAAGAAGCGGCGGACGCGACCGCTTCTCCGGTCGCATCGCTGGCGCCGCTGACCGAAATCATCGGCAGCTATCTCGACAAGAAAGATGTAGAACGCGTGCGCGAAGCCTATCGCTTCGCGGACCAGGCGCACCTGGGCCAGTTCCGCGCCAGCGGCTCGCCCTACATCTCGCATCCCATCGCCGTCACGGAAATCTGCGCGGGCTGGAAGCTCGACGTCAACGCGCTGTCCGCCGCCCTGCTGCACGACGTGATGGAAGACCAGGGCATCGCCAAGCACGAGCTTGCCGAAAAATTCGGCCCTGAAGTCGCCGAACTGGTCGACGGCCTGTCCAAACTGGACCGCCTGGACTTCGCCACCAAGGCCGAGCAGCAAGCCGAGAGCTTCCGCAAGATGCTGCTGGCGATGGCGCGCGACGTGCGCGTCATCCTCATCAAGCTGGCCGACCGCCTGCACAACATGCGCACGCTGGACGCGGTCAATCCGGAAAAGCGGCGCCGCATCGCCCGCGAAACGCTGGACATCTACGCGCCCATCGCGCACCGGCTAGGCCTGAACCTGCTGTTCCGCGAACTCCAGGACCTGTGCTTTGCCGCGATGTACCCGAACCGCTACCAGGTGCTGTACAAGGCCGTGCTGGCCGCGCGCGGCAATCGCCGCGAAGTCATCACCAAGATCGCCGATTCCGTGCGGGCGGCCCTGCCCGCCGCCGGCATCGAGGCCGAGGTCAGCGGGCGCGAAAAAACCCTGTTCGGCATCTACCGCAAGATGGTCGACCAGAAAAAGTCGTTCTCGGACGTCCTCGACATCTACGGGTTTCGCGTCGTGGTGCACACCCTGCCGGAATGCTATCTGGCGCTGGGCACGCTGCACCAGCTCTACCGGCCGGTGCCCGGCAAGTTCAAGGACTACATCGCCATTCCCAAGGTGAACGGCTATCAGTCCCTGCACACCACCTTGGTCGGCCCCTACGGCACGCCCGTGGAGTTCCAGTTCCGCACCCGCGACATGCACCATGTCGCCGAAGAAGGCGTGGCCTCGCACTGGCTGTACAAGGGCGCCGACCTTACGCTCAACGACCTGCAGAAGCGCACCCACCAGTGGTTGCAGTCGCTGCTGGACATCCAGAGCCAGACCGGGGATTCCGGCGAATTCCTGGAACACGTCAAAGTCGACCTATTCCCCGACGCAGTCTACGTGTTCACGCCCCGCGGCAAGATCATCTCCCTGCCTCGCGGCGCCACGCCCGTGGACTTCGCCTACGCGATCCACACCGACATCGGCAACCAGGCGGTCGCAGCCAAGGTCAATGGCGAATTCGTGCCCCTGCGCACCGAACTCAACAGCGGCGACACGGTCGAGATCGTCACCTCGCCCGCCTCGCGCCCCAATGCGCAGTGGCTCAACTATGTGCGCACCGGACGCGCCCGCTCCGAGATCCGGCACTACCTGCGCACGGTCAAATACGAAGAATCGGTGGCCTTCGGCGAGCGCCTGCTGGGCCAGGCCCTGCAAGAGCTGCACATGCCCCTGCCCGCCACTGACGACCCAGCCTGGCAGAAGCTGGCGCGCAGCACCGGCGCCAGTTCGCGCGAGGAAATCCTGGCCGACATCGGGCTGGGCAAGCGCCTGGCCGCTGTCGTCGCCCGCCGCTTCGCGCCCGAGCACCAGCTTGTCGCCACCACGGCCGCCGCCGTGGACGAACTGACCTCCGCGCGCAGCGCTCCCATCCTGATCCAGGGCAACGAAGGTCAGGCGGTCCAGTTGGCGCCCTGCTGTGGTCCGCTGCCCGGCGACCCCATCGTGGCCGGCATGCGCATGGGGCACGGACTGGTGGTGCACACTGCCGATTGTCCGGTGGCATTGCGCCAGCGCCTGCGCGAACCCGAACGCTGGATCAACGTCGGCTGGGACGCCCACACCGCCAAGCACCTGGCCACGCGCCTGGACATCGTCACGCGCAACGAGCGCGGCGTGCTTGGCCGGCTGGCGGCGGAAGTCACCGCCGCCGATGCGAACATCATGCATGTGACGATGCACGACGACGCGGTGTCCACGGTGTCCCTGCACCTGACCATCCAGGTCGACAGCCGCAAGCACCTGGCGCAGGTCATCCGCGCCATCCGGCACGTGCCGCAGGTTCAAAAGATCGTCCGCGTGAAGGGCTGACCACGACCTTCAGCTAGGCACCAAAGCGTCCGGCAATGCCGGACGCTTTTTTACGCCTCAGGATACGTGCTGCAGGAAGTCCTTGAGCCGCTGACTGGGCGGATTGCTCAGTAGGTCCTCGGGCGGACCGTCGTGCGCAACCTTGCCGCCGTCGATGAAAATCAGGCGGCTGCCGACCCTGCGCGCGAACTCCATTTCGTGCGTCACGACCACCATCGTCATGCCCTCTTCCGCCAGGTCGCGCATCACCTTGAGCACTTCGTGGCGCAGTTCGGGATCCAGGGCGGAGGTGGGTTCATCGAACAGCATGAGCTTGGGCTTAATCGCCAGCGCCCGGGCGATCGCCACCCGCTGCTGCTGGCCGCCAGAGAGCTCAGCCGGATAGTGGTTCATGCGTTCGGCCAGGCCAACCTTGGCCAGCAGCGCCTTGGCCTCTTCGCGCGCTTCGGCGCGGCCCTGGCCGCGCGTATGCACCGGGCCGAACATGACGTTTTCCAGCGCCGTCATCTGGGGAAACAGATTGAACTGCTGAAAGACCATGCCCGCCTCGCGCCGGATCTCGCGCACCTGGGCAGGGTCACCCTTCACGCTCAGGCCGTCGACGAGCAGGTCGCCGTCGTTGATGGTTTCCAGCACGTTGATGCAGCGCAGGAACGTGGATTTGCCGGACCCCGACGGACCGACCACCACTACGACCTCGCCCGCGTCGATGTTGAGCGAAATGCCGTTGAGCACCGTGGACTCGCCGAAGCGCTTAGTGACGTTGTGAAATTCGACCATGCTCATAAGATGCGCATCCTCTTTTCCACCAGGTGCAGAGTCAGGGCCATCAGGCCGGTCAGGATCAGGTAGATGATTGCGACCGCCGACCAGATCTCAACCGCCCGGAAGTTGCTGGCCATGATTTCCTGGCCTTGCCGCGTCAGTTCGGCCACGCCGATGACGATAAAGAGCGAAGAGTCTTTCAGGCTGATGATGCACTGGTTGCCCAGCGGCGGAATCATGCGCCGGAACGCGACGGGCCCGATGATGTGCAGCAGGATCTTGTGGAAGGGCAGCCCCATGGCCTGCCCCGCCTCCCGCAAGCCCTTGTGCACCGACAACAGCGAACCGCGCACGATTTCCGAAATGTACGCGCCCGAGTTGATGATGAGGGTGGCGATGGCCGCCCATTCGGCATCCACCCGGATATCCGCCAGCAATGGCAAGGCGAAGTAGATGAACATGACCTGCACCACGATCGGCGTGCCGCGGATGACCGCGACATAGACCTGCGCGATGCCAGACAGGATCGCGTTCCCGTAGGCCCGCGTCACGCCCGAAAGCGCCCCCAGCAGGAAACCGCCCGCCAGGCCCCAGAATGTGATCTTGATGGTCATCAGCGTACCCTCAAGCAGATTGGGTAGCGCCCCCTCGATTACAGACCAGTCGAACTCCACGATCATCCCCCCTTAGGCGCGCTGGCGCGCCGCATCATGGCGGGCGCGCCGGCGGGAGGGTAGCCATCCCCCACCCGCCGCCTGACTGGCGCACCCCTGGATAGTGCCGCCCGCGAAGCCGGTCAGGGCTTCTTGCCGAACCACTTGGTGTAGATCGCGTCGTACTCGCCGCTGGCCTTGAGCGCGGCGAGCGCCTTGTTCACCTGGGGAACCAGATCGCTGCCCTTGGGGAAGGCGATGCCGTAGAAGTCGCCGCTCTTGACGGACCCGACCACCTTCACGCGGCCCTTGCCCGCCGTGTTGGCGTAGTACTGAACGTTGGGCGTGTCGTGCACGGCGGCGTCGACGCGTCCGGTCGCCAGTTCCAGGTAGGCGTTGTCGATATTGGGGAACAGCTTGAGCTTGGCGTCGGGCACCTGGGCTCTCAGGAAATCCACGGTGGCGGTGCCGGTCTTGACGGCGACGGTCTTGCCGGCCAGGGATTTGGCATCCTTGATGTCGGTGTTCTTGTCGCTCACCAGGATCGCCAGGCCGCTTTCGTAGTAGGGATCGGAAAAGTCGATGACCTTCTTGCGGTCATCGCGAATCGTGATGCCCGCCAGCGCGACGTCGATGTTCTTGGTCTGCAGGCCCGGGATGATGCCCGCGAAGTCCATCGGCTGCAGCTTGTACTTGAGTTTGAGTTCCTTGGCGATGGCCGCCCAAAGATCCACGTCGAATCCCGTATAGGTATTACCCTGCTTGAACTCGAACGGCACGAAAGCGGTATCGGTGGCCACCACCAATTCCCTGCCCTGGGCCTGGGCGGCCGAGGCGGCGCCGAACATGGCCACGGACAGGCCGACCAAGGCGGCGGCAACTTTACGTTTGATCATGAAACTCTCCTCTTGGGGAGCGCCAGGCACCCCTGGGTTGTTGTAAGGGCATGATTCCTGGGCCGCGCCGGGACCGCCGGCGCAACTTATCGACGATCTTAACGCATGAGCCGTCACCCGGCGGCCCCCGGAAAATTTACAATCCGCGAGACACCCGGAGGTTTGCCATGGCCTACAAATACGTACGCATCGCAGGAAACCGTCGCCAGGTTGGCGTGGCGCTGGGCAAGCTGGCCCGGCCGATCATGGCCGCCTACCTGGACCAGAGCGGCGCCTGGGAAGCCCTGCGGCCATGGCGCGGCCATCCGTATGTGGACGAGCTGGCGCAGCAGGCGCAGGCGGCCCTGCCCCAGGTCTGGGAAGAACTCGAGGGAATGGCCGAGGGCCTGCGCATGCCGGTCAAGGACGTGCTGCTATGGCATTGCCGCGGCGATCTGCTGCACAGCACCACGGACGGCTGCACGTCCGTCGCCCTGAAGGCCGCCGACGGCTCGCGCTGGATCGGCCACAACGAAGACGGCGATCCCTACCTGCATGGCCGCTGCCACCTGGTGGACGTCGCCCTGGAAGGCGCGCCGGGCTACCTGAGCTTCTATTACCCCGGATCGCTGCCGGGCCACACGTTTGGGGCCAACCGCGCCGGACTGGTCCAGACCATCAACAACCTGCGCACCCGCCAGCGGCACCCGGGCGTGCCGCGCATGCTGCTGGCGCGCGCGGTCCTCGACTGCGCGACGCTGGACGAAGCGCTGGACCTGCTGCGGGGCCTGCCGCACTCAGGGGGCTTCCACCACACGCTGGCCGCGGCTACGGACCCGCGCATCGTCAGCGCGGAGGTCACGCCGGGTTCGGTGTCCTTCCTGGAAATCGGCAGGCGCTACGGCCACGCCAACCACATGGTGCATGTCGAGACCCGCGGACAGCCGCAGATCATCACCGATTCCTCGCGCGCGCGGCAAAACCGCATCGAAGGCCTGGTGGACGGATGGTCCGCCGATTCGGGCAGCGCGGACATGCTCGCCGCCCTGCTCGACACGGAAGGCGCCCTGCCCATCCTGCGCACGGCGCGCGACGATCCGGACGATGAAAACACGCTCGCCACCGCGATCTTCGAGATACGCGATGGCGAGGTGGTGCTGCGCGTCTACGACCGCAAGACGCGCGCGGACATCGCGCTGGACGTGATGTCCGATCCCGGCTGACCGGAACCGGACGCCACGCCTGCGCCGATCAGGCCGTGCCGTAGCCGCCGCCTCCCGGCGTCTCCACCACGAACACGTCGCCCGGATGCAACTGGGCGCTGTCCTGCGGACCCAGTTCCTGGATGCTGCCGTCTGCGCGCTCGACCGTGTTGCGGCCCATTGCGCCCGGCTGCCCGCCGGCCAGGCCGAACGGCGCAAAGCGGCGGTTGTTCGACAGGATGGCCGCGGTCATGTCTTCCAGGAAGCGGATGCGGCGCACGCCGCCGTCGCCGCCCGGATACCTGCCCGCGCCGCCCGAGCCCTTGCGGATCTCGTACGACTCCAGCCTGACCGGGAAACGGAACTCCAGCACTTCCGGATCGGTGAGGCGCGAGTTGGTCATGTGCGCCTGCACCACCGACGTGCCGGCGAACCCTTCGTCGCCCGGACCCGCCGCGTCGATACGCACTGGACCCGCCCCCGTGCCGCCCGAGATGGTCTCGTAGTACTGGTGGCGCGCATTGCCGAACGTGAAGTTGTTCATCGTGCCCTGGCTGGCCGCCAGGACGCCCAGCGCGCCGTACAGCGCGTTGACGATGCACATGGAGGTTTCCACGTTGCCCGCCACCACCGAGGCCGGCGGGTTCGGACGCAGCATCGAGCCTTCCGGCACGATGATGGACAGCGGCACCAGGCAGCCGTCGTTCAGCGGGATGTCGTCATTGACCATCGTGCGGAACACGTACAGCACCGCCGCCACGGCGATCGCGCCCGGCGCGTTGAAGTTGTTATCCAACTGCGCCGACGTGCCGGTGAAGTCCACCACGGCGCTGCGCGCGGCGGTGTCGACGCGCACGGCCACCCGGATGACCGCGCCGTTATCCAGCGGATACTCGTAGCTGCCGTCCTTGAGCACCGAGATCACGCGGCGCACCGCCTCTTCGGCGTTGTCCTGCACGTGCCCCATGTAGGCGCGCACGACGTCCAGGCCAAAGTGGTCGCACATGCGCAAGAGCTCCTGCACGCCCTTTTCATTCGCGGCGATCTGCGCGTGCATGTCGGCGATGTTCTGGTCCGGATTGCGCGCCGGCCAGCGGCCCGAGCCCAGGATGTCGCGCGCGGCCTGCTCGCGGAACTCGCCGTTCTTGACCAGCTGGAAGTTGGTGAACAGCACGCCCTCGTCTTCCACCGTCTTGGAATCCGGCGGCATCGAGCCCGGTGTGGTGCCGCCGATGTCGGCATGGTGGCCCCGCGAACCCACGTAGAACAGGATCTCGCGCCCCGCCTTGTCGAACACGGGCGTGATGACCGTGACGTCGGGCAGGTGCGTCCCGCCATGATAGGGATCGTTCACCACGTAGGCGTCGCCCGGCATCATCTTGCCGGCGTTGGCGTTCATGACCGTGCGGACCGATTCGCCCATGGAGCCCAGGTGCACCGGCATGTGCGGCGCATTGGCGATCAGGCGGGCCTGGGCGTCGAAGATCGCGCAGGAGAAGTCCAGGCGTTCCTTGATGTTGACCGAGTACGCCGTGTTCTGCAGGCGGTAGCCCATCTGTTCGGCGATGGACATGAAGAGGTTGTTGAAGACCTCCAGCATGACCGGATCAGCCTGCGTGCCGACCTTGCGGCGTTCGGGGCGGGCTTCGACGCGGCGGATCACGAAGTGGTCCTGCGCCGTCAGTTCGGCCTGCCAGCCGGGTTCCACCACCGTGGTCTGGTTGGGTTCGGAAATGATGGCGGGACCCGCCACCACATCGCCGCCGGCCATGTCTTCACGCACATACAAGGGCGTGTCGCGCCACGCGCCGGCGCTGTACATGCTGACCACGCGGCGCGCGGCCAGCGCCCCTTCGCGGGTGCGCGACGTCGATGCCTCGCCGACGCGCTCGCCGCCGCCCGTGGCCTCGACCGAAATGGTCTCGACCACAAGTTCGCGGTTGGGCATCAGGAAGGAATAGCGCTGGCGGTAGGCGGCCTCGAAATCGCGGCGCGCCTGCTCCAGGTCGGTGTAGGCCACTTCCAGCGCGGTGTCGGTGCCGCGGTACTTCAGGTGCAGGCGGCGCTGCACGCTGATGTCGGCCTCGGCGACGTGCTGGCGGCGCAGTTCGCCCACCGCCTGGCCGGCCAGGACGTCGAGCTCGTCCTTCAGCTCGCCCATCAGCGCGGCGTCCAGCACCTTTTCGACCGTCTTCTGGCGCATGTCGGTCTGATCCGCCAGGCCCATGCCATAGGCCGACAGCACGCCGCCCAGCGGATGGGCGAACACGGTCGTCATGCCCAGCGCATCGGCCACCAGGCACGCATGCTGGCCGCCCGCGCCGCCGAACACGGTCAGCGCGTATTCGGTCACGTCATGGCCGCGCTGCACCGAAATGCGCTTGATGGCTTCGGCCATGTTGCCCACGGCGATCTCGAGGAAGCCCTCGGCCAGTTGCTCGGGCGACATCTCGCGGCCGGTGGCGGCGCGCACCTCGTCGGCCATGGCCGCAAAGCGTTCGACCACGGCCTCGCGGTCCAGCGCCTCGTTGGCCTCGGGGCCGAACACCTTGGGAAAGAAGTCCGGCTGGATCTTGCCGAGCAGCACGTTGCAGTCGGTGACAGCAAGCGGCCCGCCCCGGCGATAGCACGCCGGTCCGGGATTGGCGCCTGCGGAATCCGGCCCGACGCGCAGCCGCGCGCCGTCGAAATGCAGGATGGAGCCGCCGCCCGCCGCAACGGTATGGATGCTCATCATGGGCGCGCGCATGCGCACGCCGGCCACCTGGGTTTCGAATTCGCGCTCGAATTCGCCCGCGTAGTGCGACACGTCCGTGGACGTGCCGCCCATGTCGAAGCCGATGACCCGAGGAAAGCCCGCGATTTCACTGGTGCGCACCATGCCGACGATGCCGCCGGCCGGCCCGGACAAAATGGCGTCCTTGCCGCGGAAGCGGTGCGCGTCGGTCAGGCCGCCGCTCGATTGCATGAACATCAGGCGGATGCCCGGCAGTTCGCCGGCCACCTGGTCCACATAGCGCTTCAGGATGGGCGACAGGTACGCGTCCACCACGGTCGTGTCGCCGCGCGACACGAACTTGATCAGCGGGCTGACTTCGTGCGACACCGAAACTTGGGTGAAGCCGATTTCAGCGGCAATCCGGCCGGCCAGCTGTTCGTGCGCCGTGGCGTGCCAGGCGTGCATGAACACAATCGCGACGGCGCGAATGCCGGCGTCGTAGGCTGCCTGCATGTCCTTGCGCAGGGCGGCTTCGTCCAGCGCGCGGATGATCTCGCCATCAGCGGCCACGCGCTCGTCCGCCTCGACGACGGATTCGTAGAGCATCTCGGGCAGCAGCACGTTGCGGTCGAACAGCCTTGGACGGTTCTGGTAGGCGATGCGCAGGGCATCGCGAAAGCCGCGGGTCGTGACCAGCAGCGTGCGTTCACCCTTGCGTTCGAGCAAGGCGTTGGTGGCCACCGTGGTGCCCATCTTCACGCACTCGACCTGATCGGCGGGCACGGGCTGGCCGGGCGCGATGCCCAGCAGCTTGCGGATGCCGGCAACCGCCGCATCGCGGTATTGCTCGGGGTTCTCGGACAGCATCTTCGCCGTGGTGGTGCTGCCATCGGGGCGGCGCGCCACGATGTCGGTAAAGGTGCCCCCACGGTCAATCCAGAATTGCCACTTCATAGGTATCCTCGAAAACAAGAGGCCGCCGGGGCGCGTTCGGCCACGGTCGGGTTGCTGATATCGGGGCAAGCCCCGCGTGTTGGGTTCAGAGAGAGGTCGCGGCCCGCGCCGCCTGGTCGTACAGGCCCGACAGCGCGCGCAGCGTGTGGGCCAGCTGGCGGCTGAAATCCAGCCCGCCCCCGCCCGGCGCGTCCAGCCCCGAGGTCAGGCATTGCTCGCGGATTTCGCCGTAGCGCCTGAGGATCGCCGCCCCTTCGGGCGTGACGCTGTAGAAGACTTCCTTGCTGCTGCGTTCGCCGCGCACCACGCCCAGCCGCTCAAGCTTCTTGAGCGCGTAGCTGACGATGTGGGTGTCTTCCACGTTCAGGGTGAAGCAGATGTCGGCGAGCTTCTTGGGCCGCTGCCGGTGGTAGACGTGGTGGAACACCATGACATCGGTGGGCGTCAGGTCGGGCAGGCCCGCCGCCGCCATGCACCGGACCGTCCAGCGGTCGAAGGCGTGGCTGGCGATCATCAGGCCGAACTCCACCTCGGAGAGATCGGGCGCGCTGCCGCCGGCCAGATGGGCCGACGACGCAATCAATGCGGATGTCATAAGAGGCGGAAACCAAGTTTATTTGAGTGAAATACTAATAATTTATCTATATTTCATCAATAAAAAATAGCGACCGGCCGCGGCAATTTGCCCGTTTCAAGGGAATACCCCTAGCAGGAAAGGCGTGCTGGCGGACTCAGGGCGCCGACCAGCCCATGGGAAGATTCGCGCGGATCAGCCAGCCGGCGATGGAAATGCGCGCGGCAATGTCCGGCATGGGATCGCCCGGGCCGAACCAGCGCGCGTCGGCGATTTCGTCTTCCTGGACGCGGATGTCGCCCGACACGTAGTCGGCCGTGAACGCGACCATCAGCGAATGCGGAAACGGCCACGACTGGCTGCCGAAGTACTGGAGGTTGCCGACCTTCAGCCCCACCTCTTCGAAGATTTCGCGGTGCACGGTCTGCTCGATGGACTCGCCGGGCTCGACGAAGCCGGCCAGCGCCGTATAGCGGGCAGTCGGCGAGTTGGCGTGGCGCGCCAGCAGGATGCTGTCCCCCTTGCGGATCAGCACCATCATGGCCGGCGAAATGCGCGGATAGGCCGAAAAGCCGCAGGACGGGCAGCGCAGGCAGA
The DNA here is from genome assembly GCF_000236785.1 of Achromobacter arsenitoxydans SY8. Lineage (GTDB taxonomy): Bacteria > Pseudomonadota > Gammaproteobacteria > Burkholderiales > Burkholderiaceae_B > Achromobacter > Achromobacter arsenitoxydans. The sequence goes on along the minus strand of NZ_AGUF01000031.1, from coordinate 78,748 downwards.
ACTCGTGGCTGACGCGTTCGGCGGGCGTGCCGCAGGCGCCGCAGAACCGGTGCGTGCGCGCCCATTCCGCAATCTGGTAGGCGCGGCCGGCCAGCGCCATGCCTTCGTCGTCGAACACGCCAAACAGCGAGCGCAGCTTCTTGAACGCGTAGCCGTGCGGCGCTTCGAGGGCGGGATCGACGCATGCGGTGCGGTACGGGGAGCCCGCCTGCATCCAGACCGGCTGCAGCGCTGCGGCCTGCAGGCCGATACGTTCACACAACGCCGTATCCGGCAACACGCTGGACGATTCTTCGACCAGCAATTCATCACGGCGAAAAACGAAATTCACACTGCCCTCGGCACCACGTATGCAATTGCGCAATCTTAGAAGAAAAAGCCGCTGCCGGATCGCTGCGGACGGCATCGGGCCGAAACATTGAACCTTGAACCAACGCGCAACGGCGCCCCCTTAGGAATTACCCGTAAAGGCGCGATTTCCCGCGCTTTGTTACCGCACAGCAACATAGAATGGCACGGCGCTACGGCGGCGCGACGCCGCGCCGCGCATTCTTTTTTCCGCAATGCCTATCGGGCCAGACCCGTCTTCATCATTCGCAAAGAAGGACCATCATGTACAAGAAAATCTCGCTGCTGACCGGCAGCATCCTCCTGGCATTCAGCGCGGGCGCACAGGCCCAGACCAAGTGGGACCTCCCCAGCGCCTACCCGGCGAGCAACTTCCACGTCGAGAACCTGACGACCTTCATCAAGGACGTCGACTCGCTGTCGCAAGGCAAGCTGAAGATCACGCTGCACAACAATGCCTCGCTGTACAAGGCGCCGGAAATCAAGCGCGCGGTGCAAGGCAACCAGGCGCAGATCGGCGAGATCCTGCTGACCAACTTTGCCAACGAAGACCCGGTCTACGAACTGGACGGCCTGCCCTTCCTGGCCACCGGCTACGATGCGTCGTTCAAGCTGTACCAGGCGCAAAAGCCATTCCTGGAAAAGAAGCTGGCCTCGCAAGGCATGACGCTGCTGTACGCGGTGGCGTGGCCGCCCCAGGGCATCTTCGCCAACAAGGACATCAAGCAGATCAGCGACATGAAGGGCCTGAAGTGGCGCGCCTACAGCCCGGTGACGGCCAAGATCGCCGAACTGGTCGGCGCCCAGCCCGTGACCGTGCAGCAGGCCGAACTGGCCCAGGCGCTGGCCACCGGCGTGATCGACTCCTACATGTCTTCCGCGTCTACCGGCTACGACACCAAGACCTACGAGTACATCAAGAAGTTCTACGACACGCAGGCCTGGCTGCCCAAGAACGCGATCATCGTCAACAAGAAGGCTTTCGACGCCCTGGATCCGGCCACGCAGGAAGCCCTGAAGAAGGCCGGCGCGCAGGCCGAAGAACGCGGCTGGAAGCTGTCGCAGGAAAAGAACAAGTGGTATCAGGCCGAACTGGCCAAGAACGGCATGGAAACCATCGCGCCCACGGTTGAGCTCAAGGAAGGCCTGAGCGTGATCGGCAAGCGCATGCTGGACGACTGGCTCAAGAAGGCCGGCGCGGACGGCCAGGCCATGATCGACGCCTACAAGAAGCAGTGATATCGCCATGCGCCGTTTTCTAGATAGCCTGTACGGCGCGGCCGGCCTCCTGGCCGGCCTGTGCACGATAGGCGTGCTGGTCTCGGTGCTGGCGGCGATCATCGCCCGCCAGCTCAGTTTCAACATTCCCGGCACGGACGCCTATGCCGGGTACTTCATGGCCGCAGCTGGCTTCCTGGCGCTGGCCAGCACGTTCAAGCACGGCGAGCACATCCGCGTGACGCTGCTGCTGAATTCGCTGGCTCCCGCAGGCAGCCGCCGGCTGGACATCTTCGCCCTGGCCGTCGGCTGCCTGCTGGCCGCCGCCTTTGCCTTCTTCAGCGTCAAGCTGACCTACGACTCCTGGCTGTTCAACGACATCTCGACGTCCAACGACGCCACGCCGCTCTGGATTCCCCAGACGACCATGGCCGTGGGCACGATCCTGTTCTTCGTCGCGCTTGTCGACGAACTGGTCCGCCGTTCGCGCGGCCTGGCCGCCGCCACTTCGCAGCAAACCCATGAATGAACTTCTCGTCATCACCCTATTGGTCGTTTCGATCTTCGTCCTGCTTGGCTGCGGGGTCTGGGTCGGACTGACACTGGCGGGCACGGCGTGGATCGGCATGGAGATCTTCTCCAGCCGCCCCGCCGGCGACGCCATGGCCGTCACGATCTGGGGCGCTTCTTCCAGCTGGACGCTGACCGCCCTGCCGCTCTTCCTGTGGATGGGAGAAATCCTGTTCCGCACCCGCCTGTCCGAAGACCTGTTCAAGGGGCTTGCGCCTTGGCTCAACCGGCTGCCCGGCCGGCTGCTGCACACGAACGTGATCGGCTGCGCGATTTTCGCGGCCGTGTCGGGTTCATCGGCGGCCACGTGCGCCACGGTCGGCAAGATGACCATCCCGGAGCTGACGCGCCGCGGCTACCCCGAGGAGAAGATCCTGGGCACGCTGTCGGGCGCCGGCACCCTGGGGCTGCTGATCCCCCCGTCGATCATCATGATCGTGTATGGCGTGGCGGCGGACGTATCCATCGCCAAGCTGTTCATCGCGGGCATCTTGCCTGGCATCCTGCTGGCGCTGCTGTTCATGGGCTACATCGCCTGGTGGGCCATTCGCAATCCCGGCGAGGTGCCGGCTGCCGACCCCGGCCTGACGTTCATGGAAAAGCTGTCGCGCTCGCGGCACCTGATCCCCGTGCTGCTGCTGATCGGCGCGGTGCTGGGGTCGATCTACGCCGGCATCGCCACCGCCACCGAAGCGGCGGCCGTCGGTGTGGTGGGCGCGCTGTTCCTGTCGGCGCTGCAGGGCTCACTGAACCGCTCCACCTTCATGCAATCGCTGCTGGGCGCCACCCGGCTGTATTGCATGATCGCGCTGATCCTGGCGGGCGCGCAGTTCCTGACGCTGGCCATGGGCTACATCGGCCTGCCGCGTGCGCTGGCGGAATGGATCGGCAGCCTGGGCCTGTCCCAGTTCGGCCTGATCATGGCGCTGATGGTGTTCTTCATCGTGCTCGGCTGCTTCCTGGACGGCATCTCCATCGTGGTGCTGACCATGGGCGTGTTGCTGCCGACGGTCCAGGCCGCCGGGATCGACCTGATCTGGTTCGGCATTTTCGTCGTGTTCGTGGTGGAAATGGCCCAGATCACGCCGCCCGTGGGCTTCAACCTCTTCGTTCTGTCTGGTATGAGCGGACGGGAGCTGCCCTACATCGCGCGCGCGTCGCTGCCCATGTTCTTCCTGATGACCCTGGCCGTGCTGCTGCTGTATGCCCTGCCCGGCATCGCCACCTGGCTGCCGCAGCACATGACGCTATAGGCCGTTAAATCGCCTGACCGGCGCAGAGCCCCGTCCTCTGGGACGGGGCTTATTTTTTTTCCACGCTGCGCAATCGCTTCTTGAGCGTTCGACACCCCTGATTCACTGAGAAGTTCGAACTCATCCGATTTCCGAACTTCCCGGAGTTTTCTAGACTCATGTGGCGGCCCCGCTCCGGCGCCGCGTAGCGAAATTTTCTCGTGACCCAGTGCGCTGGGAAGGAGTCCTGAGTGAAATACATCCCCTTAACGCTGGCCGCGGCCAGCCTTGGCATGGCCGCCGGCGCCGCCAGCGCCGAAACCAGTGTCACCCTGTACGGCATCGCCGACGTCAGCATCCGCTACCTCAGCACCAGCGCGGGTAGCGTAGGCGAAGACGGCAGCCGCGTGTCCATGGAAAACGGTGCCATCTCCAACAGCCGCTGGGGCCTGCGCGGCTCCGAAGACCTGGGCGGCGGCAACCGCGCCTTCTTCCGCCTGGAAAACGGCGTCAATCTGCAGAACGGCAGGGGCTCCGACACGACCAAGGCCTTCAGCCGCCTGGCCTACGTGGGCCTGGACGGCGGCGGCATCGGCACCCTGACGCTGGGCCTGCAGAACACCCCGATGTTCGACCTGCTGGCGGACTACTTCGACCCGCTGACCGTCGGCAACTACGACCAGAACGCCTGGCTGCCCGCCGCCATGTCGCGCGTGCGCACCAACAACATGACCAAGTACGCCAACACCTTCGGCAACCTGGCCGTGGCGGCGTCCTGGGCCAACGGCGAAGACTGGGACGACCACAAGGCCGGCCAGCAGTACGGCGCCAGCCTGCGCTACACCATCGGCCAATTGGGCCTGGGCGCCGCCTGGCAGCAGACCTATGCCGGCACCGACTCCGACCTGCGCCAGCGCGTCTGGAACCTGAACGCCTCTTACCAGTTCGACTCCGTCAAGGTGTTCGCGGGCTATTTCAATGGCCGCGACGAAACCGGCTGGGTCAACGGCGTCATGGGCGGCACCACCACCGCCAGCCTGGACCGCAAGGACAACGGGTACTTCACCGGCGTGACCTGGCAGGCCACGCCGCGCTGGGCCATCACGGGCGCCGCCTACTACGACCGCAGCGAGAACGTGGTCGAGGAAGGCGACAAGGGCAAGCGCTACGCGCTGGTCGCCGTGGCCGAATACGCGCTGTCCAAGCGCTCGCAGCTGTACGGCACCGTGGACTGGAACAAGGTCAGCGACGCCGCCAGCGGTGAAATCACGGGCAAGAGCAATCAGGTTGGAGCCGCGGTGGGGTTCAGGCACATTTTCTAAGCGCCTGCGTGTCAGACACCTTGCGTGTCTGACACCAGCTAACTTTCCCCCCTTGCCCCCCCCACCAACCCCAGCGAAAATCCCCCGCATGCGTTCGCCGTTTTTACTGGAATGACGGTGGCTGCCGACCTTGCCAACCCCGCAAGCCCGGCGCCGATCTCCCAACATGAACCGGGCCTGCCGCATGAGCCTTTTCGCTGTCCGCGCGTTCACGTCCCCCGCCCGCCTGCTGCGTGCGGCCGGGATATCACTGGCGTTGGCGGCCGTAGCGTTGCTGGCGGCCTGCTCGTCGCCGGTGCAGCTCATGCCCACGCCGGTCAAGTTCACGACTGGCCAGCCCGATCCCTTCGAGCTCAATGAAGCCAACGGCGACAGCACTTCCATTCCGCTGCTGTACGCCACGAATCGCGCGGTCATCATCGAATCGCGCCAGCCGTTCTATTCCATCTTCCCCAGCGACACCCTGCGCCTGGGCGTGGCGAAGGTCCAGGTCGGCGACGGCACGCTGAGTTGGGAGCAGTTGCGCCAGCTGTCCACGTCGCCCAGCCAGCGCGGCCGGCCAGTGCTGAGCCTGGAGCGCATGGAAGAGCTGGTCGCCCTCCCCCCGCAAAGCGACGCCGAGAACTCGCCCGAAGCACAGGCGTTATTCGGGGTCATCAACAAGGCGCTCGACGTCAGCCAGCACCGGGATCTGATCGTCTACGTGCACGGCTTCAACAACGCCGTCTGGCGCGGCACGGCGCAAGCTGCGCAGTTCCATCATTTCACGGGGCGCCAGGCCGTCGTGCTGGCGTTCCTGTGGCCGTCGGCGGGCAGCCTGCTGTCCTATGCGACCGACGTGCGCTCGGCGCGGGCGTCGGTGCCGGCGTTCGCGCGGCTCATCGAGATGCTTGCCCGCAACACAAACGCCGAGCACATCAATATCCTGGCCTTCAGCGCGGGCGCACGGATCGCCAGCGAAGGGCTGGCCACGCTGGCCCGCCCGCAAGAAGGCGAATCCCGCGAAGCGCTGCGCGCGCGGCTGCGCCTGGGGCAGATCTATTTCGCCGCGCCCGATGAAGACACCTATCGTTTCGTGACGGACCTGCGGCAGTACATCGACCTGACGGAACGGGTAAGCCTGGGCGCCAACCTGGGCGACCGCGCGCTGAGGTTCGCCGCAAGGCACCAGCGCGCATCTCGGGCCGGCCGGCCCAGCGCGGACGATCTCACCGAAGAGCAGATCGAGTTCGTCAATGCGGCCTCGCAGCGCCTGAACTTCGACATGATCCGCGTGGACCCCCGCAACATCCCGGACCTGCACCGCCGCGCCCACAGTTTCTGGTTCACCAACGCCTGGGTCAGCAGCGACGTGCTGATGCAATTCCTGTGGCACAAGCCGCCGGCCGAACGCGGATTGCAGGAAGCGTTTACGCCGCAGGGCATGCGCTTCTGGACTTTTCCCCCTGACTACGAACAGCGCATCGAGGAACGGATGCGCGCGCTGAGGCCCATGCCGGCAACGCCGTGAATCGCAGTAAGGGCAAACGCACGCCTGCCCGGGTTGCTCAGGACGGGCCCAGCGGCCCGTCCATGGCGGCTACAGCATGGCCATGCGGCTGTTGATCAGGTCGGTAACCAGCATGTGGCCGGGCGCATGCGTGATGCAGAAATCGGGCCGCACGGCCGCCACCACGGATTGCGGCGTGACGCCGCAAGCCCAGAAAACGGGCATCTCGCCCGGCCGGATCTCCACCGGGTCGCCATAGTCGGGACGATTGATGTCCGAGATCCCGATGAGCGATGGGTCCCCGATGTGCACCGGCGCACCGTGCACCGACGGGAACCGCGAGGTGACCTGGATGGCGCGGATGGCGTCCGCGGCCTTCAGCGGCCGCATGGACACCACGAGCGGACCGCCGAACACGCCCGCAGGCTGCGTGGGGATGTTGGTCCGGTACATCGGCACGTTGCTGCCCTGCTCGATGTGACGCACCGGCAGGCCGTTGTCCAGCATCGCCTCTTCAAACGAAAACGAACATCCGATCAGGAACGACACCAGGTCGTCGCGCCAGATGTCGCGCACGTCGGTGGGCTCGGCGACCAGCTCGCCGTTTTTCCAGACGCGATAGCGCGGAATGTCGGTACGGATGTCGATATCCGCACCCAGTTCCGGCAGCGACGGATCGCCCGGCTCGGACATGGCCAGCAAGGGGCAAGGCTTGGGATTGCGCTGGCAGAAATGCAGGAAATCCGCCGCCAGCGCGCGCGGCAGGATCGCCAGGTTGGCCTGCACGTGCCCGGGCGCCAGATTCGCGGTGGGCCCGGTCAGGCGCCCGCTGCGCGCGTCCAGGCGGGCCTTGCGGGCCAGCGCGACGCTATTACGAACTTGATCGGCGTCAGCCATGGGAACTCTCTTGTTGCAGTTGCTTGAAGGACGATCAGCGACCGGCGTACAGGTCTTCCACCGCCAGGCCGATGCCCAGGATCCGGCGGTCAGCGCCATTGCTGCCCGCAATCATCAGGCCGACCGGCGCGCTGCCCGGCGCATGGCAAGGCAGCGACAGCGCGCAGCCGTCCAGGAAATTGATCAGGGTGGGATTGCGCAGGATCAGGCCGTTGGCGGCGTAATAGGCGTCATCGGAAGCCTGCAGGTCCGCCACCGCCGGCGCCACGATGGGCGTGGTGGGCATGATCAGGGCGTCGTAGCCCGCGATGCGGTGGTCCACCGCCGCGACCCACGCTTCGCGCGCGTCCAGCAGGTCCAGGTAATCCGCCGCCGTCATGTCCTGGCCGCGCATGATGCGCGACACCACGCGCGGATCGTAGCGCTTGCCGGCGCGCGCGATGAGGTCGCGGTGCCAGGCCCAGGCCTCGGCGGCTGTGAAGCCGCCCTTGCTGTTGATGGCGGCCAGCTCGGCGAATTCCGGAATCTCGATGCGGTCGACCAGTGCGCCCGCGTCCTGCAAGCGCTGCACGGCCGCCGCGAAGGTGTCGGACACGTGCTTGTCCATGGCGTCCAGCGCCAGCTTGGTCGGGATGGCCAGGCGCAAGCCGCGCACGGGCAGCGGCTGGGGCACCGGACCGCCATCGCCCGACAGGATGGCGTCCAGCTCGGCGCAGCAGCGCACGCTGGCCGCGATGGGGCCGATGGAATCCAGGTTGGCCGACAGCGGCAGCACGCCCTTCATGGACACGCGCCAGGCGCTGGGCTTGAAGCCGGTAAGGCCGCACAGGGCGGCGGGAATACGCACAGAGCCGCCGGTGTCCGAACCGATGCCGGCCACGGCCATGCCGTCCGCCACCGACACCGCGGCGCCCGACGACGAACCCCCGGGGATGCGGCCCGTGGCGCGGTCATAGGGATTCAGAGGCGTGCCGTAATGCGGATTGATGCCCAGGCCCGAATAGGCGAATTCGGTCATGTTGGTGCGACCGATGATGACGGCGCCCGCCGCGATCAGGCGCTGCACGACCTCGGCGTTCTCGTCGGCCACGGGCTCGCCCTCGCGCGCCACCGAGCCGGCCATCGTCGTCTCGCCTTCGATGTCGAACAGGTCTTTGATGCTGATGGGCAAGCCTTCAACGGCGGAACGGACGATGCCGGCCGCGCGCAAGGTGTCGGACGCGCGCGCCTGCGCCAGCGCGGATTCCGCATACAGCTTGGTGAACACGCGGGCGCCCTCGCCCGCCGCGTCCTGGGCGCGCGCCAGCGCGGCTTCGGTCAATTCGACGGAGGTGCTGCGGCCCTCGCTCAGGGCCAAGGTCAGATCATTCAGGGTCGAAACCATCATTGTCCTAATGCCGCCTGGCGGCGTAAAAGTGCGGACAGGCGCAACCGAACGGCAAGCGCCTGGTGATCAATGCCGTGCGCGGCCGGTATCAGGCCACCACGGGCAGCGATTCGACATGATAGCTGTGGCGCAGCGTGCGCTGCAGGCGCGGATCGAACAGTTCCATGGTGAAGTCCGCGGCTGCGCGAATGCCGCCGATGGCGCCCACGGTGCCGCAGGTCATGCCCGCGCCTTGCGGCAGCACGGCGGCGCCGCCGGTGTAGCCGGCGATCAGGTCCTGAGGGGTGCGCAGCGTGGACAGCGGACCTTCCTGGTACAGCACCTTTTCGCCGTTTTCGACGATGTAGGAACGGATGACCAGCTCGTCCCAGTGCGCGGCCACGTCGGCCAGGCGCCAGGCTTCGGTCGCCACCGGCTTGACGCAAACCTGCTTGGACATGGCCACGCTGACCGTCTCCAGCTTGCGGTCGGTGTGGTCCGAGGCAATGCTGACGTACATCTCGCCGTCCACGGCGAACACGAAGGTCTCGACTTCGCCCGACGATTCCAGGCCCAGCGCCTGTACGTTCGCGGACTGCGTGAGCTGGTTCTCGGCGATGCGGTAGTACAGCGGCACGCTGGTCGGGCGCGGCACGCCGATGGCGGCCAGTTCCTCGATGTGGTGCTCGATGGCGGCCATGTCGCGGCCGGCCCAGCCCGCCACGATCACGGAGTTGAAGTCGACTTCCACCTGGCGGGGATTGGCGTCGTTGATCTTGAATACGGCTTTCATATCAGTCCTGCGAAAAATTGGGTGGGAAGCGGCGCGGCCTGGCGCCGCGCCGGGATCAAACAACAAACGGAATCAGCCGAAGACGCGCGGCAGCCACAGCGCGATGTCGGGCCAGAACGCCAGCAGCGCCAGCATCGTGAACATGGCCGCGACAAACGGCAGGCTGCCGATGATCACCGCGCTCATGGAACCGCTCTTGCGCAGGCTCTGCACCACGAACAGGTTCAGGCCAACCGGCGGCGTGATCAGAGCGGCCTCAACAAGGATGATGATCACGATGCCGAGCCAGATCGGGTCGTAGCCCAGCGCGATCATGATGGGCGCGACGATGGGGATCGTCGTGATCATCATGGACAGCGTTTCCATGAAGCAGCCCAGGACCAGGTAGAAGACCACCACGATCAGCAGCATCCAGCCGGGGGACAGCCCCAGTCCGGTGATGGACTTGGTCAGCGCGTCGGTCAGGCCGGTGGCGGACATGACGAAGTTCAGGAAGCTCGCCGCAATGACGATCAGCATGATCATCGCGGTGGAACGCATCGTGCCTTCCAGCACTTCGCGCAGCATGGACCAGGTCAGCCTGCGGAACCACGCCGCCAGGATGAAGGCGCCCAGCACGCCCAGGGCGGCGGCTTCGGTCGGCGTCGCAAGACCCGCATAGATCGAGCCCACCACCAGGAAGAAGATGCCCAAAGGCGGCGCCAGGTGCACCAGGCTGGCGAAGCGCTGGCCCCAGGTCGCGGTGATTTTCTTGCCGCCCCATGAAGGCTTGGCCACGCAGGCGAAAACTACGGTCAGCATGAACAGCGCCGCCATCGCGAAGCCCGGGATGATGCCGGCCAGGTACAGCTTGGGCACCGACGAATTCGTCAGCACGCCATAGATAACCAGGTTGATCGAGGGCGGAATCAGGATGCCCAGCGTCCCGCCCGCAGCCAGGCTGCCCAGGAACAGCGGTTCGTTGTAGCCGTACTTGCGGATCTGCGGAATGGCGACGGTGCCGACCGTGGCCGCGGTGGCTACGCTGGAACCCGAGGTCGCCGAAAACAGCGTCGACGCCCCGATGTTGGCGTGCATCAGGCCGCCCGGCAGCCACGACAGCCACAGGCTCATCGCCCCGTACATGCGCTCGGCGAAACCGGCACGCAACAGCACCTCTCCCAGCATGATGAACAGCGGAATGGCGACCAGCAGGAACTCGTTGTTGGAACTCCAGGAAATCTCGCCGATGGCGCGCGACAGCGGCAGCATCGAAAACAGCGGATCCAGGATCAGGCCCAGGACGCCCAGCGCGGCGCCCACGGGAATCGACAGGCCGATCAGCACCAGCAATAGTGTCAACGCGGTGGAAATCATGCGGATTCTCCCTTCACCATGCGCTCGCCTGCGGCGGCTTCTTCGTCGGCTTCTTCCTTCGCCGAGCGCACGCCGCAGATTTCTTTGACCAGTTCGATATCGCCCGTGACCAGGGCGGCGGATGCGCGCGCCAGCATCAGCGCGACGGTGACGCACATCCAGACCAGGCCCAGCATCCACAGCCCCTGCGGAATCCACAGCGGGGTCGCCAGCGGCGTGTTGGCGGTGGACTTCTGCATCCAGGACGTCTGCACCACGTCGTAGGCGTAGTACGTCAGGAACACCATGAAGACGGCCATCGCCACCATGGAGATCCAATCCAGCACGGCCGACAGGCGCACCGGAAGATATTGGTAAAGCACGTCAACGCGGACGTTGGCCCGCTGCAGCGTGGCGAACGCCAGCGCCCAGGACGTGCTGATTGCGAAGGCGTAGCTGGACAGTTCGTCCGCGCCGCCCGTCGTGAAACCGAGGAATTTGCGGGCCAGGACGTCAAAGGAGATCAGCAGCACGCTGGCCACCGTCAGGGCGCCGCCGGCCCAGACGGCCGCGCGGGAAAAGCTCTCCGCGCGCCGCAACAGGCCGCCGAGCAGGCGGAAGTGTTCGGTTTGAGTCATGAATGGAACCTCTGGTGGCGCGGCCTGGCGACGCAGGCCGGTATGGCTGGCCGGTGCATGCGCCGGCCTGCGGGCCGGCGCATCCTGGCGCTTACTTGCTGGCGGTCAGGTTCAGCGTCTTGCCGACAGTGGCGTTCCAGTCCTTGACGCACTGCGCCGAGCAGCGGGCGGCCCACTTCGGCAGCACGGCCTCTTGCGCGACCTTCTTCAGCAGGGCCTGGTCGGCTTCGGAAGGCTGGACCAGGACCATCTTGCCCTTGACCGGGAACGGGCACGCGGCGGCGCCGGTGTTGCAGTCATAGCCTTCCTGGGTCTGGCGGGCTGCCGCGTCCCAGATGTTGTCGACCAGCGTCTTGATGTTGGTCTGCAGGAACGTGCGCACCTTGGGGTCCAGCTTGTCCCAGGCCTTCTGGTTGACGGCATGGATCTGCTGGTTCCAGTTGATCGGCAGCGCGACCAGGTGCGTGGACACCTCATACCACTTGGCCGAATAGCCGGACAGCGAACCGGTGATGGCGCAATCGACCACTTTGTTCTGCAGCGCGGGAACCACTTCGCCGAAAGCCATCGTCACGCTCGAGCCGCCCAGCGCCTCGACGAACTCGGCCGTGGTGCGGCTGCTGGTGCGGACCTTCTTGCCCTTGACGTCGGCCAGGCTCTTGATCTCGGCGTTGCAGAACAGCACCTGCGCCGGGTAGGTCGAGATGCCAAGCAGCTTGACGTTGTTGCCTTCGCCGTAGAGCTTGGCGTAGACGGGCTCGAACGCGTCGGTCACGGCGCGCGCAGTCTTGACGTCGGGCGCCAGGCCGGCCAGGTCGATCGCTTCGTTGATCGGATTGTCGCTGGCGAAATACGACAGCGTGGCGGTGCCGAATTCCACCACGCCCTGCGACATCAGACGCATCAGCTCGGGACCCTTCAGGCCCATTTCGTTGAAGCCCTTGATATCCGCCGTGACCTGGCCCTTGGACAGTTCGGGGATGGTCTTGGTCCAGAACGGCTTCTCGTAGTCGTTATAGGCGGTCAGGTTCGACAGGCCGCCGACGACCTTCAACTGGGTCTTGGGCAGGTCCTGGGCCTGGACGGCGCCGGCCAACAGGGCGGCGGCGGCGGCGGCGAAAGCAAGAGACTTCTTCATGGACAAAACTCCTGGCTGGCGGGATGGTCTGTCGCGCGCGGGATCCCGTTATCCTGATCGCGCGCCGTTACGAATCGGTGGATCAGGAACGCAATGCGGAAACGCGGAAAGCGCGGGCGGCACGGGCGCGACGGTGCGCATTGCGCTGCACCGCACACGGCCTGACCAGCAATTGATGCCTGTTCATGGTTTTCCCCCGCACTGTTTATCCAGGCGCTGCTTTTTCTGTAGCGCCATTGCATCGCCAGGGGGCAAGAGCGTCCAATCGTATGTTGCGATGTGGGGGTATAAATATTTTTTGGGTCTCGCCGCCCCGGCCCTTGCCCTGCCCGCGCAAACGAAGCAATGGCGCGGCTTTGCGGCCGGTCTGGGTTTTCCGCACCCGGCTTTGCGCAAGCCGCCGGGCATCGTTTTACGGCTCGCCTGCTGGGGAAAACACCTAGGGCGCGAGGCGCGCTTCAGGCCTGTGCGGCGACCTTCTGCGCCATCTGCGCGATGATGCGCACGGCGTGGCTGTCCGGCCCCTGCACCCAGGTTGCGGTGAAGCTCAGCTCGGGCAGCGGGTCGGCCTGCACCTGCAGGATCCGCAATTCGCCGCGGGCCAGCTCTTTGCCCAGGAACACCGGCGCAATCACGCTGGTGCCGATGGCGTCCTGCGTCATCCTGACCACCATGGACATGGACGCGCTGCCATACATGCGCGGAGACGTGACGCCCGCCCGCGTCAGCATGTCGCGCACGACGCGATACGGCGAACTGTTGGACGGATACGTGATGATCGGCAGCTTGCCGATCGTCGCCAGCGTGAGGGGTTCCGGGCCCAGGTCCAGCAGCGGACTGGCCACCCAGGCCAGCGGATAGGTGCACAACGGCAGGTTCTCGACCCGCGCCTCCAGCACGGGTCCCATCAGGAAAGCCAGGTCGATCTGGCGCGACATGAGGTGCGACCGCAGCACGTGCGTCGTATCCACCTCGATTTCGAGCACCAGGGCCGGATAGGTCGTGTGGATCAGTTCGATCAGGGCGGGCAGCCAGGTCTGCACGATGGTTTCGGCGACGCCGATGCGCACGGTGCCCGTCATGACGTTCTGCTCGCGCGCTGCCTCGAACATGTCGCGCCGCACCTGCAGCATGCGTTCCGCGTGCGACAGCAGTTCATGCCCCTTGGCGGTCAGCTTGACGCCACGGGCCTCGCGCTCGAACAGCTTGACCCCCAGGTCCGCCTCGAGCGAGGCGATGCGCTGCGAGACCGCGGGCTGCGTGGTGTTGAGCTTGTCGGACGCGGCGCGAAAGCTGCCCAGCGTGGCGACCCAGAAAAAAGTCTCGATGTTGCGTAGTTCTATCATTGCCTCATTTCCCCCGGCGGGATGAGCGTATCATGTCAGCCGCCCAGCGCCCCGCAACGCGGCGTGGCCGCCACAGATGAAAGGAGCCTTGTCCATGACCCCGGCCGATACCGGTCGCCCGCGCGCCAGCGCGCCCGCCGCACGCGGCACGATGATCGGCGTGCTGCTGCTGGTCCTTTCGATGTGGACGCTGTCCTGCCTGGACGCCAGCGGCAAGTGGGTCATGAACGCCGGCGTGCCCCTGCTGGTGCTCTCGTGGTTCCGCTATGCGATCCACCTGGTTCTGGTGCTGGCCCTGGTGCTGCCCACGCGCGGCGTGCGCGTGCTGCACAGCAACAAGCCGCGCGAACAGCTTATCCGCGGCGGGTCGATGTTCCTGGCCACGCTCATGTTCTTCACGACGCTGAGCTACATCCCGCAGGCCGAAGCCACGTCAATCAACTTCCTGGCGCCCCTGCTGGTGCTGTCGCTGGCGCCCTGGATCCTGAAAGAACCCGCCCGCCTGTCGCGCTTTGTCGCGGCGGGCATCGCCTTCATCGGCGTGATCATCGTCATCCGGCCCGGCGGCGGATTGCACCCGGTGGGCACGATATTCGGGCTCTTGACGGCCTGTTGCTTCGCAGCGCAGTTCATTGCCACGCGGCGCGTGGCGGGCGACGACCCGTTCACGTCGCTGATCTGGAGCGGCGCGGTGGGCACGGCCTGCCTCACGCTCACGCTGCCCTTCATCCTGCCCCCCGCCCTGCCCGTGCTGCAAGGTCTGTCCACGCTGGATTGGCTGCTGCTGATTTCGACGGGCATCACCGGCGGCCTGGGTCACCTGTTCCAGATCGCGGCCTACCGCCGGGCGCCCGCCTCCACGCTGGCCCCGTTCATCTACCTGCAGATCATCAGCGCCACCTCGGTGGGCTGGCTGGTCTGGGGCCATTTCCCCGACCCGCTGACCTGGCTGGGCATCGCGATCATCTGCGCCAGCGGCATCGGCATCGGACTGATCGAATGGCGCCGCGGCAAGGCCCAGGCCGCGGTCCCGGCCCGGGCTGCCGCCCGCTGACACGGCAAAAGGCGGCCGCCCGCGGGCAAGGCGGCTCCCGTACAATGCTGCTCGCCTTTTGCCCTTTTCCGGCAGCGGCGCCATGCATTTCCCCAAAAAAGAGGCCCCCATGATCATCAAGCCCCGCGTGCGCGGTTTCATCTGCGTCACCACCCACCCCGCCGGCTGCGAGGCCAACGTCAAAGACCAGATCGACTATGTCAAGGCGCAAGGACCGGTGGCCGGGGGCCCCAAGCGCGTGCTGGTGCTGGGCGCGTCGACCGGATACGGGCTCGCCGCGCGCATCAGCGCGGCATTCGGCTGTGGCGCGCAGACGCTGGGCGTATTCTTCGAGCGCCCCGGCGATGCGGCCAAGGCGGGCACGCCCGGCTGGTACAACAGCGCGGCCTTCCACAAGTTTGCGGATGCCGAAGGCCTGTACGCCAAGAGCATTAATGGCGACGCGTTTTCAGACGAGATCAAGCAAAAGACCATCGCCGCGATCAAGGAAGGCATGGGCCAGATCGACCAGGTCATCTACAGCCTGGCCGCGCCGCGCCGCACGCATCCGAAAACCGGGCAGGTCTACAACTCCACGCTCAAGCCCGTCGGCAAGGCCGTGACCCTGCGCGGGCTGGATACGGACAAGGAAGTCATCAAGGACGGCGTGCTGGAGCCGGCCACGCAGGCAGAGATCGACGCGACGGTCGCGGTCATGGGCGGCGAGGACTGGCAGATGTGGATCGACGCGCTGCTCGACGCCGGCGTGCTGGCCGACGGCGCCACCACCACGGCCTTCACCTACCTTGGCGAAAAGATCACGCACGACATCTACTGGAACGGATCCATCGGCGCGGCCAAGAAGGATCTGGACCAGAAGGTGCTGGACATCCGCGCCAAGCTGGCGGCGCGCGGCGGCGACGCCCGGGTGTCGGTCCTGAAGGCGGTGGTCACGCAGGCCAGTTCGGCCATCCCCATGATGCCGCTGTACCTGTCGTTGCTGTTCAAGGTCATGAAAGAAGACGGCACCCACGAAGGCTGCATCGAACAGGTCTATGGCCTGTACAAGGACAGCCTGTGCGGCCCGTCGCCGATCATGGACCAGGAAGGACGCTTGCGCGCGGACTACAAGGAACTGGATCCGGGCGTGCAGGCCCGCGTGCAGGCGCTATGGAATCAGGTCGACACCGGCAACATCTATGACCTGACCGACTTCGCGGGCTACAAGCGCGACTTCCTGCGCCTGTTCGGCTTCGAGGTCGATGGGGTGGACTATGAAGCGGATGTCGATCCCGCCGTGGAAATCCGCGGCCTGATCTGACCGCACGCGGCGGACCCGGACGTCCTGTCCGGGCCTCTGCCCCGACAAGCCCGAACGCGGCCTCCGTACTACAGATATTCGACCGTAACCAGATAGCGCCGGGGCGTTGCGCCCGGCGTCTTGTCGTCCGCGGGGGAGGCCAGTTCGCGCACGTCGGTCTTGACCCGGTTCGCCGTATCGGTTGGCCGTTCACCGGGAACGATACCGCAGGCGACCTGGGGATGCCCGCCGGAACCGGGCTGCGTCACCCGGGGCACGCATGCTGCAGGTTCGACGATTGCGCCAACGAAGCGGATGACCCCGCCATTCGCGCTGGCCACCGTGGGCGCAAGCAGAGCAACATATAACGATGCGTGAAGTGACGAGCGTATAGACATGGGAACTCCTTGGCTTTAGCACGAACAAGAAGGCGGAAACCGCCCACCTCATTCCTTCCTATTACGGCACTCGCGCGCCAACACTAAAGCCATGCCCTGTCATCAAGCGACCGTTAGGTACTAGCCTCTTTCGTATCAACGCTGACAATTATTCAGTTTTGTCAACGCCAGACTACCTTACCAATTGATTCATATCAACGTATTTTCTTGTCGTATGTCACAAGAACAATTGGAGCAGCCGATCAAGACCGCCGTCGTCGATGGCCACCGCAACCTCGCGCCGCACGGCCGGTTTGGCCCGATAGCCCACTGACAGCCCGGCCGCGCGCATCATCGGCAGATCGTTCGCACCGTCGCCCACCGCGATGGCGCGCTCGGGCCCCACGCCCAGCGATGCGCACACCTCCAGCAATTTGCGGCGCTTTTCCTCGCCGTCGCAGATGTCGCCCCAGGCCTGCGGCAACAGGCGCCCCGTCAGGCGGCCTTCACGCACTTCCAGTACATTCGCGCGCACATCGTCCAGGCCAAGACGCACACGCAGGCGGTCGGTGAAACAAGTGAAGCCGCCCGTAACCAGCAGGCAGGTCAGACCCGCGGCCTTGCATGCCGCGATCAGCGTCTCGGCGCCCGGATTGATGCGTAAACGCTGTTCGTAGACCTCGTCCAGCGCGGCTTCGGGCATGCCGGCCAGCAGCGCCACGCGGTCGCGCAGACTCTGCTTGTAGTCGACGATGTCGCCGCGCATGGCGGCTTCGGTCAGCGCGGCGACCTCCGCCTTCCTGCCCATCAGGTCCGCCATCTCGTCCAGGGTTTCGATGGAAATCAACGTCGAGTCCATGTCGAACGCGATGACCTTGTAGTCCGCCAGCGCCAGCGGCGGGACGATGCCGCGCCAGTGCAGGCCGGGGGCCGTCGGGAAAGCAGGCATGGAAACTCCTTGTCTATGCCGGATGGGGCAGCCCGTGCCGCTGCGTGCAGAGCCATTGAATGAAAAGCTGCGCCTGCGCGGCGGCCGGCCCGTCCGGCCGGTACAGCGCGTGGATGCCCGCGTTGGGCAGCTGCGGCTGCGCGAAGAGCGGCCGCAGCCGGTCCGCGCGCACGTCGTCCTCCAGCAGGCACCACGGCGCCAGCGCGATCCCAAGGTCGTTCATCGCCGCCTGCATGCACAGGAACTGGTGGTCGAAGACCGGGCCTGGCAACTGCGCCGGCACGTCCACTTTGGCCAGCGCAAACCAGCGCGGCCAGTGGTCCATGCCGCCCGAGATCTTGAGCAGCGGGTGGCCCAGGCAGTCTGCCGGCGCGGACAGGCGATTGCGCTCGATGAAGCGCGGCGACGCGACGGGCACGTGGAAATCGTCCAGGCAATGCACGCAGGCCAGGTCCGAATGCGCCATGTAGCCGTGCCGGATCAGCACGTCGCTGGCGGCATCGCCGCCGCGGTCCAGGAACGGCCGGCCTTGCGTGCTGAGCTGCACGTCGATGCCGGGATGCAGCGCCTGAAACGCGGACAGGCGGGGGATCAGCCATTTCATGGTCAGGGACGGCGTGGCGCACACGCGCAGCGCGCCGCCATAGGCCGGCGATTTGAGCTTGGCCGTCGCGGCCGCGATGCGCTCCAGGCTTGCCTGGATTTCCGGGAAATACGCCTGCGCGCAAGGCAGCAGCGCAACGCCCCGCGCCTCGCGGGCGAACAGGGGCTGGCCCGCATACTCTTCGAGGATGCGGATCTGCTGGCTGACCGCGCTATGCGTGATGCTCAGTTCGTCGGCGGCCGCGGTGAAACTGCGCAGGCGCGCCGCTGCCTCGAACACGCGCAGGGCCTTCAATGGCGGCAGGCTGTGCCCCGCCATGTCAGGCAAGGCCCGCCCGAGCGCCCTTCAGGCGCCGCGCTGTGCTGCTCTTTCCCACTATTACCCTTGTCGTCTATTTATTGTCGGGGCGCGGCCGGCTTTCGCCGCCAGCCCTGTTCAGCCGCATTCTAGGGGATAGGCGACGCGCCGACCTCTTAGAAAATCTAACGCCACGCCTTAAAAAACACTGCTGGTCGCCGGCGGGCGCGGTTCCTATCATGCCTGCAACCTTAGGCAGGAACCCACATGGCTTCGATTACGGTAGACGGCATCGTCAAGACTTTCGGCGGGCAGCAGGTGCTGCGCAACCTCTCCCTGCACATTCCCGACGGGGCGTTCTACACCCTGCTCGGCCCCAGCGGCTGCGGCAAAACCACCCTGCTGCGCTGCATCGCGGGCTTCTACGCGCCGGATGGCGGCCGCCTGCTGTTCGACCAGGACGACGTGACCCACGTGTCCGCGCACCGCCGCGACATCGGCATGGTGTTCCAGGACTACGCGCTGTTTCCCGACAAGACCGCCTTCGACAACGTCGCCTACGGCCTGCGCGCCCGCGGCGTGGCGCGCGCCGAGATTGCGCGGCGCGTCAACGAAGCGCTGGACAAAGTGGGCCTGCTGCCCCTGTCCGACCGCTATCCGGCGCAGATGAGCGGCGGGCAACGCCAGCGCGTCGCGCTGGCGCGCGCGCTCGTCATCCGCCCGCGCGTGCTGCTGATGGACGAACCGCTGTCGAACCTGGACGCCAAGATGCGGCTGCAAATGCGCGACGTGATCCTGGACCTGGTGCGCGAAGCCGGCATCACCACGGTGTTCGTCACGCACGACCAGGAAGAGGCCCTGGCCATGTCGGACCGCATCGCCATCATGGACCACGGCGACATCGCCCAACTGGGCACGCCGGAAGAACTCTACGGCACGCCCGTCAACGCCTACGTGGCCGACTTCATCGGTTCGGCCAACGTGATTCCCGTGCCCGCCCGCACCGGTCTGGAAGGAGCGCCGGCCGGCCATGTGCGCTATGAACTGTGCGGCATGCAGTTCGACGGCATGCAGGGCGGCGCGGGGCTGGACTCGCAGGGCGTGCTGATCGCGCGGCCCGAAGAGCTGGCCCTGATGGCCCCCGCGCCCTACGTGCCCAACACGCTGCCCGGCAAGGTCCTGCGCCGGCAGTACCTGGGCTTCAAGACCGCCTATCGCATCGCGCTGGCCAACGGCTCGGAGATCCGCGTCGAACTGCACGCCGGCAACATGGTGGCGCAGTTCCAGCCGGGCGAGTCCGTGCAAGTGCTGATTCCCGCGGACAGCCGCGTCGTCAACGCCTGAGGACGCGCACGCCATGAAAATCAAATGGTGGCCCTGGGGCATCCTGACCGCGATCAGCCTGGTCCTGCTGCTGTTCTTCGTGCTGTATCCGCTGGGCGTGCTCTTCGGCAACAGCATCACGGGCCAGGACGGCGGCTTCACGCTGGAGGGGTTCAAGGCCCTGCTGGCCGATTCGCAATACGTGGAGGCCTTCGGCAACACGCTGATCCTGGGCCTGACCGTCACCACCTGCACCGTGCTGGTGGGCGTGCCTTTCGCCTACATGGTGGCGCGCTACGACTTCCCGCTGAAGAACCTGGTGGCCATCCTGCCGGTGCTGACCATCGTGATCCCGGAGATCATCGTGGGCCAGTCCTGGCTGCTCATCCTGGGCAACAATGGCCTGCTGACCAATCTGCTGGGCGACGCGGGCATCTCACTGCCCTCGTTCTACGGCTGGACGGGCATGGTCTTCTCCATGACCCTGGTCTATTACACGTACATCTACCTGGGCGTGCTGGCCGCGCTACGCGGGTTCGACGGCCAGCTCGAGGAAGCTGGCCTGAGCCTGGGCACGCCGCCGTTCCTGACCAAGCTGCGCGTGCTGGTGCCCGTGCTGTTGCCCGCCGTCCTGGTCAACGCGCTGGTGGTGTTCACGCTGGTGGTGGGCAACTTCGCGCTGGCGATGCTGCTGGGCAGCCGCGTGCCGCTCCTGTCCGTCATGACGTACAACACCTTCGTCAGCGAAATGGGCGGCAGCCCCACCCTGCAGAGCGCGATGTCGGTGGTGTCGATCGCCATCGTCGCCATCGTGCTGTTCTTCCAGAAGCGCGTGGTGGAACGCAAGGTCTACACCATGACCCAGGGCCGCGCGCCGGCAGCCGTGCGCGTGCGTTCGTGGACGGCGCTGCTCTATACCAGCGGCGTCGGTCTGGTGATCCTGGTGTCCCTGCTGCCGCTTGTCGTGGTCTTCATCGCGGCCTTCACCAAGACAAGCGGCCCGGTCATGCAGTGGGGGCAATGGTCGCTTGCCAGCATCCAGCGCGCCCTGCACGGCGCGCCGGAACCGATTCTGAATTCGCTCAAGTTCGCGTCGCTCGCCACGCTCCTGGGCGTGGCCTTCGCGGTGCTGGTCAGCTACCTGACAATCAAGAAGCGCAGCGCCTTCACGCAGGTGCTGGACTACATCGTGGTGCTGCCCCTGACCATCTCCGGCACGGTGCTGGGGATTGCGCTGGTGCAGACTTTCAACACCGGCTGGCTGGTGCTGGCGGGCACCTCGGGAATCATGGTGCTGTGCTACACGGTCCGCCGCCTGCCCTTCGCGGTGCGCAACGCATCGTCGGTGCTGTTCAACATTCCCGAGTCGATCGAGGAAGCCTCGATCAGCCTGGGCGTGTCCCCGCTCATGACGTTCTTCAAGGTGATCCTGCCCGCGATGAAGGCGTCGATCATCTCGGCCGCCATCCTGATGTGGTTGACCACCATCTCGGAGCTGTCCGCGTCCATCGTGGCCTACAGCGGCGGTCTGGAAACCATGCCCATCGCCATCTTCCGCCAGGTCGACGGCGGCAGGCTGGGCATGGCGTCCGCCTATGGCGCGGCCCTGGTCACGGTGATCGTGCTGCCCATCATCGTGTCCGTGAAGGCATTCCGCATCAAGCTGTTCTCCGGCAAATAACCCACTCGCACAGAGGCTACCCATGAAACTCAAGCACCTTCTCCAGCACAGCGTCCTGGCCGCGGCCCTGGCAACGGGCGCGGCCCACGCCCAGAACGTCGTGCTCTATTCGTCGAACAACACCGAAACCATCGAAACCGCGCTGGATGCGGTGAAGAAGAAGTCGCCCAAGCTCAATGTGCAGCCCGTCACCGGCGGCACGGGCACCATGATGAAGCGCATCGAAGCCGAATCGCAGAATCCGCGCGGCGACCTGTTCTGGAGCGGCGGTTTCGGCACGCTGGGCGCCTACCGCCAGCATCTGCAGCCCTACCGCCCCGCCGACCTGGACAAGATCCCCGCGCAATTCCGCGGCCCCGATGATCTGTGGGTAGGCACAAACGTGCATGTCATGGTCATGATGGTCAACGAGCGCCAGCTCAAGGGCCTGCCGGCCCCGGCGACGTGGTCCGACCTGATGCAGCCGCAATGGAAGAACAAGTTCGCCATCACCGACCCGTCCAAGAGCGGCACGGCCTACATGCTGGTGTACGGCCTGTACAAGCAGTTCGGCCAGGAAGGCCTGGACAAGATCGCCGCCAACGCCGTCGTCACGGCCTCGTCGGGCACGACCTACAAGGGCGTGGCCGCGGGCGAATACGCCGTGGGCATGACGCTGGAATACGCCGCCCAGGAATACGTAGCGGGCGGACAGAAGGAAATCAAGCTGGTCTACCCGACGGAAGGCAGCTACCTTGCGCCCGAGGGCATGTTCATCATCAAGGGCGCCAAGAATCTGGATGCCGCCAAGGCCCTGTACGATGGCCTGCTGAGCAAGGAGTCGCAGGAGGCCCAACTGGTGAAGAACTTCCGCCGCCCCACCCGCACCGACGTGGCCGTGGCCAACCTGACCACGCTGCCGGACCTGGCGACCATCAAGATCTTCCCGGTCAGCCAGGAAGCGGCCGCTACTGATTACGAAGCGGTGGTGACGGCCTGGAACCAGGCCGTCGCGAAGTCCAAGTAAGCCTGCCGGCCTGGGTGCGCCGGGGCGTCAGTTGCCCTGGACCATCCGGCCGCCGGCCAGCACCAACTGGCGCCCGCAACGGGCGGCCAGCTGCGGATCATGCGTCACCAGCACCAGGGTGGTGCCATGCTCGCGGTGCAGATCGAACATCAGGTCAATGACCGTCACGCCCGTGGCGGCATCCAGGCTGCCGGTCGGTTCGTCGGCGAACAGCAGGTCCGGCTGCACCACAAAGGCCCGCGCCAGCGACACCCGCTGCTGCTCTCCGCCCGACAGCGTGCGCGGATAGTGATGCAGGCGCGCGCCCAGCCCCACGCGCTCGAGCATGGCCTGCGCTGCGTCGCGCGCCGCCTGACCCGCCAGCTCCAGCGGCAGCATCACGTTTTCTAGCGCGGTGAGATTGGGCAATAGCTGAAACGACTGGAACACGAAGCCCACGTGATTGGCCCGCAGGCGCGCGCGGCCGTCCTCGTCCAGCGCGAACAGATCCTGGCCGGCCAGGTGTACGCTACCCATGCTGGGAACATCCAGCCCGGCCAGCAGTCCCAGAAGGGTCGACTTGCCCGATCCCGAGCTGCCCGTGATTGCCACGGCGCTGCCCGCCTCGACCGTAAAATCAATGCCTTCCAGGATAGACAGCGTCCCGCCGGCATCGGCCACCCGCTTGCCCAGCCCTTTCACCACGATCGAATTATTGCTATCCATGCGCCTATTTTCCCATCTGCTTCTTGTGTCCGCCCTGGCCACCGCCATGGTGGCGCCCGCCCACGCTCAGACCGCCGCGGCGGCCCAGGGTTCCGCGCCGCGCACCGTGCTGGTGGTTGGCGACAGCCTGTCCGCCGAGTATGGCATCAAGCGCGGGACAGGCTGGGTGCCCCTGCTGTCCGCAAGGGTTTCCGAACAATACCCGAAGTTCAAGGTGGTCAACGCCAGCATCAGCGGCGACACGACCAGCGGCGGCGTCGCGCGGCTGCCCGCGCTGCTGCGCCAGCATGCGCCCGCGGTGGTCGTGCTGGAACTGGGCGCAAATGATGCGCTGCGCGGACTACCGCTGAACATGACCGAGCAGAACCTGCGCGCCATGGCGCAAGCCGCCCGCAAGGCCGACGCCGACGTGCTGATCGTCGGCATGCAGATTCCGCCCAACTACGGCCGCGACTACGCCGAGCGCTTCGCGGCGGTGTTCCCAAAGGTTGCCAAAGACGAAAACGCCCGGCTCGTGCCCTTCCTGATGGAAGGCATTGCAACGAACCGGGCGATGTTCCAGGCCGACGGCATCCATCCGAACGAGGATGCCCAGCCTCAATTGCTGGACAACGTGTGGCCGACGCTGCGGCCGCTGTTGAACTAGGGCCTGCGCGCCGGCTGGCGGACAGGCCCTGGCCGTGGGAGGGTCAGCCCGCGGCCTGCGGCTGATCGCCGCGGATGACGTCTGCGGCGGCCGGCAGCACATTCACCTTGTACTCTTCGCGCAGCATGCGGATCATGGCTTCGTTTTCGGCCTGGCCCCAGGCGCCCGACAACTGCTGCGCCAGGCGCTCCTTGTCGGCG
Source organism: Achromobacter arsenitoxydans SY8 (assembly GCF_000236785.1). GTDB lineage: Bacteria > Pseudomonadota > Gammaproteobacteria > Burkholderiales > Burkholderiaceae_B > Achromobacter > Achromobacter arsenitoxydans. Next base: position 54,935 of record NZ_AGUF01000031.1, on the reverse strand, counting down.
GCTTCCGTCTTGCCGGCCTCGACCTTCTCAACGCGAACCAGCGTGTAGTCCGCACCGGCCTGCACACCGGCGTAGGCCGGCAGTTGAGCCGCAGGCAGACGCATCACGGCGTCCAGCACCTGGCGCGGCAGGTCCTTGGGATCCTGGCGCGACACGACGACGGCGGGCGCGAAGCCCTCGGGCGCGGCAGCGGGATTGGCCTTGTCGGCCGCCAACGCGGCTTCGCCGGCCTTCTTCGCGGCTTCGGCTGAACGCTCGTCCAGCAGCTTGCCGCGGATGAGATCGCTGACCTTGTCCAGCGGCGGCACGTGGGCCGGCTCGACCGCCGCAACACGCACGGCCAGCATCGTATCCGGCGCCAGTTCGATCACGCCCGAATTCTGCTTTTCACGCAGCACGTCGGGCGAGAACAGCACCTGGCGCACGCGCGGGTTGTCCAGCAGCGCGGCATCGGGGCTGTCGGCGGCGGAGCCCGGGCCGACGCTGGCGGCCGGCAGCAGGCCTTCGCGCGTCACGCCCGAGGCGGTGCGCAGCTTCAGGCCGACCGCGTCGGCGGCGGGCTGCAGGCTGTCGCGCTGGTCGTACACCTGCTTGTTCAGCTGGGTGGCCATTTCCGAAAAGCGCTGGGCGGCGATCTGCTTGCGGACTTCGGCGGTGATCTGGTCCTTGACCTCGGCCATCGGCTTGATGGCCGACGGGTGGATCTCGGTGACCTTCACGATGTGCAGGCCGAACGGGCTTTCGATCACGCCCGACACCTGACCCTGGGCCAGGCTGAAAATGGCCTTGTCCAGCGCGGCGGGCTGGGAGCCGGGGGCGATCCAGTCCAGGTCGCCGCCCTTGGACGCCGAGCCCGCGTCCTGGGAGAACTTCTTGGCCAGTTCGGCGAACTGCGACGGATTGGCGGCTGCTTGCTTGGCCACGTCTTCGGCCTTGGCGCGGGCGGCCTTGCGCGCATCTTCAGATGCGCCCGGCGCCAGCTCGATCATGATGTGGCTGGCGCGGCGGCGTTCCGGCGTGCCGAAGCGGTTCTTGTTTTGTTCGTAGTACGAAGCCAGGTCCTCGTCCTTGACCTGCACGCCTTGCGTGGCGGCGGCCTCGTCCAGGACCACGTATTGGACCTGGACCTGCTCCGGAACCTGCAATTGCTGCTTGTTGGCGTCGTACCAGGCCTGGATGTCGGCGGGCGCGACGGTGACTTGCGACCGGTAATCGGCAGCGGCGAAGTGGCGCAGCTGGACCGTACGGTTCTGCGTCAGGGCCGATTCCAGCGACGACACGACTTCGGCCGGCGCGCGGGCCGATTGGCCGACGGGCTCGAGCACGCGGGCCACGGCCAGATCGCGGCGCAGGCCGGCTTCGAACGAGGTCGGGGACATGCCCTGCGCGGCCAGCACCTGGCGATAGCGCTCGGGCGAAAAGCGGCCGTTGTCCTGGACTTCCGGGATGGCGGCGATGGTGTTGCGCAGCGTTTCGTCGGAGACCGAGAAGCGGTTGTCCGAGGCCACGTTGGCCAGGAGGCGCTGGTTGATGAGCTGGTTCAGCAGGGCCTCGCGCAGCGCGGGCGTGTCGATCACGGCCGGGTCAAACTGCGCGCCCAGGCGCTGGCGGAACTGCTCCAGCTGGTTGCGGTGCGCCTGGTCAAACTCGGCGCGTGAGATCGGCTGGCCGGCGACCGTGGCCAGCTCAGGCTCCTGACGCATGAAGCTGTCATAGCCTTGAATCCCGACCAGGAAGAAGGACGGCACAATCAGAAGCAGCAGGATGAACTGCATCCAGCGCCGATGGCTGCGAATAAATTCGAACATGGAATCCCTGTTGCCGCGCTCCGGGGGGTTACGCCCGGGGCCGCACGAAAACGCATAAAAAAAGGCGAACTCGATTCGCCCTATTCCCATACCGGTTGTTGTTGCTTTGTTACCGGGTCAGCCCGCGGATTTTACCATTTCTCATTCATGAAGGCGCTGCGGCGCGCCTGAAAGAGACAAGGGCCGCCGCCCGGGTCAGCCGTCCCCACGGATACCCCCCGCCGTCAACCCGGGAAATCACCATTTCCGCCCCACCCGCCCCCCCGTATCGTGGCCTCAGGGTTAGCCCGCACCCGCGGCGGCCCACGGGCCGGTCCACGGCCGGCTCTTCCCTCATCGCACGCTTAAAGGTAACCACTGATGCCGCTCACGCCTCCCCGCCTGCATATCCTGAGAACCTGCCTGGCCCTGGCTTTCCTGGGGAGCGCCCACGCGGCGCTCGCCGCCCCCGTGGCCGCCGTGCACGAGGCAGCCAAGGGGCAACAGCAGGCCATGCTGGACACCATGCGCGACCTGGTCAACATCGAATCAGGCAGCAAGGACGTCGAAGGCGTGGAGCGCATCGCCGAACTGATCCGCGACCGGCTCAAGGCGCTGGGCGGGACGGTGGAGATCATCGCGCCCACCGACGTTTTCCGGCTGGACGACACGCCCAAAAAGGTCGGCCCGATGGTTCACGCCGAATTCAAGGGCAGCGGCAGCAAGAAAATCATGCTGATCGCGCACATGGACACCGTCTACCGCAATGGCATGCTCAAGGACCAGCCCTTCCGCGTGGACGGCGACAGGGCCTACGGACTGGGCATCGCCGACGACAAGCACGGCGTGGCCGCCATCATCCACACCCTGGCGATGCTGAAGGGCCTGGGCTTTGCCGACTACGGCACCCTGACGGTGCTGATCAACGGCGATGAGGAAATCAGCTCGCCCGGCGCCCGCAGCACCATCACGCGCCTGGGCGCCGACCAGGACGCCGTGTTCTCCTTCGAGGGCGGCGGCATGGAGCCGCGCCTGACCCTGGCGACCAGCGGCATTGGCGCGGCCTACCTGACCGTGCAAGGCAAGACCTCGCATGCCGGCGCCCGCCCGGAAGGCGGCGTCAACGCGTTGTATGAACTGTCACATCAGCTGCTTCAGCTGGACAAGCTGTCCAAGCCCGAAGACGGCCTGAAGCTGAACTGGACCGTCGCGCAGGCCGGCACCAACCGCAACGTCATCCCGGGTCTGGCCACCGCGCAGGGCGACGCCCGGGCGCTGCGCGTGTCCGACTTCGACGCCCTGGCCCGGACGCTGGAAGAGCGGGTCCAGAAAAAGCTGCTGCCCGAGTCCAAAGTGAGCGTCAAATTCGAAGTGCGCCGCCCGCCGCTCGAGGCGACGGCCGCCTCGCGCGCGCTGGCCCAGCACGGGGTCCAGATCTACAAGGAACTCGACCTGCCCATGAAGGTGGTGGACCGCGCCAGCGGCGGCGGCACCGATGCCGCGTTTGCCGCCTTGAAGGCCCGCGGCCCCGTCATCGAAGGCATGGGGCTGAGCGGCTTTGGCGCCCACTCCAACGACGCCGAATACATCCAGATCAACAGCATCGTGCCCCGCCTGTACCTGGCCACGCGGATGATCATGGACGTCTCGCAGGACAAGGCGCCGATGAAATAGGCCTCGGTCCGGGACAGGAAGCGCGCCCTGAGAACAGGGTATCCTTGCAACCTGTCCCAAAAAGAACCCGAAAGCAGCACCGAAATGACCGCAAACCTTCCCTCCTGGCCCTACTCCCGTTACATCGCGCATCGCGGCGGCGGCCGTCTGGCGCCGGAGAACACCCTGGCCGCGATGCGCGTGGGCGCCGCGCACGGCTTCACGATGTTCGAATACGACGTGAAGCTCAGCAGCGACAACGTGCTGGTGCTGATGCACGACGACGACGTCGACCGCACGTCCAATGGCCAGGGTCCGGCCGCGGCCAAGCCCTATGCCGAACTCGCCCAGCTGGACTTCGGGGGCTGGCATTCGGCCGCCTACGCCGGCGAACCCCTGCCGACCTTTGCCGCAGTCGCCCGCTATACGGTCGCCAACGGCATCGCCAGCAACGTCGAGATCAAGCCCTGCCCCGGACGCGAAGCCGAAACCGGCCGCGCCGTCGCGCTGGCCGCCCGCCAGTTGTGGCAAGGTGCGGACACGGCCCCGCTGCTGTCCTCGTTCGCCGAGGAAGCGCTTGCGGCCGCGCGCAAGGCCGCGCCCGAGCTGCCGCGCGCCCTGCTGGTCGAAAAAGTGCCGGCCGACTGGCGCGAACGGCTGGCCAAGTACGACTGCGTGGCCCTGAACATCAACCAAAAGGACGCCACCCGCGAACTGATCGACGCCGTGCATGCCGCCGGCTATCGCATCGCCGCCTGGACCGTCAACGACCCCGAGCGCGCCCGCCTGCTGCTGGACTGGGGCATCGACGGCATTTTCACCGACGAGCTGGCCGCGATCCGGCCCGCCGCCTGAGGCAGAAGACCCGTGTTCAGCTACCGTCACGCCTTTCACGCCGGCAACCATGCCGACGTGCTCAAGCACGCCATCCTGGTCCACACCCTGGACTACTTCAACAAAAAGGACGCGCCCTACTGGGTCATCGACACCCATGCAGGCGCCGGCCTCTACAGCCTGGACAGCGACTGGGCGGCCAAAACCTCCGAATTTGCCGACGGCATCGGCCGCCTGTGGGAGGCCACGGACCTGCCCCCCATCCTGGCCGAATACGTCAACCGCATCCGCAGCTACAACACGAACGGCCGGTTGCGCCGCTACCCCGGTTCGCCGTGGCTGACGCTGGACGCGCTGCGCCCGTCGGACCGGCTGCGCCTGTTCGAGATGCACCCAACCGAAATCGACACGCTGGTCGGCAACCTGGAACACCAGGGCCGCGCGGCGCAGCGCCAGACCACGATCTACGGCGACGACGGCTTCGAGGGCGTCAAGGCGCTGCTGCCGCCGCCCACGCGGCGCGGCATGGTGCTGATCGACCCGTCCTATGAAGACAAGCACGACTACCGGCGCACGCTGCTGACCGTCAAGGAATGCATCAAGCGCTTCGCCACGGGCACTTATGCAATCTGGTATCCGCTGGTGCAGCGCCGCGAGGCCAGCGAAATGGCGCGCCACTTCGAAAACCTGAAGGTCAAGAGCTGGCTGCACGCCACGCTGACCGTCAAGAAGGCCACGATCGACGGCTACGGCCTGCACGGCAGCGGCATGTTCCTCATCAACCCGCCCTGGACGCTGCACGACGCGCTCAAGCAAGCCATGCCTTATCTGGCGCGCGAGCTGGCGCAGGACGAGCGGGCAGGCTTCACGCTGCAGTTCCGCGAGAACCCCTTCCCCGTCCCCAAGAAACACTCGGACGACTGAGCGGCGGCGCGTCCGCGCCCGCCAGCGACAAGGGCCGCGCTACGAGCGCGGCCCTTGTACTTTAGGCGAGTCAGACCGTTTCGGCGGCGGATTGGCGCAGCGCTTCCTGCGCCAGCGCCAGCTTGGACGCCGCGTCGCGCAAGGCGGTGCGCAAGCCTTCCTCGATCACGGGATGGTAGAACGGCATCTCCAGCATCCGCGCCACCGTCAGTTCCTGTTGCACCGCCCAGGCCAGCAGGTGGCCGATATGCTCGGCGCTGGGGCCGACCATCTCCGCGCCAAGGAAGCGGCCGGTCTCGATATCCGCATAGACGTGCAGCATGCCCCGGTTCTTCAGCATGACGCGCGAACGTCCCTGATCGCTGAAGTCCACCGCGCCCGTGACAAACGTGCCCGGCACCAGACGCGCATGGCTTTCGCCCGCCAGCGCGATCTGCGGATCCGAAAACACCACGCCCAGCGGCGCACGCCGCAAGCCTTGCCGAACGTCGGGAAAGCGCGCTGCGTTTTCGCCCGCGATGCGTCCTTCGTCGGCCGCTTCATGCAGCAGCGGCGCGTCGGCATTGGCATCGCCTGCGATGAAGATGGGCGAGTTGCCCGCCTGCATCGTCTGCCGGTCGAACAGCGGCACGCCCTGGGCATTGAGCTTCAGCGACGTGTTTTCCAGGCCCAGGCCGTCGATATTGGGGCGGCGGCCGGTGGCGACCAGCGCGTAGTCGAAGCGCTCGGTACGCTCGCTGTTGTCCAGCGCGATATACCGAATCTCCACTTCATCGCCGACGCGCGTGGTTTCCAGCACGCGGGCGTCCGGGTCCAGATAGAACTCGCGCTGAAAAATCCTGCGGGCCGTCTGGCGCACCTGCGGATCGCTGATGCCGCCCAGGCTGCCGCTCACGCCGAACACGCGCACTTCCACGCCCAGGCGCGCCAGGGCCTGCCCCAGCTCCAGCCCGATCACGCCCGGCCCGAACACGGCCACGCGGTTCGGCAGCTCGTCCCACGCAAACACGTCGTCGTTCACGACGAGGCGGTCGCCCAGCGCGAGGAAAGGCGCGGGCACGGACGGACGCGAGCCCGTGGCGATCACTACGCGCGAGGCCTGAATTTCGGTGTGGTCGTCCACGCGCAACACCGTATCGGACACGAACCTGGCGTAGCCGCGCAGCTTGTCCTGCGAGGGGATGTTCTCCACCCCCTCCAGCACGAAGCCCACGAAGCGGTCGCGTTCGCGCTTGACCCGATCCATCACTTCGGCGCCGTCGACGGAGATCTCGCCGCCGACGTGCACGCCGAACGCTTCGGTATGCGCGGCGGCATGCGCCGCCTCGGCCGCCGCGATCAGCAGCTTGGACGGCATGCAGCCCACGCGGGCGCAGGTGGTGCCATAGGGGCCGCCCTCGATGAGCAGCGCGCGCAGGCCCGCAGCCTTGGCGGCACGGTAAGCAGCCAGGCCGGCGGTGCCGGCGCCGATCACGGCGATGTCGGTGTGCAGTGTTTTCATGAGTGGGTATCCCCCGGTGTTGCGTGTAAGCAGGAATTCAAAGGCGAGTTCCGCCTTATTGCGCATCCTCTGGACGAACGCCGTCCCGCGGCTGGCCGCGCAGCAATGCGATAAGGGTGCGAAAGAAGGGAAACTCGGAAGCGCCGGCCGTGCGGCCACCTGACCGCACCGGCCGGCCAGCCGGGCGGGGAATGCGTCCCCGCCCGGCGGCGCAACTTAGGCGAAGTGCGCCTTCAGGTCTTCCAGGCCGCCGATCAGGGCGCCATTGATGAACACCTGGGGAGCCGTGCCCTTGCCGGACACCGCGCCGATGACGCGGCCGCGGACCTTGTTTTCCAGCGGGATCTCGATCGGGGCGTAGCCCTTGCTGTCGAGCAGCGCCTTGGCTTCCACGCAGAACGGGCAGCCCGGCTTGGAGAACACGACCACTTGGTCGGGCTTCTTGGCCGTCGGGGCGAAGTGCGACAGCATGGTGTCGGCGTCCGACACTTCAAACGGGTCGCCTTCCTTTTCCGGCTCGATGAACATCTTCTGGACCACGCCGTCCTTGACGAGCATGGAATAGCGCCAGCTGCGCTTGCCAAAGCCCAGGTCGCTCTTGTCGACCAGCATGCCCATGCCTTCGGTGAAGGCGCCGTTGCCGTCGGGCAGCAGCGTGATGTTGGCCGATTCCTGGTCCTTGGCCCATTCGTTCATGACGAAGGTATCGTTGACCGAAACGCAGACAATGCTGTCCACGCCGGCGTCGAAAAACGCGGGGGCCAGTTCGTTATAGCGCGGCAGGTGGGTCGACGAGCAGGTCGGCGTGAAAGCGCCGGGAAGCGAGAAGACCACGACAGTCTTGTTCTTGAACAGGTCGTCGGTCGTGACCTTCTTCCACGTGTTGTCCTCGCGGACGGGGAACGTAACGTTCGGAACACGTTGGCCTTCGCGGTTTTGCAGCATTCGAATCTCTCCTTGGGGTAGCGGGGTTTGGTTAACCACCATGGATAGAATCATAAACACCAGCTATTAACTAATCCAATTTAATTAATTTAATTGATTGATAGCCAACAGCAATCGGGTACTTATATTGAAAAGGCTGGATCTATCATAGCCCAGCCTTCCCGCTTGCCTCAGACGCGCGACGGCTCGTAGCCGGCTTCGCGGATGGCGGCCTCTATCTTGTCGGCCTGGTCAGTGCCGGTCACCGTTACGCGATGCGTCGGCAGATCCACCGCAACAGAGGCGCCCGGGGCTGCCTGGTTCACGGCGCCGGTGATGGTCTTGACGCAATGGCCGCAAGTCATGTCGGGCACTTGGAACTCGATGCTCATTAGATTTCTCCTGGGGTTATGAAAGGCTGGCGGGATCGGTCTGTTCCACCATTGAACGCAGGTTAAACCTTCCCATGGTGTCAGGGTCAAGCGTAGAATGGGGCTTGACCTTCCCACAATGGGAAGGATGAAACTGGGTGCTCCCATCCAGACAGAGACTGCCATGAGCGTTGCCGCCCCATCCTCATTTTCCGAGTTGGAACTCGCCATCGAAGGCATGACCTGCGCATCATGCGTGAAGCGCGTGGAAAAAGCCTTGACCAATGTGCCCGGTGTTGCGCAAGCGCAAGTGAACCTTGCCACCGAGCGCGCCCTGGTCTCGTTCGACCCCGCCGCCGCCCAGCCGCAGGCGCTGGTCGCCGCCGTCGGCAAGGTGGGCTATGAAGCCCGTCCGATCGCCGCGCAGGACGACCACGCCGAACGGCAGTCGCAGGCGCGCGACGCCGAGGCGCACCGTCTTCGGGGCGCATTCATCGCCGCGCTGGTATTGACGCTGCCCGTGTTTGCCCTGGAAATGGGGTCGCACCTGATCCCCGCCATGCACCATTGGGTGCTGGACACGATTGGCCAACAGAACAGCTGGCTGCTGCAGTTCTTCCTGACCACGGCCGTGCTGGCCTGGCCTGGACGGCAGTTCTTCACCAAGGGGCTGGCCGCGTTGTGGCGCCGTGCGCCCGAAATGAATTCCCTGGTGGCGCTGGGCGCCGGGGCGGCCTGGGCCTATTCGGTGGTCGCCACCTTTGCCCCCGCCTGGTTGCCTGAAGCGGCGCGCAACGTCTATTTCGAGGCGGCTGCCGTGATCGTCACGCTGATCCTGCTGGGCCGCATGCTCGAAGCCCGCGCCAAGGGCAAGACGGGCGCCGCGATCAAGCGCCTGATCGGCCTGCAGCCGCGGACCGCTCGCGTCATGCGCGACGGCCAGGCGCTGGACGTCGAGATCGAGCAGGTGCGCACGGGCGACATCGTGGTAGTCCGCCCCGGCGAGAAGATCCCGCTGGACGGCGAGATCATCGAAGGCAGCTCCTATGTCGATGAATCCATGCTCACGGGCGAACCCGTGCCCGTCGAAAAGCAGCCGGGCATGCAGGCGACCGGCGGCACGTTGAACACGTCGGGCAGCTTCACCCTGCGCGTCACCCACACGGGCGCGGACACGATGCTGGCCCGGATCATCCGCATGGTCGAGGCCGCCCAGGGCGCACGCCTGCCCATCCAGGCGCTGGTGGACCAGGTGACGGCCTGGTTCGTGCCCGCCGTCATGGCGGCCGCCCTGCTCACCTTCCTGGTCTGGTTCTTCCTGGGCCCGTCGCCCGCGCTGTCGCATGCGCTGGTCAACGCGGTTGCCGTGCTGATCATCGCCTGCCCCTGCGCGATGGGCCTGGCCACGCCCACGTCCATCATGGTGGGCACCGGACGCGCCGCCGAAATGGGCGTGCTGTTCCGCCAGGGCGACGCCCTGCAGACGCTGCGCGACGTCAACGTCGTGGCCTTCGACAAGACCGGCACGCTGACGCTGGGCAAGCCGACGCTGACCGAGCTTGCGCCGGCCGCCGGCCATGACGCGCAGCAGGTGCTGCAGTGGGTGGCCTCGGTGCAGGCCCGCTCCGAACACCCGATCGCGCTGGCCATCGTGGCCGCGGCCGGGGAACGCAAGCTGCCGCTGCTGCCGGCCGAGGGCTTCGCCGCCATCACGGGCGCCGGTGTCGAGGCGTCGGTGGACGGCAGGAAGGTGCTGGTGGGCGCCGCGCGCCTGATGGCCGAGCGCGGGGTGGACGTCAGCATGTTCGGCGAGCGCGCCGCCGACTGGGGCAACGAAGGCAAGACGCCCATCTATGTCGCCATCGACGGCCAGGCGGCCGCCATGATGGCCGTGACGGATCCCGTCAAGCCTTCGGCCGCGTCGGCGATCGCCGCGCTGCATGCGCAGGGCCTCAAGACCGCCATGATCACCGGCGACAACCGCTACACCGCGCAGGCCGTCGCGCGCCAATTGGGCATTGATGAAGTGCGCGCCGAGGTCTTGCCCGACGGCAAGGTGGAAGCGATCGGGTCGCTGCGCGAAGGCGGCCGCAAAGTGGCCTTCGTGGGCGACGGCATCAACGACGCGCCCGCGCTGGCCGCCGCCGACACCGGCATCGCCATCGGCACCGGCACGGATGTGGCGATCGAAGCCGCGTCCGTCGTCCTGATGGCCGACGACCTGCACGGCGTGCCCAACGCCATCGCGCTCAGCCGCGCCACGCTGGCCAATATCCGCCAGAACCTGTTCTGGGCGTTTGCCTACAACGCGGCGCTGATCCCGCTGGCCGCGGGCGCGCTGTATCCGGCCTTCGGCCTGTCGCTGTCGCCGATCTTCGCCGCAGGCGCGATGGCCCTGTCGAGCGTCTTCGTGCTGGGCAATGCCCTGCGCCTGAAGGCGTTCCGCCCGCGCGCCGCGCAGGCCTGAACCGGTATCGGAAATCCAGGAGCAAACCCATGAACATCGGACAAGCCGCGAAAAGCTCGGGCATTTCCGCCAAGATGATCCGCTACTACGAGAGCATCGGCCTCATCGGGCCGGCAGTGCGCACGGACTCGGGCTACCGCGTCTACACCGAACATGACCTGCACACGCTGCGTTTCGTGCGCCGCGCGCGCGACCTGGGCTTTTCGGTGGAGCAGATGAACGAGCTGCTGACGCTGTGGAAGGACCGCAGCCGCGCCAGCGCGGACGTCAAGCGCATTGCGCTGGAGCACGTGCAGGAATTGGAACGCAAGGCCGAGGCGCTGCGCGAGATGGCGGCCACGCTCAAGCATCTGGCGGAGCATTGCCATGGCGACGACAGACCCGACTGCCCCATCCTGGAAAGCCTGGGCTGTTCGCACTGAGGCGCGGCCGGGCGGCGCCTTGCAACAACAGGCGCGCCCTGCCCGGCCCCGAGGCTTATTGCCCCGCTTGCGCCTCGGCGGCGATGCGCGCTTCGTAGGCTTCGGTGGCGGCTTGCTTGGCCGCCGCCTTTTCGGCCGCGGCGGCCAGCTTCGCTTCTTCCGCCGCCAGCGCATCCGCGGCGGCCTGGATGGCGCGTTGGCGGGCGCGTTCCTTGACTTCAAGCACGCCCGCGGCGTCCAGCGATTCGAACACAGCGATGGATTCCACGTGCCCCGTGTGCGGGAACATGTTGATCACGCCGGCGCTCTTGAGCACATAGCCGCCTTCGTGCACGAGAATCGCCGCGTCCCGCGCCAGGGTGGCGGGATTACAGGACACGTACACGATGCGGCGCGGACGCTCTTCGGGCGTCAGTTCCGACAGCGCCTGCGACACGGCGTGTGCGCCTTCGCGCGGCGGGTCGATCAGCATGCGGTCGAAAAAGCCCAGGCTGCGCAGCCAGGTCGCGTCGACCTCGAACAGGTTCAGCGTGGCGAAGCTGGTGCGATCGCCCAGACCGTGGCGCGACGCCGCGTCGAAGGCGCGGTCGGTCAGCGCCTTGCTGCCTTCGACGCCGACGGCTTCGCGGCACTGGGTGGCCAGGGGCAAGGTGAAATTGCCCAGGCCGCAGAACAGGTCGGCCACGCGGTCGGTGGGCTGCACATCCAGCAGCTTGAGCGCGCGCGACACCATCGCGCGGTTGATCGCGTGGTTGACCTGCGTGAAATCGGTGGGCCGGTACGGCATGCGCAAGCCGAATTCCGGCATGGTGTAGGACAGCGCGTCGTTGTGTTCGCGCTCGAGCGCGTGGACCGTGTCCGGCCCCTTGGCCTGCAGCCACCACTGCACGTTATGGCGGGCGGCAAACGCGCGCAGGATGGCGATGTCGCCGTCGGTCAGCGGCAGCAGGTGCCGCAGCACCAGCGCCGTCACGCCGTCGCCCAGCGACACCTCGATCTGGGGCATGCGGTCCGGCGCCGACATCGAGGCGATCATCTCGCGCAGCGGGATCAGGAGGTCGCTGACGTGGCGCGGCAGCACGTGGCATTCGCGCATGTCGGCAACGTAGCTGCTCTTGCGCTCGTGGAAGCCCACCAGCACCCCGCCCTTCTTCGGCACGACGCGCACCGACAGGCGCGCGCGGTAGCGGTAGCCCCAGGTCGGGCCCTGCAGCGGCGCCAGGATCAGCGCCGGGCGCAGCTTGCCGACGTGCCAGAACGTGTCTTCCAGCGCGCGCTGCTTGATGGCCACCTGCGTGGAGGGCTCCAGGTGCTGCATGGCACAGCCGCCACAGACGCCGAAATGCGGGCAGCGGGGCGTAACGCGCTGCGACGAGGGGCGCAGCACTTCGTCCACGCGGGCGGTTTCATAGGAAGGCTTGCGGCGCAACGTCACCGCAGTGACCCGCTCGCCCGGCAAGGCGCCTTCCACGAACACGACTTTCCCGTCGCGGCGGGCGATCCCCCTGGCTTCCAGGTCCAGGGATTCGATACTCAAAACGTCAGACATCTCACGCAGTCCAGAATTGCACGCAACCCGACATTGTAGAAGGACTGGGCGCAATACCGGAAATCGGGTTTGGCGGGGCCGGAACCCCTGCGCGGCGCCGCCGGGCTATCCCGGAAACGCGCATAAAAAAAGGGGCTTGCGGGCGCCGCCTTTAAGCGGCGGCGGCCCGCAAACCCCAAAGGCCGGCGCTGTTCAGGGCGCCGCCACGGATATCAGAATGAACGCGCCACCGAGAAGACGGCGCCGATGCGGCCCGACGGATGGCCGTACTTGGTGGGCAGCCAGTTGTCCTTGGTGGCCCCGACCGCGGCCAGGCCCAGGATCCAGCCCTTCAGGTCCTTGGTCACGCCGACCTTGTAATCGACGTAGTGGCCGATGGAATCGCCGTCCATGTTGGTCTGGTTTTTAAGCTTCTGGTAGCCCACGTGGCCCAGCAGACCCCAGCCGTCGCCCAGGTCGAACGTGGCCGTGCCGTCCAGGTACCAGGTGCCCTTGCTGTCGGGAGTACTGAAGAAATCGCTGGGCGTGTACGAATACTTGAGGCTGTAGTTGCCGTAGGAAGCGCCGAGGTAGAGGTCGGTGTTGTTGTAGTTGCCGCCCTTGGGGGAACTGGAGCCCGGATAGTAGTAATGCAGCACGCCCGCATCCAGCGTAAAGCCGCCACCCACATCGCCCTTCCAGCCGCCATAGAAGTCCATTTCCAGGTTGCCGTCGGTGAACACGAAGCTGGAGACATTCGAGTTCCAGTTGCCCAGGTAGAAGCCCGAGCTGTGCGTCAGATCGAAGCCCAGTTGCACGGCAGGACGGAAGTCGGTCTGCGAATAGCCCCGAAAACGGTAGTCGCTGACTATGGTCGCGTTTCCGCTAAGCGAAAAACCACCCCCCAGATCGGTGGGTTCTGCCTGCGCCGTCCCTGCGAAACAAGCGGCAAGAGCGAAGGGCAAGGCTAGCAACGTCTTCTTCATGGTGCGGAGTCCTGATCGGATTTACGAGGAGGCGGACGGCGCGCTGCGCATCCGGCTGGCCGGCCTTGCTGCACTGGTTACTACCGGCTCGAATCCATAGAAGCAATGTCCGTGCCAGCTTTGGCGCATCGACATGAACCCCGCTCTGCCTGCCGTTGCCGCAGGCACGCACCGGATTGGTGCCCCGATTTGGGGCGTACGGCGGGCCGATGCGTCAAAGCGGGGAATCCGCGGCCAGGACCTGCTGCGGACAATGCTCCGCCCCAAAGAAAAACCCCGCACGCGGGAACGTCCGGGGTTTGGCGGGGCGGTGGATACCGCCCCGGTTGCGGGCAGGAATGCCGGCTTAGTTGGCCTTGGGCGGCGGCGGCGGGGGCACATCGCCGGCGGGCGGAGGCGGAGGCATGCCGTCCCTGCCCTTGCCGTGGCGCCCTTCCATCTTGGCGTGGCGCTCGGCCATCTTGGCCTGGCGCTCCTTGACGATCTTGGTTACCTGGCCGCGCTGGGTGTCGTTCAGGCTGTCCCAGACGGCCAGCCACTGGTCGCGCACCTGCTTGGCCTGCGCGCCGAACTGGTCACGCGATTTCTCGGACTGTTCGACCAGTGCGCGCGGATCCAGCTTGCCGCTGTCCAGCTGCGCCTTGAGCAGGTCGTGGCGCTTGCCGCCGTTGGCGCGCATGGCTTCGTGCAGGCTGCGCTGGCCGTCCTGCGCAGTCTTGAAAAGGGCTTCCTGCTTGGCGTCGAGCTTCAGTTCGGCGACCTGGGCCTTGGACACGGGGCCGATGCCAGGGATGAACAGGCCGTCGCGCATGCCCTTGTGGAAGCCGCCGCCACGGTGGCCATCGTGCATGGCGGCGGGGCCGCCCTCGGCAGCAGGAGGAGGCGCAGCCATGACGGCGCTGGCCGCGAAGCCGCTCGTCGCGGCGACAATTGCAAGGGCGGCCAGGTTGGTGCGGATAGCGAATCGGGACATGTAGGTCTCCTGAAAGTGAAGAAAGCGAGGCCATTGTGCGATCCCGCTGGTTTCATCCAGGTTTCGCGCCCGCCGCCTTTGTTTCAGTCGATTGCTTGCCCTGCGGACGCAGGAACGGGGCCGCGCAGGCCCCGTTCAGTGTGCGGCTCCCGCCGTGGCGGGAGGCCGTCAGGCGCGGACCGCCAGCCGCGGCTAGCCGGCGTCCCAGGCCGTCAGGTATTCCTTCCAGTGGGGCGCGTCGCTGGCGCTGAGGGTGTCGCGCACCAGCGCCACTTCCGCTTCGTAGGACGTGCGGTCCAGTTCGCCGCGCAGGAACCGGAAGCGGCAGTACACCAGCCAGGTGTTGACCACGTCGGTCTCGCAGTAGGCGCGAACCTCGTCGGCGCGGCCCTGGCTCCAGGCTTCCCAGACCTTGCTGCCGTCCATGCCGAGCTTGCCCGGAAAGCCGCACAGCTTGGCCAGTTCGTCGAGCGGCGCGTTGGCGCGGCCGTTGTACTTGGCCAGCACGTCCATCAGGTCCACATGGCGCGAGTGGTAGCGCGAGATGTAGTTGTTGAACTTGAAGTCGCGGTCTTCTTCGCCCATGTCCCAGTAGCGCGGCGCGGGCACGCCCTGGATCAGGCTGCGGTAATGCAGCACGGGCAGGTCGAAGCCGGATCCATTCCAGCTGACGAGCTTGGGCGTGTAGCGTTCGATGGTCTTGAAGAAACCCGCCAGCAAGGCGGCTTCAGGATCATCGGGCTGGCCCAGCGTCTTGACGCGAAAGCCCTGGTCGTCGCGGAACACGCAGCCCACCACCGCCACCTTGTGCAGGTGCAGCGGCAGGAAGTCGTGGCCCACGGCCTCGCGCCGCGCCGCAAGCGCGCGCTCGACCACTTCCTGGTCCGGGACGTCGGCGCCCCAGCCATTGAGCTTGCGCAGCCCGTCGGCGTCGGGGATGGTTTCGAGGTCGAATACCAGGGTGGGCGTCATTTGGGCGGCAGGTACTGCATCGGGTCCACGGGGGTGCCCTGGCGGCGGATCTCGAAGTGCAGGCGCGGCGACGTGGTGTCGCTCTGGCCGAGTTCGGCGATCTTGGCGCCGCGCTTGACCGTCTGCCCCGTCTTCACGAGCAGGGCGCGGTTGTGCGCGTAGGCGGTGATGAAGCCGTTCTGGTGTTCGACGATGATCAGGTTGCCCAGGCCGCGCACGCCGTTGCCGCTGTACTTGACCAGGCCGTCCGCCGCGGCGGTGATGGGATCGCCAAGTGCGCCGGAAATGTCGATGCCCTTGCTGCTGGCGTTGTAGCCCTGCACGACCTGGCCGCTGGCCGGCCAGGCCCAGTTGATGACCCCGGCGTCGGCCGCGCGCGTGGCGGGTTTGGTGTCCACCGGCGCCGGCGGCGGCGTGGGCGTGGCGTCGGGCGCGGGCGTGCCCGACGCGGAGGTGTCGGGCTGATCGAGCGGACGCGGCTGCGGCTTGACGCTGGCGACCGGCGCGGTCTGCGCGCCGCCACCCGCACCGCCGGACATCTTCAGCACCTGCCCGACCGAGATCTGGTTGGGATCGCTGATGTTGTTCCAGCGCTTGATGTTTTCGATATCGGCGTTGTTGGCGCGGGCGATCTTGTAGAGCGTATCGCCTGGCTTGACCACATAGCTGCCGGACGGGGCCGACGACGCGGGTTGCCCGCCGGTCATGTCGACCACGGGGGCACGGGTACCTTTGGATGCGCAGCCGGCCAGAATGGCGAGGCTGAGGACCCCCACTGCGAAGAGCGGGCGGCGCAGGCGCGTCATGGACGCGCCCATATTCATATCGGTCAGTTGCAACTGCCCGTTGAGCATACGTTTCTCCTGTTGCTCAAGATTGTATTCCGGACCGTAGCGGCACAAAGCGCACGGCCTCTAGTTCAGTACGTTTCCAGCTGGCCGCGCCCGTGCGTTCGATGAGAACGAGGCGCTGGTTCGAGCCCCCTTCGGGAGCGATCAGGCGGCCACCCGGCGCAAGCTGCGTGAGCAGCGCTTGCGGGATGGCCAGGCCGGCGGCAGCCACAACGATAGCATCGAACGGCGCCACGCCGGGCAGCCCCAGGGTGCCATCGCCGTAGATCAGGCGGATCCTGGTGGTGAGGCGCAAGGCGCGCAGATGATCGCGCGCCAATTCGTAGAGTCCGCGGATGCGTTCGATCGTGTGGACGTCGCGCACGAACTGCGCCAGCACCGCCGCCTGGTATCCGCAACCGGCGCCGACCTCGAGCACTCGGGTCGGCGTGCGGTCTTCGCAAGCAGCCGCGATCATACGCGCCACAACCCACGGTTGTGAAATTGTCTGGGAATGGCCGATGGGCAGCGCAGCGTCTTCGTAGGCGCGGCTGGCGAGCGCCTCGTCGACGAACAGATGGCGCGGTACGGCGGCCATGGCGCTGAGCACGCGCTCGTCTGTGATGCCCTGCGTCCTGAGCCGCTGCACCATGGCCTGGCGCAGGCGTTCGGAATTCAGGCCCAGATTGCCGCCCGAAGCGGGCAGCGGCGCCTGCGTTTGCTTCTGCAGCGTGGCCGCGGAAATGCGCGTGTTGCTGTTGGCCGGCGTGTAGCCGGGACCCAGGCGGCCGGAGTCGTGGCGCACCGGGGCGCTGCGGCCCGCGCCGGCCTGCGAAATATCCGGCTGGCTCACGCGCTTGCGCATAGCGGCTCCGCCCAGGTGCGGATCTCGTCCAGTTGGCTGTGCTGGGTCAGGTCCAGGCGCAAGGGGGTGACGGACACCGTGCCCTGCTCGACGGCGTGGAAATCCGTGCCCGGAGTCGCGTCAGCGGCCAGGCCGACCGGGCCGATCCAGTAGACCGTGTCGCCATACGGCGTGGTAGTGCGCACCACGGGCTGCGACGGATGCCGCTTGCCCAGGCGCGTCACGGCGAATCCGTGCATGTCCTCGAAGCGGCGGCTGGGGATGTTGACGTTGAGCAGCACTGGCGCGGCCAGCGGCTGCGCCAGATGGCGCTCGACCACGAGGCGGGCCGCCCTGGCGGCGGAATCAATGTGTTCCCAGCCCTTTTCGGCAAGCGAAAACGCGATGGCGGGAATGCCGAACAGGTAGCCTTCGCTTGCCGCGGCGACGGTGCCCGAATAAA
The DNA here is from genome assembly GCF_000236785.1 of Achromobacter arsenitoxydans SY8. Classification (GTDB taxonomy): domain Bacteria; phylum Pseudomonadota; class Gammaproteobacteria; order Burkholderiales; family Burkholderiaceae_B; genus Achromobacter; species Achromobacter arsenitoxydans. The sequence goes on along the minus strand of NZ_AGUF01000031.1, from coordinate 37,456 downwards.
GGGTGTCGTCGCCCATGTTGGCGCCGTTGTTGATGCCGGACACGACCAGGTCGGGGCGCGTGTCCATCAGGCCTGTAAGGGCGACGTGCACGCAGTCCGAGGGCGTGCCGTTGACGGCGATGAAGCCGTTGGACGCCGTGCGCACCGACAGGGGCCGGTTCAGCGTCAGGGAATTGGAAGCGCCGCTGTGGTTGGTTTCGGGCGCGACAACGGTCAGATCGCCCAGCCCTTCCAGCGCCGCAACCAGCGCTTCAAGGCCAGGGGCGGAGTAACCATCGTCGTTCGAAACCAGAATTCGCATTGTGCATCCGAAAGAAAATAAAACGCGGGTGGGCGTTGCGGATTGTACCGTCCGCGGCAGCCTCCCGTCTGTCCGTCCGCGCACTTTGGATCCGCCCCGCCCGCTCGATAACCCGAACCCGGTCCGCCCCCGGGCGCGGTAGAATCCGCAGCCATTACTACAACAACGGATTCCCTTTCCATGGCGATAACCGAACCCTCCCTGGCGTTTACCGTGGCGCTCGTCCTGCTGGCCTACCTGATCGGCTCCGTGCCCTTCGCCGTGGTCGTCAGCAAGCTCATGGGGCTGCAAGACCCCCGCAGCTACGGATCCAAGAATCCCGGCGCCACCAATGTGCTGCGCACGGGCAACAAGACCGCCGCGGCGCTGACGCTGCTGGGCGATGCGGCAAAGGGATGGTTCGCGATCTGGCTGGCCGAAAAGCTGGCGCCGGGACTCAACCCCGGGGCCGTGGCGGCGGTGGCGCTGGCCGCCTTCGTCGGCCACCTGTACCCCGTCTTCCTGGGTTTCAAGGGCGGCAAGGGCGTCGCTACCGCGCTGGGCGTGCTGGTGGCGATCCAGCCCTGGCTGGCCGTCGCGACGGCGGCCACCTGGCTCATCATGGCCGTGTTCTTCCGCTATTCCTCGCTGGCCTCGCTGGTGGCCGCGTTTTTCGCCCCCGTCTACTACGTGTTCGGTTCCGGCCTGGCCTGGCAGGCGCAGCCGGCCATCGGCATCGCGCTGGCGATCATCGGCGTGCTGCTGTTCTATCGGCACCGCGCCAACATCGCCCGCCTGATCCAGGGCACCGAAAGCCGCATCGGCGGCAAGAAAAAATAAGCAGTATTTGAATGACAACGGGCGGCCTGGCCGCCCGTTGCGCTTTATGCGATATCGGCCAGGTCCCAGCGCGGCTTCACCGTGAAGCTGTGGGCGCTGGCGTCCAGCGTCGCCAACCCCGCCTTGACCCGTTCCGACGCTGCGAAGGCGATCATGGCGCCGTTGTCGGTGCACAGTTCCAGGGGCGGGAAGTAGGCGCGGGCCTTCAGCGGCTTGAGCGCCGCGTCCAGCCGGGCGCGCAGGAGCTGATTGGCCCCTACCCCGCCGGCCACCACCAGCCGCCGCAACCCCGTCTGCTTCAAGGCCCGGATGGCCTTGGCCGCCAGCACCTCCACGATGGCCGCCTGGGTGGCCGCCGCCAGATCGGCGCGCGTCTGCTCGTCCAGGCCGCCCGCCTGCTCGGCGGCCTTGACCCGCGTCAGCACGGCCGTCTTCAGGCCGCTGAAGCTGAAGTCCAGGTCCCCGCTGTGCAGCATGGGCCGAGGCAGGTCGAAGCGCGAGGCATCGCCGCTGCCCGCCAGCCGGGCCAGCGCGGGCCCCCCGGGGTAGCCCAGGCCCATCAGCTTGGCCGACTTGTCGAAGGCCTCGCCCGCCGCGTCATCGAGCGTTTCGCCCAGCAATTCGTAGCGGCCCACGCCGTCCACGCGCATCAGCTGCGTGTGGCCGCCGGACACCAGCAAGGCGATAAAGGGGAATTCGGGCCGCGGGTCGGCCAGCATCGGCGACAGCAGGTGTCCTTCAAGGTGGTGGATGCCGATGGCCGGCAGGCCGCGCGACCAGGCGAACGACTGCGCCACGCTGGCCCCAACCAGCAGGGCGCCGGCAAGCCCGGGGCCCGCCGTGTAGGCCACTGCGCCAATATCGGACATCTGGAGGCCGGCGTCTTCGAGCACCTGCCGGGTCAGGGGCACGACGCGCCGGATGTGGTCGCGCGAGGCAAGTTCGGGCACCACGCCACCGTATTCCTGGTGCATGGCGATCTGGGTGTGCAGCGCGTGCGCGAGCAGGCCGCGTTCCGTACAGACGGCTGCGACGCCGGTTTCGTCGCAGGAGCTTTCAAAGCCGAGAATAATCATGGCGGCAGAGTTTACAACTGATGCGAAAATACGCCTGTTTCTGAATAGGGACGGGCCGTCCGGCCCCTCCCGCCACAACCCGCAAGCCTGTAAAAACACTGGGGACTCGAATGCTGGAAAAGCTATTCAAGCTGCGTGAACACGGCACGACCGCAAGAACGGAAATCGTCGCTGGCGTGACGACATTCCTGACGATGTCGTACATCATCTTCGTCAACCCGGACATCCTGTCGTCGACGGGCATGGACCGCGACGCCGTGTTCGTCGCCACCTGCCTGGCGGCCGCGCTGGGTTCGCTGGTGATGGCGTTCATCGCCAACTGGCCGATCGGCATGGCGCCCGGCATGGGCCTGAACGCGTTCTTTGCCTTCACCGTGGTCAAGACCATGGGCTACACCTGGGAGCAGGCGCTGGGCGCCGTGTTCATTTCGGGCGTCATCTTCCTGTTCCTGACGATATCCGGCATCCGGGTCTGGCTGGTCAAGGGCATCCCGCATTCGCTGCGCAGCGCCATCGCGGCCGGCATCGGATTGTTCCTTGCCATTATCGCCCTGTCCAGCGCCGGCATCGTGGTCGCGCATCCGGCCACCAAGGTCACGCTGGGCAACCTGACCTCGCACGGCCCGCTGTTCGCCATCCTGGGCTTCTTCATCATCGCGGCGCTGGACGCGCTGCGCGTGCGCGGCGCCATCCTGATCGGCATCATCGTGGTCACCGTGCTGTCGATGGCGCTGGGCTACAACGAGTTCAAGGGCATCTTCTCGGCGCCGCCCAGCCTGTCGCCCACGCTGTTCAAGCTGGACATCCTGGGCGCCCTGCACACCGGCTTCGTCCATGTGATCCTGGTGTTCGTGCTGGTCGAGGTCTTCGACGCCACCGGCACCCTGGTGGGCGTGGCCAAGCGCGCCGGCCTGGTGCCTGAGGACCGCCCCAACCGCCTGGGCCGCGCCCTGTTCGCCGACAGCACCGCCATCGTGGCCGGGTCCATGATGGGCACCAGCAGCACCACCGCCTACGTGGAAAGCGCCTCGGGCGTGCAGGCCGGCGGCCGCACCGGCATGACCGCGCTGATCGTGGGCCTGCTGTTCCTGGCCGCGCTGTTCATTTCGCCGCTGGCGGGCGCCGTGCCCGCCTACGCCACCGCGCCCGCCCTGCTCTACGTGGCCGGCCTGATGATGCGCGAACTGATCGACATCGACTGGAACGACGTCTGCGAGGCAACCCCCGCCGCGCTGACGGCGCTGGTCATGCCGTTCACGTATTCGATCGCCAACGGCATCGCCTTCGGTTTCATCAGCTATGTGGTGCTCAAGACCGCCACCGGCAAGGTCCGCGACGTGCATCCGGCCACGTGGCTGGTGGCCGTGCTGTTCGTCATCCGCTACGCGTTCTTCCCCGAATAGCCCGCAAGGCGTTCAGGCCGCTCGCCACAGCCGCCCGGGACTCCGCGTCCCCGGCGGCTGTTTTATTGCGCGGCGCATGCCGCAGGCTTGAAGCGGCGCCAGGCGGGTCCGCGCGCCGCGGGAAGGCCTGCGCTATGGCGCGGATCGGGAAAATCAATCAACCCGCCCGGCCATATGGTTGCTGGCGGGCGCACTTGAATTCGCCGATACACTCCCCATGTAAATCAGCATATGGAGTACATCTTGCGTCTTTCCCGTCTGAGCCCCGCGCTGCCCGCCTGTCCCGCCACGCGCACGGAGGCCAACGCATGAGCGTCCTGGCCAATATTCCTTTTTCCGTGCTGGACCTGGCCCCGATTGTGCAGGGGCGCGACGCCGCGAACGCCTTCCGCAACACGGTCGCACTGGCGCAGCACGTCGAACGTCTTGGCTACAACCGCTTCTGGCTGGCCGAGCACCACAACATCAACGGCGTGGCCAGCAGCGCCACGGCCGTGCTGATCGGGCACGTCGCGGGCCACACCAGCACATTGCGCGTCGGATCCGGCGGCGTGATGCTGCCCAACCATGCGCCCTTGATCATCGCTGAACAATTCGGCACGCTCGAAACCCTGTACCCCGGCCGCATCGACCTGGGCCTGGGCCGCGCGCCCGGCAGCGACGGCGCCACGCAGCAAGCGCTGCGCCGCAGCCCGCGCAGCGGCCTGGAATTCCCGGCGCTGGTGGAAGAACTGCGCGCCTTCCTGGCGCCGTCGCGCCCCGGACAAGCGGTGCGCGCCATTCCCGGCGAAGGATTGGACATCCCCATCTGGCTGCTGGGATCCAGCGATTTCAGCGCGCGCATGGCGGCCGAACTCGGCCTGCCGTTCTCGTTCGCGGGCCATTTCTCGCCCGAGGGCATGGCCGCGATGCGCCTGTACCGCCATCTGTTCAAACCGTCCGCGACCCTTTCGCGTCCCTACTCCATGATCGGCGTGCCGGTCATCGCCGCCGAATCCGACGAAGCGGCCCGGTTCCAATCGACGACCCAGCAACTGAAGTTCCTGTCGTTGGTGCGCGGCCATCGCCTGCAGCTGCAGCCGCCCGTCGACAGCATGGACGGCGTGTGGAACGAATGGGAACGCGAGGCGGTCAATCAAAGACTCGGCGCCTCCATCGTGGGCGGCCCCGATACCGTCAAGCGCGAACTCGAAGCGCTGGTAGCCGAAACGCAGGCCGATGAAGTCATGATCGTGTCCGATTTCTATGACATCGCCGACCGCCTGCGCTCTTTCGAGATCGTCGCGTCGCTGAAAAACGGCGCCGGCGTCTCCACTAAAACCGCGGCCTGAGGGCCGCGAACTGCGCCAACCGAAGCGCCAACCATTGCGACGCAGCCTGGACCGGCTCTACTATTGCTTATCAGGCAATCGTCCACCACGCGCCGCCGCAACATGTCCGGGGCAGGCCCCGGGGTCTCCTCCACCGCTTTTTAGCCGCTCCCGCGGCAAGGATTCCAAATGAGTATTGTTGAACTCACCAAAGACAGCTTCCAGGACGCCATCACGCCTGACGGCACGCTGATCGTCGACTTCTGGGCGCCCTGGTGCGGACCGTGCCGCGGTTTCGCGCCCGTCTTCGAACAGGCCGCCACTGAGCATCCCGATGTCACGTTCGCCAAGGTGAACACCGACGTCGAACAGGAACTCGCCGGCGCGCTGGGCATCCGTTCGATCCCCACCCTGATGGTCTTCCGCGAAAAAGTCCTGCTGTTCTCGCAGCCGGGCGCCTTGTCGGGCGGCCAGCTGAACGAGCTGCTCGCCAAAATCAAGGAGGTGGACATGGAGCAGGTCCACAAGGAAATCGCCGCGGCTCAAGACAGCCAGGACGCATAAACAGCAAGGGGCCCGAAATCGGGCCCCTTCCTTTTGCACCGGAGCAACTGACCCGCTTGTGCGGGACCGACGCCGAACACGCGCGTCCGTTACACGCGTCCGTTACACGCGTCCGTTACTCGCGTCCGTTACGCTCGCCCGCGCCGCCTGGCGCAGCCCGCTACGAAAGCACTTCCCAGGCCGACCGCCCGCGCGTGATGTTGGCGACTGTGACCTCCAGGTCGGCAAGCACCGCGCGGGGCGCGCAGAAGCACAGGGCCACGCCGTCTTCATTGAAGTCCTCCTGCTGGATAGCCGCGCCCGCCTGCGCAAGCCGCGATTTCAGCAGCGCCAGCTCGGCGAATCCGCACGCGCAGCGCACGGTCGCCAGATCCACGATCTCTGTCCGTTCGCCCAGCCTCAGGCAATTGGCCGCGCAACCGCCGTAGGCGCGCACCAGCCCCCCCGCACCCAGCTTTATGCCCCCGTACCAGCGCACCACCAGCACGGCCACGCGGTCCATGTCCTGCCCTTCGATGGCTTGCAGAATGGGCCTGCCGGCGGTGCCCCCCGGTTCGCCGTCGTCATTGAAGCGGTATTCCTGACCGATGCGGTAGGCCCAGCAATTGTGGGTGGCCTCGGGGTCGCTGCGCTCGGCAAAAAACCGCATCGCGTCGTCGATGGTCGCGACAGGCGCGGCGTAAGCCGCAAAGCGGCTCTTCTTGATGTCTTCCTGGTAGGAGCAGGGAGCGGTCAGCGTGTGCGTCATGCCCGGCATTGTAAGTGCGCGCGCGGGCGCCGTGCCCGGCAGCGGCCCGCTGCCGGCGCTAACCGTGGCAGTCGGGCACTTCCTGGTCCAGGTAGACGTCGAACGCCACGTCGCGCGCCCACTTCGTCGTCATGGCCTTCCAGGCGCCGGCCCGGTCCCACGCCCGCATTTCCTGGCCCAGCCAGGCGCGCGAGGCCGTGTCGCCAGCCGCCAGCAGCCACACGCGTTCGCGTCGCGCGCCATCGGCCGATAAGGTCGAGGAGAACTTCTTCCATTCCGGGAACCGGACCAGCGGCTCCCATACGGCATCGTCGACCAGGCCGATGTCGCAGCTGCCTTCGCGCACCGCGACCAGCGCGTCGGAAGGCACGCGATAGGTGCGGACCTCGGCGCCCCAGGTCTGCGCCAGCGCGCGCGCCTGCGTCGCGGCCTCGGCCATGCAGACGGTGCGCCCCCGCACATCGGCCGGCTTGCGCAGGGTCGTATCGCTGCGGATCACGGCCTTCGGTCGCACACCATAGCCCGTGGACTGCGTGGCCACGGCGTCGGGCTGACCGTCGGCCCGATCGGCCAGCACCAGGTCGACCTTTCCGGCCGCCAGCGCGGCGGCGGCCTCGTCGGCCGGCAACTGCACCAGCCGCACCGGCAATCCCAGGCTAGCGCCCAGCTTTTCGGAAATGGCCGCGTCCAGCCCTTCGGGTGTACGGATCTTGGCGCCCGCCGCGGGCGGCGGCGCCAGGTACGGCACTCCCACCACCAGCTCGCCCCTGGCCCGCGCCGCCGGGAACGTGTCCGGCTGCGCGTGGGCCTGCGCGCCAGGCATAAGGCTCAGGCTGGCGGCAAGGACGAACAGGCGCAGGCGGGCGATCATGGTGAAATCCGCGGCCTCAGACGTACTGGTAGCGCAACAGGCGGTGCTTGAGGTTTTCAAGCACGAACTGATCAATCAGCGCGGCCAGCACGGCGATGACGAGGATGTTGGTCATCACGCCGGTCATGTCGGCGATCTCGCCCGAATACGCCAGCGAACGGCCCAGGCCCTTGCCGAACCCGATCAGCATTTCGGCCGAGATCAGCGCGCGCCAGGCATTGCCGAACGCGAGCTGCGCGCCGGTGATGAGTTCGGGCATGACCGCAGGCAGGTACACCCGCTTGACCAGCCCCCAGCGCGTAGCGCCCATGACGCGTGCCGCCGACACGTGCACGCGCTGCACGGATTCGGTGGCGTTCATCACGCTCAGCGCGGCCGGGAAGAACGCGGACAAGGCCACGACCACGATGATGGGCGTATTGCCGAACCCCATCACGATGAGGAACAGCGGCACCCAGGCGATCGACGGAATCGACTGCAGGATGACGATCGCGCTGCGCAGCACTTCCCGGAAGAAGAACAGCACCGCGGCCACCAGCCCGAAGCCGATGCCTGCCGCCAGCGCCAGGCCGTAGCCCGCGCCCAGCCTGCCCAGCGTGCCCAACAGGCTTTGATGGAAGGATTGCTTGCCCAGGTCTTCGAACAGCCGTTCAACCACGGCCGGCACGCCCGGCATCAGGAAGTCGGGCAGCGCGAACGCCGCCAATTGCCACAGTGCCAGGATGAACAGGACGCCCAAAACGCCCGCAATATGCTTGCGGGCGCCGGTCACTCGGGTAGAGGCGCTCAAAGCTTGCGAGCCTCTTGCCAGGACAGGTCGACGATGCTGGACACGTCGTACGGCTTGCCGTCGCGCGTCTTCAGCGAACCCTGGGCCTGCAGGATGTCAGCGATTTCCTGCATGCGGGCCGTGTCCTTCGGCGTCAGCTTGGGCGTGAAGACCTGCGTGCTGATGGCTTCGGCGATGACGGTTTCGCGCGGGAGCTCACCGCGGTTCAGCGTCTTGAGCGTGGGCTCGGCAATGAAGTACGAGGCAATCAGCTTGGAGGCCTGCGCGGGTTCCTTCTGCAGCAGCGCGATAGCCTGGTTCTGCGCGTCCAGCGCCTTCCAGACGTCGTCCTTGCGCTTGGCCAGGGTTTCGCCGGAGGTGATCACAACCATGCACGGGAACGGCCAGGCCTGGCCAACTTCGTAGATCTGCTTGACCGGCGCGACCAGTTGCGCGATGCGGTCGTAGGGTTCGAACAGGAAGGCCGCGTCCACACGCTTGCCCACCAGCGACTGCACGGCCACCGCCGGGCTGACGCCCATGACGTTGACATCGTCGGCGCCAAGATTGCCCTGCTTGAGCACCACGCCCTTCAGCACCACGTCGGCGGTGCTGCCTTCGGCCTGGGACGCGAGCGTCTTGCCCTTCAAGCCGGCGATGTCCTTGATGCCGGAATCATCGCGCACGATCAGCGAGTGGTAGCCCTGCTGCGCGCCGCCCACCACTTTCAGGTCCGCGCCCTTCGAGGCCCAGGCCACCGCATTGGTGAAGCCCAGCACGCCGATGTCCAGCTGGCCGCCGACGATCGCCTTGATCAGGTCGGTGCCCGACTTGAACTCGATCAGTTCGGAATCCAGGCCGGCCTTCTTGTAGTAGCCGCCCTCTTGGGCGACGATCGCCTGCGCATCGTCCATCACGCGCAGGTAGCCCACGCGGAATTTCTCGGCGGCCATTGCGGGGGCAGCCGCCAGCAGCGCCGCAGCCAGCGGCAGGGACAGCCATTGCTTCAGTTTCATCAGGAGCTCCAGGGAATTCAGGAACCGGCGGCGCCACGGCGCGGCCGACAGGTATTCAAAAAAGAAAGAGGTCAGGCAGCCAGCGCCAGGTCCGAGTGCGCATCCGAACCGCCGACGCCGATGCCCAGCAGGCGCAGGATTTCGCGCTTCTCGGCGGCCAGGTCGGACAGGTCGTGCGTCTTCACGCGGTGGGCCAGATTGAACTCGCGCAGCACGCGGGCGGGCCGCGGGCTAAACACGACGATGCGGTCGGCCAGGAACAGGGCTTCGTCGACATCGTGCGTCACGAGCAGCACGGTGGGCTTTTCCTGGGCGATGAGCTGGCGCAGCACATCCTGCAGGCTCAGGCGGGTCAGCGCGTCCAGCGCGCCGAAGGGTTCGTCCATCAGCATGGTCTGGGGCTGCGCGATGAACGCGCGGGCCAGCGCGGCGCGCTGGCGCATGCCGCCGGAAACCTGATGCGGGTAATAGTGTTCAAAGCCCCCCAGGCTGACGCGCGCCAGCCATTCGCGGGCGGCCTCGCGGGCGCGCTTCTTGGGCGTGTTCTGGAATTCCAGCGCCAGCGCCACGTTGTCTTCGAGGGTCAGCCAGGGATACAGCGCATGTTCTTGGAACACCAGCGTGCGGCTGGGATGCGGGCCGGTCACCGGGCTGCCATCGGCAAGCACGCGGCCTTGCGTCGGCTGTTCCAGCCCGGCGGCCAGATGCAGCAGCGTGGACTTGCCGCAGCCCGACGGCCCCACCAGGGCGACGAGTTCGCCCGTCTTGAATTCGCTGGTGAAGCCATCCACGACGGGCAGGTCGCCGAAGTGCTTGTGGACGTGGTCGAAGGTCAGGTTCATGGAACGAATCTTGGGCTCGCGTGGAAACGAGGCTCAAATCTAACAATTCGTTATATGAATCCAAACAATCAATATCGAATGTCTTTAATTCTTTTAGTAATAATGGCCTAGCCGGCCCCAGCCGCCGCCGCTTGGCGCGTGGCGCCCCGCTGCAATCCAAACGCAATCAGGAACCCCACCATCACGGACAGCGAGGCCGACAGGAAGATCGCCGGATAGCCGAAGCCGCTGGAAATGTACCCGGCAATGGGTCCCGTGACGCCCAGCGCCAGGTCCAGGAAGGCCGAATACGCCCCCAGCGCCGCACCGCGGCTGCCGGCGGGCACTCGCGCCACGGCCTCGACGCCGATGGCGGGAAACACCAGCGCAAAGCCGCAGCCCGTGAGCGCCGCGCCCATCAGCGCCAGGCCCGGATTCGGCGCCAGCCACAACAGCAGCAGCCCGGCGGCCTCGACCAAAAAGGACACCTGCGCCACCCGGAATCCTCCGTAGCGCGTGATGGTCCCGGCAAACAGCAGGCGCACCCCGATAAAGGCGCCGCCGAACGCGCTTAGCGCATGCGCCGCGCCGTCCCAGGAGCGGCTGGCGTAATACAGCGCCACGAAGGCCGCCAGGGTGCCGAAACCGACCGACCCCAGACCCAGCGCCATGCCGTGCGGAAAGACGCGCAGCACGACGCTCTTGAAGGCCATGCGCTGCCCGCCCACGATCGCAACCGCGCGACGCGCGGCCGCCAGCCCCAGCCCGCCCAGACCCAGCAGCAGCACCGCGCCGCCCAGCGCGCCCATGCTCCAGCGGTTTTCCAGCACGACGCCCAGGGGCGCTCCCAGCGCCAGCGCGCCGTACGTGCAGATCCCGTTCCAGGAAATGACGCGCGCCGTGTGCAGCGGCCCTACCCTGGCGATGGCCCAGGTGGCCGCGCCCGTGCCGACCCAGCTTTCGCCGAAGCCCAGCGCCAGGCGGCTCAGGAGGATCGCAGTCAGGCTGAGCCAGGCGCTGCGCTCGAACGCATACGCCAGCAAGAGGAACACCCCGCTGGCGGCGCAGGCCGCCATGCCGATCACGACCGTCTGCTTAGGACCGACGGTGTCGGCCATGCGCCCGGCGTGCGACCGGCTGAGCAAGGTGGCGACGTACTGCACGCTGATCGCCAGGCCAGCCAGCACCGAGCCGTAGCCCAGCTTGTCGTGCACGTAGCCCGGCAGCACGGCCAGCGGCAGGCCAATGGCGAGATAGCAGATGAAAGTGAAGAAGGCGATGGCGACGATGCGGCCCGTCAGTGCGAACGAGCCGATCTGCGCGCCGTCGGGCGCGGCATGCGAAGAGGGAGACATGTGGGGGCAAAAAGAAGCCTGGCCGGACAGCCGCCAGGATTGCGACGATGATAGCGCAGCGCACATTGCGGCAGGCTGAACGCCGCCTCGCGAAAAAAACAAAGCGGCGCGCCTTGCAGCGCGCCGCTTGATGGGGCCCGAAGGATCAGGCCTCGATGCCGCGCGAAGACAGGTAGTCTTCGTAGCCGCCGCGGTAGTCGACGATCTCGCCCGAGGGCAGGATTTCGATCACGCGCGTGGCCAGGCCCGAAACGAATTCGCGGTCGTGCGAGACGAACACCAGGGTGCCTTCGTACTTTTCCAGGGCGAACTGCAGCGATTCGATAGATTCCATGTCCAGGTGGTTGGTCGGCTCGTCGAGCAGCATGACGTTGTGCCGGCCCAGCATCAGGCGGCCGAAGGTCATGCGGTTCTTTTCGCCGCCGGACAGCACCTTGGGCGCCTTGGGCAGGTCGTCCGCCGAGAACAGCAGGCGGCCCAGCACCGAACGGATGGACTGGTCGTCGTCGCCGGGCTGACGATGGTCGCCCATCCAGTCCAGCAGGTTGATATCGGTTTGCAGGAATTGGTCGGAGACGTCCTGGGCCATGTAGCCGAGGTCCGCGTTATCCGACCACTTCACCGAGCCCGAATCGGGCTGCAGATTGGTGGCCAGCAGGCGCAGCAGCGTCGTCTTGCCCACGCCGTTGGCGCCGATGATGGCGATTTTTTCGCCAGCGTCGACCATGGCCGAGAACTTGGTGATCACGGGCGCATCGTAGGCCTTGCTGAGGTTTTCAACGGTGACCGCCAGACGGTGCATCACCTTGCTCTGCTCGAAGCGGATATACGGGTTCTGGCGCGACGACGGCTTGACCACGACCTGGTCGGCCTTGATGCGGTCGATCTGCTTCAGGCGCGACGTGGCCTGGCGCGACTTGGACTTGTTGGCGGCGAAGCGGCGCACGAAGTCCTGCAGTTCGGCGACGCGTTCCTTGGCCTTGGCGTTGTTGGCCACCAGGCGTTCGCGGGCCTGGGTGGAGGCCAGCATGTAGTCGTCGTAGTTGCCGGCGTAGATGCGGATCTCGCCGTAGTCCACGTCAGCCATGTGCGTGCACACCTGGTTCAGGAAGTGGCGGTCGTGGCTGATGATGATCATCGTGCTCTGGTAGCCGTTGAGCACGTTTTCCAGCCAGCGGATGGTGTTGATGTCCAGGTTGTTGGTGGGTTCGTCCAGCAGCAGGACGTCGGGATTCGAGAACAGCGCCTGCGCCAGCAGCACGCGCAGCTTCCAGCCCGGGGCCACTTCGCGCATGGGCAGGTTGTGCTGGTCCACCGCGATTTCCAGGCCCAGCAGCAGCTCGCCCGCGCGGGCTTCGGCGGTGTAGCCGTCGTATTCGGCGAACTTGGCCTCCAGGTCGGCCGCACGCATGTAGTCGTCTTCGGTCGCCTCGGGATTTGCATAGATGGCGTCGCGTTCGGACATGGCGGCCCACATCTCGGTGTGGCCCATCATCACGACGTCCAGCACGCGCAGGTCTTCGAAGGCGAACTGGTCCTGGCGCAGCTTGCCCAGGCGCACGCCGGGTTCAAGCGCGACGTTGCCGGCGGAGGGTTCAAGGTCGCCGCCGATGATCTTCATGAACGTAGACTTGCCGGACCCATTGGCCCCGATCAGCCCGTAGCGGTTGCCTTCCCCGAACTTGACGCTGACGTTCTCGAAAAGGGGCTTGGGACCGAACTGGATGGTGAGATTGGCTGTGGATATCACGGTGTATTTGCGTTTGAAGGCGCCCGAAAGCGCATGCGGGGAAACCGGATAGTGTAGCAAATGGGGATACGCCCCCGTTTCAGACAGGGGCATTCCGCGGCCCTACCCCGGCGCGTGGCCCGGGGCGGACGCGGTTCCTGCAGGGGGCCCGGACGCGGCGCCGGCGTCCCGTGCGGATCAGTGGTGGTGTTCGTCCAGCACCAGGTGCGCCAGGCCCTTTTCAGTGGCGATGCCGACCTTTTGCCCGACCGGCAGGGTGGCCTTGGTGGCCACGTGCCCGTACGGCAGGCCGGTGACGACCGGCACCTTCACGGTCTTGCGCAGCCACGCCACCACTTCCTGCATGTCGTAGCCGTTGTCGTGCGGCGCCAGGCGGTAGTCTGTGAAGCGCCCCAGCACGATCGCCTTCTGGCGGGCCAGGATGCCGGCCTGCGCCAGCTGGATCAGCATGCGCTCGACGCGGTAGGGATGCTCGGCCACGTCTTCCAGGAACAGGATGCCGCCGCGGATCTTGGGCATGTAAGGCGTGCCCAGCAGCGAAACCACCATAGCCAGATTGCCGCCCCAGAGGATGCCGCGGGCGTCGACAGGATCGGCATCCTGGGTTTCGAAACTGAGGATTTCCAGTTCACCGCGCATCACTTCGCCGAACAGCGCTTCGGTCAGGTCGTCGACCTTCTTGCCGCCGAAGTCCTGGACGGCGGTGGCGCCGGTGTAGCTGACCGCGCCGGTCTGCGCCAGCAGGCCCAGGTTGAACGCGGTGAAGTCGCTCATGCCCACGAAGCGCTTGCCGCTGTCGGCCATGGCCTTCCAGTCGATGGCGGGCAGCAACCGGCCCAGGCCGTAGCCGCCGCGCGTCGCCATGACGATGGGCAGCTTCTGCTTGATCGCGCGCGTCAGGCCGGCCAGGCGCTGCGCATCCGTGCCGGCAAAGCGCTGGTGAACGGCCAGCGCGGTGCGGTCCAGGGCGGTCTTGAAGCCCTGCCCCTGCAGCCGTTCGCGCGCCAGGTCCACCGTAGCCGGGTCGCGCACCGCGGACGACGGCGAGATCAGGTAGATGCCGCGGGCGTCGGGCTGGTGGCCATGGCCGTGATCGTGGCTGTGGTCATGGCCGCAATCGTCGCCGCAGGCGTGACCGTGATCGTGATCATGGCCGGCGTGCGTGGCGGGCTTGGCGGCTTTGGGGGTGCTCATGCGATGGATTCCTTGGCGCGGCGCTCGCGGAAGAACCGGCGCAGCAGGTCGCCGCAGGGTTCGGCCAGCACGCCGCCGGTGACTGAAGTGTGATGATTTAGCTTGGGAACGGCGCCGACGTCCAGCACGCTGCCGCAGGCGCCCGTCTTGGGATCGTAGGCGCCGAACACCACGCGCGACAGCCGCGCGTGCAGCATGGCGCCGATGCACATCACGCACGGCTCCAGCGTGACGTACACCGTGATGCCCGGAAGCCGGTAGTTTTCAAGCTGACGGGCGGCGCTGCGCAGGGCCACGATCTCGGCGTGGGCGGTCGGGTCGTGGTCGATGATGGTGCGGTTGAACCCGCGCCCCAGGATCTCGCCCTGCGGCGAAACCACCAGCGCGCCCACGGGGACTTCGCCGATGTCGTAGGCCGCCTGGGCCTGTTCCAGGGCCAGGGTGATGTAGCGGGCGTCTTCTTCGGTCCAGGGCGGAACCGCCGCCATGGGAGTCGGTTCAACCACGGTACACCCGGGATTTCAGCGCAATGCGGCCAGCCAGGCTGGTGACGGCCTCTTCCAGCCATTGGTAGAGCTCGGCCTGCTCGTCGTAGCGGGCCTGGTTCAGGTTGGACACCCGGCCCTCTTCGATGAAGCCCCAGGCCCGGCTGCGCTTGTCGCGGTGCTTGGGATCCCAAACGCCGAACGCGAAACCGCCGGCGCGGCGGATCAGCGAGAAGCACGGGATGTCGGTGTAGCCGTCCCCGACGAACACCATCTGGTCGAACGGCACGCGCAGGCGGTCTTCGGGAACCTTGCGGTTGACCTCGAACGGCTTGTTGCGGAAATCGCGCCCGATGATGCCCTTCTGGATGTGGAACAGGTAGCGGGTTTTGTCGGTGAAGCTGACCACGCGGCGCGGAAACGTGATGCCGCCATCGGCGCCATAGACGAATTCGGACGCCCAGATCTCCGTGAACTCGTGCGCGATGGGCGTGGACCGGACGACGTCGCCGATGCCGCTGGAAATCAGGTAGAACTCAAGCTGCACCTGCGGCTGCTCGGCGCGCACGGCGGCGCGCAGCCGCTGGAACAGCGTGGGCACGCCGTCGTGCAGTTCCAGGCGGGCGCCCCATTCGTTCAGGCGCTGCTGGGTGATGAGGCCGTGCCGGCCCTCTTGCGAGAGCTGAATCATCTTGTAGAGATACGCGGGCACGGGGTCCCAGTCTTGCTGGGACAGCAGCGGGTCGACCTGGTCTTTCCAGAAGGAAGCCGTGTCCACCCCGATGCTGTCCAGGAAACCGGACGTGCTGTCCGAAGCCAGCGTGTCGTCGAAATCGAAAATCAGGGCGATGACGTCGGACATGAATATGCGTAAAAAGGGGCGACAGCCGCCATTTTGCCTGAATGCGGCGGCGGTTGCGCCCCTCTGCCCCGCCTTACTGGCGGATCGGCGCGCTCATCGTGCCGGTGCCGGGCGCAGGCGCCATGCCCGGAGCGGGCGCCATGCCGGGCGCCGCGCCAGCCGGTGCGACGCTGTCGGCGGGCACCTGGATCGTGGTTTCGCGCAGCACGCCGCCGCCCTGCACGCTGCCGCGCACGGTGGTGTTGGGCGAGGTCATCTGCGTCACGCAGCTCTGCCGCTGCGCCTCGGGCAGGCGGTTGCAGCGGGCCAGCATGTTTTGCTGCAGCTGCTCGGGGCTGGCGTCCCGGAGATTCTGGCGCGAGGCTTCCTGCTTGGCCGCGCCGGCCTCGCGCTTGCAGGTGTCGATCGACTGGCTGGTGTCGCCGGCCTTGCACCTGGCCATGTCCTGCTGGAAGCGGTTCTGGGGCGTGCCGGCGCCGCTTGCCGCATCGGCCGCGTGGACCGCGCCGGCGGCCAGCATCAGGCCTGCCGTACACAGGGTCGCCGCAAGACGCTTGGTGTGCATGTGTCGAATGTTCATGGTCAGCTCCTATGAAAGAGATTGAACCCGGCTGCGCGGGTTGGACTCCGCGCAAACAACCGACACCACTATCCCACCGTTGAGCGGTGGGGGACATGTCCAGCGACGTGAATTCGTAAGGTTACGTTTCAACGTTAAAAATAAGGGACAAAACAACTTGCCCTTAGCGCGCGTCCCTGTCCGCGTCGGCCTTGGTCAGGCGGTTGCGGTAGGTGGCAGCGCGCATCAGCAGCATGGCGGTGACCGGCGAAGAAACAATCAGCAGCAGCGTGATGATCACTTCATGGAAGACCGGACGCGCCGACAGCGCAGAGAACACCAGAATGGAAGCCCCAAGCACGCAGCCGCAGCCCAGGGTGTTGCCCAGCGTCGGCGCATGAATGCGCGCCTGGAAGGTGCGGAACCGCAGCAGGCCCGCGGAACCGGTCAGCGCCAGCAGGCCGCCCAGCACCAGCAGGATGCAGGCGGGAATGCTGGCCCACAGCGGGAGGTCGACGCCGATCATGGCTCGATCACCTCGCCGCGCAGCAGGAAGCGCGCCATCGCGGTGGATCCCACGAAACCGAACAGCGCGATCAGGAGCGCGATGTCGAAATAGACCGACGTGCCCGAGCGGATGCCGAACACCAGCATCGTCAGCATGCCGTTGATGTACAGCGTGTCCAGGGCCAGGACGCGGTCCTGGGCGGTGGGGCCCCGCAAGAGGCGGATGGTGGCGCACACCATGCCCAGCGCGAAGCAGAGCAAGGCAAAGGACGCCGCCCAGTAAAGTGCGTTATTCATTCAAACATCTCCATCAACGGGCGCTCGTAGCGCTCCTGCACCAGCTTGACCCACTCGTCTTCGTTCTGCAGGTCCAGCACGTGCAGCTTCAGGCTGTGGTCGTCGGTCAGGTCCACCCAGACGGTGCCGGGCGTATACGTGACGATGCAGGCGAGCATCGCCAGGCCATGCGGATCGCGCATGGTGAGCGGGATCATGATGAACCCGGGGGAAAACACATTGGGCCGGGGATTGAGGATCAGCCGCGCCACGGCGATATTGGACTTGATGATGTCCAGGGTGACGTGCAGGATCAGCGGCACCACCTTCCAGAGGCGGCGCGGACGCGCGCGCAACGGGCGCAGGCGCGAGGCCGCCCAGGTGAACCACAGCGCCAGCGCCAGGCCCAGCGCGATCTGGCCCGTCGATACGCTTTCATTGAGCACCAGCCACAGCACGAACAGCAGCGTGGGCAGGATCAGGAAGTAGAGACGGCGCATCAGCTTCCTCCCTTGGCGCCGCGCACGGTCTGCGCGGACATGACGGCGTCGATGTACGACTTGGGCTGGTCCAGCGACCGGGCGGCATCGTCCAGGTAGGCCGATACCGGACCGGCGCCCGCCGCCAGGCCGATGCAAAGCAGCACCAGCACGGCCACCGGGCCGGCCTCGATGACGCGCAGCCGCGGCGTGCTGCGGTCGTCGCTGGCCCAGAACACGCGGATGCCGGTGCGGCCCAGGCCGATCAGCCCGGCCAGGCCGGAAATCAGCACGGCGGCCACCAACAGCCAGGCGTCCAGCGGCGGCGCGGATTCGGTGGCGGCCGACACGGCGGCGGACAACAGCGAAAACTTCGCCACGAAGCCCGACAGCGGCGGCAGCCCCGTCACCAGCAGCGCGCAGCAGATGAAAGCCAGGCCCAGGAACGCCATGGCCGCCGGGATGGCGACGCCGACGACGTCGTCGGAGCGGTTGACCGACGCCGGATCGTCCAGATCGAAGGCGTCCAGGGTGACTGCCAGCACGTTGGCGCCGAAGCTGCGCGTGCGCTCGATCAGCTCGGCCAGCAGGAAGAACGCGCCGGTCGTCAGCACCGAACTGATCAGGTAGAACAGCGCCGGACCCGTGAGAGTGACGCCGGGCATGCCCAGCGCTGTCAGCAGCGTGCCCGCCGATACGATCACGCAGTAGCCGACCATTTTCTCCAGCTGCTGGGTCGCCAGGAGGCCCAGGGCGCCGAACAGCAGCGTGGCCAGCCCCGCGGCGAACATCCAGTCCAGGCTGAAGGCCGCGGGCGCGCCCGACGGCAGCAGCAGCGAGCCGATGCGCAGCAGCGCGTAGATGCCGACCTTGGTCATGATGGAAAACATGGCCGCGATCGGCGCGCCGGCCGAGCCATAGCCTTTGACCAGCCAGAAGTTCAGGGGCCAGGCGCCCGCCTTGACCAGGAAGGCAACGCCCAGGATGGCCGCGCCCGCCTCGAACAGCATGCGCTCCGCGCCGGCCAGATTGCCGGCGCGCAGCGCCAGGTCGGCCATGTTCAGCGTGCCCGTAACGCCGTAGATCAGCGCGATGCTGATGAGCAGCAGGAACGACGCCACCAGGTTCACGGCGATGTACTGCAGGCCAGCGCTGACGCGCGCCACGCCCGAACCGTGCAGCAGCAGCCCGTAGGACGCCGCCAGCAGCACTTCGAAGAACACGAACAGGTTGAACAGGTCGCCGGTGAGGAAGGCGCCATTCAGGCCCATCAGCAGGAACTGGAACAGCGAATGGAAATGCACGCCCGCGCGGTCCCAGCGGGCCAGCGCGTAGACCAGCGTGGCCAGCCCCAGCACCGCGGTCAGCGTGAGCATCACGGCCGCCAGGCGGTCGACCACCAGCACGATGCCGAACGGCGCCGGCCAGTCGCCCACGAGGTAGACCCCTACCCCTTCGGACCAGACGCCCGGGACGCCGCCGCCGGCCACGACCAGCAGCGCAATGGCGGCCGCAAGCTGGGCCAGCGTGGAAACCAGAGAGATGCCGCCGCGCGCATAGCGGCTGGTGTCGGCCAGCAGCAGCATCGCCGCGCCGGCGACCAGCGGGATGATGATGGGCAGTACGGGTAGATGTTGAAGCCAAAAATTCAAGATTGGGACTCCCGTCCATCAACGTGGTCGGTACCCGTGAGGCCACGCGAGGCCAGCAGCACAACCAGGAACAGTGCGGTGGTGGCGAAGCCGATGACGATGGCGGTCAGCACCAGCGCCTGCGGCAACGGATCCGTATACCAGGAAGGATCATGCGCCATGGCGGGATCCACGACCGGCGGGCGGCCAGAACTGAGCCGGCCCATGCCGAAGATGAAGAGGTTCACCGCGTAGGAAACCAGCGTCAGGCCCATGATGAACTGGAACGTCCGGGGCCGCAGCAACAGCCAGACGCCCGAGCCCGCCAGGACCCCGATCGCGGCAGCGTATATCAATTCCATCAGGCTTCCCCTGTTTGAGCGGCGGCCGCCTGGAGTTCGGCGGCGGCCTTGCGTTGCGCGCGCAGCGATTGGTGGGCCAGCGCCACCAGCACCAGCACGGTAGAGCCCACGACCAGCATGTAGACGCCCAGGTCGAAGAGCACCACACTGGAAAGATGCACGTGGCCGACCAGCGGGAGCGCAACATCCCAGGCCAGCGCGGCCAGGAACGGCTTGTACGCGAACCATGCGGTCGCCGCGGCGGCGCCGGCACACAAGAGGCCGATCGCGATCCAGTACTGCGGGTTGAGCCGGCTGCGCGATTCGACCCAGTACACCCCGCCCACCATGTATTGCAGGATGACGGCAGTGGCGAAGATCAGGCCGCCGACGAACCCGCCGCCCGGCTGGTTATGGCCGCGCAGCAGGAAGTAAACCGAGATCAGCGCGGCGACGGGCAGCAGCAGGCGCACCAGCACCGCGGGCACCATCATCGAATTGGGAGGCACCAGCGACTTGATGTCCGGCGCGTCCGGGATGCCGCCGTCCTGGTCGATCTGCTGGCGCGGCAGGTCGGCGCTTTCCGCCGCGGGACGGAAGCGGCGCAGCAGCGCGTAGACCGTGAGCGCCACGATGCCCAGCACCGTGATCTCGCCGAACGTGTCGAAGCCGCGGAAGTCGACCAGGATCACGTTGACGACATTGGTGCCGCCGCCGTCCGGCAGCGCGCGATCGACGAAATAGGTGGAAAGGGTCTCGCCTTGCGGACGCGCCAGCACGGCGTAGGCCAGAGCCGACATGCCGCCGCCGGCCGCCACGGCCAGCGCCAGGTCGCGCAGGCGGCGGCCGCGGGCCTGCAGCGTGGCCTTGAGGCCTTCTTCGTCGTCCTGCTCGATGCGCCGGGGCAGCCAGCGCAGGCCCAGCAGCAGCAGGACCAGGGTCACGACCTCGACGGACAACTGCGTCAGGGCCAGGTCGGGCGCCGAAAACCAGACGAAGGTCAGGCAGGTGATCAGCCCCGCGCCGCCGGCCAGGGCCAGCGACGCCAGGCGGTGGTACTTGGCCTGCAACGCGGCGGCCAGCGCGCAGGTGCCTCCCACCAGCCATAGCAGCGCGAACACCGGATCGACCGGCGTCAGGCGGTCCGCGCCGTCAAGCCAGCCGCCCGCACGCAGCGGCAGCCAGGCGACGAAGAGCGTGCCCACCACGATCAGCGCCATCTGCACCTGCAGGCGCGTGGACGACACCCAGCGCAGCAGCCAGGCGGACGCCACGCTGGAGCCGTCAAGCAGCGCTTCGAATGTGCGGCGGCCATCCAGGCGATAGATGAAGGGCACCCGGCCCGGATTGGCCTGCTGATGCGCGCGCAGGCCCAGGTACAGCAGCACGCCCGCCGTCGTGGCGACCAGGCTCATTACCAGCGGCAGGTTGACGCCGTGCCAGACGGCCAGGCTGTACTCGGGCATGTCCTTGCCCAGGATGCTCTGCGCCGCGGTGGCCAGGAACGGGCCCACGGTCAGCCCGGGCACTACGCCAACCAGCAGGCACATGAACACCAACAGCCCGCTGGGCAGCAGCATCCAGCGCGGCGGTTCGTGCGGCGCGCGCGGCAGGTCGGTGGCTGGGGGGCCGAAAAACACCTGCAGGATGAAGCGCAGCGAATAGGCGACGCTGAAGGCCCCCGCGATGGTGGCCAGCAGCGGCAGACCGATCTGGATGTAGCGGTCGGCGCTGACGAAGGTGGTTTCGGCAAAGAACATTTCCTTGGACAGGAAACCGTTCAGCAGAGGCACGCCAGCCATCGACGCGGCGGCCACCATGGCCAGCGTGGCCGTGATCGGCATGGCCTTGTACAGGCCCGACAGGCGCCCGAGGTCGCGCGTGCCGGTTTCGTGGTCGACCACCCCCGCCGCCATGAACAGCGAGGCCTTGAACGTGGCGTGGTTGATCATGTGGAAGATGGCGGCCACCAGCGCCAGCGTGCTGTTGAGCCCCAGCAGCAGCGTGATCAGCCCCAGGTGGCTGATGGTGGAATACGCCAGCACCCCTTTCATGTCCTGCTGGAAGATGGCCGCATAGGCCCCCAGCACCAGGGTGATCAGCCCTGCCCCGCCGATGATCCAGAACCATTCGTCGGTGCCGGACAGCACCGGCCAGAAGCGCGCCAGCAGGAAGACGCCGGCCTTCACCATGGTGGCCGAATGCAGATAGGCGGACACCGGCGTGGGCGCCGCCATGGCGTTGGGCAGCCAGAAATGGAACGGGAACTGCGCGCTTTTGGTCAACGCGCCCAGGGCGACCAGCGCCAGCACCGCCGGATACCAGGGATCGGCGCGCACCAGGTCGCCCGACGCCAGGACGCGGTCCATGTCGTAGCTGCCGACGATATGGCCCAGGATCAGCACGCCAGCCAGCAGGCACAAGCCGCCGGCGCCGGTGACGGTCAACGCCATGCGGGCGCCGCGGCGCGCGTCCAGGCGATGGTGCCAGTAGGCGATCAGCATGAACGACGCCAGGCTGGTCATTTCCCAGAACAGCACCAGTTGAATCAGGTTGCCAGACAGCACCACGCCGAGCATGGCGGCCATGAAGGCCTGGAAGAAAGAGAAAAAAGCGCGGCACCGGATCTTCCGGCGACATGTAATAGCGCGCGTACAGGACGACCAGGGCGCCCATGCCGGAGACGATCAGCGCGAACAGCCAGGCGTAGCCATCCATCCGCAGGGTGAATTGCAGGCCCAGCGCGGGCGCCCAGGGCATGTCGGCGCGGATCACGCCGCCGTTGGCGACTTCGGGATACAGGCTGGCTACCAGAACCGCACAGGCCAGGGCGATGAGGCCCGCCAACCAGGCCTCGGCATTGCGGGCGTTGGAGGGCAGCAGCGCGGCGCACAGGCTGCCGGCGAACGGCAGAGCGAGGATCAGGATCAGCGACATGGCGTTCCGAGAATGTCCGGGCCCCCTCCCGCCAGCGCAAGGCAGCGAGAGACGAAACAGACCGGGGATTGAAAACGGACGGAACCCTGGCCCGGTGCGGCGCGGCACTACACGTTGCCCCGCAGGGACATCAACCAACGCCAATTGAACGGCGCAGACAGAAACAAACGCAATAGCTTTCTTGCAAGACCGGGCAAGAATCTCATCCGAAAAATATCAGATTCTTGTAAGTTATGCAGAGATTTATGCACGTACCCGTGTAATGACAGCACGATGACTGCGCAATGATTGCGCAATGAAAGCCATTGAAAATTCGTTCATGAGGTTGTAAGACTGTCTTTTTCGCCCAAATTACGGCATTTCCACGGAAATCGGCGCCGCTGGATTTTTTTTGCGCTTCGTCATAACAGGGACAATCCCAAGTTGACCGTGGGGACATACCTGTGTGGAATTCGGCCACGAGGCGGAGTCTGCCGGGCACCCCGGCAGTGCGCGCCTCACCGAAGCCGGCCCAAGAAGCCGGCCGGCTCGGAACAACAATATGGAGAAGACTCTTGAACGTGTTGTCACATGCCAAGGCCGTCCTGGCCGCCGCCATCGCAGGCGTCTGCTTTAGCTCCGCGGCGCAGGCCGCCGACCCCTATCCCAACAAGCCGATCCGGCTGATCGTCCCCTTCGCGGCGGGCGGCACCACCGACATCGTCGCCCGCATCGTGGCCGAAGGCCTGGGCCGCGAACTGGGCCAGCCCGTCGTGGTCGAGAACCGCGGCGGCGGCGGCGGCTCGATCGGCGCCGATGCCCTGGTGCGCTCCGCGCCCGACGGCTACACCCTGGGCGTGGCCACCGTCAGCACCATGGCCACCAATCCCGCCACCAACCCCAAGAACCCCTACAACCCGCTCAAGGACTTCACCCCCATCACCAATATGGTGAACGTGCCCAACGTCATGACGGTGAACCCGGCGGTGCCCGCCAAGACGCTGGCGGAATTCATCAAGCTGCTCAAGGACAATCCCGGCAAGTACAGCTACGCCTCGTCGGGCGCGGGCGGCATCAGCCACCTGGACGGCGAACTGTTCAAGTCGCTCACCAAGACCGACATGGTCCACGTGCCCTACCGCGGCTCGGGCCCGGCGCTGAATGACGTCATCGCCGGGCAGGTGAACGCCCAGTTCGACAACCTGCCCTCGTCCATGCCCCACATCCAGGCCGGCAAGCTGCGCGCGCTGGCAGTGGCGGCTCCCAAGCGCCTGCCCGCCCTGCCGGATGTGCCGACCTTCGCCGAAGGCGGCCTGCCCGACATGGACAACATGGCCTGGTACGGCCTGGTGGCCCCGGCCGGCACGCCGCAGGCCGTGGTCGACCGCATCTACGCGGCCACCACCAAGGCGCTGAAGGATCCGAAGATCGCCCAGCGCCTGGCCGACGGCGGCTCGCTGGTGGACGGCAACTCGCCCGCCGATTACGCCAAGCAGATCCAGCGCGAACTCGAGCTGCGCCAGCGCATCGCCAAAGACCGCAATATCGTCCTGACGAACTGACGCTGACCGCCGGCAAGGGGCATAGTCGCACGCAAGCCGCCCCTTGCCGGCGTCGCTACCGGGATCCCTGCCGACGTGCTGTTTTCGCGGGCTCCTGGCTTGACTGCAATCGCCCGGGTGGTAGCATCTGCCCCCGTGCAATCCCACATTTCTTCCCTTCCCGGCGCCACCTGCGCCCTCCGCGCCCTGCGCTCAACGCTGTTGAGCTCGCAGGAAGTCGCCGCGCGTTCCGCCTACGCGCGATCCAAGCCCGGCTAACCGCCCGGCTGCCCCCTTCCCCTTCCTGATTCCGGCCCGATGCCGGCTGCCCGCGCACATCCGCGCGGCGCGCAGCCCGATTCCGGCCGGCGGACGCACCGCCGCGTGGCGGGCGTTCGCCCTATTTCGCTTCCGCATGCCCGCGATGGCCTGCGGGCGGCCACGCACCTTCTCTTCTAGCGCCATGCAACTCACCAAGAAATTCGTCAAAGCCAAGAATCCCTGCGCGGGCGGCTACAAATGGTTCATCCGCGACCACAACGGCCAGGGGGACTACCAGGCCGTGCTTGACGCCCTGGTCGCCGACGGCCGCGTCGGCGACGCCTGCTGGCTGCTGGACCAGTTCGGCCCGACCGACGCCGTGCTCAGGCTGGACAGCCTGGAAGCCGATGCCGTCGTGTTCGCGGGCACGATCGAAGTGCGCAAGGGCATCAACGTCGACACCGTCGTTCGCGCCGGACGCTCCATCGTGACGGGCGGCGGCATCCGCGCCGGCGAGACCATCATGGCCGGGGAGAACATCACGGCGGGCGCGAACATCGCCAGCGGCGGCAACTTGCGCGCGGGCGGCGACGTGGCCGCCGAATGGGGCATCGACACCGCGACCCGCCTGGATTGCGGCGGCAACGTGCGCGCAAAATGGGACATCTGCGCCGGGCAGGACCTGGCCGTGACCGGCCACCTGCATGCGGGCCAGGACATCAGCACGCAAGGCGCCATCAAGTGCGGACAAGGCATCAAGGCCGGCGGCGAGGTGCGCGCGGACAAGGAAATCAATGCGGGCTGCGGCATCCAGGCCGGCGGCACGATCCAGTGCGGTGATCACCTGGCCTGCGGCTGGGGGCTGATCGCTGGCGAGGACATCCGGGCGGAAGGCGCGATCCGGGCCGGTGAAGGCGCGCAAGCCGCCGGCGTCATCGAGGCCGGCGCCGGGCATGGCGTCTATGCCGGTCTGAGCGTGCGGCTGGACGCCTGGGATGTCTGCGCGCGCGTCGTTGCGCGCACGCGTCCGGCCCAGTTGGTGAGCGGGCACTGGGCGGGCGGCGTCCGCCCGGAATAGCGCGCTCCGGGGCGTTCAGGCCCCGATGCGGCGCTGCTCCACCCCCATGTCGCGCCAGGCCTCGCCGTGGCAGGTGAACATGAGGATCTGATGCCGCGTCGCCGCGTCGAACAGCGCGCGCTTCATGAAGTCGCGCCGCGCGTCGTCAGTGTGCACCAGCGCATCGTCCAGCAGCAGCAAGGTGGGCCGGCCGGCCTCGCGCAGCAGATCGGCATACGCAAAGCGCGCCAGGATGCCCAACTGCTCGCGCGTGCCGAAGCTGAGCGCCGCCAGAAGGTCTTCGCCGCCGCCCCGGCGCAGCGCCGTGGGCAGGAGCGCATCGTCCAGGCGCAGCGCTGCGTCGGGGAACAGCAGGGCCAGATAGTGATTGAGGCGCCGAGCCAGCGGCGCCTGCAGGCGCTGCGTGGCCGCCGCGCGCCTGTCGGCCAGCAACTGCTGCAACAGATCCAGTGCGGCGGCGCGTTGCGCGAACTCGTCGCGGCGCCGCTGCAGGCGTTCACACGCGGCCTGGGCTTCGGACAGGCGTTCGCCCAGGCCCTGGGCGCCGGCCTGATCCAGCTTGCCCTGCAGTTGCAGGATGTCGCCGTGGCGCTTGTGCTGGGCCTCGCGCTCGATGGCCGCGGATTTCTCGAACCGCAGCGCGTCCTGTTCGGCCAGCTCTGGCCGGTGTTCCGCCAGAGCCGCCTGCGCCGCGCGCACGCGTAGCTCAAGCTGGTCGTGGGTGCTGCGAACCTCGGCCAGCCGGCCGGCGCGCGCCTGCCGCTGGGCCGCACGCTCGGGCGACTGCACTTCCACGCCGCGCGCCTCGGCCTGCCCTTCCAGCAGTTGCGCGCGCGCGGTGTCGGCATCCAGCGCGCGCTGCGCCTGCGCCAGCGCCGTTTCGGCCTGCGCCGCGATGGCCTCGGCCTCGCGCAGGGCCTGGACAGCCGCCGGCAGGTCGTCGTCGTCCTCGCCCGTGTTGCCGCCGCTTGCGGCGGGCAGCGCGGCCAGGCGCTCCTGCAGCTGCGCCTGGCGCGCCAGCGCCTCTTCGCGCTGATTGCGCAAGGCCTCTACGCCCTTGGGCGCATGGATGCCCAGCGTCTTGCGCATGCCTTCAAGTTCGCGCGACAAGGCGCCGTAGCGGGCGTGGCGCTGTTCGGCGTCAGCCAGCGTGGCCACGCCCGCGCGCTTGAGCAAGGCGGCATGGGCCGCTTCCGCCCGCGCCAGGTCGCGCTGCAACGCGGGCAGGTCCTGCCCGCCCGGTTCGATGTGGAAGCGGCCGACGCCGGGCATGTCGAGCTCGGCGGCGGCCGTCAGCAGGACCTCGCCCGCCCCCTCGTAGGCCTTGCCGTCCAGCAGCGCCTGCCTGCCGGGATCCAGCTGATAGCGCAGCCGCGTGGCGATGGCCTGCTGCTGCAATTGCAGGTTGCCGAGTTCGCGCCCGGCCTTGCGCAATGCGTCGATCTCGGCGTCGGATATTTCCAGGCGCAGGGCCTCGGCCTTTAGCGCGGAGCCCTGCTCGATCAGGACCGCAACCTCTTTCAGGGCGCCGTCCAGGCGCTCGATCTCTGGGTGAAGCCGGGCAAGCTGGCGGTCCAGGTCGCGGCGGTCGGCCAGGGCCTGCACTGCCGCCACGCGCCGGCGCGCAGCTTCAACGGTGTCGGCGTGGGCCTGGCGCTGCTGCTGGGCGCGCGCCAGGGGCTCTTGCGCGGCCTGCACATGCGCCCGCGCGGCCCGCGCGTCGCGCATCAGCGCCTGCAGCTCGCTTTCATCCTGTTGATCGCGCCTGACCTGGTCTTGCAGCAAGGCGAGGGTCTGGGCGGCCTGGGCCTGCTCGCGCTGCAGGCCTTCGAACGCCTCGCGTTCCTTTGCCAGCGCCGCCAACCGGGCGCGCGCCTGAGCGGCCCTGGTCTCGAAGTCCTTCCACGGTTCCGCCGCCTGGGCGCGCTCGTGCTCGCGGCGCAATTCGGCCAGCCGGTCGACGTCCGCGTCAAGCTGGGCCATGGTCTGCGCGCATTCGTCGCGTTCGGCGGCGGCGCGCGTCAGCGCGTCTTCCGCCTCTTTGTAGCTGCCCTTGGGGCGGCCGTTACGGGCGTCCAGCAAGGCCGCGCGCTCTGAGGACACGCGTTCGAACAGGCGATCGCCGTCGCCGGATGCGAGTTCGCCGGAAAGCTGCGTCAGCGCATCGCGCAGATGGACGCCGGCATGGCCCGCGGCCTCCTGCAGGTTCTGGCCATCGCCCTGCTGAATCCACAACAGGCCGGGGATGCCTGCCAGATCCGGCTTGCTCTGCCCGCGGCCGGACATTTCGAAGCCCAGCAAGGCGGCCAGCGCGTTCTCGGCTTCTTCGCCGTCCAGCCGCTGCGCGCCGTCGTCGATCAGCAGTTCGCAACGCGCGCGGGATAGGAATTGCTTTTTCAGCACGTAGCCGTGACCGGCATGCGTGAACGCCAGCTCGACGCTGGGGCGCGCGCCCGATTCGCCGCGCGGCGCCAGGTCGGCCACCTTGCTGGTGCTGTAGCGTTCAAGAAAGGCGGCCCGTATGGCGGTGGCCACCGTGCTCTTGCCAGCTTCGTTGGGGCCGACGAACAGATTCAGGCCGTCTTGCAGTCCGTCCAGCGACAAGGGCTGGCGGAACTTGCGGAATTCTTCCAGGACGATGCGGGTGAGCTTCATTTGGCGGCTCCCGGCGCGACGCTTTCACGCTGGAACCGCAACAGCAGGCGCAGCGCCTCGCCTGCCACCGCGGCCTGCGCGGTATCGCCCTGCATCGCCTGCAATTGCGCGGCGACCTCGCCCACATAACCGCTGGCGCGCAGTTCGGCCAGGTCGGCGTCGTCGGGTTCCAGGCGCAGGCCGGAAAGGTCCGGCAGCAACGCCCGCACCTGCGCGGCGGCCTGGTCCACGGCCCTTTGCAGGGCTTCCCAGGTTTCCATGTTGACGTGGCCCTGCACGTCCAGGCGCAGCACGTCTTCGCTCCGCAGCGCGGCCATGCGGCCGGCCAGCGCCTGCGCGTCGGTGGGCAGACTGACTGCTTCAGTCCAGGCCGACCAGCGATACCGGCCCACGGCCACGCGTTCGACCTGAGGCATGGCGCCGGGCGCCGCGATGCGCACGTCCAGCACATGGCCGGGCTCGTTGCCGCGAAAGCGATCCTGTTCCGGCGTGCCGGCATACCAGGTGCGTTCGTCGATGGACAGGCAGCCGTGCCAATCGCCCAACGCCAGATAGTCCAGGCGCGCGCGCGCCGCGCGGTCGGGCGCGATGGGGTTGGTGGCGTCGACGTTATCGGGCAGGCGGCCGGCCACGCTGCCGTGGGCAAGTCCCACGCGCACCCGGCCGGGCGCGGATTCAAGCGAGTCGAAGGCCTGGGTGACGTCGTCGTAGGTATGGCGCTGCGTAAGCGGCGCGGCCAGCACGGCCATGCTGGCCTGCGGCAGGTCCACCACGCCGGTGCGCAGGGGAATGTGAACGTTGGCGGGAATGCAGCCCAGCTGCATCGCGCGGCTCCAGACGCTGTCGGCCAGCGCGGCATCGTGGTTGCCGGCGATCATCACCCAGGGTCCGGCGTAAGCCGTCATGGCGGCGAACAGGCGCCGGATGCTGCGGTCCGACACGCCCTGCGTGTCGAACACGTCTCCGGCCACCAGCACCGCATCCACGGCGCGCTCGGCGGCCAGCGCGGCGATGCGCGCCACGACGTCAAAGCGCGCCTCGGCCAGCATGGCGGCGTCGTCGGTTTCGAACTGGCCGTACTGTCGGCCGATCTGCCAGTCGGCAGTATGCAGGAAATGGGTCATGCGGCGATTTTGGCACAAAGAAGCGGGCGCCCTCGGCGACACCGTGACCGCCAGATCACGCAAAAGAAACGGGCCGCATCGAAGCGGCCCGGTGGTGTGCGCGCCCGTCTTGCGGCGCTGCGAATGCGGCGTCGGCGTTACGCGCCTTTGCCGCCCAGCACCAGCGGCTGGCTGGCGGCCGCGCCGCGCTCGTAGCGCGACAGGCCCAGGCCGTCGGTGCTGATCGCGGGACGCTGGCCCATGACCAGGTCGGCGACCAGCTTGCCGGACCCGCAGGCCATGGTCCAGCCCAGCGTGCCGTGACCGGTGTTCAGGTACAGATTGCCGTAGCGGGTGGCGCCGACGATCGGCGTGCTGTCCGGCGTCATGGGACGCAGACCGGTCCAGAACTCGGCCTGGGCCACATGGCCGCTTCCCGGGAACAGGTCGTTCACGACCAGTTCCAGCGTCTTGCGGCGGGCGTCCTTCAGGCGCAGGTCGAAGCCCGAGAGCTCGGCCATGCCGCCCACGCGGATGCGCTGGTCGAAGCGCGTCACCGCAACCTTGTAGGTCTCGTCCAGGATGGTCGAAACCGGCGCGGCCGCCTCGTCCTTCATGGGGATGGTGAGCGAATAGCCCTTGACCGGATAGACCGGCAGGTCCAGGCCCAGGGGTTCCAGGAAGCCGCGCGTGTAGCTGCCGAACGCCGCCACGTAACGATCCGCCTTGAGCACCTCGTTGCCGACCCGCACCCCCGTGACCTGACCGCCGGCCGTTTCCAGGCCCGCGACGGTCTGGCTGTAGCGGAAATCCACGCCCAGCTCGGCCGCCATCTCGGCCAGCCTGCGGGTGAACAACTGGCAGTCGCCGGTTTCATCGTTCGGCAGGCGCAGCCCGCCCGCCAGCTTGTGGGCGGAAGCGGCTAGCGCCGGCTCAGCCGTCACGAGGCGGTGGCGGTCCAGCAGTTCGTAGGGCACGCCCACTTCTTCCAGCACGGCGATGTCGCGGCGCGCGGCTTCCATCTGGGCGTCCGTGCGGAACAGCTGCAGGGTGCCTCGGGCGCGTTCTTCGTAGTGGATGCCGGTGGAGGCGCGCAGTTCGCGCAAGCAGTCGCGGCTGTATTCGGCCAGGCGCAGCATGCGTTCCTTGTTGACCGAGTAGCGCTCCGCCGAACAGTTGGCCAGCATGGCGGCCATCCATTTGAGCTGGTACAGGCTGCCGTCCAGGCGGATCGCCAGCGGCGCATGCTTCTGGAACAGCCACTTGACCGCCTTGAGCGGGATGCCGGGCGCGGCCCAGGGCGTGGAATAGCCGGGCGACACCTGCCCGGCGTTGGCGCAGCTGGTCTCTTGCGCCGCGGCCGGCTGGCGATCCAGCACGGTCACTTTGGCGCCCTGGCGGGCAAGATAATAGGCGGTGGTTGTGCCGATAACGCCGCTGCCGAGGACGATCACATGCATGATTCTTTCCGGTGATTGGTTTTGTACGGGAATTTCGGTAGTCTATTGGGCCGCGACCAGTGAAAAACACTGAAGATTTGGTTTTGCCAGTGGTTTTTCTCGGGCGAGCCCTGTTTTATGACCGGCGAAAGTGAAATGCGCGACCTAGACCGTATCGACCTGAAAATCCTGGATATCCTGCAACGCGAGGGCCGCATTTCGGTCACGGAATTGGCCGAGCGCGTGAGCCTGTCCGCCACCCCCTGCTCGGACCGCGTCAAGCGCATGGAGCGAGAAGGCGTCATCACGGGTTACCACGCGCGCGTCAATCCCGCGGCGCTGGGCAAGAACCTGCTTGTGTTCCTGGAAATCAAGCTGTCGGCCAAGTCGGGCGACGTCTTCGACAAGGTCAAGAAGGAACTGCTGTACGTGCCCGAAGTGATGGAATGCCATCTGGTGTCGGGCGATTTCGACTACCTGGTCAAGGCCCGCCTGACCGAAATGAACGAATACCGCCGGCTCCTGGGCGAAATCCTCAAGCGTCTGCCCGCGTCCGCCGAATCGCACAGCTACGTGGTCATGGAGGAGATCAAAGAGACGCTGTTCCTGCCTGTGGACCGCTAGGTTCCGTTCACGCCAAAAGCAGACATACCCCCCGCCCTGCCCGGTCTGTTACCGGAAAGTCCCTCGACGGCTGCTATGCTGCGGGCCTCGGCCGAATTCGTACTCGTCCGACCCCATTTATTGCCTCTGTCTATGACCCGTCTATATAAATACTTCTTCCGCGGCCTGATCACCGTCCTGCCGCTGGCGCTGACGATCTATCTGCTCTACCTCTTTCTGGCCTGGACGGAAGGCGTGGCGCTGACCTTCCTGCGCCCCTTCATCGGCGGCTTCTACGTCCCGGGAATGGGACTGGCGCTGGGCATCCTGGGCATCCTGGCGATCGGCTACCTGGTTTCCAAGGAACGCGTGCAGCGCTTCCTGACGGTCGTGGAAATGCCCTTCACCAACCTGCCGGTGGTCAAGAGCATCTATTCTTCGCTCAAGAGCTTTGCCGACTACTTCTCGCCCAGTTCCAAGAACACCGCCCAGCAGGTCGTCATCCTGCGCGTGCCCGGCCAGCAGCTGGAATTGGTGGGCCTGGTCACCCGCCGCAGCATGGACGGCCTGCCCGAAGGCTTCACCCAGGGCGAGCGCGTCGCGGTCTACCTACCGATGGGCTACATGATCGGCGGCTACACCGTGTTCGTGCCGCAGGACTGGGTGCAGCCCATCCAGATGTCGGTCGAAGAGGCCATGCGGTCGTCGCTGATCGCCTGGATGGCCCGCGCCGAAACCAATAGCCGCCCCGCTCCGCCCGCCGGCCCGCCCGCGCCGGCCGACCAGCCCGCCGCCCCCGGCAATCCGGGCAACCCCGGCAACGGCCCGGCCTGACCGCAGAACCCTGTAGATTCGCCTTATGCCCATCATCGAATTCACGCTTGCCGAAGGCAGCCCCTATATTGAAATCAACCAGCTGCTCAAGGCCACCGGCGTCTGCGACAGCGGCGGCGCGGGCAAGATGCTCGTGGCGGAAGGCCATGTCAGCGTCGGCGGCACGGTGGAAACGCGCAAGACGGCAAAGATCCGCGGCGGGCAGATCGTGACCTGTGGCGACGTGCGCATCGTGGTGCGCGACTTCGACGCCGCCGGCGCGGCCTGACCTCTTCCTGTCGCGAGCCGCCATGAAACTCAAGATGTCCCAGAATTCCATCTTCGCCGTGCTGCTGCGGTCGCCCTGGTGGATGAGCGCCGGCGTGGCGCTGCTGCTGTGCGTGCTCGGCTTTGCCGCGCTGCCGCTGGAATATGCCGCGATGGGCGTGTTTGCCGCAGTGCCGTTCGCGGTGATCTCGATCATGGCCGCCTACAAGCAATTGCGCGCGCCGTCAGGGGCGCGCGTGCAGTTCGTGACAGAAGCCGCGGCCGCCATGTCGTGGGCTGAATTCTCGCGCACCGTGCAAGCCGGCTTCCAGCGTGACGGCTGCGAGGTCGAGCGCCTGCAGACGCCGGGCGCCGACTTCGCGCTCTCCAAAGACGGCCACGTGGCCATCGTCAGCGCCAAACGCTGGAAAGCGGCTAGAAATGGCGTGGAGCCGCTGCGAGAACTGCAGGCCGTGCGCGAAAAACGCGGCGCCCGCGAAGCGATCTATATCGCGCTGGGCGAGGTGTCCGACAACGCGATCCAATACGCCAGGACGCAGGGCGTGTCGCTGATGACCGCGCCAGAGCTCGCCAAGCTGCTCAAGGACCTCAAGGCCTGAGCCGCCGAAGGCCGTTTCAGACCACCATCACCGACGAGGCCGCAATCACGCGCCACGCGCCGGTGTCCGCATCCGGCGCCCACGTCCGCATGAAGCGGAATAGGCCGTTGGCCGGGATGCCGTTGTAGCTGCCCGCGATGCGGGCCAGCACCGACACCACCGCGCAATCGCCGCGCGGCAAAATGCACTGCTCGGACAGATCCAGCGCGTGGATCTTCAAGAGACCCGAACGGTGCGTGTCCAGATCGTCTTCGCGCGTAACCGTCCAGCCCATGTGATTGACGAACAGCAGGCCGGGATCCAGCAGGGCCTCCAGCGCCGCCACGTCCGAGGCCAGCATGGCTTGGCGCAGCCGTTCCTCGGCGTCCTGTATGCCGGCGATGATGAGGGGATGCATGGCGTTCTCCACGGGAGTATCTTGGTTGGTCTGGGACGCCCGCATTCTATTCGGTCATCAAGCGTCTTGGCTTGTTGCCATTGCGCCGCGCAGACGCAACTACAGCCCGCTACGCCCGGCAATGCCGATCGACTGTCCTCGTTGATATAGCGGGCGTACTGATTCCAGCTGTCAGCGCGGCGAGTCTTGACACCCGCCTGCCGCACTTGCCGTTGACGCTGAACACCCCGCCTCTTCAATAGCGCGAGGAAACCGCGGCTCGTAGCACAGCAGCAGGGACAGCCAATGGCCGGTGGCGTGGATGAGGATGGCTGGCAGTATCAAAACGTTGATCACCACGAATACCCACAGCCCGCTGTGTCGAAAGAACCGGGTGTCCAGGCCCCAGGCCGCTTTGAACGAGAGCCAGGGCCAGGGGAATTTGCTGAGGAGTTTTTTGGGCGCCGGCGCGGCAGCGGGGCCGTCTTCCATGTAGCGGCGGATGTATTCCCAGAATGCGAGCAATTCGCTGGCGTTGCGTGTTGGCTTGCCGACGAAGGTCATTTCCAGGTGGTCGGTGGGCGTACCCTGCAAGTCCACGCCATCCCCCTTGTCCCAGATCAGGACTACGAACCCACCCGTACCCTCCAGTTCGCTCATGCTCTTGTCCATGAGCACCTCGGTCTTCTCCCAGTCCAGGATTAAGATGCCGCCCAAATGCTTGGGGCGCAGCAGGTAGACCTTGCGGGTGATGCGGTTGAAGCGAACGATGATACGCCGGGCGGTCAGGGCCTCCAGACGGAAGAATCGGAATGTGTATTTTAAGTAAATACCGAGTATTACTAGCAGCGTTACGGGAAAAAGCGTGAGAGAGAAATAGTCGGAACCCGTAAGTAGTTCTCCATTATGCTGACGCCCAGACACAAATCTTTCAATGGATACACTTGAAAACATAAAAAACCAGTAAATAAGCATCCCGTAAATGCCACCTGCAAATATCGTTATTACACCTTTCTTCTCATCGTTAGGCGTACGAACGTCAATAAAGATGTCGTTATATGAATAAAGTGACTCATTATCATAGACGACCGCGGAAACGGATTCGCTTACCCCTTCCGGCGCTTGAAGTTCAGCCTGTCCAGGCTGTCGCTGCTGCTTGTTGTATTCTGCCGTCGCTTCTTCGTAAGACATCAGGCGCTTGCCCCATTGGAATCCTCGCTCCAGGAAATACATCAGAGTTCTCTCTTTATCGCCTGCTGCATTATTTCAATCTCTTTTTCTTCAGTGTCCACGATGCCATTGCTCCGATTCCTGCGGAACGTGCAATGGTCCAGAAAGCGCTCTAGATCGTTGGGAAGTACGAAAATCTCAATCACAACAAGCGCCAAAATCGCAATATTCAGCCCGAAGAATATTCTAAGCATCGGCGCCATGCGCGCGGCCATTGCTGCAGATACCTGCAAAGCCACTTTGATGCCTTTTCCAAGCAGCGGCCGCGCTCCGTACTTTTTGAGCAGATACTCAAAAAATGGGCCGGCATGGCCTAACCCGATCGCAACCGACAGCGAAGCTGCACCAAACTGGGTGACGGAGCGTAAGAGATAGAATCTTGCTATGGAGTATTGGCCCACCTTATAGCGCTCGTAAGCATCCTGGAAGTCATACCACGTCCCCGCCACCGCCGCCGACCCCGCCAAAACCCCCGCCGTCAACCGCAATCCACTGCCAAAAAAGCCCTGGCGCCCTGCCGAACCGCAGCATTACCGCTCCGCTCGGCAAGCGACACCGCGCAAGCCCCCAATTCAACACCGGCAGCCGTTAACGCCACCAGCGCCGCCACGGCCTCGACATATTCCCTGCTTTGCTTATGCAGGACTGTCAGCTTGTTATAGAGATTCCATATCTCCAAGAACACCAGCACGCCGCCGATGCGCACCTCAGTCATCGCCCCCATCTTTCCGGCACTCAGGGCCTCGTCGATGCTGCGGGTGGTGGCGCGGTCTATACGGGCTGTCGTGCCCCGGCTCAACGCTTTTCCGTCACGCATTTCCAGCCGGAAATGCTGGGCAAATTGGCCCAGCCTTGCATGCAGGACGGACGCAAACACCCTGTTCACGGGCCTGTCCAGAATGCTTGCCGCCTTGCTCTGAAACAGCGAATTGCCCAGCGTGTTGATGAGCATGGCGCCGCCCACCAGGTAGCTGGACGGAGGCCCCGCGGTGGAGGCGTCAGCCAGCGAATCCATCATGGCGTGGCTCTTGTCGTAGAAATCGGCCAGCTTCTTGAATAGGTTTTGCGAACGCTGCCCAATTGAAAGACGCGAGTCGCCTTGTTCGATGAGCAGCTTGTCCTTGTTGATGCAGCATGCGTACTGGTTCCTGCTGCTGGCGCGCGGTGGCCCTCGACGGCCGCCTGTGCACTTGCCGCGTTCAACGCCCCGCTTCTTCAATGACGCGAGGAAACCGAGGCTCGTAGCACAGCAGCAGGGACAGCCAATGGCCGGTGGCGTGGATGAGGATGGCTGGCAGTATCAATACGTTGATCAGCACGAATACCCACAGCCCGCTGTGTCGAAAGAACCGGGTGTCCAAACCCCAGGCCGCCTTGAACGAGAGCCAGGGCCAGGGGAATTTGGTGAGGAGTTTTTTGGGCGCCGGCGCGGCAGCGGGGCCGTCTTCCATGTAGCGGCGGATGTATTCCCAGAATGCGAGCAATTCGCTGGCGTTGCGAGTCGGCTTGCCGACGAAGGTCATTTCGAGGTGGTCGGTGGGTGTACCCTGCAAGTCCACGCCATCCCCCTTGTCCCAGATCAGGACTACGAACCCACCCGTACCCTCCAATTCGCTCATGCTCTTGTCCATGAGCACCTCGGTCTTATCCCAGTCCAGGATTAAGATGCCGCCCAAATGCTTGGGGCGCAGCAGATAGACCTTGCGGGTGATACGGTTGAAGCGAACGATGATGCGTCGAGCGGTCAGGGACTCCAGACGGAAGAATCGGAATGTGTATTTCAAGAAAATCCCAAGCACCACTAGCCACAATATAGGAAATATTGTGAAAATGAAGTAATCGGAGCCGCCGAGTGGCTCGCCACTAAGGCGATGGCCTGACATGAATTTCTCAATGGATACGAACAAAGCCAGAAAAAATGCGTAGATGAACATCCCATAAATGCAGCCTGCAAATGCCGTTATGACACCTCTCTTTTCATCGTTGGGGGTGCGGACGTCGATATAGGTTTCGTTATGCGCATACAGAGAACCATTTTCATTGACTGCCACACAGACGGATTCACCCACGCCTTCCGGTGCCTGAAGTTCGGCCTGCCCTGGCTGGCGTTGCTTCTTGCTGTATTCCTCCGTGGCTTCTTCGTAAGACATCAGGCTCTTGCCCCATTGGAATCCTCGCTCTAGAAAGTACATCAGAATCTTCTCTCTATTGCATGTTGCATCAGATCAATCTCCTGCTCTTCAGTGGCTACAATTCCATTGCTACGATTCTTCCGGAATGTGCAATGGTCAAGAAAACGCTCTAAATCGTCGGGAAAAAGAAAGATCTCAATTAGAACCAATGCCACGATGGCGAGGTTTAGCCCGAAGAAGATTCGAAGCATGGGTGCCATTCGCGCAGCCATTGCCGCAGATACCCGCCAAGCGACTTCGATGCCTTTTCCAAGTAGCGGCCGCGCTCCGTATTTCTTGAGCAGATACTCAAAAAATGGGCCTGCATGCCCCAACCCCACAGCGATCGACAGGGAAGCTGCGCCCACTTGGGTGACTGATCGCAGGAAATAGAAGGCGGCTAGGGATCGCCTTTCTAGCTTATAGTTTTCGTACCAGTCTTGGATGTCATACCACGCACTGACTGTCGCAGCCGACCCCGCCAAAACCCCCGCCGTCAACCGCAACCCACTACCAAAAACCCTGGCGCCCTGCCGAACCGCAGCATTACCGCTCCGCTCGGCCAGCGACACCGCGCAAGCCCCTAGTTCAACACCGGCAGCCGTTAACGCCACTAGCGCCACCACGGCCTCGACATATTCCCTGCTTTGCTTATGCAGGACTGTCAGCTTGTTATAGAGATTCCATATCTCCAAGAACACCAGCACGCCGCCGATGCGCACCTCAGTCATCGCCCCCATCTTTCCGGCACTCAGGGCCTCGTCGATGCTGCGGGTGGTGGCGCGGTCTATGCGGGCTGTCGTGCCCCGGCTCAACGCTTTTCCGTCACGCATTTCCAGCCGGAAATGCTGGGCAAATTGGCCCAGCCTTGCATGCAGGACGGACGCAAACACCCTGTTCACAGGCTTATCCAGAATGCTTGCCGCTTTGCTCTGAAACAGCGAATTGCCCAGCGTGTTGATGAGCATGGCGCCGCCCACCAGGTAGCTGGATGGCGGCCCCGCGGTGGAGGCGTCAGCCAGCGAATCCATCATGGCGTGGCTCTTGTCGTAGAAATCGGCCAGCCTCTTGATCAGATTCTGCGACGCTGACGGATCGAGTGACGCCAACGCGCCTTTGTTGTTGAATAGCTGGTTTACCTCGTCCTCGATGGCCTCCTGGTTCTGCGCCAATGACCGCCAGAACAGGTTTTCGCGGGAGACTCCCGCCGCGCGCCAGCGTTCGAGCAACGCCTCGCCCGCGGCAG
>NZ_AGUF01000032.1 GCF_000236785.1 Achromobacter arsenitoxydans SY8 | reverse complement strand
CGCGAGCGTCCGCCGCCGCCATTGCCGCCGCGGCCGCCGTTGCGATTGCCGCCGCGCGGGCTGCGGTTGTCTTCGTCGCGCTCCTGGCGCTCGAAGGCCGCCGCGCTGGTGGCCGGAGGCGTCCAGCCCTCGACCGGCTTGCGTTCGATCGTCTTCTTGATCAGGCGCTCGATGTCCTTGAGCAGCTTGATTTCACTGTTGTCGACCAGCGAAACCGCGGCGCCCGTGGCGCCGGCGCGGCCCGTGCGGCCGATGCGGTGCACGTAGTCTTCAGGCACGTTGGGCAGTTCGAAGTTGACCACCTGGGGCAACTGGTCGATGTCCAGGCCGCGGG
Source organism: Achromobacter arsenitoxydans SY8 (assembly GCF_000236785.1). Taxonomy (GTDB): domain Bacteria; phylum Pseudomonadota; class Gammaproteobacteria; order Burkholderiales; family Burkholderiaceae_B; genus Achromobacter; species Achromobacter arsenitoxydans. The sequence continues at coordinate 65,059 of NZ_AGUF01000032.1, read as the reverse complement.
CGGCGATGTCGGTCGCGACCAGCACGGTCACGGTGCTGTCCTTGAAGCCGGCGAGCGCGCGGGTGCGGGCCGATTGGCTCTTGTTGCCGTGGATGGCGGCGGCGGTTAGGCCGTCCTTGACCAGCTTTTCGGCCAGACGGTTGGCGCCGTGCTTGGTGCGCGTGAACACCAGCACCTGGTGCCAGCCGCTTTCGCGGATGATGTGGCTGATCAGGTCGCGCTTGTGGTGTTGTTCAACCATGTGCACCGTCTGGGTGACCAGTTCGGTGGCGGTGTTGCGCGGGGTGACCGAGACTTCGCCCGGGTTGTTCAGCACGCCGCGCGCCAGGGTGCGGATCTCGTCGGAGAACGTGGCCGAGAACAGCAGGTTCTGGCGTTGCTTGGGCAGCAGCGCGAGGACCTTGCGGATGTCGCGGATGAAGCCCATGTCCAGCATGCGGTCGGCTTCGTCCAGCACCAGGATTTCCACGCCCGACAGGTCGACCGTCTTCTGGCCGCAGTGGTCCAGGAGGCGGCCCGGCGTGGCCACCAGGATGTCCAGCGGCTTGCGCAGGGCGGAAATCTGGGGGTTGATATTGACGCCGCCGAACATCACCATGGAGGTCAGCGAGGTGTACTTGCCGTAGGTCTGCACCGATTCCGCGACCTGCGCGGTCAATTCACGCGTCGGGGTCAGGATCAGGCAGCGGGGGCGGCCCGGCTTGCGCGCCTCGGGCTTTTTCTGCGACAGCAGGTGCAGGATGGGCAGCGTGAAGCCGGCGGTCTTGCCGGTGCCCGTCTGGGCGGCCGCGAGCAGGTCGCCGCCCTTCAGGACTTGCGGAATGGCCTGGGCTTGAATCGGCGTGGGTGCGGTGTAGCCGGTGTCGGCAATGGCGCGCAACAGGGAATCAGCCAGCCCAAGGTCGGCAAAAGGGGAAGAGGTAGTCAAAACAGCTCCAGCGCCAGCCTGTCGCTCTAGTCGAGAGACTCCAATCCAGGCGGTCGAATAAGGAGAAAAGGGAAGCGCCCATTCGGGCGAAGCTTGGCAGCGGAGGGCCTAGCGGACGTGCGCAGATTGGCATGGCGCACGAAAGGATTGTAGCTGATGTGGCAGCGCAGCACCGACCGAATGGCAGCCGGTCTATCATTCAGAAATATTTTGACTCATTTGTGTACGAAATAAGTGTTTTCCCTAGGCTGCCCTTTCTATAATCCGAGCGCTTTCACCTAACGAATATAAGGGATGCAATGAAGAAATCGGCAATAGTTGGCATCGTCGTCGCGCTGGGCGCGGTCTGGACCGGCACCGCCTGGTACACGGGCCAAAAGGCCGAGGCCTTCGTCAAGCAGGCCATCGAAGACGGCAACGTCGAACTCAAGAAGGCCGGCGACAAGTGGGGCATCAACGCCGTGTCGGAACTGGTGTCGTTCGAGCGCGGCGTGTTTTCGTCGACCTCGCGCTATCGCATCAAGTTCACCTCGCCCGCGGCCGACGGCAAGCCGGCGCAGGAACGCGACGTGGTGTTCGTCGAACACCTGAGCCATGGCCCCTTCCCCCTGTCCAACCTGAAATCCGGCAATTTCGCCCCGGCGATGGTGGCCAGCGATTTCGCGCTGGAAGAGACCGAGATGGTCAAGGAATGGTTCGCCGCGGCCAAGGGCGCCGTGCCCCTGTCGGGCCACTATAGCGTCAGCTACGGCAAGAACATCACGGGCAACTTCGGCCTGGCGCCGGTGGAAGTCGCCAAGGACGCCACGAAGCTCGTCTTCTCGGGCATGAAGGGCGACTTCGAATACGCCACGTCCAGCAAGCACGGCATGATCTCCCTGGCCTCCGACAGCCTGGAGCTGTCCGGCCCGTCGGACAACAGCGACATCACCGCCATGGCGGTCAAGGGCATCGCGCTGACCAGCGACCTGAAGCCGGCCTCCAACGACATGTACGTGGGCAGCCAGAAGCTGACGTTCAAGGACTGGACGATCACGTCCAAGGAAAAGCCCCCGGTCCAGTTCAAGGACACGTCCATCGCCGTGGACATGACCGAAACCGGCACGGCCATGGGCGCCAAGATGGCCCTGGACTTCGGCATGATCAATGTGCAGGCCAAGGACATGGCCGGCATGAAGCTGACCATCGACGCGCAGAACCTGGATTCCAAGGCGCTGAAGGCGCTGAACGACATCTACGAAGCCTCGTCGCGCCGCATGCTGCAGAGCAAGGGCGAAGAGCAGACGCCTGAGTTCACGGACGAAGAAAAGGCCCTGCTCAAGACCAACCTGGAACAGCTCCTGGCCGGCAATCCCACCCTGGCGGTGTCGCCGCTGGAAGTTCGCACCGCCAATGGCACGTCGACGTTCAACCTGAACCTGAACCTGGCCAAGCCGGCCGCGCTGGATGGCGAGTTCTCCGACATGCTGGTGCAGGCGCTGCGCAAGCTGGACGCCAAGCTGGTGCTGTCCAAGGGCAACCTGGCCGATCTGATGGCCATTGAACCGCAAACCCGTGGCGTGCCGGCCGAACAGGCCGTTCAGACCGCCAAGGGCCAGGCTGAAATGGTGGGCACCATGGCCACCGCGATGGGCCTGGGCAAGGTCGAGAACAACAACATCGTGACCTACCTGAACTACGCCGATGGCCAGGTGGACTTCAACGGCAAGAAGATGCCGCTGCAGCAGTTCATGATGATGGTCATGGGCGGCGTCATGGGCGGCATGCGTTAAGCTGCCGTACACAAGATAGGCGCGCCGTGATGGTATCGGCGCGCCCAGGGCGGGCTGTCTTGCGACAGCCCGTTTTTCATGGGCGGCGCAACCGCCCTCATGCAAGTCGATTCATGCACGGGCAAGGGCATCATGAAAAAGCGGGTAGTGGCGGGAGGCTTGGTGTTGGCGGCGGCTGCGGCCTGGACCGGAACGGCCTGGTACACGGGCAAGCGGATCGAGGACCGCCTTGCGCAGGATGTCCAAGCCCTGGATGCCCAGGCACAGCGGCTGGGCAAGAAGCTCGGCATTCCCGTTGCGCTGGAACTGCTGTCCTTCGAGCGCGGCGTATTTTCGTCCACTGCCCGCTTCGGCTTGAAAGTCACCGTGCAATCCGACGGCAAGCCTGCCGAGAAAGCCTTCGAGTTCACCGGCAAGGTTGAACACGGTCCCTTCCCCGCCTCCCGTCTTGCGTCTGGCGACATCGCCCCGGTCATGGCGGCAGGGGGCGTGCAGATGGCGCAGACGCCCGATGCCGCGGCGTGGTTCGCGGCGGCGGGCGGTTCGGTGCCCGTGACGGCGAATTTCCTGTTCGCCTATGATCGCGACGTTTCCGGCGACCTGGCGTTGGCGCCGGTGAAGTATGCAGATGATCCGGTCACGTTCGAGTTTTCGGGCCTGCAGGCGCGGGCCGAACGTGCAGGCGACGGCACACGCGGTTCGGCGTCCCTTGCGGTCGACAAGATGTCGCTGTCCGAAGTGCTCAAGGGCGGCGCCGCCAATGCCGGCCGGCAGACGCTGACCCTCGATGGGCTGGCCGTGTCGCATCAATCGTCGGGCGCATCTGAGGCTTTCACCAGCAGTACGACGCTGAAGGTGAGGGACTGGGTGTCCGACCTGGACAAGCTGCCGCTGGGCCTGAAGGACGTTGTGCTCACGCTGGGTTCGGAGACGGCCGCCGAGCGCATGACCGGCAAAGCGACGCTGGACGTCGGCAGCGTCAGCGTGCGGGGGCAGCACGTTGCCAAGCTGCGGATGGCGGCAGGCGGCAAGGATATGGACGTGGCATCGCTCAAGGCGTTCCAGGACTTCAGCGAGAGCGCGCCGTTGCGAGTGGAAAACGGCGAGCCCATTCTGGGCGACAAGATGCTGGCGGCATCCCACCTGTTGAAGTTCCTGCTGGCCCGCCCCAGCTTCACCCTGTCGACGCTGGAGGTCGAATCGGCCAATGGCACATCGTCGCTCGGCCTGGATATCGGTCTGGATTCGCCATCGTTCTGGAACCGCGATCCTGTCGGCATCGTCAAGGAGGTCGTGCGCAACCTGAGCGTGCGCTTGAAGTTGTCTACGGACGGCATGGCCGATCTGATCGCCGCGCGGCTTGAACTGAAGGGCGCGACGCCCGAAGCGGCCCGGATCGCGGCCCGTCAGGAAGCCGACGTGATGCGCGACCTGATCGCTCAAAAGCGCTGGGGCCGCATCGAGAACGGCGTAATCCAGGTCGATGCGGACTACCGCGATGGGCAGCTGGATTTCAACGGCGAGCGCATGCCCGTCGAGGCGTTCTTCGGCAGGGTCCTGCTGCGCTGAGCGCCGGGCGCGTCGCTGGCGCCCGGCCCGCCGTATTCAGAACGGCAAGGCGCCTGCCGCCACTTCGCCGTTGCGCAACACGGCCACGTGGAAGCGCTTGTCGGCGGCCTTCATGATGTCTTCGGCCGGGTCGCCTTGCACCAGCAGCAGGTCGGCCACCTTGCCCTCGGCGATGACGCCGTGCTCGGTCATGCCCATGAGGTCATGGCCGCGCGACGTGCCTGCGATCAGGGCGTCCACGGGCGTCATGCCGAATTCGACCATATAGGCCAGTTCCATGGCGTTCTCGCCGTGCAGGTTGAACGGCGTGCCCGCATCGGTGCCCAGCGCGATGCGTCCGCCCGCCTTGTAGTACATCTGGAACGACTCGCGGTGGCGCTGCTCCACCGCACGGGCCTTCTCCACCGCGTATGCAGGAATGCCGTTGTCGGCGTTGGCGATGATGTTGCGCACGGCGGCGATGGTGGGCACCAGGTAGGTTTGGGCCTCCAGCATCTCGCGCAGGCAGTCGTCGTCCATGAAGATGCCGTGTTCGATGGAATCTATGCCGGCGCGCACGGCGTTCAGGATGCCCTGCGTGCCCTGGGCGTGGCTGGCGGTGCTTTTGCGAAAGCGCTTGGCCTCGTGCACGCCCGCCTTCATTTCATCGAAGCTGTAGTGCGCATCCATGGGACTGACGCCGGGCGTCATGACCCCGCCTGTGGCCATGATCTTGACCAGGTCGCAGCCCGCGTGGACCTGTTCGCGCACGGCCTTGATCACGTCCTCGCAGCCGTCGGCGACACGGCCGATGCGGTTGCCGTGGCCGCCCGTCATGCAGATGATGCGGCCCGAGGCCTTGATGGAAGGCCCGGGAAACACGCCGCGCGCGATGGCGTCGCGCACGCCGAATTCCAGGTAGTCCTTGCCGCCGCAGTCGCGCAGCGCCGTGACGCCGCCGCGCAGGCTGGCCTGCGCGTTCTCCAGCGCGGTCAGCGTGATCTGCGCGGGGCCCTGCTTGCTCAGGTGCGCGTTGGGATCCGCGCCGCCGGTGTAGACCAGGTGCACGTGGCAATCCGCCAGGCTGGGCATGAGGGTCATGCCCGTGGTGTCCACCTTGATGCCGGTATAGCCGGAAAATTCGCCGGCGGGCGCCACACGGGCGACTCGCCGGTCTTCGACCAACACGCCGTGGGCGGGCAGCGTGCGCCCTGCTCCGTCAAACACTTTGCCGCCGATGAACAGGGTCTGCCGTGTCGCCGTCATGTCTCGCTCCGGTTGCGCCCGGCGTCAGCCCACCACGTCCAGCCCTTCGCGGGACATGGATTGCAGGCGGGGCATCAGGCCGAGCAGATGTTGGCTATAGGGATGCTGCGGGTGTTCGAACAACGTTTCCGTTTCGGCGACTTCCAGCAATTCTCCGTATCGCATCACGCCGACGCGGTCGCACATCTGCCGGATCACCGGCAGGTCGTGGCTGATGAACAGCATGGTCAGGCCAAGCTCTTCCTGCAGGTCCTTCAACAGGTTCAGGATTTGCGCCTGGATGGATACGTCCAGCGCGGACGTGGGCTCGTCGCAGATCAGGAAGCGGGGGCGCGTGGCCAGCGCCCGTGCGATGCAGATGCGCTGGCGCTGGCCGCCGGAAAATTCGTGCGGGAAGCGTTCAGCGGCGCGGTCGCCCAGGCCCACCACGTCCAGCAGGTCGGCCACGATGCGGCGCGTCTCCGCCTCGCTGGCCGCCAGCTTGTGGAAGCGGATGGGTTCGGCCACGATGTCCAGCACGCGCATGCGCGGATTCAGCGACGAGAACGGATCCTGGAAGATCATCTGGATCTGCCGCCGGAACGGGTTGAGTTGCTTCTCGCCCTTGAGCGCAGTGAGATCGGTGCCGCCAAACGTGACCGTGCCTTCGCTGGGCGTGTAGAGCCCGGAGATCAGGCGCGCCACCGTGGATTTGCCCGATCCGGATTCGCCCACCAGACCGAAGACCTCGCCTTCGCCGATGGAAAGATTGACGCGCTTGACGGCGTCCAGCGTGCGCTGGTTGCGCTTGAACAGCGCGCTCTTGAGCACGAAGCGCATGGACAGGTCGCGGACCTGCACCAGCGGGCCTTCCGTGCGCTTGCCGAAATCGCGGCGCTGGCCCAGCCAGTGCGTGGCCAGGTCCAGCGGCTGCGCCGGCGTCCTCACGGCCTCGATATACGTCACCAGCGGGAAGTGCTTGAGCTTGATGTCGGGCCGCGGCACGGCGGAGATCAGGCTGCGCGTGTAGGGGTGGTCGGGATCGCCCAGGATCTTGGCCGTGCGTCCCTGTTCGACCAGCTTGCCGTGATACAGCACGGCCACGCGGTCGGTCACGTCCGCGATCACGCCCATGTCGTGCGTGATGATGATCATGCCCACCTGCTCTTCGCGGCAGAGCTTTTTCAGCAGGTCCAGGATCTGCGCCTGGATGGACACGTCCAGCGCGGTGGTGGGCTCGTCGGCGATGATGACTTCCGGCTTGCAGCACAGCGCCAGCGCGATCACCACGCGTTGCCGCATTCCGCCCGAGAACTGGTGCGGGTACTGCTTGACGCGCAGTTCGGGCTGGTCGATGCCGACCTGCGCCAGTAGCTCCACGGCGCGCTTCTTCGCGTCGTCGTGCGACAGGTTCAGGTGCACCTGCATGGTTTCCACCAGCTGGCTTTCCACCGTCTGCAGCGGATCCAGGGAGGTCAGCGGATCCTGGAAGATCATGCCGATGCGGCGGCCGCGCACGCGGCGCTTCTGCGCCGGGGTCAGCGTATCTATCCGTTCGCCGTTCAGCAGCACCGAGCCGCCGGCCAGCCGTCCGGGCGCTTCGAGCAGGCCGATGACGGCGTTGCCGATGGTGGACTTGCCGGCGCCGGACTCGCCCACCACGCCCAGGATCTCGCCCTTTTCCAGGGACAGGGAAACGCCGTCCACCGCCACCAGGGTGCCGCGGCGGCTGGGGAATTCGATGCGGATGTCTTCGATGTTCAACAGGGCCATGACGTCCTCAGCGCAGCTTGGGGTTGAGCGCGTCGCGCAGCCAGTCGCCCAGCAGGTTGACCGACAGCACCAGCGCCACCAGCGCGATGCCGGGGAAGATAGAGATCCACCACATGCCCGAAAAGAGATAGCTGTTGCCGATGCGGATCAGCGTGCCGAGCGAAGGCGCCGTGGGCGGCACGCCCACGCCCAGGAAGGACAGCGTGGCCTCGGTGATGATGGCGATGGCCAAGTGGATGGTGGCGATGACCAGCACCGGGCCCATGACGTTGGGCAGGATGTGGCGGCGCAGGATGGTGATGGGGCCGATGCCGATCAGCTTGGCCGCCTGCACGTATTCCTTGTTGCGTTCCACCAGCGTGGAGCCGCGCACGGTGCGCGCATATTGCACCCAGCCAGAAATCCCGATGGCGAAGATCAGCACATACAGCGCAAGCTGGTCGTGCATGTCGCGCGGCAGCAGCCCGCGCGCCACGCCGTCGATCAGCAGCGCCACGAGGATGGCGGGAAACGACAGCTGCACGTCGGCGATGCGCATGATGAAGCTGTCGACACGCCCGCCCGCGTAGCCGCTGATGAGGCCCAGCGTCACGCCCAGCACCATCGAAAACAGCACCGACGCAAAGCCGACCAGCAACGACACGCGCGAGCCGTACATGACGGCCGACAGGATGTCGCGGCCCTGGTCGTCCGTGCCCAGCAGGAAATCAGGGCTGCCGCCCTCTTCCCAGGCCGGGGGCGTGTTGGCGTCCATGATGCTCAGGGACGCCAGGTCGAAGGGGTTGTGGGGCGCGACCAGCGGCGCGAACAGCGCGCCCAGCAGGATGACCAGCGTGACGATCGCGGCGATGATGGCGCCGGGCGACCGCTTGAAGCTGTGCCACAGATCGCTGTCGGCGGCGCGTGAAAAGAAGGGACCAATGCGAGCAATCATGGGATTTCCTTTTTTACCGCCGGGCCGTTCCAAGGTAAAAAGCGCCCCCTCGGGGGGCAGCAAGCCGAAGGCGCGGCGTGGGGGCCATTTTTCATTTGCTCTGCACGCGCAGACGGGGGTCCACGGCGAAATACAGCAGGTCGACGACCAGGTTGATGACCACGAACATGAACGCGATCAGCACCAGGTAGGCCGCCATGACGGGAATGTCCACCATGCTGATGGCCTGGATGAACAGCAGGCCCATGCCGGGCCACTGGAACACCGTTTCGGTGATGATGGCGAACGCGATGATGGAGCCGAGCTGCAGTCCCGTGATGGTGATGACGGGGACCATCGTGTTCTTGAGCGCATGGCGGAAGTTGATGAGCCGCTCGGGCAGCCCGCGGGCGCGCGCGAACTTGATGAAGTCGGCGCGCAGCACTTCCAGCATTTCGGCGCGCACCAGCCGCATGATCAGGGTCATCTGGAACAGCGCCAGCGTGATGGCCGGCATGATGAGCGCCAGCCAGCCGGACTTGGTGAGGAACCCGGTGGTCCACCATCCCAGGCTGACCACGTCGCCGCGTCCGAAGCTGGGCAGCCATCGCAGCTGCACGCCAAAGAACAGGATGAGCAGGATGCCGATCAGGAAGGTGGGCAGCGAAATGCCCGCCAGCGAGATCGCCATGAATGCCTTGGACAGGACGCCGTGGCGCTTGAGCGCGGTGTAGATGCCCATGGGAATGCCCAGCGCCAGCGCCATGACGGCGGACACGAAGGACAGTTCCAGCGTGGCGGGCATGCGCTCTTCGAGCAGGTCGCTGACGGGCCTGCGGTGGCGGTACGACATGCCGAAGTCGCCGCGCACGGCGTTGGCGACAAAGTGCGCGTACTGCACGACGAAAGGATCGTCCAGGCCGAGCTGCTCGCGCAACTGGGCGCGCTGTTCGGGCGTGGTGTCCTGGCCGACCATGCTGGCTACCGGGTCGCCCACGTATCGGAACATGGCGAACGCGATCAGCGCCACCGTCAACATCACCAGCACCGACTGGATAAGCCGCTGCGCAATAAAGGAAAGCATCTTGGAAAGCCCTCTAGGTCGGATGGCGCCGGGCCGCGTTCTCCGCGCGGGGCGGGAATGGGGGCTGGGCCGGGCGCATCCGGGCGGCGCGCGCCGCCCGGTGGTTGCAACGAACGCCGCTTACGGCAGGACGACGTCGCGCAGGTCGAGCACGTCGTCGGCGCGCTGGGTGACCTTGACGTTTTCCTTCACGCCCCAGGACATGGGCTGCTGATGCAGCGGCAGATAGCCGAAGTCGCTGCGCACGATGCCGAAGGCTTCCTTGATCATCGCGTTGCGCTTGGCCTGGTCGGTTTCGACGCCGATCTTGTTGGTCAGCTCATCGACTTTCTTATTGCAGTAGCCGCCCAGGTTGAACTGGCCCGCGGCCGTTTTTGCGTCGCGGCATGAGGTCAGGTTGAGCAGCGTGTTGTGGGCGTCGGTCGAGCTGGGCGTCCAGCCCAGCATGTACATGCTGGTCTGGTTGCCGGCCTGCAGCAGGATCTTGCCGAAGTACTTCGACTTGGTCTGCGCCAGCAGGTTGATCTTGATGCCGACGCGCGCCAGCATGCCGGCCACGGCCTGGCAGACCTTTTCGTCGTTGACGTAGCGGTCGTTCGGGCAATCCATGGTGACGGTGAAGCCCTTGGGATAGCCGGCTTCGGCAAGCAGCTTCTTGGCGCGTTCGGGATCGGGCTTGTACGGCGCGCCGAAGGATTCGTCGTAGCCGTTGATGGCGGTGGCGATCAGCGAACCCAGCGGTTTGGCCGCGCCGCGCATGATTTTCTCGTTGATGGCCTTGGTGTCCACGGCCAGCACGACGGCTTCACGCACGCGAGCGTCCTTGAACGGGTTCTTGCCCTTCACGTCGGAGAACAGCAGTTCGTCGCGGTCCTGGTCCATGCCGATGAAGATGGCGCGGGCTTCGGGCGCGGTCAGCGGCTTCACGCCCTTGGCGTCTTCCAGGCGCTTCCAGTCCTGCACGGGCACGGGCTGCACCACGTCCATTTCGCCGGAGATCAGCGCGGCCACGCGCGTGGCTTCCTGCGAGATTGGCTGGAAGATGACCTCGTCGATGTTGCTCTTGATGTTCTTGTTCCAGTAGCCGTCGTAGCGCTTAAGCACGGTCTTTACGTCGGGCTGGCGTTCGGTCAGCATGAACGGGCCGGTGCCGTTGGCGTGCAGGTTGGCGTAGTTGCCCTGGTTGTCGCCCTTGACGTTAGTGGCTTCGGTGGTCTTGTTCTTTTCCGCCCACGTCTTGCTCATGATGTACAGGAACACCCATTCGCGCGGCAGGATGGGGTTGGGCGTGGGGGTGGTGACTTCGATGGTGTAGTCGTCCACCTTCTTGATGTCGGACGCCTTGGCGCCGTAGCCCTTCATGTCGGAGCCGGGCGTCAGGCTGCGCTTCCAGGAGAAGATCACGTCGTCGGCCGTGAAGGGCGAACCGTCGTGGAACTTCACGCCCTTGCGCAGCTTGAAAACCCACTTGATGGGCTCGGGGTTTTCCCAGCTTTCGGCCAGCAGCGGGGTGAGTTTCAGGTTGCCGTCGTAGCCGGCCAGGGTTTCGTAGATATTGCCCTGGAAACCCAGCGTGAAGGTCTCGTTCAGGGCCATCGGATCCATCGACGTGGCGTCGCCCTGATACGACCAATGCAGGGTCTTGGCGGCCGCGCCGGCGCTGAATGCCAGCGAGGCGGCCACGGCAGCGGCGAGCGCCGCTTGCTTGAAGTGGGTAAAAGTACGCATAGCCCTCATGCTCCGTGTGGTGCGCGGATAGCGCGACAGAAGTGACAGGGCCCCGGCCCCATGGGGATCCGGGGCATGGCGTTGCTGCTTACGACGATGGAAAGGTTGGGGCCGGGCGGCGCGCGGCGCGAACTGCGCACGGGCCGAGGCGGGCGTTGCCGGGAATCACTGCGCAGGACTTCGACTTCACGATAGACCCAACCCCTTGTGATTGACATGACGGGGACGGACCCGCGCCGATGCAGATCGAATCTTATCGACGCATTCGTTTAAGCGTCAATCGGTTTGGATTGGGGTTATCACGCGCTTGCCGGATGTCTTGAATGGTGCGTTCGGCGGGGCATGCGGGCGCCGGGTCAATCGGCCGGCAGCGGCGCGGATGCGAGGGTTTTCGCCAATTCATGCAGCACGCGCTTGCGGCGGTCGCTGTCTTCATAGTGTTTACCCAGGGCCGACCATTCGGGCCGGCTGCGGGCTTCTTTCAAGGCTTCCGGCAGCGGGCCCTTGCGCCAGGCTTCATCGTCCGGAAGATCCAGCCTCAATGGTTCACGCGCCGCGTGGCCGCGGCGTTCCAGCGCGTCGATCAGTTGCCTTTGGCGCAGCGCAAGCAGGCGCAGCACGGCGTCGTCCACGCTGATCTCGCGCCAGCCGCGCAGCTTGCCCGCCACGCGCTTGCCCAGCTTTTCGACGCCCTGCCACAGGCCGCCGGCGGCGGCGCCGATCAGCATGCCGGTGCCCAGGCTCAGCCCCGCGCTCATCAGGTCGACAGCGGCGCCCGCCATGGCGCCGGCGGCCGCGCCCATGCCCACCTGCACGCCCATGTCCTTGAGCGCCTGCGGGTGGAACAGATCCATGCCCCAGCGCTCGCCCTGCAGCGGCAGCGCGTCGTCGGCGTAGTCCGAAGAGCGAAAGTTGTAGAGCGCGAGCAAGGCGTTGACGCAGGTCTGCTCGCGCTGGCGCACCTGGTCGCGCAGCTGGCTGGAAGCCGCGGCCAGTGCGGCGTCGTCGCTGGGGCTGGACAAGTGCAGTGCGGCCACGTCGATCAGCAGATCCGCCAGCAATTCATAGGCGGCCGCATGGCGCTCGCGGCGCTGAGCGGCCAGGCTGTCGGACAGCCGGGCCAGCGCGCCGGCGTGGCGGTCCAGCAGCACGCCCAGCTTGGCGTAGAGCTGCTGTTCGCCGTCCAGCGGCGGCGCGACGGTGTCGAATTCGACCACGGCATGCAGGCCCAGGCGCGCCATTGCGTCGCGCCATTCGTCGGCGCGGTGCGCGGGCGCATTCACGAAATTGAGCACCGGCAGCAAGGGGCGTCCGCATGCGGCCAGGATGGCGAGCTCGTCGCGATGCTTGCCCAGCACGGGATCGCGCGCGTCGATCACGTACAGGGCGGCGTCGCAGTCGAGCATTTTGGTCAGGACGCGGGCTTCCTGTTCATAGCGGCCGTGAGCTTCCGGCGTGTCCAGGAAGCGGCGGACTCGCGCGGGTCCGTCCAGCCGTTCGCCTGGACCTTCCAGGCGTTCCAGGTACTCCAGCAGCGCGATGCTGTCTTCCATGCCCGGCGTGTCGAACCATTCCAGCACGGGGCGCCCGTCCAGCCGCAGGCGCGCGCCTTCGACGTGGCGCGTGGTGCCGGGACGATCGGCCACTTCGCCGAAAGAGGTGTCGCGCGTGAGCGTGCGCAGCAGCGAGGTCTTGCCCGTGTTGGTGTGGCCGACCAGCGCGATCTTGATGAGGGGCTCAGCCATGGCTGGACTCCAGCCAGCCGAGCGGCGCGGCGGGCGCTTGCAGGATGGCGTCGGTGTTCAGGCCCAGCGCCAGCAGGCGGTCGCGCCAAAGCGCGGCGCGCGTGTCGGCGCCGGCGCCGGGCGTGATCAGCCAGACGCCGGTCTGGCCCGCGTGGGCGGACAGATCGGCGATCAGGGAGAGCGTGCCGCGGTCGGGTGTCTGACGCGCATCGCAGGCGATCAGCAGGCGCGAGGCCGCGGATTGGGAAAGCGCGTCCAGCACGCGGTTGCGCTCTTCGCGCGTATCCAGGTTGCCGGCCTGGCGGATGCCGGCGGGCAGGTCCGCGGGCGGCCATGGCAGGTCGGCCGGCAGTTCAAGGCCCAGCAGCACGGGCTGGCCGCCCAGACCGTCGAGCGACGGCGATTGCACCCGCGGTTCGTGCAGGGGATCGACGGGGCGGTCGATGCCGGTGGAGAGCGCGGGCGGCTCAAGGCGGTCGCGCAGCGTCGAGAAACCGGCGAGCGCGGGGTCGATGCGCACGGCGCGCAACGCGCGCGCCGTGGCGGCCACGCACAGGGCGCCCGCGAGCAGACGCGGCAGGATGCCATAGACAACCAGGACGCCGATCAGCCAGAGCGACCATTGCGCCTGCGCGCTGGCGGGCAAGGCCTGCGAGCCGTCGCTGGCGCGGATGGTGGCGGCGTCGGGCATGGGAAAGCCCAGATGGGCGGGCAGCCAGCCGATGGCTTGGGTGAGCCAGACGAAGGTGTCGGGCGCCAGCAGCGTGGTGGCCCAGATGAAGCGGTAGCTGGCGGTGGACAGCACGGCCAGCAGCGTCGCCAGCGCCGCGCACAGCGCGGTCAGCCACAGCAGATGGCTGATGCTGCCGAACAGGCCGCGCAAGGCGCCCGCGCGCGTCAACAAGTTCAGAAAGGCCTGAGGCACCAGCGCGCTGTCCGGGCCGCGCGCCAGCTTGCGCGTGGCCCAGAGCCACAGGCGGCCAAGCCCGGTCACGGCGGCGGGTCTGAGCAGGAAGCTGGCCAGCCACAGCGCGAACGTCAGCGCATGCAGGCCTAGCAACGCGCCCAATGCCCACAGGACGTTGACCGGCCGTGATCCGTCGCCCAGGGCGCCCAGCGCCGCGCCCGCGCCCGACGCCAGCGCCAGCAGGAACAGGACAGCCAGGATGGCGGCAGCGCTGCGGCGCCATGCATCCACCAGGGGCGGCAGGTTTTCGCGTTGCGCGAGCAGGGCGGCGCGCGCCAGGATGCGGGATGGCAAATCGGTGTCGAGCTGGCGGACCTGCCGGACGGCCTGAGCATCTTCAAGCGGCCCCCAATGCGCTTCGCGCAGCCGGATCAGTTCGGCCAGCCAGTGCGCGCGCAAGGGGCGTTGGCTGACGCTTTCGGCAAGGAGGGGGAGGTCGCGAGAGGTCGGGGACGGCATCGCGTCGGTCGGGGCGAGGTCAGGCCGAGTGAGCCCGCTAGGGCGATGCGCCATTGTAGACCGGGCATTGCGTAAAAACGGACCCGCGCGAAGGTTCGGGTTCAGTGCCCGCCGCGCGCGCTGCGGAACTGGCCGGGGGTGACGCCGACGGTGTCGCGGAACACCCGCGACAGATGGCTTGCGTTGCCGAAACCGCTGGCCTGCGCGATGCCCGCCAGATCGCCCTTGTCCGCCGCCAGCAGGCACTTGGCGCGAGCCAGGCGCCTTCCCCGGACCCAGGCGTGCGGGGGCTCGCCGAAAGAGGCGTGGAACATGCGGGCAAAGTGATATGTAGACAGCGCCGCCACCCGCGCCAGTTCGTCCAGCGTCAGGGCTTCGGCCAAGTGCGCGTCCACGTAGTCCATGATGCGGCGCCGCACGCCCGGCGCCAGGCCGCCCCGAGCCGGTTGTGGCGTCTTGCGCGCGACGCCCTGCAGCAGCAGATGATGCAGCACGGTTTCAGCCGCGCTGCTGGCGGCAAGACGGTCCGCGGGCTGGTTCCAGTCGGTGCCCAGCAGCCGCCGGCAGACGTCGATCAGCGAGTCGTCCTGGATGTAGGTGCGGTCGCGCAGCTCCAGCGTGCGGGGCTCGCAGTCCAGCCGCATGACGGCTTCGCGGGCCAGGCGCTGCGGCGCGATGTACAGGTGCAGGAAGTGCACGTTGTCGTTCATGCTCCAGCGCGAATGGTGCTCCGCCGGCAGCACGCAGAACTTGCCCGCGCCGCCGTGCAGCGAGTCCTGGCCGACGCGGAACGACTTGTCGCCGCCGTGCAGGTACAGCGATAGCGTGTGGTGGCCGGGCGTCTCGTAGCCCAGGGTCTCGCGGGCGCTGCGCGACCACTGCGAGATCGCCATGCCCTCGCCCAGCGAGGCGGCGCGTTGCAGTGTCGCGGTGGAGCGCGACAGGGTGCGGAAAACGGAAAAATCGGCCGGGGCCGAAGCGTGAGTGCCCATGACGGTGAATGCTACTGCGATCCCGCGCGCGCGACGCGCCCGATCCGGACAAAAGCGCAAGAACAGGCAATCCGGGCCGCCCACCGGGGCGCACACTGGGCGTCCGGCCGCCAATTCGGCTGCCGTCGTCCGTTTTTGATCTTGCCGCGCCCCGTATCGTGAACCTGCTCCTGTACTTTCTTACCGTCCTCATCTGGGGCACCACCTGGATCGCCATCAAGCTGCAACTGGGCGTGGTGGCCATCCCCGTGTCCATCTTCTACCGCTTCGCGCTTGCCGGCCTGTTGCTGTTCGCGGTGCTGCTGCTGACGCGCAAGCTGCAAAAGCTGGACCGGCGCGGCCACTGGCTGTGCGTGGGACAGGGTCTGTGCCTGTTCTGCCTGAATTTCCTGTGCTTTTATTCGGCCACGCAGTGGATTCCCAGCGGCCTGGTGTCGGTGGTGTTTTCCGCCGCAACGCTGTGGAACGCCGTGAATGCGCGCCTGTGGTTCGGCACGCGCATTTCGCCGCGCGTCATGGCCGCGGGCGCGCTGGGCTTCTCCGGACTGGTGCTGCTGTTCTGGCCCGAGCTGGCCAGCCAGCAGCCCAGCCACGAAACATTGCTGGGCCTGGGCTTTGCGCTGTTGGGGACGTTCTGCTTTTCCACGGGCAACATGCTGTCGTCCCTGCAGCAGCGGGCCGGCATCCGGCCGCTGACCGGAAACGCCTACAGCATGCTTTACGGCGCGGCCATCCTGCTGGCGGGCTGCGTGGCCGCCGGGCTGCCGTTCGACTTCGACCCGTCGCCGCCGTATGTGGGCGCCTTGCTCTATCTGGCCGTCTTCGGGTCCGTGATCGGTTTCACCGCCTATCTGACGCTGGTCGGCCGCATGGGGCCGGCGCGCGCGGCGTATTGCACCGTGCTGTTTCCCGTCGTGGCGCTGAGCGTGTCGACGGTGGCCGAAGGCTACCGGTGGACGCCGTTCGCGCTGGCGGGCCTTGCGCTGGTGATGCTGGGCAACCTGCTCGTGTTCACGAAATGGTCGCCGTTCAGCCGCCGCGCGGCGGTTGGACGCGCCTAGGAAAGGTCTGCAATCTTGCGCAGGGCGTCGAGCAGGCGGTCGATTTCGCCGGCGCTGGTCAGATAGCTCACGGATGCGCGGGCAATGCGGGTCAAACCGCGCGCCTCCATGTCGAGCGGCGTGTAGGGCACGCCGTTGCTGCCGATGACGATGCCTTGCGCCGCCAGCTTGCGCTGCACAACCGCCGCGTCGTGGCCGGCCAGGTTGAAGGCGATGAGGCCCGAGCGTTCACGGCCCTGGTCCAATACATCGACGCCGGGAATGGCCGCCAGTTCGGTTCGCAGCGCCTGGGCGTTGGCGTCGATGCTGGCGCGGATGGCGTCCAGCCCCAGGTCCAGCGCTTCGCGCAAGGCATTGGCCAGGCCGCAGCGCAGCGCCAGCGAATTTTCGGCGGATTCCAGGCGCGTGGCGTCGGGACGCAGCACGGGCTCGCCATCGGTGTCCAGCGGCGCGGAATGGGTGTCTACGAAGGCGGGCGTCAGTTGGTCCAGGAATTCGCGCCGCACGTACAGCAGTCCGGTGCCGCGCGGTCCGCGCAATGCCTTGCGTCCCGCGCCGCTCAGCACGTCGCAGCCGATCTGGGCCACGTCGATCGGCAACTGGCCCACCGCCTGCGCCGCGTCGATGAAATACGGAATGGCGTGCTTGCGGGCCACGCGACCGATGGCGGCAGCCGGGTTGATGAGGCCGCCGTTGGCGGGCAGCCAGGTCAACGCGATGAGGCGTACCCGATCGTCCAGCATGGCTTCCAGCGCCTCGGCGTCCACGCATCCGCTGTCGTCCGACGGAATGGTCTCCAGCACCGCGCCCGCGCGTTGGGCGTGCAGCCGCATGCAGGCCAGGTTGCCGCCCCATTCGTGGCGGCCGACCAGAATGCGGTCGCCGGGCCGCCAGGCAGGCAGCGCCGCGAAGGCAGCACCCCATCCCGACGAATTGCCGGTCGTCAGCGCGATCTCGCCCACCTGCGCGTTGAGCAGTTGCGCAGCCAGGGCGCGGGCCGATTCGGTGAGTTCGCGCGATGCCACGCCCGCCTCCATCGGACCTTGCGCCGCCTCGCGCTCCAGATGCGCATGCACCGCCTGCAGCGTGGCCGCGGAAGGCAGTGAAGCGCCGGCATGGTTGAAGTGCACGGTGCTGCGCGTGCCGGGCGTCAGCGCGCGCAACTTGTCGACGGCGGACGGGGTCAGGGGGGCAGGCATGGCGGTTCCTTGGGGCCGGATCAGGCCTGTGTCAGCGCGATGACGGCTTCAACTTCGACCGCCACGCCTTGCGGCAGCGAGGCCACGCCGACGGCGCTGCGCGCGTGGCGTCCGGCATCGCCGAATACGTCGACCATCAGGTCGGATGCGCCGTTGGCGATCGCGCTCTGGCGGTTGAAATCGGGCGTGCTGGCCACGAACACGCCCAGGCGCACGACGCGCGCCACGCGGTCCAGCTGGTCGCCTGTGGCGGCGGCGATCTGGGCCAAAATGCCCAGTGCGGACAGGCGCGCGGCTTCCACGCCATCGGCGTCCGATACCTGGTTGCCCAATTGCCCCAGATAGGCGGCCTTGCCGGCCTTGCGGGAGATCTGGCCCGAGATATAGAGCAGGTTGCCCTCCTGCACGAAGGGCACGTAGTTCGCGGCCGGCGCGGCGGCGGCTTCCAGGGCAAGGCCAAGTTCGGCAACGCGGCCGGAAATGCTGCGGGTCATAGCGGTTCACCTGAGTAGGGGTTGGAAAAGACCATGAGGCTACCCCGATGCTATCGGTCCCGGCGCCGCGTGACCAATCAATTCTTGCGCGGTACGCATGAGCAAAACTAATGCGTGCCGTTCTCGCCGGATGCCGCAGCCATTTGCGCCAGCCAGTCGCGCAGGGACTGCACGGGCTGGGAGAGTGCACCGCGCGGCGTGACGAACCACCAGCCGATGTGTGGATCCTCCAGCGCGGCGCCGGGCAGTGCGGGCACGAGCGCGCCGCTGGCCAACTGAGGGCCGATCAGCCTGTGCCGGCCCATCGCGAACCCTTGTCCCGCCAGCGCGGCTTCTACGACGATGTTGTAGTCGTGCAGGCGCACGGTCCGGGCGCGGCCCAGGTCCAGGCCATGCCGCCGCGCCCAGGCGTCCCATTCAAAGGGCCGTTTGGTGTGCGACGCCAGCAGCGGATGGCGCAGCAGATCCGCCGGCGTGCGCGGCCGCTTTCTGCCCGCGATCAGCGACGGCGCGCAGACGACCGACAGGCGTTCCGTCATCAGCAGCACGGACTGCACGCCGGGCCAGCCGCCTCGGCCATAGCGAATCGCGGCGTCTACCTCGCCGCCGGCCACGTCCGCCAATTCGATGTCGGGTTGCAGCTGCAATTCGATGTCCGGGTGCGCGGCCGCGAAAGCAGGCAGGCGCGGCGCCAGCCAGCGCGTAGCGAACGAAGCCAGCAGCCCGATCCGCAGGGTATGCCTGGCGCCCGAAGGCGCGCGGATTTCGTCCGTGCCCCGGCGCAATAGTTCGAAGGCCGCATGCACGTGGTCGTAATAGGCTTGACCCGCGGCGGTAAGCGCCACGGCGCGCGTGCGCCGTTCAAAGAGCGCGACGCCCAGCTCGGATTCCAGGCGCTGGATGTGGTGGCTGACGGCGCTTTGCGTGACGAACAGCTCTTGCGCCGCTTGGGAAAAGCTCAGCCGCCTCGCGGCCGCTTCGAAGGCGCGCAAAGAGACCAGGGCGGGCAGGGATCGCGTTGAACGCATGGAAGAAATTCAGGGGACAGTGGCCGATGCAGGCCATGCTACGCCAAGTGAAAAGCAAAGCCATCGCCGTCCCAATGCAAAAAGCCCGCAAACAAGGTTGCGGGCTTTTTTAGGGATACTGCGGTACTGCAAAATTCTTGGCTCCCCGAGCTGGGCTCGAACCAGCGACCTGCGGATTAACAGTCCGTCGCTCTACCGACTGAGCTATCGGGGAACAGGTAGAGGGGGCGAATTATGCACAAAAAATCGAAAGAATGCAAAACGAGGCGAAAAATCGCATCTTTACCCGTGCTGGATCGCGTGCGCCGTGCGAAACAACTGGGGCACGATCTCTCGCTGCAGGCGGTCTAGCGCGTAGTCGTGGCGCGGCGCGCTGACACTGATGGCGGCCAATGGGACATCGCGCGCGTCCCGCAACAGCACGGCCGCGCCTACCTGGTTCTGCAGCACTTGGTCCTCGGTCAGCGCATAACCGTCGCCGCGGGCTTGCCGGACCAGATTCAGCAGGGCACCGGGTTCCACGACGGTACGCGGCGTGAAGGCGCGCGGCGGCGTGCGCTGGATCGCCTGCCGGACGGCGTCGTCGTCCAGCTGCGTCAGCAGCATGCGCCCGCCGCTGTTGCACCACGCGGGCATGCGGCGGCCCGGCAGCATTTCTGCCAATGTCAGCTGGCGGCTCGGCAGGCGCAGCAGATAGATCATGTCGCTGCCCGCCAGCACGCTCATGTGCACCGCCAATCCGCAGCGGTCGCGCAATGCGACCAGGTGCGGCGCGGCCATGGACACCAGACGATCGGTGCGCAAGAAGAAATAACCCAGCTCGACCACGCGCGGACCAAGCCGATAACGGCGTGTCGCGGCGTCCTTGGCCAGATAGCCCAACCGTTCCCAGGTGTGTACGAAACGCTGCGCGGCGCTTTTGCCCAGGCCTGTCAGCGCGGCGATCTCCGTCAGCCCAAGTGAATCGGCGGCGTCGCGGAACGCCTCCAGCACCCGCATGCCTTTTTCCAGCGACGCGACGAACAGCGGGTCGTCGGCGGGGTCCGGCGCGTCTGTCGATGAGGCTGGCGTGGATTCAGGCGTGCGTGTCGTCATGGCGTGTTCTTGGATGTGGACGGGGGCGGCCAGGCACGGCAGCAGCCAGGGAGCGCTAGTTTCCCCGAATTGTCGGGCATCGGAATACCCACTATAAAGTTGATTATTCAATACTTTGTATCGCATGGCAATACTAATGAGCTTTACGACGACCTCCATGACCCCGACGCTGTGCGACTTGAGCGCGTCGGCGTTGCGCGACGAAATCGCCGCCGGCCACGTCAGCGCGCGCGACGTGATGGCCGCCCACCTGGACCGCATCGCCGTCTGGAATCCCAAGGTGAATGCCGTGGTGACGCTGGACGCCGAAGGCGCCATGGCGCGGGCGGCGCAGGCCGACGCGCATCAGGCCGCCGGCCGTCCCCTGGGCCTGCTGCACGGCCTGCCGATCCTGCACAAGGATTCGTTCCTGACGGCCGGCATGCGCACTACCTATGGCTCGCCGCTATATCGAGACTTCGTGCCGGACCGCGACAGCCTGATCGTCAGCCGCGAACGCGCGGCGGGCGCAATCACGCTGGGCAAGACCAACCTGCCCGAGTTTGGCGCGGGCTCGCAGACCTTCAACACCGTGTTCGGCGCCACGCGCAATCCCTACGATCTGCGCATGACGGCCGGCGGCAGCAGCGGCGGCGCGGCGGCGGCGCTGGCCACGCGCATGGCGTCGCTGGCGGACGGTACGGACATGGGCGGCTCGTTGCGCAACCCGGCTTCGTTCTGCAATGTGGTGGGCCTGCGCCCGTCGCCCGGCCGCGTGCCGCAATGGCCGACTGCCAGCCCGTACAACGCGTTGACGGTCGCAGGGCCCATGGGGCGCACCGTGGCCGACGTGGCGCTGCTGCTGGCCGCCACGGCTGGCCCGGACGCCCGCGATCCGCTGGCGATCGAACAGGACCCTGCACGCTTCCTGGACAGCCTTGCGCGCGACTTCAATGACGTGCGCATCGCCTACGCGCCGACCTGGGGCGGCCTGCCCACGCAACCGGCCGTGGTGCGCGCGCTGGAACGCCAGCTGCCGGTATTCGCCGACCTGGGCGCGCGGGTGGAACCGGCCTGCCCCGACTTCGCCGGCGCCGACGCGTCGTTCCAGGCGTTGCGCGGCCAGACCTTCGCCGTGGGCTACGAGGCTGCGCTGCGCGATCATCGCGATCAGCTCAAGGACTCGGTGATATGGAACATCGAACTGGGGCTGAAGCAGACGGCGGCAGCCGTGGTGCAGGCCGAGCGCGACCGTGCGGCGCTGTTCGCGCGTATGCATGCCTTCATGCAGACCTATGAATTCATGATCGGACCGGTCAGCCAGGTGCTGCCGTTTCCGGCCGAGCAAGAGTCCGTGGACCGCATCGAAGACACGCCGATGCGCAACTACATCGACTGGATGCGGTCGGGCTATTACCTGTCGTTGACGGGACACCCGGCCATCTCGGTGCCTTGCGGATTCTCCGAGGACGGGCTACCCGTCGGCATCCAGATCGTGGGGCGCTATCGCCAGGAGCATGCGCTGCTGCAACTGGCCCATGCGTTCGAGCAAGCCACGCAGTACTGGCGCCATGCGCCGGTGCTGCCGCAATAAACACCTGACAAACAACACAAGGGGAACTTCAATGAGCAAACACATCGCCCGCGCGCTCACGCTGTGCGTCCTGGCCGCCGTGCCGGTCCTGGCGTCGGCGCAGGACTATCCCAGCAAGCCGATCACCATGGTCGTGCCGTTCCCGCCGGGCGGGTCGACGGACGTCATCGGCCGGCTGTTCGCCGCCAAGCTGGGCGCGCGGATGGGCCAGACCGTGGTGGTCGAGAACAAGCCCGGCGCCAACACCAGCATCGGCGCGTCCGCCGTAGCGCGCGCCGCGCCGGACGGCTACACCTTCATGATCACGGGCGCGCCGACGTTCACGCTGAATCCGCTGCTGTATTCCAACCTGAACTACGACCCGATCAAGAGCTACGAGTACGTCGCGATCGCAGGCAGCACGCCGTTCGTGATCCTGACCAATCCGCAGACCGGCATCGGTACGGTGGGCGACGTCGTCAGCAAGTCCGACGCGCAACCGCTCAGCTTTGGATCCTTCGGCAACGGCTCCACGCCGCACATCGCCGGCGAATCGCTGGCCCAGCGAACCGGCGCCAAGCTGCTGCACGTGCCCTACCGCGGCAGCGCGCCCGCCATGACCGACCTGATCGGCAATCAGATTCCGCTGTCGATCGACACGCTGGTGGCTGGCCTGCCCCAGATCAAGGCCGGCAAGGTCCGCGCCGTGGCGCTGACGGGCCGTGCGCGTTCCTCGCTGGTCCCGGACGTGCCCACGGTCGCAGAAGGCGGCGTGGCGGGCTATGACTTCGAAACCTGGTTCGGCGTGGTCATGCCGCAAGGCACGCCCGCGCTCATCGTGGCGCGCCTGTCCAAGGAGATCGAAGCTGTCATGGCCGAACCCGACACGCGCGCCAAGCTGCAGGAGCTGGGCTTCGACGCCACCTATTCCGACCCCGCGGCGTTCCGCCGCAAGGTGGAAACAGAGTTGGAGCGCAACGTGGCGATCATCAAGGCGGCGGGGATCAAGCCGGACTGACGGACCGGATTGTGCGGCGCGACATCGGTCGCGCCGCGCGCGCACGACGCAGGCATTCAGCAAGTTGTATGGAAAACCGGCCGCGCGATGCCAATTCGCCCGTGCAGCGGACGCCCGGGACGGGCGGCTGGCCTATCCCTTATCATGGCCCCAGAAGAAGGCTCGCGACCTCTCACGTTTTTTCTGGGTTCATACATGTCTTCGTTCGACATTCAATTGCTGCTCACCGCCCTGGTGAGCGTTCTGGTGCTGGTTGCGCTCATCGTGTCGCGCATCCGCATGCACCCGCTGCTGGCGCTGCTGATCGTCTCCATCGGCGTCGGGTTCGCTACCGGCATGGCGCCGGTGGCCATCGTCAAGAACCTGACGGACGGCGCGGGCAAAACGCTGGGCGCGGTAGGCGTGGTGATCGCGCTGGGCGCCATGCTGGGCAAGATCCTGGCTGATTCCGGCACCACCGAGCGCCTGGCCAATGCGATCCTGCGCCATACCTCGCCCCGCATGATTCCCTGGGCGATGACGCTGGTCGCGTTCGTCATCGGTATCCCGATGTTTTTCGAAGTGGGCCTGGTGGTGATGCTGCCGCTGATCTTCAGCGTGGCGCGCAAGCTCGAAAGCCAGCAGCGCTTCAAGGGGTCGGCCTATGTCTATGTTGGCGTGCCCGTGATCTCGGCCTTGGCGGCCATGCACGGCATGGTGCCGCCGCACCCGGGTCCGCTGACCGCGATCGCCACGCTGAAGACCACGGTCGGCCCGACCATGATCTACGGTTTCATCGCCGCCCTGCCAGCCATGATTTTCGGCGGCCCGCTGTATGGCGCATTCATTGCGCCGCGCATGACGACCCGGCCGGACGAAGCGCTGCTTGAGCAGTTCACGTCGACGAGCGAAGACGGATCCGGCAAAGCTGCGCCCAGCGTGGGCCTGGGCGTCCTGGCGGCCTTGCTGCCTGCCCTGCTGATGCTGGTGCATGCCTTGGCCGAGATGCTGCTGCCCAAGGATTCCAGCGTGACGCACGTCGCCGCCTTCCTGGGCAACCCGGTGGTCGCAATGCTGCTGGGCGTGCTGTTCGCGGCCGTGACCCTCGTCTTCATGCGCGGGGGCGATGCCGAGAAGCTGCGCGGCGCGTTGGGTCAAAGCCTCAAGCCGATCGCCGGCATCATGCTCATCATCGCCGGCGGCGGGGCCTTCCAGCAGGTGCTGACCAGCGCCAAGGTGGGCGACGCCATCGTGCACCTGACCCACCAGTTCGCTTTCCCGCCGCTGATCCTGGGCTGGCTGATCGCCATGCTGCTGTCGGTGTCCACCGGCTCGGCCACGGTCGGCATCGTGGGCGCCGCCGGCCTGCTGGCGCCGCTGGCCGGCGCCGACCCCACCCTGAATCTGCCGCTGCTCGCCCTGTCGATCGGCTGCGGTTCGCTGTTCTTCAACTATGCCAACCACGCGGGCTTCTGGATGGTAAAGGAATCCTTCGGCATGACGATGGGCGAAGCCACGAAGACGATCTCGGTCGTGCAGTCGATCGTGGCGGTGGTGGGGCTGGTGATGGTGCTGCTGTTCGACATGCTGCCGCCGCTGGGGTGATACGAAGCAAAAAGCCCAACCTCGCGGTTGGGCTTTTTGCTGAAATCCATTGGTGCCGGTGAAAGGAATCGAACCCTCGACCTTCTCATTACAAGTGAGCTGCTCTACCAACTGAGCTACACCGGCGGTGCGTGCCGGGGCACGCGCAGGGACTGCATTGTAATGAAAAAAATGCAGGCCCTGCGTCGGGGGCGTTATTTGACGATGGTCAGGCGCGGACGCTTGGGTTCGTCGTCGTCGCCGTCATCGCCGCCGGGGGCGGGGTCGGCGTCCGGGCCCTCGGGCGCGGCGGCGTTTTGCGTCGCGCCTTGAGCGCCTTCTTCGGGCGGCTCGTAGGGCTGGACTTCGAAGCCCATGCCGGCGCCGGTCTCGCGCGCGTAGATGGCGCTGACGGCGCCCACGGGGACGTAGACGTTTTCGGTCACGCCGCTGAAGCGGGCCTGGAATTCGATGAATTCATTGCCCAGCACCAGGCGGTTGGTGGCCAGCGTGCCCACGTTCAGCGTGATCTGGCCGTCGCGCACGTGGGCGACGGGCACCATCGTGTGCTCGTCGACCTGCACGGTGATGTACGGCGTGTAGCCGTTATCGGTGCACCATTCGTGCAGTGCGCGGATCAGGTACGGTTTGGTCGAAGTTTCACCCATCACACAGCCAGCCTTAACGACGCATCACTTTTTCCGAAGGCGTCAGCGCTTCGATGTAGGCCGGACGCGAGAAGATGCGTTCGGCGTACTTTTGCAGCGGAGCCGCGTTCTTGGGCAGTTCGATGCCGTAGTGGTCCAGGCGCCACAGCAGCGGAGCCACGGCCACGTCGAGCATGGAGAACTCTTCGCCCAGCATGTACTTGTTCTTGAGCAGCATGGGAGCCAGCTGGGCCAGGCGGTCGCGGATGTTCTGGCGCGCGTTCGCCAGCTTCTTTTCGTCGGGCTTGGCGCTGCGGTCTTCCAGCGTCGAGACGTGAACGAACAGTTCCTTCTCGAAGTTGTAGAGGAACAGGCGCGTGCGGGCGCGCATGACCGGGTCGGCGGGCATGAGCTGCGGGTGGGGGAAGCGCTCGTCGATGTACTCGTTGATGATGTTCGACTCGTACAGGACCAGGTCGCGTTCGACCAGAATGGGCACTTGACCGTACGGGTTCATCACCGAGATGTCTTCGGGCTTGTTGTACAGGTCGATGTCGCGGATCTCGAAATCCATACCCTTTTCGAACAACACGAAGCGGCAGCGTTGCGAAAACGGACACGTGGTTCCGGAATAGAGCACCATCATGGCGGTAAGTCCTTTATTGAAAAACGAAAGGCCAGCGCCTAAATCTAGCAGGCGCTGGCCCCAATTGCCAGACGGGATAGGCGTACAGCCCTATCCGCCTCTTCCGTCCCTGTATTAAAACGGGGCCGGTTGGGAACCTGGCGGGGCGTTGCGGTTAGCGCACGTGTTTCCAGTACGAGGCATTCAGGCGCCACGTAACAAAGAAGAACAGGAGCAGGAACAACATGACACCGACGCCGATTCGGACACGGAGTGTCTGGACCGGTTCAGCCATCCAGGACATGAACGCGGTCAGGTCGGCGACGTCGTTGTCGTATGTTGCGGTTTGGGCCGGGTTGGCGGCCTTAAATTTGGCCTCGAAGGTGGCATGGCCGCGGTAATTGTCTACCGGTTCGGCCTTGACCGTGGAAAAACCTTGAGCATCGTACACCGTCGTGACGCGTTCCCAGGTTTTGGGGGCGCCTTCCTTGCCTTCGACCTCGTGCATGGCGACCGTGGTGAGTTCGCGCGGACCCTGGTCTTGCCACAGGATGTGGGGCATGCCGACGGCCGGGAAAACCAGGTTGTTCCAGCCCGTGGCGCGGGAGGTGTCGCGGTAGTACGTGCGCAGGTAGGTGTAGATGTAGTCGGCTCCGGAGGGGCCGGCGTTCACGGATTTGGCGCGCGCGATCACGGACAAGTCCGGGGGCGTCGTGCCGAACCACTGCTTGGCGTCCTTGGCGGTCATGGCGATGTGCATCATGTCGCCCACCTTTTCGCCGGTGAACAGCAGGTTTTCCTTGATTTGCTGGTCGGTCAGCCCGATGTCCTTGAGCTTGTTGTAGCGCATCGAGGACGCGCTATGACAGTTCAGGCAGTTGTTGACGAACAGCTTGGCGCCATTTTGCAGCGACGCCATGTCGTTGACGCGGTACGGCGCCTTGTCCAGCGGGAAGCCGCCTCCGGCGGCGAAAGTAGCGGTACACGTGAGCATCAAGGCCACGGCACCAATCAGCTTCTTGATCATGGTTAGTCCGTTATTCTCGTTGGCTCAGTGGGCGTGGAACGTGACGCGGTCGGGCACTTGCTTGAAGGTGCCCAGGCGGCTCCATACCGGCATCAGGAAGAAGAATGCCAGGTACAGCAGCGTGCCGATCTGCGACGTCAGGTTCAACGGCGGACTGGGCGGCTGCGTGCCGATGTAGCCGAGCACCAGGAAGTTGACCATGAAGATGCCGTAGATCCACTTGTGCCACGTGGGGCGGTAGCGGATCGACTTGACCGGCGAATGGTCCAGCCAGGGCAGGAAGAACAGGATCACGACCGTGCCGCCCATGGCCACCACGCCCCAGAACTTGGCGTCGATGACGCGCAGCAGCACGGCGACGACGACCAGGATGCCGGGGATGGCGATGCGCATGAAGCCCTTCAGGTTGCTCTTGACGAGCAACGCGATGGCGCCGAGCACGGACGCGCCTGCCAGCACCCACGTGAATTCGTCGGTGGTGGCGCGCAGCATCGAGTAGAACGGGGTGAAGTACCAGACCGGCGCGATGTGCGGAGGCGTCTTCAGCGAGTCGGCGGGAATGAAGTTGTTGAACTCGAGGAAGTAGCCGCCCATTTCCGGGGCGAAGAACACGATCGCCGCGAACACGAGCAGGAAGCCCGCCACGCCCACCAGGTCATGCACCGAGTAGAAGGGATGGAACGGGATGCCGTCTTTCGGGCGGCCGTACTTGTCCTTCGGGCCCTGCTTGATTTCGATGCCGTCCGGGTTGTTCGAGCCGACTTCGTGCAGCGCCACCAGGTGGGCAGCCACCAGGCCGATCAGCACCAGCGGAATGGCGATGACGTGGAAGGCGAAGAAGCGGTTCAGCGTGGCGTCCGACACGACGTAGTCGCCGCGGATCCAGATGGACAGTTCAGGGCCGATGAACGGAATGGCGGCGAACAGGTTCACGATCACCTGGGCGCCCCAGTACGACATCTGGCCCCACGGCAGCAGGTAGCCGAAGAAGGCTTCGGCCATCAGACAGAGGAAGATCGCGACGCCGAAGATCCACACCAGTTCGCGCGGCTTGCGGTACGAACCGTAGAGCAGCCCGCGCAGCATGTGCAGGTAAACGACGACGAAGAACATCGACGCGCCAGTGGAGTGCATGTAGCGCACCAGCCAGCCCCAAGGGACCTCGCGCATGATGTATTCGACGGATTGGAACGCGCGTTCGGCATCCGGCTTGTAGTGCATGACCAGGAAAATGCCGGTCACGATCTGCAGCACCAGCACCAGCAGGGCCAGCGAGCCAAAGAAGTACCAGAAGTTGAAGTTTTTGGGCGCGTAATACTCTGACAGATGGGCTTTCCAGGTGGAGGTCACCGGAAAGCGCCGGTCCAGCCAGCCCAACAGGCCTGTCGTCTCGACGGTTTTCTCGCCAGCCATGTAACGGCTCCTTCTCTAATACGTGGCGTATTGTTTTACTTACGTAATTCGGGAAAGCGCGACGCGAGCGTCAGGCCTTGTTGTCTTCATCGACGCCCACGATGATGCGGGTGTCGCTGAGATACTGGTACGGCGGAACTTCGAGATTGTCGGGAGCGGGCTTGTTTTTGAAGACCCGGCCCGCCAGGTCGAACGTGGAGCCGTGGCAGGGGCAGAGGAATCCGCCTTGCCAGTCCGCGCCCAGACCGCCGCCGCCACCCGTTTCGAAGTGCGAAGTGGGCGAGCAGCCCAGGTGGGTACAGATGCCGACACAGACGAAGATCTCGGGCTTGCGCGAGCGGCCTTCGTTTTCGGCATAGGCAGGAGTGAAGCCGGGCCGCTGGGATTGCGGGTCGGCTAGCTGGGAATCCAGCGTTTTGAGGCCGGCGAGCTGCTCGGGAGAGCGGTGGAGGATCCACACCGGCTTGCCGCGCCATTCAACCGTTTTCATGGCGCCGACAGGGATGTCGCCGATATCCACTTCAACGGGGGCTCCCGCCGCGCGGGCTTTTTCGGAGGGAGAAAATGTGCTCACAAGCGGCACTGCCGTTGCGACACCTGCTACGCCACCCACAGCACAGGCGGTGGTAACCCAGAAACGTCGCGAAGGATCAGGTGGCAGGTTGGGATCAACCGCACCGTCATCGTCGTGCACCAGCGTATCCTGACTCATCTTCCTATCCTTGTTGATGCGCCCGCTCTACGAGTAGCATCACTTCTGCGGCATCGGGTTCGCGGGAATATGTAACAACATAGCAACCGCGTATTATAGGCCAGCCCACCCACGGGCGTATCACGAATGGAGTGCTTTTTATGAGCAAAGCGACTGGTTTCGTCAAAGAATTTCGAGATTTCGCCGTCAAAGGCAATGCCGTCGACCTGGCCGTCGGTGTCATTATCGGCGCCGCGTTTGGCAGGATTGTCGACTCGCTGGTCAGGGACATCGTCATGCCGCTGGTCAATTTCGTGCTTGGCGGTTCAGTCGACTTTTCGAACAAATTTCTCGTGTTGTCGATGCCCGACGGCTACACCGGCCCGATGACCTACGCCGAATTGACCAAGGCGGGCGCCAACGTATTCGCGTGGGGCAATTTCGTCACGATCATCATTAATTTCGTGCTGCTGGCCTTCGTGATTTTCTGGATGGTCAAGGCCATCTACAAGGCTCGCAACAAGGCCGAAGAGGCGCCGGCGCCCGCCGCGACGCCCGAAGACGTGGCGCTGCTGCGCGAAATCCGCGATCTGCTCAAGAAGCCCTGATTCGAATTCGCCGCGGGTCCGGGCTGCGTGCGCAAGCGCGCGGCCGGGCCGCGGCGAGCGGACGTTCCCGCCGGCGCAGGCCGGCCCCCGCCGAACCGCCCGCTGTCCGCTCCTTCCCCGCCAGTCTTATTCCGCAGCCATTTGCCGTTCGATGCGGCGCGCGAACATGGCGAAGCTCGCGCGCACGATGCTGGGCTTCAGCAGGAAATCGTGCGATTCGGCGGCCAGCGCATCATTGACCGGTTTCACCTCGCCATACGCGGCGGCGGCCTGCAGCTGGTTGCGGGCCGCGCGTTCGATCAGCACGGACAGGTACAGCGCTTCCTCGATGCAGGAGCCGGCGGCCAGAAAGCCATGATTGGCCAGCAGGATGCAACGTTTGTCCCCCAACGCCGCCGAAATGATCTCGCCCTCCTGGTCGGCGATGGGCAGGCCGGGCCATTCCTTCAAGTGGGCGCAATCGTTGTGGAATGGCGTCGCATCCATGTGCGCGACGACCAGCGGCTGGCCCGTCATGGACAGCGTCGAGACATGGGGCGGGTGCGTGTGGATGATGCACTGCACGTCGGGGCGCTGGCGATAGACCCAGAAATGGAAGCGCACGGCCGGGTTGGGCGTGCCGGGGCCGTCGAGCACCTCCATGTCCTCATTGATGCGGATGACCGAGGCCGGGATGATTTCGTCGAAGGCCTGGGCCATGGGCGTTGTCAGGAACGAGCCGTCTTCCTTGCGCACGGTGATCTGGCCCGCCAGGGTTTCCGAGTGGCCTTCACTGGCGAGAATGCGGCAGCTCAGGGCGACCTTTTCCTTCTCGCCCCAGTTTCCGAAGTCGAGCTTGTTCGCGGAGCGCGCAAAGAAGGCGTCGGCGTGGGCTTTTTTTTCCAGCATGGGGGCTCCTTGGGGATAATGGCTCCATTACACGCCCGCCTCCGCCGCCGGCGATTGACCAATCACGAATGCGGGTTGATCCAGTGCGACAGGACGACGGGCGCTTTTCGGCCATTGCCGGCCGGCCCGACAGAGTGTTCCCAGCATGCCACGCGCCAGCCTCCCCGCCTCTCATTCCGCCCGGCCCGCCTGTACCGAGGCGGACCTCAACTTCGCGCCGCAGTTCCGCCCTTTCTACGCGCAGGAGATCGCCGGCTACGAGCGCGAACTGGACAAGCTGGTCCTGCCGGGGGAATTCACGGCCCTGACCGAGCAGCCCAGAGTGCAATTGCAGGCCTGTCGCCTGCGCGCGGGCGGATTGGTGGTGAGCCTGGAGTCCACGCCGATCAGCGTGCATCATCGCGCCGAGCACGCGGCGGATCTGGACCACGCGGAATTCCTGGCAAGCTTCGTGATCGCGGGGCACGGCGTCATCGTCCAGAACGATGCCACGCTGCCGCTGGAACCCGGCGACATCATCTTCCGCACGACGGCGTTGCCGTCCGAGATCCGGATGTACACCAATTCGCGCATCGTGGTGGTCAAGGGGCCGTTGGCGCGCCTGTTGGGCGCGCACAGCCTGGCGATGTCCCAATTCACCGCGCAGCGCGGCGTGGCCGGCCTGGCCATGGTGCAGACCGCCCATCGCTGCCTGCATCACGTGTTCTTCGACAAGGCGGAATCCAACCCTACGTCGTCGCTTTTCGCCGAGCAGGCGCTGCTGGCGCTGCTGGCGTCGATCTACACCAGCCAGGCGCTGGAAAAGATACCAGGCGATGCGCGGGCGCCCGCCGACAATTGGCAGGTGCTTGCCAGCTACATTGATGCCCACATCACCGATCCGGAGCTCTCGGTGCAGGCGGTGGCGGACGTGCTGCGCGTAACCACGCGATGGGTGCATCGCCTGTTCAAGATGCGGTCGCTGCAATACACCGGCTATGTGCGCGAACGCCGCCTGCAATTGGCCAGGGAAGCGCTGGAGGATCCCCTGCGCTCGCAGGTGGAGATCAAGGAAATCGCCGCGTCCTGCGGCTTCCAGCACGCGAGCCACTTCATCCGCCGCTTCCATGAGCGTTTCGGCATGTCCCCCGCCGTATACCGCAGGACGGCCGGAAGCGGCGGCGCCTAGCTTGGCGCGCCGCTGCTTCCGGCGCGTTAACCGCGGCGCAGGTCTTGCGGCGTGGGCTTCATGAGAAACGCCGAGGCGCCCGCCACGATGCCCAGGAACGCCAGGTAGACGCCGACCGGAACAATGCTGTCGAACTTCTGGACCAGCGTGGCCGAGATCAGCGGCGCCAGGCCGCCGCCGATGGCCGCCGAGAACTGGACGCCGATGGACAGTCCGGAATAGCGCAGGTCGGCGGGGAACTGGGCGCTGTAAAGACTGGATTGCGGCGCGATCATGATGGCGTAGTTGAAGGCCATGGCGATGAAGACGGCGAGGCTGTATGCCACCAGCGACCCGCTGCCCACCGCGAGAAAAATGGGGATGGCCATGAGACCCAGGAACATTCCTCCCCAGCCGCAGACGCGGCGCGCGCCGATGCGGTCGGCCAGCACGCCGAACAGCGGAATGGTGAACATCAGCACGCCGGCGCCATAGAGCAAGGCATGCAGCGCGTCGGCGCGGCTGAATCCCAGCTTGGACACGGCATAGGACACCGAGAACACCAGGAAGGTATAGATCAGGGTGACTTCGGCGATCTTGCAGCCTATGCACAGCAGCAGCGATTTGCCATGCGCGCGCAGCAGTTCGCTCAGCGGCATTTTGTCCTGCAGCGGCTGCTTGGCCCGCGCCTTCTCGCGCTTGACCTCTTCAAACTCCGGCGATTCGTCGATGCCGTGGCGGATGAACAGGCCGACGACAATGAGCACGGCGCTGGCGAGAAACGGCAGGCGCCAACCCCAGGACAGGAAGTCCTCTTCCGGCAACCGTGTCACCAGCGCGAAGGAGCCTACCGACAGCAGGATGCCCAGGGGGGCCCCTACCAGCGGCAGGCTGCCGAAGAACGCCTTCCATTTGGGCGGCGCATGTTCGACGGCCATCAACATCGCGCCGCCCATTTCACCGCCGAACGACAGCCCCTGGCCGATGCGCAGCACGACCAGCAGCACGGCCGCCGAAATGCCGATCTGTTCATAGGTCGGCAGCAGGCCGATGAGCACGGTGCATATGCCCATCAGCAGCAGGCTCAGCGTCAGCATGGACTTGCGGCCGATGCGGTCGCCGAAGTGGCCGAACAGGATGCCGCCGATCGGCCGCGCCAGCATGCCGCTGGCGAAGGCGCCGAACGCGGCCAGCGTGCCGGTCGCCGGATCGAATTGGGGGAAGAAAATTTTGTTGAACACCAGTGCCGCGGCGGTTCCGTAGGCGAGGAAGTCGAAGGCTTCCACGGCGGTGCCGATGACGGTCGCGGTGGCGACCCGGAACAGGTTCGGTTTCTGGCGTGATTGGGCAATAGGCTGCGCGGCCTGGATGGCGTCCATGTGATTCCCTCTTGTCTTGTAGTAATGGTTGTTGTCGTCGCGTGCGGGGCTCAGGCGTCCGGCGGAACGTAGCCGGGCAACTGCCGAATCCGCTCGCGCCATGCCGCGATGGCGGGATAGGCGGCGATGCCGATGCCGGCTTCTTCCGCCAGCGCCGCATAGCCGTAGCAGGCAATATCGGCCACGGTCGGCGCGTCGCCGCCAGCCAGCCAGGGGGTGTTCGCGAGGTGCTTTTCCATGCGGTCCAGCACGCGTTCGGTGCGGGCCTGCATGCCGGGCACGTCGAGCAGCGCGTCGCTTACGCCCAGGTGATGGGCCGCTTCGGCGTGGCTCACGACGCGCGTCAGCCGCAGCGGTTGCAGGCTGTTGGCGATTTCGTTGGCCGACACCGATATCCAGGCGTGCATGGCGCCCAGGCGGGGCAGCGGCGCCAGCCATTCGGGGGCGTAGTGGTGCGCCAGGTGCAGAAGGATGGCGTGGCTGTCCCAGATGGCGGTGTCGCCGTCGGTCAGCGCGGGGATCTGCTGGAAGGCGCTGACGCGTTCGAACTCGGCGGTCTGGTTCTTTCGTGCCAGCACGTCGACGAAAGTGCGTTGGTAGTCTTTGCCGATGAGCGCAAGAAAGAGGCGAACCTTGTAGCAGTTGCCGGAGCGTGGGTGGTCGTAGAGTGTCAGCATTCAATGGCTCCGCATGGAGGATGCCCAGCTGGGACAGACCCGGCGGCGGGCGGCTGCATGGAATGCTAGGGCGGCGGATTGCGCCCGGAATTGATAGGGAGAGAACCGCGATTGACCAGATGCGACGCACAGGCGTTGCTTTGATCGCGCCCTCTGGTTTTCCCGTAGCCCAGTCCGGTCTATCGGGACCGCAACGGGCCCTGGCGGCCGGTGGCGCCTTGAAATGAAAACGCCCCCTTGCGGGGGCGGATGAGGCGATGCGTGGGGCCTGTCAGGCCGGGTTGTCGATGTCGACGAATTCGACCTTGATGCCGAAGCGCTCCGCGACCGCCTGTCCCAATGCCTGCACGCCATAGCGCTCGGTGGCGTGGTGACCGGCGGCGATAAAGCCCACGCCGGTTTCGCGCGCCAGGTGGACCGTGGATTCGGAGACTTCGCCCGTGATGTACGCCGTGGCGCCCGCATCCACCGCGTCGGCCATCATGCCCTGCGCCCCGCCCGTGCACCAGGCGATTTGCGCCAGCGGCTGGTCCGGGTCGCCCACGACGAGCGGCTGGCGTCCCAGGCGCTGGGCCACCTGGGCGCCCAGCTCGCCCAGCGTGCGCAGGCCGGTGGCCTCGCCCAGCCAGACCAGGCCGTCCTGCCCGCAGGTCAACGGAACGCCGTCTTCACGGCGCGCGGGCGCCAGGCCCAGCACCCGCGCCAGCTGGGCGTTGTTGCCCAGCGTGGGATGCGCGTCCAGCGGCAGGTGGTAGGCGTACAGGTTCAGGTCGTTTTTCAGGGCCAGGGCCATGCGTGTGCGGCGCGTGCCGATGACCCGGCGATCTTCGTTGCGCCACATCCAGCCGTGGTGCACCAGCACCGCATCCGCGCCGCGTTCGACCGCCGTGCGCAGCAATGCCTCGCTGGCCGTGACACCGGCGATAATGTGTCCGATTTCGGATCGGCCTTCCACCTGCATCCCGTTCGGACAGTAGTCCTTGAAACGGGCTGCCTGCAGGGTGTCGTCCAGCCAATTGGCCAGGACGCGGGAGTCCACTTTACTCATTGCTAGTCCTATCAGAAACATGCGCCGATATTGGCTGATATTTGCTCAGGCCGTCACGGTCTGCCTGGCTATTCTATTCGTGGTGACGACTTTGCGGCCCGACCTGCTGCGCCTGGGCGGGCCGGCGACGTCCCAGCAGGCCGCTAACGGGCGCCCGCCCGCGGGGCGGGACGTCGGGGCGGTGTCGTATGCGGACGGCGTGGCGCGCGCGGCGCCGTCGGTCGTCAACGTGTTCACCACCAAGCACGTTAACGTGCCCCTGATTCCCCTGCCCGACGATCCGGTGCTGCGCGAGTTCTTCGGCCAGATGCCGGGAGTGAGCCGGCGGGAAGCGTCGACCAGCCTGGGGTCCGGGGTGATCGTGAATCAGGATGGCTACGTGCTGACCAATTATCACGTGGTGCAGGCCGCCGATGCGATCGAGGTTGCGCTGAAGGACGGCCGCCGCGACGTCGCCAAGGTGGTGGGCGCGGACCCGGACACCGACCTGGCGGTGCTCAAGCTGGCGACGCTGCGGTCCCTGCCGGCCGCGACGCTGGCGCCCGACCGTGGCCTGCGCGTCGGCGACGTCGTGCTGGCGATCGGCAATCCGTTCGGGGTCGGCCAGACCACCACGCAGGGCATCGTGTCCGCGCTGGGCCGCAACGGCCTGGGCCTGAACACCTACGAAAGCTTCATCCAGACGGACGCGGCGATCAATCCCGGCAATTCAGGCGGCGCGCTGATTGATGCCTACGGCAACCTGGTGGGCATCAACACCGCCATCTATTCCGAATCGGGCGGGTCGATGGGCATCGGCTTCGCGACGCCCATCGAGATCGCGCGCAAGGTGATGGACGAAATCGTGAAGACCGGCACCGTCAAGCGCGGATGGCTGGGCGTGGAGCCGCAGGACATGACGCCCGAACTGGCGCGGGCCTTCAACCTGGACCGCAGCGCCACGGGCGTGATCATCGCCGGCGTCATGCGCGACGGCCCGGGGGCGCGGGGCGGCCTGCGCGTGGGCGACATCGTGCAGTCGGTGAACGGCAAGCGCGTGGCGGACACCATCGGCCTGCTGGCCGAGATCGCGCAGCTGCCCCCGGGGCAGCGCGCCACGTTGGGCATTCTGCGCGCCGGCAAGCCCGTGGAACTGGCCGTCATGGTGGGCACACGGCCGGGCAAGCCGCGCTAGGCCCGTTTAGCGCTGCGTGGGGGCGTTCCGCGAGCGGCTTTCCGGACGTTGGGCGATCTGACGTACCAGCGCAAGCACCAGCTTTTTGGTGCTGTCCGGCTGCTGGCTCAGTTGCGCGCAGATTTCGGCGCAGTAGCCGTCGATATTCCGGCCCGCGGCATGCGCGGCCGGGGTTGTACGGCCCGTGGCGGGATCGGGCGTGGGCGCAACTCCGTCGGTCAGCCATGGCACCGTGGTGTCCAGCGCCTGCGCCAGGCGTATCAGGGTGCCGCGCGAGGGCGAATAGCGGTCTTCGCGGCGGGTAAGAATGCGGTGGATGCAGGACTGCGGCACGCCGGAGATGCGCGCGAGCTGGTTCTGGCTACGGATGCCGCGCCACCGCATCAGGGTGCGCAGTCTTTGAGAGAGCGACATGACTGCAATGTAGGGTTGCAGCCATGGTCGAACAAGCGTGAATCGGTCTTAATTTGCCCGGCGCAAGGCGTTCCGGGAGGGGCAGCCTGGCGGCCGCCCCGCGTTGGACTTATTGGCGTTCCGTCAGCGAACCGGAACCCTCGTCGTCCGTGGCGCCCTCTTTGGGCGTGACCATGCGGGCGCAGATCAGTCCGACCTCGTAAAGCAGGCACAGCGGCACCGCCAGCATGAACTGGCTGACCACGTCGGGCGGCGTGACCACGGCGGCGATGATGAAGGCGCCGACCACCACGTAGCCGCGCGCGGCCTTGAGCTTGGACAGTTCGACCACGCCCATCTTCACCAGCAGCACGACGGCCACGGGCACTTCGAACGTGATGCCGAATGCCAGGAACATCGTCATGACGAAGCTCAGGTAGGCCTCGATATCGGGCGCCGGCGTGATGGACTGCGGCGCGAAGGTGGCGATGAAATGGAACACCGTGCGGAACACCACGAAATAGCAAAACGCCATGCCCGCGATGAACAGGAAGGTGCTGGAGATGATCAGCGGCAGCGCCAGGCGCTTTTCGTGGCGGTACAGACCGGGCGCCACGAAGGCCCAGGCCTGGTACAGCACGACGGGCAGGGCCAGGATGAACGCCGCCATCATGGTGACCTTGACTGGCACCATGAACGGCGTGATGACGCCCGTGGCGATCATGCGCGTGCCTTCAGGCAGCGAGGCCAGCATGGGCGCGGCCAGCACGTCATAGATGGCCGAGGCGCCGGGATAGATGAACAGCACGACGAACACGGCCACCACGGCGCCGACGGCGCGCAGCAGGCGGGTGCGCAGCTCGACCAGATGGGAGATGAAAGTCTCCTGCTGGCCTTCTTCTTGGGATGCGTCCTGGGTCACGACGGTGTTCCGGAGGGCAAGACGGGCTTGGCGGCGGGCGCGGCGTCGTCAGCCTTGGGCGCGCTGGGCGCCGGGGCGGGTTGTTGGGGGGCGGCCGGAACGGGCGCGGGCTCTGCGGCGGGCAGGTCCAGATCCAGATTCTGGTTCTGGCCCGGCGGGGCGATGGTGCGCGCGGGTTCGGCCGGCGTTTCCGGCGTGGCGGCCGGCGCGGCCTTGCCGCTGGCTTCGCGCGCGACTTCGTCGAGTTCCGCGCGGAATTGCTGCACGGGTTCCTGCAGCGAGGCCTGCGTTTCGTTCAACGACTGTTGCACGCCTTGGGCGGCGTCTTCCATTTCGGTCTTGAACTTGCGCAGTTCGTCGAGTTCGATTTCGCGCTGGATATCGGACTTGACGTCATTGACGTAACGCTGCGCGCGTCCGAGCAGATGGCCGACGGTGCGGGCCACCTTGGGGAGGCGTTCGGGGCCGATGACGATCAGGGCGACGACGCCGATCACCATCAGTTCAGTGAGGCTGACATCAAACATTCGACGGCCGCTCGGGAATTGAAGCAATAAGGGCCGGCCCGTTCAGGGCTGGCCCGGAGGGAGGCTGGCTGGCGCTCAGGAGTTGGACTTTTCCTTGGCCTGCACGTCGATGGTGTCGCCGCCGACGCGCTGCTGCGCGATCGGTTCAGCGGGCTTTTCGC
Source organism: Achromobacter arsenitoxydans SY8 (assembly GCF_000236785.1). Lineage (GTDB taxonomy): Bacteria > Pseudomonadota > Gammaproteobacteria > Burkholderiales > Burkholderiaceae_B > Achromobacter > Achromobacter arsenitoxydans. The sequence goes on along the minus strand of NZ_AGUF01000032.1, from coordinate 27,568 downwards.
CGTTGGCGTCTTTCATGCCTTCCTTGAAGCCCTTGACTGCGCCACCGAGGTCCGAGCCGATATTGCGCAGCTTCTTGGTGCCGAAAATCAGCGCGACGATGACCAGAACAACCAACCAATGCCAAATGCTGAAACTACCCATGATGTTTCTCCGAATTACGCAGTGGGGGCCACGCGCCCTTTCCAGGGTCGCGAGCCGCCGATGATGTGGAAATGCAAATGCGGGACTTCCTGGCCGCCTTCGACGCCAGAATTGATCATGATGCGAAATCCGCCATCAGGGCCCGGACGGCATCCGTTCTCGGCGGCAAGCCGCGGCGCCAACGACATCATTCTACCCAACCAATCTGCGTCCTCACCCGTAATATCCTGCATGGATGTGACATGACGTCGAGGAATCAGCAGCAAATGCACCGGCGCGGCCGGATTGATATCGTGAAATGCAACAAAGTCCTGGTCTTCGTAGACCTTCTTGGACGGGATGTCGCCGGCGGCGATCTTGCAAAACAGGCAGTTGTCGCTCATTGGTTCGGGTTCCGTGGTCAGTCTTGCGGGCGGCTTGCCTTTTCCGCCAGGCCCGACAGGCCCTCGCGGCGGGCCAGCTCGGCCAGCACGTCTTCGGGCCGCAGGTTGAAATGCGTCAGCGCGACCATGCAGTGAAACCACAGGTCGGCGGTTTCGCTGACGATGCGGTCCGGCGCGCCGTCCTTGGCGGCCATGACCAGTTCCGTGGCCTCTTCCCCGATCTTCTTCAGGAACGAGTCGGGTCCCTTGGCCAGCAGCTTGGCGGAATAGGACGCCTTGGGATCGCCGCCGTTTTCGGGACGGCGGGTTTCCAGGGTGTCTGCGATGCGGGCCAGGACGTCGGCCGCGCTCAGGGCTTGATCTGTCATTTGTAGATGAGCTCGGGGTCTTTGAGCACCGGGTCCACCGTGACCCAGGCGGCCTTGTCGGTCTGGCCTTCCAGGCGGCGGTAGAAGCAGCTTGCGCGGCCGGTGTGGCAGGCGATGCCGCCTTCCTGGTGGACCTTCAGCAGGATCACGTCGCCGTCGCAGTCCAGGCGCAGTTCATGCACTTGCTGGACGTGGCCGGATTCCTCGCCCTTGCGCCACAGGCGCTGGCGCGAGCGCGACCAGTAGACGGCGCGGCCGGTGGCGGCCGTTTCGGACAGGGATTCGCGGTTCATCCAGGCCACCATCATGATCTGGCCGTTGTCGGCGTCTTGGGCGATGGCGGGGATCAGGCCGTTTTCGTCGAAGACGACGTCGGCCAGCCAGGCGGGTTCGTTGCTCATGTTCAGTCCAATCGTACGGCGATGCCCTGTTCGGCCATGAAGCGCTTGCATTCGCCGACCGTGTGCTGGCCAAAGTGGAAGATGCTGGCGGCCAGCACGGCGCTGGCGCGGCCGGTGGTGACGCCGTCGGCCAGGTGTTGCAGGTTGCCCACGCCGCCGGAGGCGATGACGGGCACCGGCACGGCGTCGGAGACCGTGCGGGTCAGTTCCAGGTCGAAGCCCGACTTGGTGCCGTCGCGGTCCATGCTGGTGAGCAGGATTTCGCCGGCGCCATAGGCGGCCATGCGGCGCGCCCAGGCCACGGCGTCCAGCCCGGTGGCCTTGCGGCCGCCATGGGTGAAGACTTCCCAGCGCGCGGGTTCGCCGGGCGCCGAAACCCGGCGCGCGTCGATGGCCACCACGACGCATTGCGAGCCGTGGTAGTCGGACGCGGCGCGGACCAGTTCGGGGTTGGCGACCGCGGCGCTGTTGATGCTGATCTTGTCGGCGCCGGCGTTCAGCAGGCGCTGGATGTCGGACACCTGGCGCACGCCGCCGCCCACGGTCAGCGGAATGAAGACCTGCGACGCGACCTGCTCGATGATGGGCAGGATCAGGTCGCGGCCGTCGCTGGTGGCGGTGATGTCCAGGAACGTGAGCTCGTCGGCGCCCTGCTCGTTGTAGCGGCGGGCGATTTCGACGGGATCGCCGGCATCGAGCAGGTTGACGAAGTTCACGCCCTTGACGACGCGGCCGGCCGTGACGTCAAGGCAGGGGATGATGCGGCGGGTCAGCGCGTTCTGCAACGGCGCGCCGGCCCCGGGGGTGCTGCTGGAGATGGTCATTTTGCCAATTCGTCGGCGCGCGCCTGCGCTGCCTGGAAGTCGAGCGTGCCTTCGTAGATGCTGCGGCCCAGGATGGCGCCTTCGACGCCCTCTTCTTCGACGGCGCACAGGGCTTCGATGTCCTGGATGCCGGCGATGCCGCCCGATGCGTACACGGGGATGCGCACGTGCTGGGCCAGGCGGACCGTGGCTTCGACGTTGACGCCCGACAGCATGCCGTCGCGGCCGATGTCGGTGTAGATGATGGCTTCGCAGCCGTAGTCTTCGAACTTCTTGGCCAGGTCGAGCACGTCGTGGCGGGTCAGCTTGCTCCAGCCGTCGGTGGCGATCTTGCCGTCGCGCGCGTCCAGGCCGACGATGATCTGGCCCGGGAAGGCGCCGCAGGCGTCCTGCAGGAAGCCCGGATTCTTGACCGCGGCGGTGCCGATGATGACGTACGAGATGCCGGCGTCGAGATAGCGTTCGATGGTGTCGAGATCGCGAATGCCGCCGCCGATCTGGACGGGGATGTCGTCGCCGACGGCGTCCAGGATCGCCTTGATGGGGGCTTCGTTCTTCGGTTTGCCGGCGACGGCGCCGTTCAGGTCGACCAGATGCAGGCGGCGGGCGCCCTGGTCCAGCCAGCGGTTGGCCATGGCGGCGGGGTCTTCGGAGAACACCGTTGCATCGTCCAGGTCACCCTGGCGCAGGCGTACGCAGCGCCCGTCTTTGAGATCGATGGCGGGGATCAGCAGCATGGTTGGCAGCAAGAAAAATAGAAAGGTTGAACGGGCTGGCGCTTGCAGGCTCTAGGCCTACGGCTGCCAGTCTACAAAATTGCGATACAGGCGCAAACCGTGCTCGGCGCTCTTTTCAGGGTGGAACTGCACCGCGAAAATGTTAGCTGCCGCCACCGCGCAGGTAAAGGCGACGCCATAATCGGTTTCACCAACAGTCAGGCCCGGATCAGCCGGATCGGCGTAGTAGCTATGGACGAAATAGAAGTGCGAGTCGTCCGGAATGCCGTCCCAGATCGGGTGAGAGCGCGTATGGCGGACTTTGTTCCATCCCATGTGCGGCACTTTGAGCAGCTCGGGGCGGGTGTCGGCCAGGCCTGCCGCGCCCGTGTCGGCCAGGCAGGCTTCATTGTCGGCGGGAATCAGGTCCGCGAAGCGCGGGCCGGAAAAGCGGCGCACGACGCCCGGGAACAGGCCCAGGCAGGCGGTGTCGCCTTCTTCGCTGGCGTCGAACAGCATCTGTTCGCCCACGCAGACGCCCAGCAGGGGCTTTTCGCGGGCGGCGCGGACGACGGCTTCACGCAGGCCGGATTCGTTCAGGGTGCGCATGCAGTCCGCCATTGCGCCCTGGCCCGGAAACACGACGCGGTCGGCTGCGGCGATTTCCTGGGGCTGGTTGCAGATGCGGATGTCCGCGTCTGGCGCGGCGTATTTCAGGGCGCGTGCGACGGAATGGAAATTGCCCATTCCATAGTCGACGATGGCGATAGTGGTCACTTCTGGCTGCCTGGTGCGGTGCGGTGTTGTGTGGGGTTACAGCACGCCCTTGGTGGAGGGCACGACGTCGCCCATGCGGGGGTCGACTTCCAGGGCCATGCGCAGCGCACGGCCACAGGCCTTGAAGACCGTTTCCGCCTGGTGGTGCGAGTTGAAGCCGCGCAGGTTGTCGATGTGCATCGTGATGAGCGCGTGGTTGACCAGGCCCTGGAAGAATTCGCGGGTCAGGTCCACGTCGAAGCTGCCGATGTGGGAGCGCGTGAAGGGGATGTGGTATTCCAGGCCGGGGCGGCCGGAGAAGTCCACCACCACGCGCGACAGCGCTTCGTCCAGCGGCACGTAGGCGTGGCCGTAGCGGCGCAGGCCGGCCTTGGTGCCGGCGGCCTTGGCGATCGCCATGCCCAGCGTGATGCCCACGTCTTCCACCGTGTGATGCGCGTCGATATGCAGGTCGCCCTCGGCCTTGATGTCCAGGTCGATCAGGCCGTGGCGCGCGATCTGGTCCAGCATGTGGTCCAGGAAAGGCACGCCCGTGTCGATCGTCTGCTTGCCGGTGCCGTCGAGGTTGATGGCCACGCGGATGCGGGTTTCGTTGGTGTTGCGGGTGATTTCTGCGGTACGCATGTTAAGCACTCAAGATCTCTTGCAGGGCGGATAGCAAGGCGGCGTTCTCGGCCGGGGCGCCCACCGAGATGCGCAGGCAGTCGGCCAGCAGCGGGTGGGCATTGGAGAAGTTGCGAATCAATATTTTGCGCGTTTTCAACGCAAGATGCACGGCGTTGCCGTCGAGCTTGCCGGAAAAGCGCACGAGTATGAAGTTTGCGGCGGAAGGGAATACCCTGACGCCCGGCAATTGGGCCAGCGCCGCAGCCAGCGGTTCGCGGTCGGCGCGCATCCGGGCGGCCTGCTCGTCCAGCACCGGCTTGTGGCGCAACACGGCCAGCAGCGTCGCCTGGGTCAGCACGTTCAGGTTGTAGGGCGGGCGGACCTTGTTCAGCTCGGCGATCCAGGCGGGATGGCCGGCCAGGTAGCCGAACCGCAGGCCCGCCAGGCCGATCTTGGACACGGTGCGCATGACGACCACGTTGGGGGCGTCCAGCACGCCCGGCATCCAGGTATGACCGGCAAACGGCTGATAGGCCTCGTCCAGCACCACCAGCCCCGGAGCCGCGCGCACGATTGCGTCGACGTCCTCGGGCGACCACAGGCCGCCGGTGGGATTGTTGGGCGTGGCCAGGAACACCACCTTGGGCTGGTGTTCCCGGATGGCCGCCAGCATGGCCGGCAAATCCAGGGTCAGATCAGGCGTGAGCGGCACGCCGACGAATCGGGCATGGTCGAAGCGGGCGGCCATGTCGAAGTACACGAACGACGGCCAGGGCGACAGGACGACGTCGCCGGGGTTGCAGCAGGCCTGCACCATGATGTGGATGAGCTCGTCCGACCCGTTGCCGAACAGCACGTCCGCCGCGTCGGGGATGCCGAAGGCCGTCTTGACGGCGGCCTGCAGCCCGGACAGATCGGCGGACGGATAGCGGTTCAGCGCGGTGTCGCGGACGGCGCGCGCGATATCGTCGCGCACGGCCTCGGGCAGCTCATACGGGCATTCCATCGCGTCCAGCTTGATGCAGCCTTCGGCGTGGGCGACGGGATAAGCCGCCAGTCCGAGGATGTCGGGCCGGACGGTGCCGGCGATGCGGCCGGCGACGTCGGCCGCCGGGGCCGCGCTCGCCGGACTGCCGTCGCGCTGCGCACTCCGGTATTCGCCGTTGGGGCGGCCCGGCAGGTTCATGGCTTGTCGATCCGGTACTGGGCGCTGGCCGCGTGCGCCTGCAGGCCTTCGCCCAGCGCCAGTTCGGCGGCGATGCGGCCCAGCGTCTGGGCGCCTGCGTGCGAGACCTGGATCAGGCTGGAACGCTTCTGGAAGTCGTACACGCCCAGCGGCGACGAGAATCGGGCCGTGCGCGAGGTGGGCAGCACGTGGTTGGGACCCGCGCAGTAGTCGCCCAGGGCTTCCGAGCTGAAGCGGCCCATGAAGATGGCGCCGGCGTGGCGGATCCGGGCGGTCCAGACCTCGGGCTGCTCCGTGGAGATCTCGAGGTGTTCGGGGGCGATGTCGTTGGCGATCTGGCAGGCCTCTTCCAGGCTCTGGACCAGGATCAGCGCGCCGCGGTTGGCCAGGCTGACGCGCAGGATGTCGGCGCGCGGCATCGTGGGTAGGAGGCGGGCGATGGACGCTTCGACTTCCTCGATGAAGGCGGCGTCGGGGCACAGCAGGATGGACTGGGCGAGTTCGTCGTGCTCCGCCTGCGAGAACAGGTCCATGGCGATCCAGTCGGCCGGCGTCTTGCCGTCGCAGATGACCAGGATTTCGCTGGGGCCGGCGATCATGTCGATGCCGACCACGCCGAACACGCGGCGCTTGGCCGCGGCCACATAGGCGTTGCCCGGGCCCACGATCTTGTCCACGGCGGGCACGGTGTCGGTGCCGTAGGCCAGCGCGCCCACGGCCTGCGCGCCGCCGATGGCGAACACGCGGTCCACGCCGCTGATCGCGGCGGCGGCCAGCACGATGGGATTGCGCGCGCCGTCCGGGGTGGGCGTGACCATCACCAGTTCCTGCACGCCGGCGACCTTGGCCGGGATGGCGTTCATCAGCACCGACGACGGATAGGCGGCCTTGCCGCCGGGCACGTATAGGCCCACGCGATCCAGCGGGGTCACCTGCTGGCCCAGCAGGGTGCCGTCGGCTTCCGTGTAGGTCCAGGTCTCGGCGCGCTGGCGTTCGTGGTAGGCGCGCACGCGGTCCGCGGCGGCTTCCAGCGCGTTGCGCTGGGCGGCGGGCAGCGCGGCCAGGGCCGCATGCCAGTCGGCCTTGGGGATCTCCAGCGTATGGGCGGTCGCGCCGGGCATGCGGTCGAAGCGCTGCGTATATTCCACCAGCGCGGCGTCGCCGCGGGCGCGCACGTCCGCCAGGATGCTGGCGGCGGCGCGGTCGATGGATTCGTCCTCGGCGGCTTCGAAGGCCAGCAGCTTGGACAGGGCGGATTTGAATCCGGGATCGCGGGAGTCGAGACGATTGATCAGGGCCATGGCGTCATGGAGCAAAGCGGGTAACGGCCGCCGCGACGGGCGCGGCGGGCGGGAGTCAGACGTTGCGGGAAGCGGCTCTTGCGAAGGCGTCCAGCAGCGGCTGCAGGCGGTCGCCGCGGGTCTTCAGGGCGGCCTGGTTGACGATCAGGCGCGACGAGATCGGCATGACGTCTTCCACGGCGACCAGGTCGTTGGCGCGTAGCGTGCCGCCGGTGGACACCAGGTCGACGATGCAGTCGGCCAGGCCGATAAGCGGCGCCAGTTCCATCGAACCATACAGCTTGATGATGTCGACGTACACACCCTTGGACGCGAAGTGTTCACGGGCTGAGTGCACGTACTTGGTGGCCACGCGCAGGCGTGCGCCCTGATGCACGGCGGCGTCGTAGTCAAAGCCGTTGCGCACGGCCACGGCCAGGCGGCACTTGGCGATGTTCAGGTCGATGGGCTGGTACAGGCCGCCGGGGTGCTCCTTGGCGTGCTCGATGAGCACGTCCTTGCCCGCGATGCCCAGGTCGGCCGCGCCGTACTGCACGTAGGTGGGCACGTCGGACGCACGCACGATGATCAGGCGCAGGCCCGGATCGCTGGTCGGCAGGATGAGCTTGCGCGAGCTTTCCGGGTTCTCGGGAACCTCGATGCCGGCTTCCGCCAGCAGCGGCATGGTTTCTTCGAAGATGCGGCCCTTGGACAGCGCCAGGGTCAAAGGGGGGACGGGGTGTTGTTCACGCCTGTTCCTTGCGGGTAACTCGTTGGATATCGGCGCCCAGGGCGCGCAGTTTCACTTCCATCTGGTCGTAGCCGCGATCCAGGTGATAGATGCGGTCGACCAGGGTGTCGCCGTCGGCCGCCAGGCCGGCGATGACCAGGCTGGCCGAGGCGCGCAGATCGGTGGCCATGACGGTGGCGCCCGACAGGCGCGGCACGCCGCGCACGACGGCGGTGTGGCCGTCGATGTCGATCTGGGCGCCCATGCGGCGCAGTTCCTGCACGTGCATGTAGCGGTTTTCGAAGATGGTCTCGACGATGACCGAGGTGCCGTCGGCCACGGCGTTCAGGGCCATCAGCTGGGCCTGCATGTCGGTGGCGAAGCCGGGATATTCATGCGTGCGGAAGCCCACGGCCTTGGGGCGCGCGGACATGGCGCCGCGGATCCAGTCGGGGCCGGTTTCGATGGTCAGGCCAGCCTGGGCCAGCTTGTCCAGCGTGGCGCCCAGGATGCCGGCGTCGGCGTTTTTGAGCAGGATGTCCCCGCCGGCCGCGCCCACGGCGCACAGGAAGGTGCCGGCTTCGATGCGGTCGGAGATGACGCGGTGCTCGGCGCCGTGCAGACGGTCCACGCCGTCGATCACGATGCGGTCGGTGCTATGGCCCTGGATGCGCGCGCCCATCTTGATGAGCAGTTCGGCAAGGTCGACGACTTCAGGTTCGCGCGCGGCGTTTTCCAGCACGGTCTGGCCTTCAGCCAGCACGGCGGCCATCAGCAGGTTTTCCGTGCCGGTGACCGTGACCATGTCGGTGCGGATGGAGGCGCCCTTCAGGCGCTTGGCGCGCGCCACGACGAAGCCGTGTTCGATGCTGATGTCGGCGCCCAGCGCGGCCAGGCCCTTGATGTGCTGGTCGACCGGGCGCTGGCCGATGGTGCAGCCGCCGGGCAGGCTGACGCGGGCCTCGCCGAAGCGCGCAACCAGCGGGCCCAGCACCAGGATGGAGGCGCGCATGGTCTTGACCAGGTCGTACGGCGCTTCCAGGTTGTCGACGTTGTCGGCCTGCAGCGTGACCACGCCGTCGTTGCCGCGTTCGGCGCGCACGCCCATGCGGGACAGCAGGCGCAGCATGGTGCCCGTGTCGTTCAGGCGCGGCACGTTGGACAGGGCTAGCGTGTCGGAAGTCAGCAGGCCGGCGCACAGGATCGGCAGGGCCGAGTTCTTGGCGCCGGAAATCGAGATCTCGCCGTGCAGCCGCGCGCCGCCGGTGATGCGTATCTTGTCCATCATTCGCCCGCTTTCTGGTATTCGGCGGGGGTCAGGGTGCGCATCGACAGTGCGTGGATCTCGGCCTTCATGCGGTCGCCCAGTGCGGCATAGACCAGTTGATGACGCTGGATCAGGCGCTTGCCTTCGAAGGCGGCGCTGACGATGACCGCGTCGAAGTGCGAACCGTCGCCCTGCACGTCAAGGTGTTCACAGGGCAGGCCTTCCGCGATGTATTGGCGGACTTGCGCGGGAGTGGGAAGCATGGACGTCAGTTCCTGAGTTTGTAGCCGCTGGCCAGAAGCCGCAGCGCATAAGTCGAGAGCGCAAGGAACACCCCCGTCACCACCGCCAGGCTGTGCCAGGGGGAGACGTCCGACACCGAGAAGAATCCGTAGCGGAATCCGTCGATGGTGTAGAAGATGGGGTTCCAGTGGGACACGCTTTGCCAGAAAGGCGGCAGCGTGTGGATGGAATAGAACACGCCGGACAGGAAGGTTGCCGGCATGATCAGGAAGTTCTGGAAGGCCGCGAGCTGGTCGAATTTCTCGGACCACAGTCCGGCCACGAGTCCCAGCACGCCCATGATGCCGCAAGCCAGCACGGCGAACAGCAGCACCCACAGCGGGTGCGCGGGCGCCAGCGGCACGAAGAACAGCGCGACCACCCACACGCACAGCCCGACCGCCAGGCCGCGGACGATCGCCGCCAGCACGTAGGCGCCGAAGATGTCCCGGTGCGATAGCGGCGGCAGCAGCATGAAGACCAGGTTGCCGGTGATGCGGCTCTGGATGAGCGACGACGACGGGTTGGCGAACGCGTTCTGCAGCATGCTCATCATCATGAGCCCCGGGATCAGGAACGAGGTGTACGGCACGGTGCCGTACACCGTGACCCGTCCTTCCAGGACATGTGCGAAGACCAGCAGATAGAGCAGCGCGGTGATGACCGGGGCGGCGATGGTCTGGAAGCTGACCTTCCAGAAGCGCAGCAATTCCTTGCGCAGGAGCGTCGGGAAGCCGGATCCCGCGTCCAGGCGGGGCTGCACCAGCGGCTGGCCGGCGGTCGCGGTGGGCTGGGTCATGACGAAATCTCTTCGGGTTGCAGGGACGGCGCGGCGGGCTCGTCGTCCTGGTGCATGATGCGCACGAATGCGTCTTCAAGGTCTACGCCGCCCACCCGGGCCAGCAGGGCCTGCGTCGTGTCCAGGGCCACGATGCGCCCGCCCTTGAGCATGGCGATGCGCCCGCACAGCGCTTCCGCCTCTTCGAGGTAGTGGGTGGTGAGCATGATGGTGTGGCCGGCCTTGTTCAGGCGCGAGATGAATTCCCACAGCGTGCGGCGCAGGTCCACGTCCACGCCCGCAGTGGGCTCGTCCAGCACGATCACGGGGGGGCGGTGCACCAGCGCCTGCGCCACCAGCACGCGGCGCTTCATGCCGCCGGACAGCGCCCGCATGTTGGAGTTGGCCTTGTCGGCCAGGCCCAGGTTGAACAGGATCTCGTCGATCCAGTCGTCGTTCTTGCGCAGGCCGAAGTAGCCGGACTGGATGCGCAGGGTCTCGCGCACCGTGAAAAACGGATCGTAGACCAGCTCTTGCGGCACCACGCCCAGGGCGCGCCGGGCCGACTTGTAGTCGGCCACGACGTCGTATCCACAGACCGAGGCGCGTCCGGCCGTGGCGTGCGCCAAGCCGGCCAGGATGGAGATCAGGGTGGTCTTGCCCGCGCCGTTGGGCCCGAGCAGGCCGAAGAATTCGCCGTGCTCGATCTTCAGGCTGACGTTGTCCAGCGCCTGGAAGCCCGGACCGGGCGTGCGCCCGAGCAGCTTCTGCCAGCCGCGCTGGCGCGGCGAGTAGATCTTGGAGACGTTTTCTAGGCTGACGGCGGACATGACGGGGGGAGGTGGCCCGGAAAGAGCGAATTGACCATTATATAAGCGCGATGTAACGGCAAGCTGCGATGGCCCCGGCGGCCGTGGGGGCGTCGCGATGTTGTGTCCCCAAAATGATAGGCCCGGCGGACCCCGAGGGGCGCGCCGGGCCGATGCTGCCTGGACGGGGAATTACTTGTTGCGCTGGTTCAGCGCCTGGATCAGGCCGTCGATGCCGTTCTGGTTGATCTGCTGCGCGAACTGGTTGCGGTAGTTCTCGATCAGCCAGATGCCTTCGACGTTCATGTCGTAGATCTTCCAGCCCTGGGGCGTCTTTTCCAGGCGGTAGTCCACGCCGATCGGCTGGCTGTTGGACTGGTTGATCAGCGTGCGGACGACCACGTCGTCGGCCTTGGCGTCGCCGCGGAAGGGCAGCCCCGTGACGCTCGTGCTGGGCGTGACGCGGGTCAGCGCGCCGCTGTAGGTGCGCACCAGGGTGCCGCGGAAGGCTTCGGCCAGGGCCGTCTTCTGCTGGTCGGTGGCCTGGCGCCAGTAGCGGCCTGCGGCCAGGCGCGTCGTCTTCTGGAAGTTGACGTACGGCAGGATGTGCTTATCGACGACCTCGTTGATGCGGGCGGTATTGCCGGCCTTGACCGCGCCGTCGGCCTTCAGGACGTCAAGGGCTTCGTTGGCGGCGGCCAGCACGAACTGGTCGGGCGGGCCGTTGGGATCCGGCTTGGCTTGCGCGGCCGTGGCGGCCGCCATCCCGAGCAGGCCCGTGAAGACCAGTCGTTGCAGCAGGGAGGTAATAGAAAAACGCATCAAATCTCCTTCAGTACCGAAAGCGCAATCCCGCAGCTTACTTGGTAGCGGGTTGCGGCGCGGGCGCGGCGGGGGCGTCGCCCTCGTCGTCCTCGTAGTTGGGCAGCGACGACTCGTCGTCCACGCGGTGGCCCAGCACCATCGCGGCGCGGCGCTGCAGGAAGGCGTCGCGCACGAAGCTGTACGGATCCAGCGCGACGCGGTCGATCGTGTCGGTGGTGTCGAGCAGGTTGGCGCGCGTATCCACGATGCGCAGGCCCCACAGCGAGTTGCGCAGGCGGACGTTGTCGATCGAGTCCACGCCCATGTAGCCGTAGGTCGTGCCGTAAAAGTCGCCAGCCAGGCCGATGCCGTCGCGCACGCTGGACGCGCCGAAGAACGGCAGCACCAGGTACGGGCCTTGGCTGAAGCCCCACACGCCCAGCGTGGTGCCGAAATCGTTGGGGATCTTGCGCGCGCCATTCGCGGAGGCGACGTCGAAGCAGCCGCCTACGCCCATGGTGGTGTTGAAGAGGAACCGGCCCAGCGTGTTGACGAAGTCGTGGCCGCGGCCCTGCAGGAAGCTGTTGGTGCCCGACCAGAGGTCGCCGACGTTGCTGAAAATGTTGTGGATGCAGCTGCGCACCGGCTGCGGCGTGACAAAGGTGTAGGCCTGCGCGACGGGCTTGAACAACGCGCGGTCGACTGTATCGTTGAACTGGTAGACGCCCCGGTTGAAGCCTTCCCAGGGGTCGCGCGGATCGGGATTCTTCGGCGCGGCGCAGCCGGCCATCAGCGCGCCCGCTGCGGCGACGGTGGCAATTCGGGAAATAGCTTTCTTGTTCATGTTCCGGGTATCCCTATCAACAATTCTTATCTTATTGCGGTCTTGAGACGCGCCGTTGTAACGGCGTTTTCCGCGGCAGCCTTTAATCGGGCGTCTTGGCGGCGGGTTCCGGCGCGGCGTTCGAGCCCTGCTTCTCGGCCGAACCGTACAGGAACTGGCTGATCAACTGCTCCAGCACCACGGCGCTTTGGGTGTAGCGGATCTTGCCGCCGTCGGCAAAGTTCTCTTCTTCGCTGCCGGCGGTCAGGCCCAGGTATTGCTCGCCCAGCAGTCCCGAGGTCAGGATGGACGCCGAGGAGTCCTTGGGGAACTGGTAAGCCGTTTCCATGTTGACCGAAACGATCGCCTGGAAGGTCTTGTCGTCGAAGGAGATGCCGGCAACCCGGCCCACCACGACGCCGGCGCTTTTGACCGGCGCGCGCACCTTGAGGCCGCCTACGTTATCGAAGTTGGCGGTCAGCGTATAGGTCGGGGCGAAGGAAAAGGTGCTCAAGTTGCCGGCGCGCAACGCCAGGAACGCAAGCGCGACCGCGCCCAGCAATACAAACAGGCCTACCCAGAAGTCGGTTTTTTCGCGTGACATGATAGATCCGTATCAATTTCCAAACATCAAGGCGGTGAGCAGGAAGTCCAGCCCGAGAACCGCCAGGGAGCCCACGACCACGGTGCGCGTGGTGGCGCGGGCGACGCCTTCAGGGGTGGGCTTGGCCTGCCAGCCCTCGTAGAGCGCAACCAGCGTCACCGTGACGCCGAACACCACGCTCTTGATGGCGCCGTTGGCCACGTCCTTCCAGACGTCGACCCCATTCTGCATTTGCGACCAGAAGGCTCCGGCGTCCACGCCGATGAGCAGCACGCCCACGACCCAGCCGCCCAGGATGCCCACCATGGAGAAAACCGCCGCCAGGATGGGCATGGCGATGATGCCGCCCCACAGGCGCGGCACCAGCACCCGGCGTATGGGGTCCACGGCCATGACTTCCATGGCCGAAAGCTGTTCGCCGGCCTTCATCAGGCCGATTTCGGCGGTGAGCGAGGTGCCGGCCCGGCCCGCGAACAGCAGCGCCGTCACGACCGGTCCCAGTTCGCGCACCAGCGACAGGGCTACCAGCAGGCCCAGGGCCTCTTCAGAGCCGTAGCGGTTCAGCGTGTAATAGCCCTGCAGGCCCAGCACGAATCCCACGAACATGCCGGACACGGCGATGATCAGCAGCGAATAATTGCCGATGAAATGGACCTGCTGCGACACCAGGCGCGGGCGCGACAGCGCGATGCCGCTGCGGGCGAGCAGCGCGCCGAAGAAGCGGGTGAAGTAACCGATGCCGGCGACCTGGGCGCGCACCCAGTGGCCCAGCCCGGTGACGGCGTTGTTGGATGCGCTCATGCCTTGCGCCTTTTCTGTTCTGACAGCCACTTCTGGAAAGCGGGCGTCTCGGGGTACTGGAACGCAACCGGGCCGTCGGGCTCGCCCTTGAGGAACTGCTGCACGTAGGGGTCGTCCGAGGCCGACAGCGTCTGCGGCGTACCGGCGGCGGCGAGCTTGCCCCGGCCCACCAGGTAGACCTGGTCCGCGATGGCGAAGGACTCGTGCACGTCGTGCGTGATCAGCACCGAGGCGCAGCCCAGGCGGTCGGCCAGGCTGCGGATCAGGCGGGCGGTGATGCCCAGCGAGATCGGGTCCAGGCCGGCGAAGGGTTCGTCGTAGAGGATGAGTTCGGGTTCCAGCACCACTGCGCGGGCCAGCGCCACCCGGCGGGCCATGCCGCCGGAGATCTCGGATACCTTCAGGTGCGCGGCGGCGCGCAGGCCCACGGCGTCGAGCTTGTCTAGGACGCGCTCGGTGACGTCGGTTTCATCGAGGCGGGTGTGTTCGCGCAGCGGGAAAGCGACGTTTTCGAAGACGTTCAGGTCGGTGAACAGCGCGCCCTGCTGGAACAGCACGCCCATGCGCTTGCGCAGGGATTGGACTTCGTCGCGCGTGGCGTTGCCGATGTCCTGGCCGAAGGCCAGCACGCGTCCGTGCTGCGCGGTGATCTGGCCGGTAGCCGCCCGCAGCAGCGTGGTCTTGCCGGAGCCGGAGCCGCCCATGACGGCGACCACCTGGCCTGCCCGGACGTCCATGGAAATGTCGCGCAAGACGGTGAAGTCACCGTAGCCAAGCGCCACACCTTCCAGGCGCAGGGCGAATTCCGGGGTGCTGCTGGTTTGAGCGGACATGGGCAACGAAAGGGAGTTTCGGCGGCGGAGCTTGCCCTGCCGTCCTGTCGACACGCTGGACCGGGAACCTGGCCGGCGCGGGCAGACGGGCTGCGTCGGGAAGCGCCCTGTTACTCAGATGCCGGGGGCGAGGTCGGGCCTTGGCTCCCGGCGGCGAGGCGCCATTGTAGCCCGAGGCTTTGTAATCACAATCCGACAGGCCGTGCGTGGAACAGTGTTTTCGGCCTCGGGAACAATCTGGCGAGCCGGCGGCGCGGCGCCGGCTCGCCAGATTCCGGCCGCCCGCCGCCGATTTCTATCGTTGCGTGCGCAGCGGCGCGCTCAGCGGCGCGCCTGCGCGGCCGCGGTTTCCCGTGCCAGGCGCTGAACCAGGTCGGCGGCGCTTTCCCGGCGGGTCAGCGGGGCGCCCTGGCCGGCCCACAGGGACAGAACATTGATATTGCCGCTCTTGCCCCCCGCCGTGCGCATGGGGCGCGTCAGCGCGTTCTGCAGCGGGTACGGCAGGATGTCCGCGGCGATCGCGTCGGCATCGCGCATGAAGGCGTTGGCGATGCCGCGGGCGGGCCGGCCGGAGAACGCCCGGGTGATGCGGGACTGTTCGGAGCGCGAGGCAGGCAGGACCGCCTTGTAGGCGTCGCTGATGCCGCATTCCTCAGTGGTCAGGAAGGCGGTCCCCATTTGTGCGAGATCGGCGCCCAGGGCCAGCGCGGCCGCGATGCCGCGCCCGTCCATGATGCCGCCGGACGCGATGACCGGCACCGAGACGGCGTCGGCCACCTGGGGCACCAGGGCCATCGTGCCAATCAGGGACGCATCGAATGCGTCCAGGAAGGTGCCGCGATGCCCGCCAGCCTCGGCGCCCTGCGCCACGACGGCGTCCACCCCGTCCTGTTCCAGCGCAACGGCTTCACGGACAGTGGTGGCGGTGCCCACGGTCAGGATGCCCAGCTCGCGGCAGCGCGCCAGCACGGCGGCCGGGATGCGTCCGAAGGTGAAGCTGAAGACCGCGGGCCGCACGCGCAGGATGGCCTCGATCTGCCCCGGCAAGGGATCCGCCTGAGGGCCGGGCGCCTCGGGCGCCGGGAGGCCAAGCTGCTCGTGGTAGCGCGCCATCAGGGCCAGCATCCGTCCGGCGTCGCCCTGCATGGGCTCGTCCGGCACGGTGGCGAACAGATTGATGGCGAAGGGGCGCGGCGTGCGGGCGCGGATCGCGTCCGCCGCCGCCTCGATCTGTTCGGGGCTCATGTAGGCCGCCCCGAGCGATCCCAGGGCGCCCGCCTTCGACGCCTCGGACACCAGTTCCACCGTCGTCGCGCCGCCGGCCATGGGCGCCTGGATGACGGGAAGGTCCAGCTTGAGCAGGTCAATCAAAGGGGTAGCCATGGGAAAACTCCTGGGGGGTTATTGAAGCTGGATGTTTCCAGCCTTGATGACGTGAGCCCACTTTTCGCTTTCGCTCTTGATGAAGGCCGCGAATTCCTCGGGCGTGCCGCCGCCGGCCTGGCTGCCGGTATCGGCAATGGCCTTCTGCACATCCGGTTCCTTCAGGATGCGGTTGAACTCGGCGTTGAGCTTGGCGATGATCGGCGCGGGCGTGCCGGCCGGCGCCACGATGCCCTGCCAGTTGTACGACTCGAAGCCCGGCAGGCCGGATTCGGCCATGGTGGGAACATCGGGCAGGACGGCCAGGCGCTTGGCGGACGTAACGGCGATGGGGTGGATCTTGGCGCCCTGGATGGCCGGCAGCGCGGAATAGCCCATTTCGAACATCATCGAGATATGGCCGCCCATCAGGTCGGTCGCGGCCAGGCTGCCGCCCTTGTAGGGAACGTGGATGATGTCGATGTTGGCCTGCTCGCGGAACATCTCGCCGGACAGGTGGTGCGCGCCGCCGACGCCGGACGACCCGAAGGTCAGCTTGCCGGGCTGCTTCTTGGCCAGCGCGATCAGGTCCGCCAGCGTCTTGACGGGCAGTTCATTGTTCACGCTCAGGACCAGCGGGCTGTTTTCGATCAGGATGATCGGCGCCAGGTCCTTTTGCGGGTTGTAGGGCATTTCCTTCATCAGCGACGGGTTGACCGCCATCGGGGCCAGATTGCCCGTGCCAATGGTGTAGCCGTCCGGCGCCGCCTTGGCGATCAGGTTGGTGCCGACCACGCCGCCCGCGCCCGCCTTGTTCTCGACGACGATGGGCTGGCCCAGCGATTCGCCTAGCTTGCGCGCCAAGAGGCGCACGCGCGTGTCGGCAAAGCCGCCCGGCGCGTAGGGCACGATCATGGTCACGGGTTTGGCGGGCCAATCGCCGGTCTGGGCCTGGGCGGCGCCGCCGAAGGCGGTGGTGGCCGCCAAAGCGGCGATCAGGGGGCGCAATGCTTTCATGCTGGGATCTCCTCTTCCTGCTCTCTAATTGCTATGTGAACGGCCCTGGGGGCCGATCGCATTATGCCCAGCGCCGGCGCCGTCTGTCGTGACTTTTCCCAAGGCCCAGGCCGACGCCGCCAGCAGCACCGCGCCGGCCTCCAGGACCTGAGGCAGGTCGGCGCCCCAGCGCGCCGCCCACGAGGCCAGCAACGGTCCCAGGATCTGACCTGCGGCGAACGCCGCGGTCATGATGGCCGCCGCGCGCGGGGCCGCCGGGCCGGACAGTCGCCTGGCGGTCAGCATGCCCGCCTGCGTGATCACCATGAACGTGCCGCCCACCAGCAGCGCCGCCAGGATCACGGCGGCGATGTGATGCCACAGGGCCACTGCCAGCATGCCGGCCGCCATCAGAAGCTGGGCGCAGCGCCACACCTGCCTGTCGTCGCGGCCGCGGGCCAGCCGGGGAACCAGCAGACACGATAGCGCCGCGGCGAGTCCGAACAGCGGCCAGGCCCAGCCGAAGATTGCGGGATCGGGCAAGATTTCCTTGGCCATCGCGGGCAGAAAGGTGGCGGGAATGATGTAGCCGACCCCGAAAACGCCGTAGTGCAGAGAAAGCGCGCCTATGCCGCGCGGCAGCCGCGCCGGCGGCATGGCGGCGGCAGACGTGCGGGCCGGGGGCGACTGCCGGCTGAGCCTTGGCCAGGCCGCCACGGACAGCGCCAGAGTCAGCCCGCCCAACGCGACCCAGGTCTGGTTCGCGCCGGCGCCCCAGGCCATCAGGGCCAGGCAGGCGAGTCCAGTGAGCGCGATGCCGGCGCCCACGCCGGCGTATGTCACCGCGGACACCGAGGCCTCGCGCGGATCGCCGGCGGGAACGGAGCGCCACGCGGCCACGCAGATGAAGGCGCTGGCGCTGGCGTAGCCCGCGGCCAGGCGCAGCGCGGACCAGCCGGCCACGCTGTCCAGCAGCGGCATGGCCAGGGTCAGCGCCGCCACGGCGGCCAGGCTGGCCGCCAGCGTCGCGCGTAGCCTGCGCACGGGCCAGGCGATCGCCGCCAGCGCGCCCAGCAGATAGCCTGCGTAGTTCGCGGACGCCATCCAGCTGCCCTGGGCGAGAGACAGCCCGGCCTCCTGCGCCATCAGCGGCCAGACAGGCGTGAAGGCGAAACGGCCGATGCCCATGGCCGCAGCCAGCGCAAGCGCCGCGGGCCAGGCCAGGCTTGCCGCGCTGGCCGACATGGGAGGGGAAGGGTAAGCAGGCGTTGACATGGCCCTACTCTACGGCTGTACTAATATCTTGAATAGTGAATTATTAAGAACACGAGTTCCTGAAATGAGAAACTTGGACCTAGACGCGCTGCAGATCTTCAAGACCGTGGCGGACCAGGGCGGCGTTGCGCGTGCCGCCGCGCACCTGAACCGGGTGCAGTCCAACGTGTCGACGCGGTTGAAGCAGTTGGAGTCCTCGCTGGGAACGCCCCTGTTCCGGCGCCAGAACCGCCGCCTGGTGCTGTCCGACCAGGGGCGCGTGCTGCTGTCCTATGCCGATCGGCTGCTGCGCCTGTCCGACGAGGCCCAGTCCGCGGTGCGCGCGGGCGCCCTGCAAGGCGTGCTGCGCATCGGCACCATGGAAAGCACGGCGGCGGCGCGCCTTCCGCCCATTCTTGCGGCCTATCACGCGGCGTGGCCGCAGGTGCGCATAGAGTTGGTCACGGGCACGTCGGGCGCCCTGGCCGCCAAGGTGCGCAATTACGAGATAGAGGCCGCTTTCGTCGCGCAGCCCTTCCCGTCCGAGGGGCTGGCGGCGATGGATGCGTTCAGGGAGGAACTGGCGCTGATTTCGCCCATGGCCTGGGAGCCGGTCGACAGCGCGAAGGAATTGGGCGACCGCACCGTCATCGCGTTCGCGGCGGGGTGCTCATACCGGCGCATCCTGGAATCGTGGCTGAACCAGGAAGGCGTCGCGCCCGGCAAGGTGATGGAATTTGCTTCGTATCACGCCATCGTGGCGTGTGTGGCGGCAGGTTCCGGCGTGGCCATCGTGCCGCGCTCGGTGCTGAAGGTGCTGGGGGCGGAGAACTCTGTGCGCGTCGGCGCCCTGTCAGGACCTTATGGTCAGGCCCTGACCCAGCTGGTCTGGCGTGCCGACGACGATACGCCGGCATTGCAGGCCTTGCGGCGCAAGCTGGAGGCGCCGCAAGGTTGACGGATGCTTGCTCGGGGGCCGCATCCGCCTTGGTCTCCGCTTAGAAGCGGTAGCCGATGCCCACCGTGGCAACCCACGGGTCGATGCGGGCCGTGCCGACGCGTTGGCCGTCCAGCTTCACCTTCGACTTGATGTCGATGTAGCGGATGTCGGCGTTCATGAACCAGCGGTCGTTGATCTTGATGTCCGCGCCCAGTTGCGCCGCGACGCCCCAGGAATCGCTCAGCTTCAGGTCGGAACCCTTCAGCGCGCCTTCGGCCTTGGTGTCGAAGAAGTGGGTGTAGTTGATGCCGACGCCGATGTACGGCTGGATCATGCTGTCGGGCAGGATGTGCCATTGCAGGCTGAGCGTCGGGGGCAGCTGCTTGCTGGAGCCGATCTTGCCAAGGCCGCCGCTGCCGCTGACGTCGTGCTGGAAGGGCCAAGCGCCCAGCAGTTCGATACCGATATTGCGCGTGGCCATGTAGGCCAGCGTGAAGCTGGGGCGCACATTGTTGTTCACGTCCAGCTTGACGGAGCCATCAAGCACCGAGCCGTTGTTCTGCGAGGGGCGCACTTGCGTCACGCCGACGCGGAACAGCACGTCGCCTGCCTCATGAGCATGGGCGGGAGCGGCAAACGCGCCGGCAGCAATCAGGCCGGCGATGGCGGTGGCGCGGATACGCCCGTTCAGCGAAAACATTTTCTTCTCCGATCTTTCCGTTGGGATGAGCGCACAGGTTCTCAGACCTGCCGCGTCCCCCGGTTGATATGTGTCAATCCGTGAAAAGACCGTTTTTGAAAAGTGGTTATGTCGCAACAGGCATCCGGGATGCGTGCGCAAAAAAAACGCCGCCGGCGCGTTGGCGCTCGGCGGCGATGATGAGTGCAGGATGCCGTCAGCGCGGCAGTTCCGAGCTTCCCATGAGGTAGGCATCGACGGAGCGCGCGCACTGGCGGCCTTCGCGGATGGCCCAGACCACCAGGGACTGGCCGCGGCGCATGTCGCCCGCGGTGAAGACCTTTTCCACGCTGGTGCGGTAGTCGTCGGTGTTGGCGCGCACGTTGCCGCGGGCGTCGCGGTCCACGCCGAAGGCGTCCAGGACCGTCTGCACCGGCGACACGAAGCCCATGGCCAGCAGCACCAGATCAGCCTTGATCTCGAATTCCGAGCCTTCGACCTCGCGCATCTTCATCTGGCCGGTGGCGTCGTCCTTGAACCATTCGACGCGCGCGCCGATCAGCTTTTCGACCTTGCCGTTGGCGCCCTTGAGCAGCTTGGTGGTCACCGACCAGTCCCGGTCGCAGCCTTCTTCGTGCGACGACGAAGTGCGCATCTTCAGCGGCCAGTACGGCCACGTCATCGTCTTGTTCTCGGATTCGGGCGGCTGGGGCATCAGTTCGAATTGCGTAACCGAGGCCGCGCCATGGCGGTTGCTGGTGCCGACGCAGTCGGAACCGGTATCGCCGCCGCCGATCACGACCACGTGCTTGCCCTTGGCCAGCGTCTGGTCGATCAGGCGGTCGCCCGCCACGGCCTTGTTCTGCTGGCGCAGGAAGTCCATGGCGAAATACACGCCAGACAGCTCGCGGCCCGGCACCGGCAGGTCGCGCGGCGTTTCCGAACCGCCGCTCATGACGACGGCGTCGAACTCGGCCAGCAGCGATTGCGGCGTGCGCACGGTCAGCCCGTCGGCAACGGGATCCTTCGGGTTGCCGATGTAGGTCGACGGCGCGAATTCCACGCCTTCGGCTTCCATCTGCGAGATGCGGCGGTCGATCTGGTGCTTTTCCAGCTTGAAGTCGGGGATGCCGTAGCGCAGCAGGCCGCCGATGCGGTCGCTCTTTTCGAACAGGGTCACGGAGTGGCCCGCGCGCGCCAGCTGCTGCGCGCACGCCATGCCGGCGGGGCCGGAGCCCACGACCGCAACCTTCTTGCCCGTCTTGCGCGCCGGCACCATCGGCGAAATCCAGCCTTCGGCCCAGCCCTTGTCGATGATCGCGTGCTCAATGGACTTGATGCCCACCGCGTCGCTGTTGATGTTCAAGGTACAGGCGGCTTCGCACGGCGCCGGGCAGATGCGGCCCGTGAACTCCGGGAAGTTGTTGGTGGAATGCAGGACGTCCAGCGCGCGGCGCCAGTCCTGCTTGTACACCAGGTCATTCCAGTCGGGGATGATGTTGTTGACCGGGCAGCCGTTGTTGCAGAACGGGATGCCGCAGTCCATGCAGCGTGCCGCCTGCTGCTTGGCCTGGTCGTCGGTCAGGTGCAGCACGAATTCGCGCCAGTTCTTCAGACGCTTCTGCGGGGCCTCGGAGGCCTCCTGCAGACGCTGAAATTCCATAAAGCCGGTAATCTTTCCCATGGTATCCCTCACGCAGCCAGTTGTTGCGGGTTGGCTGCACGCCACATTTCACCCAATGCGCGGCGGTAGTCCGTCGGCATGATCTTTACGAATTTGCCGCGCGAGGCTTCCCAGTCGCCCAGGATTTCGCGTGCGCGGTAGCTGCCGGTATAGCGGAAGTGGTCTTCCACCAGGCGGCGCAGGATGGTTTCGTCCGTTTCGCGTTCGCCGCCGCGCTGCGCGCTGTGCCAGATGTCGATGTTGTTCTGCGACTGCTGCTCGGCGTGCGGCGCCACAGCTTCCAGTTCCACCATCGACAGGTTGACGCGGTGCTTGAGCGTGCGGTCCGGATCCCAGACGTACGCCACGCCGCCGGACATGCCTGCCGCGAAGTTGCGGCCGGTGGCGCCCAGCACCACGACGGTGCCCCCCGTCATGTATTCGCAGCCGTGGTCGCCCGTGCCTTCCACGACCGTCGCGGCGCCGGAGTTGCGCACCGCGAAGCGTTCGCCCGCCACGCCGTTGAAGAAAGCTTCTCCGGACAGCGCGCCGTACAGCACGGTGTTGCCGGCGATGATGTGGTCGGGGCCGAAGCCGCGGAAGTCGTTGGGCGAGCGCACGATGATGCGGCCACCGGACAGGCCCTTGCCCACGTAGTCGTTGCCTTCGCCCACCAGGTCCATCGTGATGCCGTGCGCCAGGAAAGCGCCGAAGCTCTGGCCCGCGGTGCCGTTGCACTGGATGTGGATGGTGTCGTCCGGCAGACCTTCGTGGCCGTAACGCGACGCCACCGCGCCCGACAGCATGGCGCCGATCGTACGGTTGCGGTTGCGCACCGGCACGATGAACGACACCTTTTCGCCGCGCTCCAGCGCGGGCTTGCTGCGGTCGATCAGCTGGTGATCCAGCGCGCCGGCCAGGCCGTGGTCCTGCTCTTCGGTCTGGCGCACCTCGGCGTCGGATTGCGTCTGATGGAACACGCGGGCGAAGTCCAGGCCCTGCGCCTTCCAGTGCTCGACGCCCGAACGCATGTCCAGCAGGTCGGAGCGGCCGATCAGGTCGTCGAACTTGCGGATGCCCAGCTGGGCCATGATTTCGCGGACTTCTTCGGCGATGAAGAAGAAGAAGTTCACGACGTGCTCGGGCTTGCCCTGGAACTTCTTGCGCAGGACGGGATCCTGCGTGGCCACGCCCACCGGGCAGGTGTTCAGGTGGCACTTGCGCATCATGATGCAGCCTTCAACGACCAGCGGCGCCGTCGCGAAGCCGAATTCGTCGGCGCCCAGCAGCGCGCCGATGACGACGTCGCGGCCGGTCTTCATCTGGCCGTCGGCCTGCACGCGGATGCGGCTGCGCAGGCGGTTCAACACCAGCGTCTGCTGCGTTTCGGCCAGGCCCAGTTCCCAGGGCGTGCCCACATGCTTGATGGACGACACCGGCGATGCGCCCGTGCCGCCGTCATGGCCGGCAATCACGACGTGGTCGGCCTTGGCCTTGGCCACGCCCGCAGCCACCGTGCCCACGCCCACTTCGGACACCAGCTTGACCGAAATCGAGGACTTGGAATTTACGTTCTTCAAGTCGTGGATCAGCTGGGCCAGGTCTTCGATGGAGTAAATGTCATGGTGCGGCGGGGGCGAGATCAGGCCCACGCCCGGCACCGAGTAGCGCAGCTTGGCGATGTATTCCGACACCTTGTGGCCGGGCAGCTGGCCGCCTTCGCCAGGCTTGGCGCCTTGCGCCATCTTGATCTGGATCTGGTCGGCGGACGACAGGTATTCGGCGGTCACGCCGAAACGGCCCGACGCCACCTGCTTGATCTTCGAGCGCAGCGAGTCGCCCTTCTTCAGTTCGACGTCGGCTTCGATGCGGTCCGAGCCCAGCAGCGAGGCCAGCGTGTCGCCGTCCTTGATGGTGCTCTTGCCTTCGCGCATTTCGGCGCGGTAGCGCAGTTCGTCCTCGCCGCCTTCGCCGGTGTTGGACTTGCCGCCGATGCGGTTCATGGCGACGGCCAGCACCGAGTGCGCTTCGGTCGAGATCGAGCCCAGCGACATGGCGCCGGTGGCGAAGCGCTTGACGATGTCCTTGGCCGGCTCGACGTCGTCCAGCGGAATGGCGCGCGACGGATCGAAGCGGAATTCGAACAGGCCGCGCAGGGTCATGTGGCGACGGCTCTGGTCGTTGATGATCTGCGCGTATTCCTTGTACGTGCGGTAATTGTTGGCGCGCGAAGCGTGCTGCAGCTTGGCGATCGAGTCCGGCGTCCACATGTGCTCTTCGCCGCGGACGCGGTAGGCGTATTCGCCGCCGGCGTCCAGGTCGTTGGCCAGCACCGGGTCGGCGCTGAACGCGGCGCGATGCTGGCGCAGCGCTTCTTCGGCCACCTGGAAGATGCCGATGCCTTCAATGTTGGACGAGGTGCCCGTGAAGTACTTGTTCACCAGGGCGCTTTGCAGGCCCACGGCTTCGAAGATCTGCGCGCCGGTGTAGGACATGTACGTGGAAATGCCCATCTTGGACATGACCTTGTTCAGGCCCTTGCCGATCGCCTTGATGTAGTTCTTGACGGCCTTTTCGGGGTCATTCAGCTTGCCCAGCGATTCCAGCGCCAGGTAGGGATGGATGGCTTCGGCGCCGTAGCCGCCCAGCAGCGCGAAGTGGTGGACTTCGCGGGCCGAGCCGGTTTCCACGACCAGGCCGGTGTTGGTGCGCAGGCCGGCGCGGATCAGGTGCTGGTGCACGGCCGACGTCGCCAGCAGCGCGGGAATGGCCACGCGTTCGCTGTCGACCAGGCGGTCCGACACGATCAGGATGTTGTAGCCGCTGCGCACCGCGTCGACGGCGCGGGCGCACAGGGCCGCCACGCGGGCTTCGATGCCCTCGGGGCCCCAGGCTGCGGGGTAGGTGATGTCCAGCTCGAAGCTGCGGAACTTCTTGCCCGTGACCTGTTCGATGTCGCGGATCTGCGCCATGGCGGCGAAGTCCAGCACCGGCTGGGACACTTCCAGGCGCAGCGGCGGGTTGACGTTGTTGATGTCCAGCAGGTTCGGCTTGGGTCCGATGAAGGACACCAGCGACATCACCAGCTGTTCGCGGATGGGGTCGATGGGCGGGTTCGTGACTTGCGCGAACAACTGGCGGAAGTAGTTGTAGAACGGCTTGGCGCGGTCAGACAGCACGGCCAGCGGGGCGTCGTTGCCCATCGAACCGATGACTTCCTCGCCGCTGGACGCCATGGGCTCCAGGATGAACTTGTAGTCTTCCTGGGTCCAGCCGAAGGCCTGCTGGCGGTCCAGCAGCGACACGGCCGATTGCGTGGCCACGGCGACCTGGCGCGGCGCGGGCAGCGATTCCAGCTTGATCTGCAGGCGCTCGATCCATTGGCGGTACGGGCGGCTGTTGGCCAGTTGCAGCTTGATTTCGCCGTCGTCGATGATGCGGCCTTGTTCCAGGTCGATCAGGAACATCTTGCCCGGCTGCAGGCGCCATTTCTTGACGATGCGGTTTTCGGGGATCGACAGGGTGCCGGCCTCGGAGGCCAGGATGACCATGTCGTCGTCGGTGACGAGGTAGCGGGCCGGACGCAGGCCGTTGCGGTCCAGCGTGGCGCCGATCTGGCGGCCATCGGTGAACGCCACCGCGGCGGGGCCGTCCCACGGCTCCATCATGGCGGCGTGGTATTCATAGAAAGCGCGGCGGCTTTCGTCCATCTGCGTGTGCTGTTCCCAGGCTTCCGGGATCATCATCATCATGGCGTGGGCTAGCGAATAGCCCGAATTCACCAGCAGTTCCAGGCAGTTGTCGAACGTGGCGGTGTCCGACTGGCCTTCGTAGACGATGGGGTACAGCTTTTTCAGGTCGTCGCCCAGCACGGCCGACTGCATCATGCCTTCGCGGGCGCGCAGCCAGTTGAAGTTGCCCTTGACCGTGTTGATTTCGCCGTTGTGGGCGATCATGCGGTACGGGTGAGCCAGCGGCCAGGCGGGGAAGGTGTTGGTCGAGAAGCGCTGGTGCACCAGCGCCAGGGCGGACACGGTACGGGTGTCGGCCAGGTCGCGGTAGTAGCGGCCGACCTGGTCGGCCAGCAGCAGGCCCTTGTAGACCACGGTGCGCACCGAGGCCGACGGCACGAAGTATTCCTTGCCGTGCGCCAGGTGCATGTTCTGGATGGCGTGGCTGGCGGTCTTGCGGATCACGTACAGCTTGCGTTCCAGCGCGTCGGGCACCATCACGTCGGCGCCGCGGCCGATGAACAGCTGGCGGATCACGGGTTCGCAGTCGCGCACGGTGGGCGACATGGGCATGTCGACGTCCACGGGCACGTTGCGCCATCCCAGCACGACCTGGCCCTCTGCGCGCACGGAGCGCTCGAGTTCCTGTTCACAGGCCAGGCGCGAGGCCGTTTCCTTGGGCAGGAACACCATGGCCACGCCGTATTCGCCGGGCGGGGGCAGGATGATGCCTTGCTGGCTCAGTTCGTCGCGGTAGAGCGTGTCGGGGATCTGGATCAGGATGCCCGCGCCGTCGCCCATCAGCTTGTCCGCGCCGACCGCGCCGCGGTGGTCCAGGTTTTCCAGAATCTTCAGGCCCTGCTGGATGATCGCGTGGCTTTTCTTGCCCTTGATGTGCGCAACAAAGCCGACGCCGCAGGCGTCATGTTCGTTCTTGGGGTGGTACAGGCCCTGGGCCGAAGGCAGGCCGATGCGGCTGGCATCAATAGGGGTCGCCTTGGGGGTGGGACAGGAATCGATCGGGGTGGTATGGGGCATGGCGCGCTCCGCAGTGGGCCTGCGTCGTAATGTTGCAGTGCAGGAGACGGACAATACCCCCGTCACGAGTAGGGTGCAACAGAAACATAAGGGGTATGACCCTAATTATTTTAATGCTCCATCATTGTGCATTAAAACAGGGACATAACAAGATCCGCGCCATCATTGGGCTTACGCGGAGGGCGGTTTCTGAGTCTGGCACGTAGATCGGTCGAATGACCAATTTTGCCGTTATGCGTCCCCATTTAAAGGGGCAATTTTCATGCGCTGGATCAAACTGGTTTGTGGCAAAAGCGCACCACGCGCCGGTGGTCAAACAGGTTTCGGGCCGATCGCAACACGCAGGGTGCGGCCGGCAAGCGGCGCCGCCTGCACGCCGCGCGGGGCGACTAGGGGCAGGCGTCAGCCGCGCCGCGGATTCCATAAAGCAGAACCCGCCATGGCGGCGGGTTCGAAAAATCAGGAGGTCGTCGGCGTTGAAGGCGCCGGTGTGGACGGCGTCGACTCGGTATCGGCCGGCGCGGGCGCGGCGGGCTTCTTGCGGGGCCGGCCGCGCTGGCCGGGAGCCACGCGCCGGCTGGCGGTGTGCGCCAGGCTGGCGATGAAGCTTGCGCCGCCCAGCGCCCACTGGCCGGAGACGGCCTGGTCGATGCGTTGTGCCTCTTCCCGCGATAGCCCGTCCTGCAGGCGCTTGCGGTAATTGGCCTGCCGGTCGAAAGGCGTGTTGCCGCAAGCCCAGTAGTCGGCGTGGTCGGACTGCCACTGCGCGGGCGCCGCCGTTGTGTTGCCGGTATGGCTGGAGGCGGACGACCAAGGCCAGGAGTCGGGGTCTTGCGACGCGCCGCTGCGCACGGGGTAGGTTTCCAGCCAGACCAGCGCTGGCAGCACCCACGCGCCGGGCTCGAGCAAGGCGGATCGGTACCGGCCCGCGAACACCCGGCCTCCGCGCAGGCGCGCGGCCAGATTGCGGCCCAGTGTCTGCATCAACCGGGGCAGGCCTTCCTCGTCTGCGGGCGTGGCCAGCAGCAGGATGCGGTCGTTGGCAAGCAGCCACCCGTGAACCGACACGCGATGGCGTTGGGCGGATTCGCCCAGCCAGGTTGCGAGCTGGTTCAGTATGTCGGCGGGCGCGGGTTGCGATGCCGCCGCCAGTGGCTGAATAAAGTTGGCCTGCACCAGTTGGGGCAGCCCAGGGGCATACAGACGGGGCAGACGGGCCATAGTGTCAGGGCTTGCGTATCAGGAAGAACGGTTTGTCTTCGCTCACGGTATATAAATAGTGCCACGGTGGGCGCTGGTCAAGTCCCGTGATCACAATATGGGCACGGAATGGCATTTTTTTTGTCGCGAGCGCCCAATGAGGGGCAGGTTAACATTCGGCGACGGAACGTCGCACCATGGATATACCCTAACTCCCCGACGTTTTTTACACCCATTTCACCGGAGAAAGCCCATGGCCGCCCTGGAACTCATTTCCCAGCATCGCTGCTT
>NZ_AGUF01000033.1 GCF_000236785.1 Achromobacter arsenitoxydans SY8 | reverse complement strand
ACCGGCGGCCGCATCGGCGCCCGCAGCCACGGCTGCGCCCGCCGCAGCCCCAACGGTCATCATCCCTACCGAACTCGACACCAAGGCCTGCATAGTCAAGCTGCGCAAGGGCGCCGCCGCCAACGGCCTGACCGTTGCCGACTGGGACAAGTACACGGCTAACGCCAAGCTGCTGCCCACCACCGTGGCGTCCGCCAAGGGCCAGCCCGAAGGGCGCGAAAGCTGGTGGGATTACATCGCCAAGACGGTGGACGACGAGCGCGTGCGGGACGGCAAGGCCGTGCTGGACAAGTACGGCTCGCAGCTGGCCAGCATCAGCCAGCAGTACCAGGTCGATCCGGCCACCCTGGTCGCCATCTTCGGCATCGAAACCAACTACGGCCGGCAGGTCGGCAAGACCGACGTGCTCAATGCCTGGCTGACCCGCGCCTGCACCGAAAACAAGCAGCTCTGGGAAAAGAACGCCTATGCGTCCGTGCGCCTTTTGCGCGACGGCACCGTGCCCGCGGACAAGTTCGTCGGTTCCTGGAGCGGCGCCTTCGGCATGACGCAGTTCATTCCGACCTCGTTCTACGAACTGGCCGCCGACGGCGACGGCGACGGCCGCATTGATCTCTACAACTCGCTGCCCGACGCGCTGGCCTCCACGGCCAACCACCTGCGCAAGCGCCGCGCCAAGTGGACGCACGGCCTGCCCGCCGTGGTCGAAGTGCGCGTGCCCGCGGACGTGGCCGCCGCGATCCCGCCGGAGCCCGACGCGGAATACGTCGGCTCGCAGGACCGCCGCACCATCGCCCAATGGGCGCAGGCCGGCCTGAAACAGGGCGACGGTTCGGTGCTGAAGCTGCCGTCCGGCAACGACGAACAGGCTTACCTGTTCGCGCCCACCGGCGCGCGCGGCCCGGTCTTCCTGGCCACCGTGAACTTCGACGCCATCCTGCACTACAACCAGTCGCGCCGCTACGGCCTGGCCGTGGCCCTGCTGCTGAACCGGCTGCAGGGCGGTCCGGGGCTTGTCGCGGCCTGGCCCACCGATGACCCCGGCCTGTCGCGGGCGGAAATCAAGGAACTGCAGAAGCAGCTGTACGGTCGCGGCCACGACATCGGCGAGGCCGACGGCATTCCCGGCGGCAAGACGCGGGACGCGGTGCGCGAGGAACAGGCGCGGCTGAACCTGCCGCAGGACGGCCGCCTGGGCAAGCGCATCCTGGACGCGCTGAAGGCCGACCAGCCGGCCGCCATGCGCGCGTATCCCGGTTCATGAGCAAGCCCTCGATAGCCGGCACGGCGGGCTATGGCGAAAACGCCGCCGTGCTGGCGGATCAGTACGGCAGCATTGCCCGCGCGGGCGGTGTCGCGAGTGAGGGTTAGGCAGGAGTGTGGCGGCGCGTCGGCGCCGGTATGATGGACCGATCCGGGCCTGTCCCGCCACTCCACTCCTTCAGCCATCGCTCCCGACAGCCATGCCGTTCGCCGAGTTTCCTGACGATTTTCTGACCTTGCGGCTGCACGCCCGGCGCATGTCGCAGGCGCATCTGCCGTTCATGATCGAGATGCACGCCAACGCCGACCTGATGGAGTCCATGGGCGGCACGCGCGATGCGGCCGCCAGCCGGCGCTATGTCGCCCAGAACATCGTGCACTGGACCGAGCACGGCTACGGCATGTATGTGCTGGAAGACCGCGACACGGGCCGGCCCGCCGGCCGCGCAGGCCTGAAGGTCTCGACAGCCGCCGGCCGCGCCAGTGTCGAGCTGGCCTACGCCCTGCACCCCGATTGCTGGGGCAAGGGTTTCGCGCCGGAGATCTCGCGCGTGCTGGTCGGGCTGGGGTTCCGGCTGCTGCCGGTGGACGTGCTGGGGGCGGTGGCGCTGCGCTCGAACACGGCGTCGCAGCGCGTCATGGAAAAGACCGGGCTGCGCTATGTCGGCATGACGGGCGACGCGCCCGAATCCAAGGTCTGCTACGAGATCCGGCGCGCCGACTGGCGCAAACAGGAAGGCCTGTGACAGGGCTTGCCGCGCCGCGCACAGGCGCGCGGCGCTAACATGGCGGCATGAGCACCAAGCCTGTACCCGACGACGATCCGCAACCCGTTCCGCCCGAGCGCCCCGCGCCTGAGGAATGCTGCAATAGCGGCTGCATCCCCTGCGTCTATGACCTCTACGACGAGGCCATGGACCGCTACCGCGAGGCCTTGAAGGCCTGGCGCGCCCGGCACGAGGCGCCCAAGACCTGAGCCTGGAGCCTCAGCCGGGCAGCTTCATGTGGATGATGGGAAACGGCCGGCCGGAGTCGTCGTAGGCCGAACGGCCCACGTCCTCGAACCCGTAATGCTTGTAGAAGCCGTGGGCCTGCGGGTTCTGTTCGTTCACGTCCACCAGCAGCGTGCCGTGCAGCGAACGTGCGAAGTTCAAGAGGCGCCGGCCGGCGCCCTTGCCGCGCTTGTTGGCGTCCACGAACAGCATTTCGACCTTGTTGCCGTTCAGGCCCATGAAGCCGGCCACTTCGCCGGCATCGTCCTCACAGACCCAGACCCGCACCGAGGGCAGGTAGGTGTTGAGCACCTGCGGGTACATGGCCTGGATTTCCTTTTCGGTAAGGAAGGTATGGGTGGCGCGCACCGAACGGAGCCAGATGTCCACCAGGGCCAGATCGTCGCCGTGGTTGCGTTCTCGGATGTTCATTTCTTATTGATTCTGTTAGGTCGGAGGCCGACGGCGGTCCTTGGCCGCTAAAGTCCCGCGCGGTAGAGGTCGGTCGCCGCGAGGACGGTTTCCATCTGCACAGTATGCGCGAAAACGAATCGGTCCCCGTAGACCGTTTCATCCGGAAACTCCGAGATGAGCGCCAGTGGCAGTTCTTCACGATCGGTTTCCGTGACCTGCACGGGAATGCCGTTAAGCACGCCAAAGCCTGATTCGAGCGCATGCGCGTGAAAGAGTTCCAGCTGGCGGGCGTTGAACTCCACCAGGCCGGGCACGTTGCGGGCCAGGCGCGCCGTCACGCCTTCGATCAGGCGCCGCGCGCGCTCGCCCCAGCCGGGATGGTGGCGCAGCACCAGGAAGAAGCCCTTGGGGATGGTCCACAGCTCGAAATGCCGCGGCAGGTAGCCCGACAGCGGACGCGTCCATTCGTGCGCGGGGTAGCCATGCAGGTTGATGTGCAGGTGTGCGCCGCTGATGGCGTGGGCTTGGTGGCGGCCTTCGCGTTCGAAGAACGGCGCGCGTTCCCGGTAGGCGATGTCGTCGCCCAGCGCGCTGTAGCGCGACGCGTGCAGCATGTGGCGCGGGTGCTGCTCGCGCAGCCGGTTAAAGAGCGCATAGCCATCGGGGTTTTCAGAGGCGATCAGCGCAAAGTGCGCGTCGCCGCGCGCGGCCAGCGTTTGGGCGGCGCGTAGCGCGCCGACCACGCCGGAGGTCTCGTTGGCGTGCTGCGCGCCCGAAATGAAAACGGCGGGACCGGGGCCGCGCACATAGGTGCCCAGCACGGGACGGCCCTGGCGCGATACGGCCTGGAACGCGTCGCCGCCGAAGGCCGCCATGCAGCCGGCGATCTGCGCGGCCGACAGCGGTTCGCGCGCCTGCGCCAGCGGACCGGCGAGGGGCGCCGGCGCCACGGGCGCCACGGGGGCGAAAGGTTCCACCGAGATCTGCACGCGCGCCGCGCCGTCATGGCGGCGGATGTCTGGAATGATCTGGCCGGGCTGCAGGCCGCGGTCGCCCGACGGGCGGCCGGAGTGCTGCTGGAAGTGCTCCAGCAGCGAGAAATAGATGTCTTCGTGCAGCGCCTCGAAGGTGCTGACGATTTCCTCGTCCACCGGCAGGGCGTAGTCGATGCCCGGCAGGTCCACGCGAATTTCCAGGCGTTCGAAATAGGGCTCGTGCGCGCCCCAGGCATGGTTGCGCACCGTGTCCATGATGCCGCGGAACAGCAACTGGTATTCCGTCGCCTGCGCGGCGTCGGTCTGCAAGGCGCCGTCGGCGTCTCGCACGCGCAGCCAGCCCGTGGGCGACAGTTCCGGCGTGCCGTCCGGCGCATGACCAAGCTGGTTGGGCGCATACACGCGCGTTTCGGTCTTGCGGCCGTCGGCGTAGGTCAGGCTGACGTCGTAGTGCAGGTCGTCAGCGCCGGGCTGCATGGTCACGCGCACGCCCTGCAGCAGGGCGACGAGCGGATAGGCTTCCAGCGTGAAGCGCTTGGGTTGGGCATGCTCGTGCAGCGGGTAGCGCACCACGGCCGAGACCAGCCCGTCGAGTTCCGCCTCTTCCAGGAAATAGTGCAGCAGGGGCTTATAAGCGCTGCGAAAGCGCGCCTTGACGCCGGCCTGCTCAAGGCGGGCTTGCGCCGCGCGGCGGGCCTCCACGCCTTCGAACAGCCAGCCTTCCACGACCGCGCCGCGCCAGGCCGGCGCCAGGTAGGCGTGCGTCCAGGCGTCCAGCGTGCGGTCGAATGTTTTTTCCAGCAACGACATACTCAATATTCCTTCCGGGCCGGATGGGCCGGAGCGATGTTCAGACCTTGCCGGTCGGGTCCAGGCGGTCGCGCAGCCAGTCGCCCAGCAGGTTCAGGCCCAGCACCGTCAGCATGATGGCCAGCCCGGGAAAGACGCTGACCCACCAGGCCGTCTGCATATACGTGCGGCCGTCGGCAAGCATACCGCCCCAGCTCGGGATCATGGGGTCCACGCCCAGGCCCAGGAACGTCAGGCTGCTTTCCAGCAGGATGTTGTTGGCGACGTTCAGGGTCATCAGGATCACCAGCGGGCCCAGCAGGTTGGGCACGATGTGGTGGCGGATCATGGCCAGGTCGCGCACGCCGAAGGCGCGGGCGGCCAGCACGAATTCGCGCTCGCGCAGCGCCAGCACCTGCGCCCGCACCAGCCGCGCGTACTGCACCCATTGCGACACGATCATGAAGAAGATGACGTTGAACAGGCCGCCGCCCAGGATGGCGATGAACGTGATGGCCACCAGGATGAAGGGCAGCGCCAGCTGCACGTCGGCAAAGCGCATCACGATCATGTCCCAGAAGCCGCGATAGTAGCCGGCGATGAGGCCCATGACGATGCCCAGCAGCGCGCCGCCAATGACGGACGCAAAGCCCACCAGCAGCGAGATTTTGCCGCCGACGATGACGCGCGCCAGCACGTCGCGGCCCAGCGGGTCGGTGCCGAAGGGATGGGCGGCGGACGCGAACGGCGCCATCAGGCGGGCGGCCAGGTCCATGGATTCGCCGCCGTCCGGGAACAGCCAGCCGGAGGCCAGCACCAGCAGGACCATGACGCCGGTCAGGATCGCGCCCAGCACGAATTCCAGCGACCGGAAGCGGCTGCGCGGCTTGAACGCCTTGGGGGCGGCGGGGGTAGTGGTTGTCTGCATGATGCTCAGCGCGTGCGGATACGGGGATCGACGATGCCGTAGGCGATGTCGACGATCAGGTTGACCAGGACGATGACGGTGGCCAGCACGGTGACCGTGCCTTGCAGCACCGGGTAGTCGCGGCCCGAGATGGCGTCGAACGCCAGCGTGCCCAGTCCGGGCCAGTTGAAGACCATCTCGATCACCACGATGCCGCCGATCAGGCCGCCGAACTGCAGGCCCAGGTAAGTGATCAGCGGAATGGCGCAGTTGCGCAGCGCATGCTTGTACAGCACGACGCGTTCCTTAAGGCCCTTGCTGCGCGCCACCATGATGTACTGCGCGGACAGCGTTTCCAGCATCGTCGTGCGCACCAGCCGGATGTTGGTGGCGCTGAGGATGATGGCCATTGTCAGCGACGGCAGCACCAGGCTGGCCGGACCGCTCCATCCGGATGGCGGCAGCAGCGGAAAGGTGATCGACAGCAGCAGCACCAGCATCAGCGCCAGCCAGAAGTTGGGGAACGACAGCCCCACCAGCGACAGGATGCGGATCGCCTGGTCCGTGGGCTTGCCGCGCTTGATGGCGGCCTGGATGCCCAGCGGCAGCGAAATCAGGATGGACACGATCAGCGACGTGAAGGCCAGCATCAGCGTGGCGGGCAGGGCGTCGCCGATCAGCTTGGCCACCGACGTGCCGCCCATGAAGCTGCGGCCGAAATCGCCGTGCAAAAGGCCCTGCATGTACGACAGGTACTGCTCGTGGAACGGGCGGTTCAGCCCGAGCGCCTGGCGGATGTTCGCCAGGTCTTGTTCGGTCACGCTGCCCGAGCCCTGGCTGAGCATCAGCGCGGGGTCGCCGGTCAGGCGCACGGCATAGGAAACAAGCAGCGTCACCGCCACGATCACGAAGATCGCCTGCAACACGCGTTTGATGAGAAATCCGGTCATAAGGCGCCGCACCGGCTTGCGCCGGCGCGGGTCGGTAATGTTAATGCTGCAGCGGCCACCACAATGCTGCAACGGACACCATAAATGCTGCGACGGATACCGTTAGTGTTGCCACGGCACCGTCCCAGCGGGATGCCGCGGATCCGGGCTTTGCCGGTCCGCAGGCATGCCCCCCCGGGGGGAAGCGCGTAGCGCTTCGGGGGGGCCTACTTTTACTCCACCGCCGTGTCAACGAAACGGAAGCGAATGTCGCCCGGGACCTCCAGGTTCTTCACGCGCTTGTTCACGCCCACGATCGTGTTCAGGCTGTACAGCGGCAGTTCCAGCGCCTGGTCGGCCACGTACGCCGCGATTTCCTGCAGCATGCCTTCGCGCTTCTTCACGTCGTAGACGGTGCGCTGCGCTTCCAGCATGGCGTTGAGCTTGGCGTCGTTGTCGTACGGGTTCCACTTCTGGCCCGTGTGGTACATCAGATACGCCGTGTTGTCGTAGTCGTACGTCCAGCCGCCCCACTGGTTCTGCCACATCTCGCCGGTCTTGCCGCCCGGGATGATGTCGTTGAGCAGCACGCCGGTTTCATACGGCTTGATGGTGGCGCGCACGCCCACGGCCTGCAGGTAGCCCGACACGGCCTGCGCCACTTCGCGGAAGTTCGAATCGCTGCCGCGCACGTCGATCTGCACCGTGGCGCCCGGCTTCACGCCCGCGGCGGCCAGCAGCTTCTTGGCTTCGGCGGGATTGAAGGGCAGGGGCTTTTGCTCGGGGTTGTAGCCGAACGACTGCGGACCCTGGAAGCTGGCGATGGTCTTGGCCTGGCCCAGCAGCAGCTGCTTGACGATGGCGTCGCGGTCGACAGCCATGATCAGCGCGCGGCGCACGTCGCGGCTCTGCGTGATGCCGTTCTTGGTGTTGTAGCGCAGCGCGTAGGCGACCGGGCCGCCGGTGGAGATCACGTCGGCGTTGCCGGACTTCTTCACGGTCTCGATCAGGCCCAGCGGAATCAGCGTGGCGATGTCGATGCGGCCGGCCTGCAGTTCGGCAACCTGGGTGCCGGGTTCGCCGATGAAGCGGTACACCACCTTGTCCAGCTTGGGCTTGCCGCCCCAGTAATCGTCGTTGCGCGCGAGCGTCACGTTGACCTTGGGCTGGTAGCTTTCAAACTTGAACGGGCCGGTGCCCACCGGGTTGGTGTTGAAGTTGTCTTCGCCCTTTTCCTTGATGTACTTGGGCGGCACGATCATCGCGCCGTAGCCAGCCAGCTTGGTCAGGAGAACCGGGTCGGGCTGCTTCAGGATGAAGTCCACCGTGTACTCGTCCACTACCTTGACCTCGCCGATCGAGTCGTAGTTCGACTTCTGCGGGCCCTTGGCGCCTTCCGCGCCCAGCAGGCGCTCGAAGGTGAACTTCACGGCTTCGGCGTTGAACGGTTCGCCGTTGTGGAACTTAACGCCCTCGCGCAGCTTGAAGCGCAGGCGCTTGTTCTCGTCCAGGTATTCCCAGCTGGTGGCCAGTCCCGGCTGCAGCTTCAGGTCGGCGCCGCGCATGGTCAGGCCGTCGTACAGATTGCCGCCCACGGAACCCCAGAAGGTCACGAACGTGTCGATCGGATCCCAGCTGCCCGGATCCTGGTTGATGGCTACGTTGAGCGTGCCGGCGGCGTGCGCGGTCGAGAAAACGGCGGGCAGCGCGCCGCCCAGCGCCAGGGTCAGGGCGGTGGCGGTGAAAGTGGTGCGTAGGAATTGCATGATCGCCTCCAGGGACGGGATATCGGATCGGGCCGATGGGTAAAAAAGGGTTCAGGCCGCCCGGGCCACTTGGTGGCCGGGCGCGAATTCGATCAGGGGAATGATGGCCGGCTCGTCGCCCACGCGCCGCACGGGGCTGGGGATTTCGCCTTCAATCAGGGATGTGTCGATGTGGCGGCCGGGCTCGGCCACGGGCACGGCGGCCAGCAGCTTGCGCGTGTAGGCGTGCTGCGGCGATTCGAAGATCTGGCGGCGCGTACCCAGTTCGACGATCTGGCCCAGGTACAGCACCGCGACGCGATGGCTCACCTTTTCCACCACCGCCATGTCGTGCGTGATGAACAGGTAGGACAGCCCGCGGTCTTTCTGCAGGTCCATCAGCAGGTTCAGGATCTGCGCCTGGATCGACACGTCCAGCGCCGACACCGATTCGTCCGCGATGATCAGCTTGGGGTTGCTGGCCAACGCGCGCGCGATGCACACGCGCTGGCGCTGGCCGCCCGAGAATTCATGCGGATAGCGCCTGGCGCGTTCGGGCTTGAGGCCCACCTGTTCCAGCAGCTCGCCCACGCGGCGGGCGATCGCGTCCTCGCCGGACAGCAGGCCGTGCGTGCGGATGGGTTCCGCGATGCTGAACGCCACGGTCTTGCGCGGGTCCAGCGACGCATAGGGATCCTGGAAGATGTACTGAATCTCCTGGCGCAGGCGCTGGCGGCCGGCGCTGTCCATCGAGAAAATGTCCTGGCCGTTGTAGCGCACCGCCCCGGAGGTCGGCGCCACGAGCTGCTGCAGGGTCTTGCCGATGGTGGACTTGCCGCTGCCCGATTCGCCCACCAGCGCCAGCGTTTCGCCGGGGTAGACGTCGAAGCTCACTTCTTCCACCGCATGCACGCGGTGCGTGACACGGCCGAACAGATTGTGGCCCACGTCAAAGCGCGTGGTCAGCTTGTCCACGCGCAGCACGGGCTCGTCGTAGCGGGCCGTATCCTGCTCGCGGGTCTCGCCCACTTCGCGCAGCGTGTCGCCTTCCAGCACGGTCTGCGGCGTGCGCAGCGGCAGGTCGCGGCCGGTCAGGCTGCCCAGGCGCGGCACAGCGGCCAGCAGCGCGCGCGTATAGGGGTGCTTGGGCGCGTTGAAGATCTCTTCGACGGCGCCTTGCTCGACCTTCTTGCCGCGCAGCATCACCACCACGTCGTCGGCCATCTCGGCCACCACGCCCATGTCGTGCGTGATGAAGATGACGGCCGTGCCCAGGTCGCGCTGCAGTTCGCGGATGGTGTTCAGAATCTGCGCCTGGATGGTGACGTCCAGCGCGGTGGTCGGCTCGTCGGCGATCAACAGGCGCGGCTGGCATGACAACGCCATCGCGATCATCACGCGCTGGCGCATGCCGCCCGACAACTGGTGCGGATAGCGGTCCAGCAATTGCGCGGCGTCGGGCAGGCGCACCTTTTCAAGCAGCTTGCGCGCGGCCTGGCGGGCCGCGGAACGCGACAGCTGCTGGTGCAGCATGATGGCTTCCACGATCTGGTCGCCGATGGTGAACACCGGATTCAGCGACGTCATCGGCTCCTGGAAGATCATCGCGATGTCATTGCCGCGGATGGCGCGCATCTGCTCGTCGCTGGCAGCGGTCAGGTCGACCTCGCGGTCCGTGCCGTCGCGGAACAGGATCTGTCCTGTCGAAATGCGGCCGCCGCTGTAGTCGGTCAGACGCATGATGGCCATGGATGTCACCGATTTGCCCGAGCCGGATTCCCCGACGATGGCCAGCGTCCTGCCGGGGCGCACCTCGAAATCCAGGGTGTCGACGGCGCGGAACACGCCGGTTTCGGTGGTGAAGTCGACCGATACGCCGCGCACGGACAGCAGCGGCGCGGAAGAAGAAACAGTATTGCTAGACAACGTGGATTCTCACAGCGAGGTGGCGGCGCGGGCTGCCTGGTCGTACAGGCCCGAGAGGGCGCGCAGGGTGTTGGCCAGCTGATGGCTGGCGTTGTCCGCGGCGGGGGAGTCGATGAAGGGTTTGACGAGGCACTGCTCGCGGACTTCGGCGTAGCGCTGGATCGCGGCCGCGCCGGCGTCGGTCGTGGTGTAGATCACTTCCTTGCCCGTCTTGGCGCTTTGCACCACGCCCAGGCGTTCCAGCTTCTTCAGCGAATAGTTCACCAGGTGGGTGTCTTCGACATTCAGCGTGAAGCAGATGTCCGCCAGCTTCTTGCCCCGGCCGCGATGGAACACATGGTTGAGCACCAGGATGTCCAGGGACGTGAGTTCGGGCAGGCCCGCACAGGCCATGCACCGCACCATCCAGCGGTTGAAGGCGTGCGACGCGATGATCAGGCCGAATTCGACCTCGGACAGCTCGGGCGCCGACGAGGCCAGGTGCGAAGAGGAAACGATGGCGTCCCGGACGGACACAGGCATGGGTGAGGCAGGCAAAGGGACGGATCGACGACAAAACGTTGGCGAATTATTGACGATTTGTAGATATAGGGGACATTCGGGATAACCCGGGACCACACGTCCAAAACGCACTTTCAAATTGTTTCGATTTCCGTGCTTCTGGTGGCTGGTTACAAAGCAGGGCGCCTGCCAGACGGGTGCGGCATCTGTAGTAAAGCGCGCGGTTGATGCCGTTTTGTTGTGGCTGACCTTGCAGGGAGGGTGGCCGGCAACGTCTGGGTGGGGCATTTAATAATGAATGGTGGACTACGATGAAAGACAGAAAGTTGAAGCGCATCCAGGGAGTAAAAGCAAAAATCGCGATGGTCGGCCTTGCCGTTCTTGCTTCGGGATGCGCGCCAAAAAGTCCATATCTTCCCAAAGAATACAATCCTGCGGTCAGTGCCAGATTGCGGATTTACTTTGGAACATCTACAACCGTTACCCTTAATCGCACATGTCTGGACGACTCAAACCCGTATAGTTTCAATGCAAATGATCCATTAGTTCGTGGGATCAACAATACGGTGATCGGCATGCCTATGCCTGATATTGACGAAAAGTACTATTCTGAATACGTCGTTATGGCAGGGATCCCTATTGACATCTATTCCTATGGCGGCGGGTGGAGCCATCCAAATGCAATCGGCGTCTCCATGCACAGTCGGGTATTCGGCAACGCCATTACCGCAGTTCTTGAAGCAGGAAAGGACTACGAGACACTTTATCGGCATCCCAACACGGTCTTGCGTGAGCTGGTTGTTGTCGATGGGGTGGTACGCACGAAGCCCGTCGCCGTAAAGAAGTACAAGGGCTGCAAAAACGCAAAGGTGAAAAGGACGCCGCTTCCAATCGGCGGAAACTCTTGACGCGTCGGGGGAAAGGAGATTTTTCCTTGATTGATAGCCGAGGCTGGCTTATTAAGCGCTCTACTCAATACGACCGTCCAGTGCCGCAACAAAGCGATCCTGCCTCATTCATTTAAAACCCTTACGGAAGATCCTATGTTCCTGTACGGCGTGGGTCTGTAGTCGGCGCAGATCGTCTCCAAGAGCACGGGCTGGGACGTTGTCGCGACGTCACCAGTGCCCCATCGCACTTTCAGAATGCTCTGATTTCCCCTAGTTCCAATACACCCTAAAAGCAGATTGCGGACCGGCCCGACAGCGCGGCCGATTCCGCGTTCCAAAATCTAAAGGGTGTAGACATGAAGAAATTGCTTTCGATTGCTTTGATTTTCCTTAGCGGATGCGCCTTCAAGCAGCCTCCGCCGAAGTACCAGATGGACAAGCAGGCCAACCAGGCTGTCATTCAATCGGGCAAGCCGGTAGAGATTTTTTACCACGGTGACGATTATGTGATCCTGGACCTGGGCGGATCGAAATCGTTGGGGGTGCTGGGCATTCTTGGGCCGGTTGGCACGTTGGTAGGCTTGACGGTGGATGCCGCGCATAAGTTGGACATGAAGCCTCGCACGGAGCGGCGCTCAAAAGAATTTTCGGCCTTAATCGCCAAGGATTTTCCGGAGCGCAGCATGAATCGGGACTTTGCCGAGCACATTGGCGATCTGCTTGCCAAGGACGGCAGGCAGGTAAAGGTTACGAAGGTGCTCCGGCCGTCGGGCAATGAGGATCTGGCGCTGAGCGTCTCTGAAGACCTTGTGCCTACCGACGGGCACATGCAACTTCTGCTGCGGTTGGGCACCGCTTACGCCGCCACATCTGCGACGGACTCGTACAAGCCGATGACGATGGTCGAATATGCACTGAAGGATGTGGATGGCAGGGCGCTCATGTCGCGCAGCATTTCGCGCTCTTACGATCAGTCCGACAAGACTTTTCTGACGTATCCGGGTTTGCTGGAGGATCGCAAGGCTGCGTATGAAGAACTGAGCGCAAGGCTCGGCGCCTGGAGCGAGCCCGTGTATACCGAGATTTTCCATTTTCCTGATCTGGCTGACCCGCGATAGCGCGGAAATACGGCTGGCTATTCAACAGGGCGGCCTGCCGCGCATTCGGCAAGCCGCCAGCCGTCTAATTGCCAGCCCAACACATGGGTAGCTGAAATCCCCTCCAGAAACTTCCCGTCGTGCGACACCACCACCATCGCGCCCGGATACTCCCTCAGCGCATCCTCCAGCGCCTCCGCCGACGCGATATCCAGATGATTCGTCGGCTCATCCAGCAACAGCAACTGCGCCGGCTCCTTGCGCCACAACGCGCAGGCCAGCGCGGCCTTGATGCGTTCCCCGCCGCTTAGTGTCGCGGCAGGCGCGTTTACCAGCGCCGGGCCCAGGCCCAGCAGCGCCAGCCGGCTGCGCAGTTCTCCATCGGGCAATGCGGCGCCCAGCGCATGTAACGTTTCCAGCAAGGACTTGTCATCCGGCAGGTCGGCCGCCCGCTGATCGAGCATGGCTGTCGGGACGCGCACGTCGCACAGGCCTGCGCTGGGCGGCGTATGGCCCGCCAGCATCGACAGCAGCGTGCTTTTGCCGCAGCCATTCGGTCCGCGGATGGCCAGGCGGAATGGGCCGGATAGCGTCAGCGTCAGGGCGGGAGCTTCCAAGGGGTAGGGCGCTATTGCGTCTTGCAGGTGCAGGACGCGGCGGCCCTGCGGCACGGCGGTTTCGGGTAGCGCCAGGGCGATGGCGGCGGTGGGGGCGACCCTGGCTGCGGCTTGCCTGACGGCGTCATCCAGCGCGGCGCTCGCCTGCTGGCGGCGCAAGTGTTCGCGGCCGGCGTGGCCTTCGGCGTTGGCTTTTTTCATGCCCTGCAGGATGGGGGCCTGGTTCGCGTCGCGCGCCTGGCGGGCGTTACGGGCATTGCGCTGTTGCAGGGCGTCGTGCTGCTGGCGCAGCGCGCGCTGGCCGGCGGCTCGTTCGTTGCGGGCATGCGCCAGGGCCGCCTCAAGGGCGGCGTGCTGCAGGTCGCGCTGGGCGCGGTAGGCGCTGTAGTTGCCGGCGTGAGCGGCGAGGGTCGCGCGGTCGAGTTCGACGATGTGGGACATAGCGTCCAGCATGGCTCTGTCGTGGCTGACGAGGATCAGGCCGCCGCGCCAGGCGCGGATCTGTTCCATGAGCCAGGCACGGGCGCCGGTGTCCAGATGGTTGCTGGGTTCGTCCAGCAGCAGGCCGTCGGGCTTCTGCATCAGGGCGCCGGCCAGGGCGACGCGGGTGAGCTGCCCGCCGCTGGCGCCGGCTGCGGGGTGCTCGGGCGGCCAGGCGGGCAGGCCCGCGTCCGCAAGCATGCGAACCCAGTCGTCGTGGATGCGCCAGTGGCCGTCGGCCAGGTCGAAGTCGGCCTGGCGGGTGCTTCCGGCTTCGATGCTGGAGAGGGCGTGCAGGATTTGCGCGATGCCGGCGACGTCAGCCAATGTGACGCCGGGCGTTTGGGGCAGGGTCTGGGGCACGTAGGCGATGCGGCCTTGGCGGACGATGCGGCCGGCTTGCGTGGCCAGTTCTCCGTGCACCAGGCGTAGCAGCAGGGATTTGCCTGCGCCGTTGCGGCCTATCAGGCCGTGGCGGGCGGTAGTGAAGTCGTGGCTGACGTCGTTGAGCAGGATGCGCCCGTCGGGCAGCGCATGGCTAACGTGGCGCAGGCTGAGGAAAATCGCCGAGTCCTGCGGCTGATGCTGAGGGTGCGCCGCTGCGGGCGCGCGGGAAGACTGGGCCATATGAAGCTCTCCGGGGGCGATAAGACGCGTTGCGCGTGGCGCAAGCGGTGATCAGGGGGAGGGCTTAGAGAATCATGGCCGGGCGGGTCTCCGCGGTGAAAAGGAATGGCGGGTTCGAACGATGCGGGCAGGGGAAAGTTCCCAGCGCGAGGTTCAGAGTGTAGTGCAGGAGGCGGCGCAAGGCGCCTCAATCCTCCAGCAGCCGCAGGTCCGGCGGCCGGTTTTCGATAATGGCTTCCATACTGAAGAACCCCGTCACGGTGGACAGTTCGAAATCCGTGATCAGTTTTTGATAGAAGCGGTCGTAGCCCGCCATGCCGCGGCAGACGACTTTGATCAGGTAGTCCCAATCTCCGCCGATGCGATAGAACTCGGTGACTTCGGGCAGGCGTTCGACGTGCTGGCGGAATCCGTCGGCCCAGGCCTTGGCGTGGTGGCTGGTGCGGATCATGACGAAGACGGTCAGGTCCAGGCCCAGGGCGACCAGGCTGACCTCGGCCCGGGTGCCGCGGATGATGCCGCAGGCGTTCAGGCGCTGAAGCCTGCGCCAGCATGCGTTCTGCGACAGGCCGACACGATCGGCAAGCTCGCGCTGGGACAGGGCGCCGTCTTTTTGCAGGCAAGAGATTATGCTTAGATCAAGTTTGTCTATTTTTTCCATGTTGTCGATCATATGACCCGTTTATATGAATTAATAGCAAAAAAACGGTGATGTTTCATCCGGGCTTCCATCGTATGATATTTGCGAACAGTTCGGAACAGACTCCCCATGAATACGTTTACCGCCGCAGCCCCGGCTCGGGCTTCGGTTACGCCGTTGCAGCAATTTCAAGACAGCCTTAAATCCACGGATATCGCCGCGGCGCTTGCCGAAGGGCTTATCGGCAAGGATGCTTCCATCGACGGGCCTTTTGGGTCCAAGCCGCTGGTCTATGCGGACTACGTGGCGTCCGGCAGGGCGCTGATGCAGGTGGAACGCTTTGTGCTTGAACAGGTGCTTCCGTATTACGCCAACTCGCACACTGAAGCTTCGTACTGCGGCGGTTTTATTACGCGTCTGCGGCGCGAAGCACGGGCGGCGATTGCGCGCTGCTGCGGCGCGGGCGATGAGCACGCGGTGATTTTTTCGGGATCGGGCGCGACCGCGGGCATCAACCGTCTGGTGCATCTGTTTGGCGTGCATGCGGCGGTTGCCGCGGGCAGGAAAGTCCGCGTCGTTATCGGCCCGTACGAGCATCATTCGAACATTTTGCCGTGGCGCGAATGCGGCGCCGAC
Organism: Achromobacter arsenitoxydans SY8; assembly: GCF_000236785.1. Lineage (GTDB taxonomy): Bacteria > Pseudomonadota > Gammaproteobacteria > Burkholderiales > Burkholderiaceae_B > Achromobacter > Achromobacter arsenitoxydans. The sequence continues at coordinate 63,720 of NZ_AGUF01000033.1, read as the reverse complement.
ATCGTGGTGCTGGATGAAAGCCCGGATGGCGGCCCCGACCTGGCGCAGCTTGCGGCGGCGCTGAAAGCTTCGGACGACACGCTGGTGGTGTGCGCGCTGTCGGCGGCGTCGAACGTGACGGGCATTGTGGCGGATATCGCCGGCATTACGCGCCTGGTGAAGGCGTCCGGCGCGAAGATGCTGTGGGACTATGCGGGCGGCGCGCCGTATCTGCCGATCCGGATGTCGCCGGCTGCCGATGCGCAGATCGACGCGATCGTGTTCTCTCCGCACAAGTTCATCGGCGGGCCCGGCGCTTCGGGCGTGCTGATCGTGAGCCGCGATGCGGTGCTGGATACGACGCCGACCTGGCCGGGCGGCGGCACCGTGAAGTTCGTGTCGCCGGCGGGCCATGATTACAGCGGCAGCCTGGAATCGCGCGAAGAGGCGGGCACGCCCAATGTGGTGGGCGACATCCGCGCCGCGCTGGTGGTGCTGGTGAAGGAAGCGCTGGGCGCCGATTTCATGCAGCAGCGCCATGCGCATTTCGTGCAGCGCGCGCTGGCGGCCTGGCAAGGCGCGGAGCGCCTGGAATTGCTGGGCTCGCTGACCGCGAACCGCCTGCCCATCTTTTCCTTCCGTGTGCGCGACGGCAAGGGCGGCTTTGTGCATCAGCAACTGGTGACCCGCATGCTGAGCGACCGCTACGGCATCCAGGCGCGCGGCGGCTGCGCGTGCGCGGGGCCTTACGTGCATCGGCTGCTGGATATCGACGACGACATGTCGCTGCAGATGCGGCAGGCCATCCTGGACGGCCGCGAGATCGAAAAGCCCGGCTTTGTGCGGCTGAACTTCAGCGCGCTGCTGTCTGACGCGAAGGCGGATTTCATCCTGCAGTCGGTGCTTGCGCTGGCGCAGGACGCAACCGAATTCGAGCACCTGTATGGCTTCGATCCCAGCCGCGCCATCTTTTTCCCGCTCGCGGCCGACAAGAAAGCGGCCTGACGCAACCGCGGGGCCGCGGCCGGGCGCCATGCAAGCCCCGGCCAGCCCATCTAGCCCGGGCCGGCTTTCCCGCCATCAATCCTTCATCTGCAAGCCGCAGGTCCGTATCCACGAGGCCTTCATGCCGGTCAGGTCGTCCGATGCGCCGGACAGGGTGCGCACGACCTGATCCGAAAAGGCTACGCCTTTGCGCCGGCAGGCCTCAAAGTCGTCGCTCAGGGCAAAGCGCGCATCCAGCAGGTCCAGACGGCCCTGGCACAACTCCTTGTTCAACTGCAGCTCATTGGCGGCTTCGCGCGTGCGCTGCACGTCCTGCGCCTGCTTGATGCGGGCCAGTTCGGCGTCCACGCGCGCGACGCAGTCGTCGTCGGCGTGGGCGGACGCGCTGGCGCATGCGGCGATGAGCAGGAGGGCGGCCAGGGGCCGGCGGTGTTTGGCTGCCATGCGGGAAAACCTTGGTATTGCGTTGGGAGTGGCATGCATCATAACTGCTGCGAAACGTCCCCTGGCGTAGCGCGGCGTGGCCGCTGCCACTGCATGGAAAACCAGTACGTCTGATCGCCTGAACGCGTCTACCATCGTTGACGGTTCAATCGTTCCCGAGATCCGGCCCGCAACGGAGCTGGACGTGTATCCGGCTGAAGTTCTGTTTTATCAACTCGTCACGACGGAGATGAAAGAGAATGACCAACACGCTTATCAGTGTCGATCTGGAACAATCCCCCTACGAGAACAAGCAGATCCACAACCGCTGGCATCCGGATATCCCGATGGCCGTGTGGGTGAAGCCTGGGGACGATTTCATCCTGGAAACCTACGACTGGACCGGCGGCGCGATCAAGAATGACGACAGCGCGGACGATGTGCGCGACGTGGACCTGTCCACTGTCCATTTCCTGTCCGGGCCGGTGGGCGTGGAAGGCGCGGAGCCGGGCGATCTGCTGGTGGTCGACCTGCTGGATATCGGCGCCAAGCCCGACAGCCTGTGGGGCTTCAATGGCTTTTTCAGCCGCAATAATGGCGGCGGATTTCTGACTGATCATTTTCCGCACGCGCAGAAATCCATCTGGGATTTCCATGGCATGTTTACGTCGTCGCGCCATATTCCGGGCGTGAATTTCGCGGGCCTGATCCATCCAGGGCTGATCGGCTGCCTGCCGGACAAGAAGCTGCTGGACACCTGGAACCAGCGCGAGCAGGCGCTGATCGACACCAATCCGAACCGCGTGCCTCCGCTGGCCAATCCGCCCGCGCCCAAGACCGCCCACATGGGCGCGCTGCAGGGCGCGGACCGCGATAAGGCGGCCGCGGAAGGCGCGCGCACGGTGCCGCCGCGCGAGCATGGCGGCAATTGCGACATCAAGGACCTGTCGCGCGGCGCCCGCGTGTTTTTTCCGGTGTACGTGAAGGGCGGCGGGCTGTCGGTGGGCGATCTGCATTTCTCGCAGGGCGACGGCGAAATCACTTTCTGCGGCGCCATTGAAATGGCGGGCTGGGTGCACATGCGCGTATCGCTGATCAAGGGCGGCATGGAGAAGTACGCGATCAAGAACCCCATTTTCAAGCCCAGCCCGATCACGCCCGCCTACAAGGACTTCCTGATCTTCGAAGGCATTTCCGTGGACGAGGGCGGCAAGCAGCACTACCTGGACGTGAACGTGGCTTACCGGCAGGCCTGCCTGAACGCGATCGAATACCTGAAGAAGTTCGGCTATTCGGGGGCGCAGGCGTATTCGCTGCTGGGCTGCGCGCCGGTGCAGGGGCATATCAGCGGCGTGGTGGATATTCCCAACTCCTGCGCGACGCTGTGGCTGCCCACCGAGATCTTCGATTTCGACATCCAGCCGTCGGCAGCGGGGCCTGTCAAGCACATCAAGGGCGACGTGGATATGCCGCTGTCGCGCGACCGCTAGGAGACGACGATGCCGATGTATGACTATGCCTGCGCGGGCTGCGGCGAATTCGCGGCGCTGCGGCCGCTGGCGCAGTGGCGCGATCCGGCGGCCTGCCCGCAGTGCGGGGCGATGTCCGGCCGCATCGTGGGCGGGGCGCCAGCGATATCGGCGCTGTCGTCGGCCGTGAACCGGGCGCGGGCGTCCAACGAGCGCAGCGCGAACGAGCCGCGCAGTTCGCGCGCGGGGCACGGCATGAACTGCGGGTGCTGCTCAGGCGGCCGCAGCCGGGGCAAGACCCGCATGTCGGCCGATGGTGGAAAGTCCTTCGCGGGCGCGCGGCCCTGGATGATCAGCCACTAGCGGGCAGGCGGCGCGCTGCGCCGCCTTGTGCGCCTGGCCGACGCTACTCCGTGTCGTCCCGTCCCGCTTCCTTGTCCAGGCCTTGCATGTTGTCCAGCAGCTTCAGCAGGTAGTGCAGGGTGTGGCTCAGGTCGCCCATGGAGAAGTCGGCCAGCGCGCCTTCGTAGTAGTCATGGATGCGCGGAATTGCGTCCTGCGTCCACACCTTGCGGCCTTGCTCGGTCATTGTGACCAGGCGCGAACGCCGGTCGCGGCCGTCGGGCGCGCTGGCGATATGCCCGTCGCGCTCCATCCGGCTGATCAGGCCCGACAGGCTTTGCCGGCTGACCATCAGATAGCGCGCCAGGTCGCCCACGCTCATGCCGCCGCCCGCCTCGGGGCGCGACAGCGCGCCCAGCACCGCCCACTGCTGTGTGGTCAGGCCCAGGTGCTCCACCGCCCGGCTGCCGGTTTTATGCAGCATGTTTGCACATTGATACAGTCTGAAGAACAACCGGTTGGCCAGCTCCATTCTGGCTATTTCGGTATTTTTATTAGGGTTTTTCATAGGATTTTTTCACAGGATTCCGGCTTGATAGCCCATGGCGGTAGGCCTAATATACGTCAACATGTTTACGTATATTGGCTTGGGCCTGCATTCGTCGAGCAAGGATACCAAGCCTGCAACCCGGGCAGAGGAAATCATGCAAAGACTCGCAGGCAAGACGGCTATCGTGACGGGCGGCGGCGGCGGCATCGGGGGGGCGACCTGCCGGCGCTTTGCCCGGGAAGGCGCCGCGGTGGCGATCCTGGATCTGAACGCGGACCACGCGCAACGCGTCGCGGACGACATTGAAGCGGCGGGCGGGCGCGCCTTGGCCATCGCCTGCGATATCACGCAGCGGGCCCAAGTCGACGCCGCCGTGGCGCAGGCTGAGTCCTCCCTGGGCCCTATCGACATCCTGGTCAATAACGCCGGCTGGGACGTGTTCAAGCCTTTCACCAAGACCGAGCCCGTGCAGTGGGACCGGCTGATCGCCATCAATCTGCTCGGCGCGCTGCATTTGCATCATGCGGTGCTGCCCGGCATGGCTGCGCGCAAGGCGGGGCGCATCGTGAACATCGCCTCGGACGCGGCGCGCGTGGGGTCTTCCGGCGAGGCCGTCTACGCCGCATGCAAGGGCGGGATCGTGGCGTTTTCCAAGACCATCGCGCGGGAACACGCGCGGCACGGCATCACCGTCAATGTGGTGTGTCCCGGCCCGACGGATACGGCGTTGTTCGCGGACTACAAGGAGGGCGCGGGCAATCCCGAAAAACTGCTGGAGGCCTTCACTCGCGCCATTCCCCTGGGCCGCATCGGCCAGCCGGACGACCTGCCCGGCGCGATCCTGTTCTTTGCCAGCGACGACGCCGCCTATGTCACGGGGCAGGTGCTCAGCGTGTCCGGCGGGCTGACGATGCACGGCTGATGCCGCGCCGCCCGCCATTCCCCATCTGGAGCCATGATGAACTACGAAGACATACTCTACGAAGTCCGCGACGGCGCGGCCTGGATCACGATCAACCGCCCCGAAAAAATGAACGCGTTTCGCGGCCGCACCTGCGATGAGCTGATCCATGCGATCAACCACGCGGGCTACGCGGCGGACATAGGTGTGATCGTATTGGCCGGCGCGGGCGAAAAGGCCTTCTGCACGGGCGGGGACCAGTCCGCCCATGCCGGCCAATACGACGGCCGCGGCACTATCGGCCTGCCGATGGAAGAACTGCACAACGCCATCCGCGACGTGCCCAAGCCGGTGATCGCCCGCGTCCAGGGCTATGCCATTGGCGGCGGAAACGTGCTGTGCACCATCTGCGATTTCACGATCGCGTCGGAAAAGGCGGTGTTCGGGCAAGTCGGGCCGAAGGTGGGCTCAGTGGACCCGGGATACGGCACGGCGTACCTTGCGCGCGTGGTGGGCGAAAAGAAGGCGCGCGAGATCTGGTACCTGTGCCGCCGCTATCCGGCCGCCGAGGCGCTGGCCATGGGGCTGGTCAATGCCGTGGTGCCGCACGAACAGCTCGACGAAGAGATCGGCAGATGGTGCGCCGAGATCATGGAAAAGAGCCCGACAGCGATCGCCATCGCCAAGCGCTCGTTCAACATGGACACGGCGCATCAGGCCGGCATCGCAGGTATGGGCATGTACGCGCTGAAGCTCTATTACGACACCGAGGAATCGCGCGAGGGCGTGCGCGCCTTCCAGGAAAAGCGCAAGCCCGACTTCCGCCAGTTCGCCAAGTAGGGCTGGCAAGGGAAAGCAGCAGCGCGGCGGCCGCCCATCCGGGCGGGCCGCGCAGCGCACACATAGAGAGAGCGCGCCGCAACGATCGGCGGGCCCGAAGGAGACCGCATGAATCCCTATATCGACGAGGATCTGTCCGTGCTGGCCGAGCACGCGGGGCGCTTTGCCGACGGGCGCATCGCGCCGGGTTTTTTGGAGCGCGACAGGACGCGCGTGCTGGACCGCGGCCTGATGCGGGAAATGGGGCGCATGGGTTTCATCGCGCCCGAGCTGCCGGAAGCATACGGCGGGCAGGGCATGGGGAGCCTGGCCGCCGGCGTGATCCATGAACAGATTGCGCGCGCGGATCTGAGCATGTCGTACGTGAATCTGCTGGCGTCTCTGAACGGGCAGATTTTGGCGCATCACGGCCAGCCCGAGGTCGCGCGGCCTTGGCTTGCGCGGCTTACGCAGGGCGACGCGCTGCTGGCGATCGCACTGACCGAACCGCGCGGCGGCTCGGACGCGGCCAACCTTAAGCTGCGCGTGGAGCGCGTCGACGGGCACTACGTGCTGAACGGGGAGAAGACCTCGATCTCCGCGGCGGACCAGGCCGATGCGGCGGTGGTGTTCGGCCGCAGCGGAGCGGCGGATTCGGGCGCGCATGGGGTGACGGCCTTGCTGGTGCCGATGGACCTGCCGGGCGTCACTCGCAACCGCTTCGATTGCCACGGCCAGCGTGCCATCGGGCGCGGATCCTTGTTCTTCGAGAATGTGCGGGTGCCGGCGGACCACCTGCTGGGCGCCGAGGGCGAAGGCTTTGTCCAGGTGATGCAGGGCTTCGACTATTCCCGCGCGCTGATCGGATTGCAGGTGCTGGCGGTGGCGCGCGCCGCGCTGGACGAAACTTGGGAGTATGCGGCGCAGCGCGAGGCCTTCGGAAAGCCGTTGACGGCGTTCCAGGGCGTGTCGCATCCGCTGGCCGAAGGCGAGACCCAGGTCGAGGCGGCCCGCCTGCTGTGCCTGCAGACGCTGTGGCTGAAGGACAGGGGCCTGCCGCACAGCTCGCAGGCGGCCATGTGCAAGTGGTGGGCGCCCAAGCTGGCCTATGACGTGGTGCACCAGTGCCTCCTGACCTTCGGCCATGGCGGCTACGACCGGGGCGTGATGGAGCAGCGGCTGCGCGACGTGCTGGGCTTTCAGATCGGGGACGGCACCGCGCAGATCATGAAGATCATCATTGCGCGCAACCGCGCGGGGCGACGGGCCGTGCCGGCCTGAAGCCCGGCGGCAGGGGCCGCTATGACCATAACGGAGACAGAGCCATGGAATTCGACGCCGTACTGATTGCGCCGCGCCGCGCAGAGAGCATCGCGCGCGGGTGGTGGCCGGACCGCACGATCAACGACCTGCTGGACGACTATGCGACGTCCCATCCGAACAAGGTTGCGCTGACCGCCGTGCAGGCGGAGTCTGGCGTCCAGCAGCCGTTCACCAGCCGCCAGTTGGCCGTCTTGGCAGACCGCGCCGCCGTGGGGCTGGCGCGGCTGGGCGTGGGGCGGGGCGATGTGGTCGCATGCCAGCTTCCCAACGGCTGGCAGTTCGTCGTCACGTACCTGGCGTGTTCGCGCATCGGCGCGGTCATGAATCCGCTGATGCACATCTTCCGCCAGCGCGAGCTGTCATTCATGTTGCGCCACAGCGAGGCGCGTGTGCTCATCGTTCCTCAGCGCTTCCGGGGCTTTGACTATCCGTCGATGGTCGACGGGCTGCGAGCCGACCTGCCGCAACTGGAGCATGTGATCGTGGCGGGCGGACCCGGGCCCGACAGCTTCGAAGCGCGGCTGAGCGATCCCGCCTGGGAGCGCGAGTCCGATGCGCACGAGATCTTGATCACTTGCCGCCCCGGGCCGGACGACGTCACGCAACTGATGTACACGTCCGGCACCACGGGCGAACCCAAGGGCGTGATGCACACGGCCAATACCTGCCTGTCGAACATCGCGGCCTACGCCAGCCGCCTGCGGCTGGGCTCCGCCGACGTGGTGCTGATGGGATCGCCGATGGCGCACCAAACGGGGTTCATGTATGGCCTGATGATGCCGTTTTATCTGCAGGCCAGCGCGGTGACGCTCGATGTCTGGAACGCGGCGACGGCCGCCGCCCTGATGCGTGAGCACGGCGTCACCTTCAGTATGGCGTCCACGCCGTTCCTGACGGACCTCGCGCGCGAAGTCGCCCAGTCGGGCATGCCGGTGCCGTCGCTGCGCACCTTTCTATGCGCGGGCGCGCCCATTCCCGGGCCGCTGGTCGAGCAGGCCAGCCGCACGCTGGGGGCCAAGATCATCTCGGCCTGGGGCATGACCGAGAACGGCGCCGTGACGTTGACCCTGCCGGACGACGACGATGAGCGCGCCTGCACGACGGACGGAACGCCGTTGCCCGGCGTCGAGGTCAAGGTGACGGACGCGTCGGGCGCCACGCTGCCGGCGGGCAGCGAAGGCTATCTGTGGCTGCGGTCGTGCTCCAACTTCGGCGGATATTTGAAGCGGCCGCAGCTCAATGCGACGGACGGGGACGGGTGGTTCGATACGGGCGACATGGCTCGAATCGACGCCACGGGTTACTTGCGGATCACGGGCCGCAGCAAGGACGTGATCATCCGCGGCGGCGAGAACATCCCGGTGGTCGAGATCGAGTCCCTGCTGTACCGCCATCCTGCGGTCGCGATGGCCGCCATCGTGGCCTATCCGGATGACAGGCTGGGCGAGCGCGCGTGCGCGGTGGTTGCGCTGAAAAGCGGCCAGGCGCTGGAACTGCCTGCGCTGGTGGATTTCCTGAAGGGCTGCGGCGTCGCGGTCCAGTACATCCCGGAAAGGCTCGAAATCCGGGATGCCCTGCCGACGACGCCCAGCGGCAAGGTGCAGAAATTCAGGCTGCGCCAGATGCTGGCCGAGGCCCGGCCGGCATCTGAGGCCTAGGCCTGCGAGTCCGCTTCCAGCGGCGCCACGGCGGCGCCCTGGATCTTGTGGCGCGCCAGCGCCTCGGCGACGAAGCCCGACTTCTTCATGGCTTCGACGAAGGCAGACAGGTAGGCGCTGGCCTTGTCGCCGCGGCTCTTGGGCACGCCCATGGCCTGGCGGATCAGCATGAAGTGGCCGTCCAGCAGGCGCAGGCCGCCCAGGCGCTGGGCATCGGCCTGGAGCTGCTGTTTCACGCCTGCGGCGACCTCCATGTTTTCCTGCAGGAAGGTGTCGACGACGGCGGGCGAGGTCGGCGCGCGGAAGATCTCGGCCTGCTTGAGTTCGCGGGTCAGGTACAGGTCATAGGCGCTGCCCTTGCCGACCACCACGCGCAGGCCTTTGCTGTCGACCTCGTCATTGCCGTTGATGGGAGAGTCCTGGCGCACCAGGTAGGCGCCCTCTATGACGACGTAGGGCGCGGTGAAGGCGATCTGCTCGCCGCGCAGCGGGTCGATGGCGAAGAAGCCCACGTCGGCCTGTTCGGCCGCCACCGCGTTGACGGATTCGCCGGCGGACTTGAACACGACGAGTTCCAGCTTGACGTCCAGGCGGCGCGCAAGCTCGGTGGCCAAGTCCACCGACACGCCGCCGGGCTGGCCGGTGGCGGGGTCGGTATTGGCCAGGATGGGGTTGCCCAGGTTGATGGAGGCGCGCAGCACGCCCGTGGGAGCGAAAGCGGAAAGCAATTCGTGATCGGTCTTCATGGCTTCCTTGCTGGGAGGGGAGCGCGCCGCCGGGCGCGCTCGATGCCAGAGGATAGCCGCAAAGCGGCCAGAGGCGCGACGCTTATTGAACGCGGCGCAGGATGTAGTGGCCCGCCAGCGGACCGGTGGGGCGCGTGCCGTCGCGGTAGAGCATCGTAAGCTGGTTCTCGCCCACGAAGTAGCGCTGGCTGTCGCCAGCGGCGTCCAGCCGGATCGTGCCGCCGTCGGATTCCCAATTGAAGGTGCCCGACACGATCTCGGGTTGCGGCTGGCGGTCCAGGTACTGGGTCAGCTTTTCGTAGCGGCCGTCCTTCATCAGGGTGAGGCGGGTGCGAATACCCGGGCAGTCGGCGCAGGGCAGGGTGCCTTCGTAGCTGCCCGGCCAGTCCAGCGAGTCGCGGGACGTGTGGTGGTCCACGGGCACGGAACGGGCGTCGAAGGGTTTGGATGGGGCGCAGCCGGCAAGCAGCGCAAGACTCAGGGTGCAGGTCAGGGTGGTTTTCATCATGGCGAGCTCCTGTGTGACAAACGGCTGGATGCGTATCACGATACGGACAGTAACTTGCCCATGCTGAAACTGGATGTAAGGCTAGCGAGCCGCACAGGGGTATCTGCCCGGGCCGGCCGTGCGTTAAGCTCGGCGTTCTTTGCGCGGCGGCCGCGGCATCGGGCCACGCCCGTGGCGCCAACGGGGAATGCAGGCATGAAAGGCGAACACCACTACACCGTTACCGTGGACTGGACCGGCAATACCGGCACGGGCACCTCCAGCTATGCGGCCTATTCCCGGGATCACCTGATCCAGGCCGCCGGCAAGCCCGATGTGCCGGGCTCGTCGGACCCGGCCTTCCGGGGCGATCCGGCGCGCTGGAATCCCGAGGACATGCTGGTGGCCTCGCTGTCCGCCTGCCATAAGCTCTGGTACTTGCATTTCTGTGCAGTCGAAGGCGTGACGGTCGAGGCCTACCGGGATGAAGCCGTGGGCGTCATGGTCGAAGACCGCGAGCGCGGCGGGGCGTTTGCGCAGGTTACGCTGCGCCCGCAAGTCACCATCCGGGCCGGCGATGATACGGCGCTGGCCCAGGAACTGCACGAACGCGCGCACCATTTCTGCTTCATCGCGAATTCCGTGAATTTTCCGGTGCATTGCGAGCCGCGTATTCTTACTGCGTCGTGAGTCGCGCAACCTTTCCGCGCAAAGAGAGCTATGACGACGATGTTTCCTGACTGGTCTAAAGCGCTTCCGGTCCTGGGCGTGTCCGGCATGCGTCTGCGCGCGCTGCGCGAGGACGACGGGGCGGCGTGGTATGCCTATCTGAGCCAGGAGGCCGTCATCCGGCATACAAGCTGGCGGCTGGATGGTCCTGGCGACCTGGCCGAGTTGATCCGCGCCTACGCGCAGCCTGACCTTTCGCACAGCGTGCGATGGGCAATAGTCGGCCCGGACGACCAACTGGCTGGCACGATAGGGCTGAACGAGATCGCGCCGGCTCACCGCCGCGCAGAAATCGCCTACGACATTGCGCCAGCGTTTTGGCGGCAGGGGCTCGCCTCCAAAGCTTGCGCAGCGGTGAGCGACTGGGCGTTGCTGGTGCAGGGGTTTGCGCGCATCCAGGCTACGGTGCTGGACTCCAACGCCGCGTCGGCGGCTGTGCTGGATCGCTGCCGCTACAGGCGCGAGGGCCTGTTGCACGCGTATCGCATGGTTCGCGGCGAGCCTCGCCACTTCTGGATGTATGCGCGCATCTGGCCGCCTCCCGTCGTGGGCGCAGAATGCGGCTGACGGCGGTTTGGATTGGCCATGCGGCTCGCGTTTGGCGGTAGACTCGCTGCGATCCGCCTTACGGAAACCCCATGACATCCGCCCTTATCGTGATCGACGTCCAGCGCGCGCTGTTCGAAACGTCGCCGCCGCCCTTTGAGGCCACCGAAGTCCTGGCCCGGATCAACGCGCTGGCCGATCGCGCCCGCGCGGCCGGCGCGCTGATCCGGGCGCACCACAACGCCACGCTGCCGGCGATTTCCAGCTTCGGCGTGAAGATCGCCGCCGTGCCCGCCGCCGATCTCTTTGCCGGCGGCGCGCCGCGCTGAATACGATGGATCCTGAACTGTTATCCCTTCTGGTGACGCGCGACATGCCTTTCGGCAAGTACAAGGGGCGGCTGATCGCCGACCTGCCGGGGCCCTATCTGGCGTGGTTCGCGCGCAAGGGCTTTCCGCCCGGGGAGCTAGGGCGCCTGCTGGCCCTGATGCATGAACTTGACCACAACGGCCTGTCTTCGCTGCTGGACCCCTTGCGCAAGAACCGGCGCGCGCCATAAGCCCAGGGCGCGAAACCGCAGGAAACAACTGGCGGGATTCGTGTAGCGTCTTGGCACGACGACGGGCGGCGGCTGGGGCTACGATATGGCGGCGCGCCCCGGGGCAGGCCATCGGCCCCGCTTACGGACGCAGGCTCATCGAACAGAGGTCGCCATGAACAAACGCTACATTTCCGCCATCCTGCTTGCCGCCCTGTGCGGGGCCGGCGCCGCACAGGCCCAGAACGCCGCGCCCGCCACCCAGGAAATCCAGTTCCCTTCCCGCGATGGCAGCCTGTCGCCGCCGTCGACGCTGCGCATGACGGTCACACCGGAATCTCCGCCGGTGGTGGTGCGCGATACGCCGGAAAGCCAGGCCGAATTCGCCCGCTGCCGCCAGGTGTCGGACCGCGCCGCCGTGTCCAATGCGCAGATGCAGGCCGGCCTGGATGCGTGCATGAGACAGCTCGAGCAGCGCCGCCAGCAGCAATAGGCGCGCCATCCCCCCGGGGGAATACGGGGGCGGAGTGGAAGCGGGTACACTTGTGCGCCGTTTTGCTTCCAGCCCCTGAATTCCCATGATTTCCACCGCATGCGGCGTCGACTTCGGCACCTCCAATTCCACCGTCGGCTGGAGCCGTCCCGACCAGCACGCGCTGCTGGCGCTGGAAGACGGCAAGACCACCTTGCCATCGGCCATCTTCTTCCATGACGAAGACGCCGAGGTCAGCTACGGCCGCGCGGCCATCTCCGATTACCTGGCGGGCTACGACGGACGCCTGATGCGCTCCATGAAGAGCCTGTTGGGCAGTTCGCTGATCGACGGTTCGACGGAAGTCCAGGGCCGCTCCATTCCCTTTCGCGTGCTGCTGACGCGCTTCATCGCCGAACTCAAGGCGCGCGCCGAGACCGCGGCGGGGCGCGGCTTCACGCGGGCCGTGCTGGGCCGGCCGGTGTTTTTCGTGGACGACAATAAAGCCGCCGACCAGACCGCCCAGGACACGCTGGAAGAAATCGCGCGCAGCGTAGGGTTCACGGATATCGAGTTCCAGTTTGAGCCGCTGGCCGCCGCGTTCGACTACGAATCGCAGATCGACCGCGAAGAGCTGGTGCTGGTCATCGACATCGGCGGCGGCACCTCGGACTTCTCGCTGATCCGCCTGGGCCCCGGCCGCGCCGGCCGGCCCGACCGCCGGGACGACATCCTCGCCTATGGCGGCGTGCACATCGGCGGGGTGGATTTCGACAAGCAGTTGAGCCTGGCGCACGTTATGCCCCTGCTGGGGCTGGGCAGCCAGTTGCGCAGCGGTAAGGACGTGCCTTCGACCCAGTACGGCAACCTGGCCTGCTGGCACACGATCAACCAGGCCTACACGCGCAAGGCGGCCGAACACTTCGCCTACATCCGCGCCGAGGCCGGCGACCGCGAAAAGATCGACCTGCTGCTCAATCTGGTCAAGGAACGCGCCGGCCACTGGGTGGCGGTGCAGGTCGAAGAGGCCAAGATCGCGCTGTCCGAATCGCCCGCCGCGCGCATCGACCTGTCGCGCGTTGCGCCGGACTTGGGCGTGGACGTGACGCGCCCGTCGTTCGACGCCTGCGTCGGCCGCCTGATCGAAAAGGTCGAGGCCACGGTCGGCCAGTTGCTGCGCGACGCCGGGGTGTCGACGGCGGACGTGGACACGGTGTTCTTCACCGGCGGTTCCAGCCGCGTGCCGCGCCTGCGCGAGACCGTGTCCGCGCTGGCTCCCTCCGCGCGCAGCGTGGAAGGCGACCTGTTCGGCAGCATCGGGGCCGGCCTGGCGCTGGACGCCGCGCGCAAGTTCGGCTGAGCGTATCCCGGCGGGCCGATGGTAAGCTGCCAGGCGTGCCCGGGGCGGTCCGCCGCCCCGCCGTTTTCCCAGATCCAGACGCCCTCATGACCCGCCCAACCGATACTCATCTCGTCGAAACGCTGCTGACCAGCGAAGCGTCGTACGACGGCAGTTTCCTGAAGATTCGCCGCGACACCGTCAGCCTGCCCAACGGCAACACTGGCATCCGCGAGTACGTGGTGCATCCGGGGGCGGTGGTGGTGATCCCGCTGCTGGACGACGGGCGCGTCCTGCTGGAACGCCAGTTCCGCTACCCCATCGGGCGCGTCATGACCGAGTTTCCCGCGGGCAAGCTCGATCCGGGCGAAGACCCGCTGGTTTGCGCCAAGCGCGAACTGCTTGAGGAAACGGGCTACACCGCGGACCAGTGGGCGCATGCCGGCGCCCTGCACCTGGCCATCGCCTATTCCACCGAAATCATCCACATCTACTTTGCGCGCGGCCTGCGCGCAGGGCCGCGCCAGCTCGACCAGGACGAGTTCCTGGATGTCATCAGCGCGCAGCCGGCGGAGCTGATCCAAGCCTGCAGCAAGGGCGAGGTGACCGACGCCAAGACGCTGACCTGCGTGCTGTGGATGCAGAACGTGCTGTCCGGCGCCTGGAAGCTGGATTGGCGCGACAGCGCCGCCTGAGCGGATTGCGCAGCGCATTTCGCCGGCATGGCCGCCCATCCCGTCCTCATCCAGCCGTCCGGCGTGCGCTTTGACGCGCCTGCCGGCACGCCGCTATTGCTGGCGGCGCAGGCGGCCGGCATCAAGCTGCCCAGCTCTTGCCGCAACGGCACCTGCCGCGCCTGCATGTGCCTGATGCTGGACGGCTCGGTGGTTTACGGCATCGAGTGGCCCGGCCTGTCGCGCGACGAAAAGGAAGAGGGCTGGATCCTGCCGTGCGTGGCGCAGGCGGCCTCCGCGCTGGAAATCCAGGCGCCCGGGGCCGCGCCGATCGAGGCCGAGCCGCCTGCGCCCGTGCGCCCGCTTACCGGCGCCAGGCGCTAAGCGCGCCCAAGGGCAGCAACGCGGCGGCCATGCCCGCCGCCATGCCCAGCACCATCCTGCCAAAGGGCGCTCCGCCCAGCGATTGCGCGGTCTCGATGCCAAGGCGCGCGCCCAGCACCATGCCAACCGCCATGAGCGCCGCGCACATCGCGCGCGTCGCCAGCGGCGCGGCCGCCTGCGGCTTGGGCCAGGGCAGCAGCGCCGCCAGGGTCATCGCGCCCGTGCTGGCGGGCATCAGCGCCGCGTGCCGCCACGCCATTTGCGCCAGCGTGCCTGGCGCGCCGCATTCGCTGGCCAGCAGTGCCGCGGGGATGCGCCACGTATCCACCAGCAGGCCGGCGGCCATCGCCGCCATGCAGGCCAGCCACAGGCCCGCCATGCCCCCGCCGGACGGCAGCCGCTTAAGCCTGGGCGTGGCAGGCTTTGCGCGCGGTGTCGCCGTAGCGGTCATGGTGGCGCACCCAGTCGCCCAGGTTGAAGTGCGGGCCGTGCTCGTTGCGGCCCAGCGGGGCGATATCCAGGTAGTTGTAGGCGCCCGCCAGGCGCTCCACGCCGCGCTCGAAGGTCGAATAGGTGTGGAAGATCTCGCCGTCAGGATCGCGGAAGAAGGCGCTGGCGCCCGAGCGCTCCTCGACGTCGCCGTCGGCCTTGGCCACGGACGCGCCCAGGTCGAAATTGAAGTCGCAACCCTCGGACGAGTACCAATCGAAGTCCCAGCCCATTCGCTGCTTGAACGCGGCCAGACGGGCGTAGGGTGCGCGCGATACCGCCACGACGGAGATATCGTGGTGGCGCAGGTGCATCAGGGCGCTGTCCATGTGATCGGCCAGGAACGAGCAGCCCACGCAGCCGTCCTCCCAATCGGGACTGAACATGAAGTGATAGACGATGAGCTGGCTGTTGCCCTGGAACAGGTGGTCCAGGCCATGCGCCCCGCGGGCATCCTGCACCTGGTAGGCCTTGTCCACCTTGACCCAGGGCAGGGCCATGCGGTCGCGGGCCAGGGCGTCCTGGGCGTGGGTCAGCTCTTTTTCGCGCCGCAGCAGCGCATCGCGCGCCAGATTCCATTGCGGACGGGATACGACGGGATGATCGGTTTGCATCGTACGGCTCCTTTGCGTAACGGGCCGGCGGGCCCGGGCAGCGGCGAACGGCGGAACGTCAGGCCGGGCTCGCCAGGTGGTCCGCCAGCCGGTCGAAGGCGCCCGACCAGCCATGCTCATGGCCGTCGCGGGTGGCTTGATCGACAAACGGGGTTTGCAGGAAGGCAAGCTCGGTGCCCGTACCTGCGGCGGTGAATTCAAGGGTGATCAACGAGGTTTCGTCGGGCGTGTCGCGCCATGCCCAGGTGAACACCAGCCGGCGCGGGTGCTCCACTTCCTGGTAATGGCCGCTGGCGTAGTGTTCGAGGCCGTCTTCGGTGACGAAGCCCACCTGGTAGGCGCCGCCCGTGCGCACGTCGGTCTCGGCCAGCAGCACGCGCCGCGTGCCGCCGGGGCCAAACCAGCGCATCAGCGCTTGCGGTTCCGTCCAGGCTCGCCAGACGCGTTCGACGGGGGCGTCGAAGCGCCGCTGGAGCCGGAGCTCGATGGGGGAGAGTCGGGTTGCCATGGGTCGATTTCCTCTTGGTGATAGAGATACCGCGCCAGCGAATCCAGTTGCCCGTTCCAGAATTTTTCGTAGCGGGCCAGCCAGTCGGAGGCGGCGCGCATGGGTTCGGGCGACAGGGTGCAGCTCACGACTCGCCCGTCCTTGGCGCGGGCGATCAGACCGGCGTCTTCCAGCACACGCAGGTGCTTCATGAATGCGGGCAGGGACATCGCATGGGGCTGGGCCAGCGCGCTGACGGACGCCGATCCCTGCTCCAGGTCCGCCAGCACCCGGCGCCGCGTGCTGTCCGCCAGCGCCGAAAAGATGCCATCCAGTATGTCGTCATTAAACTTAACCATGAGGTTAAGTTTTAGGCCTGCCGCAGCGCCATGTCAAGCCGGATCACTCCGGAGTTTCCCTAGGCGGCAGGGGGCGGGGCGCGGCCGGCGAAGAGCTGTCGGGAGGCGCCGAACACGCGGTCGGCGGGCGCCTACTTGCCGCGCGGCTTGATGATGTCGCAGGCCGCGGCGGTGCTGCCGGCCTGCGCGTCTTCGCCCAGCAGCGCGCGCACGCCGCAGATCGACCCGAACATGCGCTTGCTGTCGTGGCCCACGCCGCCCACTTCGAAGCTGGCGTGGCGCAGGGGGACGGATTTGGCGCCGCGGGCGGCGAGGACGTGCTCGTACTGCACGTAGCCCGTGCCGCGCGCCAGGCGGGTGGCGCCCTGGGCTTCCGCGCCGCAGGCCTTGTCCAGCAGGCGATGCTCGGGGTTGTTGTCGGCTCCGCCCAGCAGATAGACCACGTCGCGCGCAGCGTAGCGCACGAAGAGCCGGGAGTCGTCGGTTTCGCGGGCGTAGGCGGGCAGCTTGTCGGTGCCGTACTTGTACTGGTTGTAGGTGGGGCAGATGCCGCGTTCGTACGGCGCGTAGCCCTTGCCGTCGGCGCGGGGGCGCTCGTTGGTCAGGTACAGGTAGGACGACGGGTTGGCGATGACGTAGCGCAGCGTCAGACCGTCGCGGCGCAGCGCGCCGTCCGTGTTGTTCAGTACCGCGTAGCGGTGCACGAGCTGGGCGCCGGCGGAATGTCCCGCCAGCACGATGCCCGCCAGGGACGCCAGGCGCTTGCGGTCGTCCAGGCTGCGCAGAAGGTCGTCGAGCACCTGGAACGAACTGACCGGTGCGGGCCGGCCCGTCGCCTGGATGCTGTCTGCGCCGTCTTCCCAGCTAGCCTTGCGCCACGCCGCCATGCCGCCGAATCCGGAGTCGATCGACCCCGAAAAGCGGGGCGCCAGCACCAGCGTGTCGCGCGCGCGGGCGGGGTTGGCCGCGACGAGTTCGGCGGCGGTCTCGAAGTAGTGGTCGGCGTCGCGCTTGACGCCATGGATGACGACGAGCACGTGCTTGATGCCGCGCAGGTCGTCCTTGGTCAGGTCGCGGTTGGCGTAGACCGGCATCTTGTAGCGGTGGCCGGGCCTGCCCAGTTCGACTGCCTGCCAGCGCAGCGGCACCGCCCGCTTGGGCGCGGGCGTGGCTTCATCGTAATCGTAGGGATCGGGCAGGGGCGTCTGGGCGCGCGCGCCCAGGGGCGCCAACAGGGCGGCGACCAGCGACGCGGCCAAGCCGCGCGCCAGCCAGGTCCGGGACGCAGAGGTTGCAGGCGCGCGACGCATGGCGCGGCGTAGGCTCAGCAGCCTTCGTGGCCCAGCAGTTGCTTGAGTGCCGGCAGGTCCAGGATGCGGACCTCGCGCTGGTTGATCTTGATGAGGCCGTCACGGGCGAAGCGCGAAAACAGCCGGCTGACCGTTTCCAGCGTCAGGCCCAGGTAGTTCCCGATTTCCTCGCGGCTCATGCGCAGCACGAATTCGGTGGACGAGTAACCCAGCGAGGCATAGCGCTGCGACAGGTTCAGCAGGAAGGCCGCCAGGCGCTGCTCGGAGCGCATCGAGCCCAGCGAGGCCAGCATCTGGTGCGAACGCGTGATTTCGCGGCTCATGAGGCGGCGAAATTGCTGCTGCAGCGACGGCAGGTGCGAGGCGACGCGGTCGACTTCGTTCAGGCGGATGACGCAGACCTCGGAGTCTTCGAGCGCCACGGCAGCGGACACGTGCTTGCCATCGAGCATGCCGTCCATGCCGACGATTTCGCCAGGCAGGTGAAAACCGGTGATCTGGATCTGGCCGGTAGCGTCTTCAAGTTGCGTCTTGAGGCTGCCGAAGCGCACGCCATACACGGCGTCCAGCGGGTGGTCCAGCGAGTACAGCGTCTTGCCCTTTTCAAGGCGGACACGCTCTTTCACCAGCTCGTCCAGCTTTTCGACTTCGGCGGCTGCCATGCCCACGGGAACGCAGACGTGGCCCAGCATACACGTGGAGCAGTGGGCGGCATCAGGGGCAATGGGTACCCGTTTTTGCATACGATGACCTTTAGAGGTGCCCGTCGCGCGGCGGACGCCGGAACGGGTGTGAAGCATGAGACTCGCGTCTATTGTAGTCCGTTGTTACTACGGGTGTCTTACGGGCAGTCCGATGTTGTCCGGGAACCCGGATTCCGGGCCATCCGGTAGGCGATCCAGTCGTCTCCGGCGATGTCGACGGCGGCTGCCCGCAAGGCGGGATTTATGGGGTAGTACTGGCAATCCAGCGCGCCGGTTTGGCCCGGCGCCTCCAGCCGCGCGCGGACGGTCCGGCGCACGAAACAGCAGGGCTTGCCGGGCTGGTATTCCTCGATTTCGTCCATCAGCGCGATCAGGGCGGGTTCCACCTGGAAAACGTCGCCCCGCACGCGCCGCCCGTCGTCCACCGGGATCAGCCCGGGCCAGTCGCCGAAGTCCACCAGCATGCCCGGCACGCTGGCCGGCCCGACATGGCGCGCCGGAGGCAGCCCCCGCGCGGCGGCGGCCCGGGCCAGGTCATTGATTTCGCCGGCCCGTAGGGTTCCGTATACAAAAACGTATATGCTCATTGCTCAGTTTGCTGCTGCACGTCGAAGAAGACCATGAGGGCGGCCGGGTGTTGAAATTGTCTCATCCGGCCACATATTCAGGTTATCGAGCCAGCCGGCACGTATCGGTCAGGCTCCCCACAAGCCACTACGACCATTATGCGATTCGACAAACTCACGACCAAGTTCCAACAAGCCCTGGCCGACGCGCAAAGTCTGGCCGCCCGCAACGACCACCCCTACATCGAACCCGTGCACGTGCTGTCCGCGTTGCTGTCCGACGCCGACAGCGGCGCCGGCAGCCTTCTGGCGCGCGCCGGCGTAGCGGTCAACCGCCTGGGGCCGGCCCTGGAAACCGCCATGAAGTCCCTGCCTCAGGTTCAGGGCGAAGACAACGTCCAGGTGGGCCGCGACCTGCAGGGCGTGCTGACCCGCACCGACAAGGAAGCCGCGCGCCGCGGCGACACCTACATCGCCAGTGAACTCTTCCTGCTTGCGCTGGCCGACGACAAGGGTGAAGCCGGCCGCATCCTGCGCGACGCGGGCCTGCAGAAGAAGGCCCTGGAAGCCGCCATCGACGCCGTGCGCGGGGGCGAGAACGTCTCCGGAGCGGAAGGCGAGGCCAACCGCGAAGCCCTGTCCAAGTACACGCTGGATCTGACCGAGCGCGCCCGCCAGGGCAAGCTGGATCCGGTCATCGGCCGCGACGACGAAATCCGCCGCACCATCCAGATCCTGCAGCGCCGCACCAAGAACAACCCCGTGCTGATCGGCGAACCTGGCGTGGGCAAGACCGCCATCGTCGAAGGCCTGGCGCAGCGCATCGTCAACGACGAAGTGCCCGAGACCTTGCGCGGCAAGCGCGTGCTCTCCCTGGACCTGGCGGCCCTGCTGGCCGGCGCCAAGTTCCGCGGCGAATTCGAAGAACGCCTGAAGGCCGTGCTCAAAGAGCTGGGCCAGGACGACGGCCGCAACATCGTGTTCATCGACGAGCTGCACACCATGGTGGGCGCGGGCAAGGCCGAGGGCGCGATGGACGCCGGCAACATGCTCAAGCCGGCGCTGGCGCGCGGCGAACTGCATTGCATCGGCGCGACCACGCTGGATGAATACCGCAAGTACATCGAAAAGGACGCGGCGCTGGAGCGGCGTTTCCAGAAGGTGCTGGTCGACGAACCCGATGTGGAATCCACCATCGCCATCCTGCGCGGCCTGCAGGAACGCTATGAAATCCACCACGGCGTCGAAATCACCGACCCCGCCATTGTGGCCGCGGCGGAACTGTCGCACCGCTACATCACCGACCGCTTCCTGCCCGACAAGGCGATCGACCTCATCGACGAGGCCGGCGCCCGCATCCGCATGGAAATCGACTCCAAGCCGGAAGTGATGGACAAGCTGGACCGCCGCATCATCCAGCTCAAGATCGAGCGCGAGGCCGTCAAGAAGGAAACCGACGACGCGTCCAAGCGCCGCCTGGCCGTCATTGAAGAAGAGCTGGAAAAGCTGCAGCGCGAATACAACGACTACGAGGAAATCTGGAAGGCCGAGAAGGCCGCGGTGCAGGGCACCCAGGCCATCAAGGAAGAGATCGACAGCGTGCGCGCCGAAATGGCGGAACTGCAGCGCAAGGGCCAGTTCGACAAGCTGGCTGAACTGCAATACGGCAAGCTGCCCGATCTGGAAGCGCGCCTGAAGGCCGCCGAAGTGGGCGCCGCCGAGGCCGCGGAAAACGCGGAAGGCGACGAAAGCCGTCCGCGTCTGTTGCGCACCCGCGTGGGCGCCGAGGAAATCGCCGAGGTCGTGTCGCGCGCCACCGGCATTCCGGTGTCCAAGATGATGCAGGGCGAACGCGAAAAGCTGCTCAACATGGAAGAGTTCCTGCACCGCCGCGTGGTGGGGCAGGACGAGGCCGTGCGCCTGGTGTCCGACGCCATCCGCCGCTCCCGCGCTGGCTTGGCGGACCCGTCGCGCCCGTATGGGTCGTTCCTGTTCCTGGGCCCGACCGGCGTGGGCAAGACCGAACTGACGCGCGCGCTGGCCGAGTTCCTGTTCGATTCCGAAGAGCACATGATCCGCATCGACATGAGCGAATTCATGGAGAAGCATTCGGTGGCCCGCCTGATCGGCGCGCCGCCGGGATACGTGGGCTACGAAGAAGGCGGCTACCTGACCGAGGCCGTGCGGCGCAAGCCCTACAGCGTCGTGCTGCTCGATGAAGTGGAAAAGGCGCACCCGGATGTCTTCAACGTGCTGCTGCAGGTGCTGGACGACGGCCGTCTGACCGACGGCCAGGGCCGCACCGTGGACTTCCGCAACACGGTCATCGTCATGACGTCCAACCTGGGGTCGCACCATATCCAGTCGCTTGCCGGCCAGCCGTACGACGTGGTCAAGGAAGTGGTCTGGGACGAGCTCAAGCAGACGCTGCGGCCCGAGTTCCTGAACCGCATCGACGAAGTGGTCGTGTTCCATGGGCTGGAAGCGCAGCACATCGAGTCCATTGCCCGCATCCAGCTTCGCCGCCTGGGCGAGCGCCTGGAACGGCAGGAAATGCGGCTGGAAGTCACGGAACCGGCCCTGGCGGAACTGGCCCGCTCCGGCTTCGATCCGGTGTTCGGTGCGCGCCCCTTGAAGCGCGCGATCCAGCAGCAGATCGAAAACCCGGTGGCGCGCCTGATCCTGGAAGGCAGGTTCGGTCCGCGCGACGTGGTGCCGGTGGACTGGCAGGACGGCCAGTTCGTCTTCACCCGCACGCTGCAGTAAGCGAGAAGGCAGATAGCCCGGCGCAAGCCGGGCTTTTTTTGTGTCGTCGGAATGCGGCGCGCCGGAACCGGCGCGCCGCCGGCGCTTAGTTCGCCACCGTCACGAACACCGGGTTCGAATAGAACCACAGGTCGTTGTAGTTGCGGGCGTTGATCGCGTTAAAGCGCGCCGCATTGTCGGCGAAGTCGACCTTCGCGTCGGGCAGCGGTTCGCCCGCGGCGGTTTCGCCGGCCACATCCACGCCCAGGTTGGTGCCGCGCAGGCGCAGGTACTGGCTCTTGTCGGCGGTGATGGTGGTCTTGATGACGTTGTAGCCTTCGTCGTCCACCGTCCAGTCGGCGCTGGTGTAGCGGGCCAGCACGCGCGTCGTGGGGTTGGTGTCGCTGTCGTACGCCGCGGTGCCGGCGGCGGCGCGTGCGCCCACGTCGCCCACGATCAGGTCCACGTGGTTCACGGTGGGCTTGACGTAGGTGGGGTTGCCGCTTTCGATCGGGTACTCATAGTTGTTGCGCTCGGGGCTGCGGAAGCGGATGGTGACTTCCACCTTTTCGCCCTTGGCCGCCTTGAGCTCGCCGCCCATGTGCACGGCGCCGGCCGCGCCTTGCGCCTGGAAGTCCAGCGCGTCGATCAGATCGCCGAACACGCCGAACACGCGCCCGCTCTTCAGGCCCGCCACCACTGCCGCCATGTCGTCGCCGTCCTTCCAGACGTGCGTCTTGGCGTATTCGCCGGGCGCGTAGCCGCTGCTATACAGGCCCGAGGCGGTGCGGAAGTGGTAGTCCGAATCGGCCACGGTCCAGATGCGGCGTCCTTCTCCCAGCAGCGCGTCCCACGTGCCGCCCAGGTTAGCGACCAGGTAGTCGACGCCGCCGTAGGTGCGGTTGGGCAGGAACGCAGTGGTGTAGGCCGTGGCATAGCCGCCGCGGTCCGGTTCCATCTGGTTGCCCACCATGCCTTCGATGGCGAAGAAGACGCCCGGCGCCAGGTCGTGCATCTCGCGCAGCTGCGCGGCCGTGTACTTGGCGGCGTAGCGCGACGGGTGGTTCAGCAGCATGTAGCTGTCGGGGTGCTTGTCGCGCAGCCACTGCAGCGCAGCCAGCGAATCGGCGTGCGTGGTGTAGGCGCGCGTTTCGCCCGACAGGCGCGACACCAGCAGCGGGTCGAACAGGTTGGGGTCGCGGTTGGTGAACAGGTATTCGAACTCGGCCACGGCCTCCATCGACTTGGCCGACAGCGGATCGTCCACGCCGATGCCGATGTTGACGTGGTCATGCGTGGGCATGTCCCATTCGAACGACGAGAAGATGATCTTGCCGGGGTAGCGGCCCGCGGCCTGCTGCTGCTTGATGAAGGGCACTTCGTACTGCGCTATGCCCTGCGAGAACGGGATCGAGCCGCCCGCCAGCGTCGCGCCGGTGTGGTCGCGCGCCGACAGCCGCAGGTGGTTCGAAATCGCGGCCCAGTCCAGCTTGTAGCGGTCGAAGGCCTGATCCAGGGCGCTTTCCAGGCTGACCTGGGCGTCGTCCGACTGGTAGGTGTGCACGTGCAGGTCGCCCGTGGTCCACGCGCCGGTCTCGACCGGCTTGGGCTGCTCGGCAGGCGGCGTGGGGTCGGTCACGACCGGCGGCGTGGGCTGCGGGGCGGTTTCGTCATCGTCGTCGCTGCCGCAGGCGGCGAGGAGGGTGACGCAAGCCAGCGACAGGGGCATGATGGCCCGCCGCAGGCGGGATACTTCGAACTGCATTGAAAAGCACTCCAACGTCATGACGGCATGCGGAAGGCATTGCCGCGGAGCGCCGAACTATGCGGGCCGGGAATGACGTGGGGATGACACCTGCGCGTCAGCCGCTGCGGATGGCTTATTTTTTCTCTGACGCGGCCTCGGCCATCGCTTGATTGATGATGGCGTTGGCTGTCCAGCGCACCACGCCGGTGATTTCGTTCAGGTCCAGTTTCCAGATGTCCTTGAGCACCAGGAACACCTCGGTGCCGTAGACCAGCGACAGGGCCTGCGCTACGCGGTCCTGTTGCGCCGGCGTCAGGTCCGCCGCCAGCGGCGCGATGGCTCGCTTCAGGATGTCGACCCGGTGTCCGCGCACCAGCCGGGGTTCAGCGCCGGCCTTGCCGGCGCTGGCTTCGGCGTGTTGCTGCAGGGACACCTGGATGGCGGCGCGCAGCGGGGCTTCATGGGCTTCCAGCCGGGGATAGGCGAATCGCAGTAGTTCGTCGACGCGCTGGGCGGCGTCCGGCGCGGCGGAGTCCCAGGCCAGGATGGGGCCGAGGCTTTCGTCCACCACGGCGGCGATCAGCGCGCTCTGGCTGGGGAAGTACCGATAGGCCGTCGCCCGCGACACCTGCGCGTGTTCGGCCAGTTCCGCGACCGATGGCGTGACGCCTTGCGCCATCAGGCGCTGGGCGGCTTCCAGCAGCGTTTTGCGCATGCGGGCGCGTGGCCCGTGCGGCGGCTCGCCGCTGGCTGCCGCCTGGCGGCTGGCGGGGGCGATCAGGCGGGTTCCGGCGGCCGGGGAGGCCGCCTTTTTTGCGGAGGGCGGGGTTTGACGTGAGACAGGTGTCTCAGTATGATTCTTTCGTCTCATTTCTAGATTCTACAGGCCTTTGGCCTCACATATCGAGGCGCGCACGGAGTGTAGCCGCCCGCGGAGGAGTCATGACGCATACGAAGCAGCGGGTCTTTGTCGCCGCCACCTACGACACCAAGGGCCACGAGGCCGAATACGTGGCGGACCTGCTCAGGCGCGACGGGCTGGACGTGGTGTCGGTGGACGTGTCGACCTCGGGCGCGCCCAGCGCCGCCCAGGTGTCGGCGCAGGAGATCGCCCGCAGCCACCCCGAGGGCGCCGGCGCGGTCTTCACCGGGGACCGCGGCACCGCTATCGCGGCCATGGCCCTGGCGTTTGAACGCTATGCCGCCGGCAATGCTGAAATCGGCGCGCTGCTGGGCCTGGGCGGGTCGGGCGGCACCGCCCTCATCACGCCGGCCATGCGCGCGCTGCCGATCGGCACGCCCAAGGTGATGGTGTCGACGATGGCCTCGGGCAACGTTGCTCCTTATGTGGGCCCGTCGGACATCGCCATGATGTACTCCGTGACGGACGTGGCGGGCCTGAACCGCATCTCGCGCCGCGTGCTGGCCAATGCGGCCGGCGCCATCGGCGGGGCGTTCCGCCAGGCCGCCAGCGCCACCGCCGACGACGGCCAGCCCGCCGTGGGCATCACCATGTTCGGCGTCACCACGCCCTGCGTGCAGCAGGTCGTTCCGCTGCTCGAATCCCGCTACGACTGCCTGGTGTTCCACGCCACGGGCACGGGCGGGCAGTCCATGGAAAAGCTGCTCGACAGCCGCCTCTTGGCGGGCGTGCTGGACCTGACCACGACCGAGGTCTGCGATCTGCTCTTCGGCGGCGTGCTGGCGTGCACCGAAGACCGCTTCGGCGCCGTGGCGCGCAGCGGCGCGCCCTATGTAGGTTCGTGCGGCGCGCTGGATATGGTGAATTTCGGCGCCATGGACACCGTCCCCGAACGCTACCGCGGCCGCAAGTTCTATCCGCACAATCCGCAGGTGACGCTGATGCGCACCACGGCCGAAGAAAACACCCGGCAGGGCGAATGGATCGCCAGCCGCCTGAATCTGTGCAACGGCCCGGTGCGCTTTCTGATTCCCGAAGGCGGCGTGTCGGCGCTGGACGCGCCGGGCCAGGCGTTCTGGGATCCCGAGGCCGACGCAGCGCTGTTCGCCGCGCTGGAAACCAACCTGCACCAGACTGCGGACCGCCGCCTGGTGCGCGTTTCCTGCCATATCAACGATCCGCTGTTCGCCAAGACGGCGGTGGAACACTTTCTTGAAATTGCCGCACACTGAGGATTGCCGCCATGCCGCGTTTTGACCGTAACGAACTGCTGGACAAGTTTCGCGCCATGGTGCGCGCCCGTACGCCTATCGTGGGCGGCGGCGCGGGCACCGGGCTGTCCGCCAAGTGCGAGGAAGCGGGCGGCATCGACCTGATCGTGATCTACAACTCGGGCCGCTACCGCATGGCGGGCCGCGGATCGCTCGCTGGCCTGCTGGCCTACGGCAACGCGAACGAGATTGTCGTGGACATGGGCCGCGAAGTCCTGCCTGTGGTCAAGAAGACGCCGGTGCTGGCCGGCGTGAACGGCACCGATCCGTTCTGCGACTTCGACGTGTTCCTGGACGACCTGAAGCGTCAGGGTTTTGCCGGCGTGCAGAACTTCCCCACCGTTGGGCTGATCGACGGCAACTTCCGCGCCAATCTGGAAGAAACCGGCATGGGCTACGCGCTTGAAGTGGACATGGTCCGCCTGGCGCACAAGAAGGGCATGCTGACGACGCCGTACGTCTTCAACGAGGACGACGCCGTGGCCATGACCCGCGCGGGCGCGGATATCATCGTTGCGCACATGGGGCTGACCACCGGCGGGTCCATCGGCGCGGAAACCGCGCTGACGCTGGACGACTGCGTGGCCGCCATCGACCGCATCGCCGAGGCGGCGCTGGCGGTGCGCTCCGACGTCATCGTGCTGTGCCACGGCGGCCCGATCGCCACGCCCGAAGACGCTGCCCACGTGTTGCGCGCGTGCAAGCACTGCCATGGCTTCTACGGCGCCAGCTCGATGGAGCGCCTGCCCACTGAACAGGCCCTCACGGCCGCCACGCGCGAGTTCAAGAACCTGACTTTTTGAGCCGCCTTTCCCGCAACTGCCGCTAGCAGTTTTCCTTGATCCGACGCGTCCCGCGTCCGCCGGAGCCCGCAATGCCGCATACCGTACACATCACTGCCGTCGTCAACGCCCCGCTGGACAAGGTCTGGCCCATGTTCCGCGATTTCAACGGCCTGGGCGGCTGGCATCCGGGCGTTGCGCAGAGCAGGCTGGAAGAGGGCGGGCGTCATGACGCGGTGGGTTCCGTGCGGCATCTGACGCTCAAGCCGTCGGGCTTCGTGCGCGAGCAACTGTTGATGCTGGATGATCCCAACAAGGCGCTGCGCTATTCCATCATCGAAACCGACCTGCCCATGCGCGACTACGTCGCGGGCGTGTCGCTGCATCCCATTACGGAAGGCGGCGGAACCCTGGTGCAGTGGTGGGCCGATTTCCGCGTCGAAGGCGCGGAGCTGGGCGATGTGGCGGCGGCAGTTGGCCAGGGCGTTTTCGCGGCCGGGTTGGCCGCGCTGGACGCGAAGCTGCGCGCGGGCTGAGTTCCGGCGCCTCAGATCTTCGGCCTTGCGCGCTTTGGCACGCGCCGGCAGCCCGCCGGCAGTTCCGCCGTCCGCAGGTATTCGTGAATGGCGCCGATCAGCGCCAGCGCGGCGGGGCTCAGGGGATATTCCTTGTGGCGGATGATGCACACCGTGCGCACGACCGTCGGCCGCGCCAGCAGGGCAAAGGCCAGGCCGGGCTCCAGCACCCGCTGCGCGGCCAGCGCGGGCAACAGCGCTACTCCCATGCCCGCCTTGACCAGCGCGGCCTGCGAGGTGGTGCTGGACGCTTCATAAAACGGCGCGGCGGCCTCGATCGGCAGGTCGGCGCGGGCGCGCAGCAGCGCCATGATGCCGGTCTCGTCCACCACCCCCACCAGCTTGCGCCCGGACAGCTCGGTCCAGCGCAGCGCGCCGTCGAGCCCTGGGCGCAAGCTGGCGTCGTCCTGGCGGTACAGCACGCCGAAGCGGTCTTCCAGCAGGGCGTCGAACTGCAGGCTGGGGGCGTCGGCCCAACGGCTGGTCAGGCCAAAATCCACTTCCCGCGCGGCCACTTTGCGCTGGATGCGGCCGGAGTTGTCGTCGCTGAGATACAGGCGCACCGCCGGGTACTGCGCCGAGAACGCGGCGGCGGCCGGCGCGATGATCTGCGTGATCGCCGACGGCGCCGCCGCCACGCCCACGCGTCCGCGCTCCAGCGCGCCAAAGCGCACCACGTCCTCGATCACGCCATCGAAATCCGCCAGCAGCCGCATGACCCGCGGCAGGAATTCCTCGCCAGCCGGCGTCAGCAGCACGCGCCGGCTGGTGCGCGCAAAGAGCTGCGTGCCCAGCGCGTCTTCCAGCTGGCGCACCAGGCTGGTCACCGACGATTGCGTCTGGAACAGGCGTTTGGCCGCATGCGTGAAGCTGGATTCCTGGGCCACCGCGACGAAGGCGGTCAGGTGTTTCAGGGTGACGTGCTTGGGCAGGCGATTCATTTCAAAACGAGATTGATGGATCAATAAAAACAATTTTTCCAGATTGATCCGCCGGACGATACTACGGCCTTCAACAAGGCGGAAGCATCATGCGGCAGGGCGATCTGGATCTCATCATCGAAGGCGGCTGGCTCATCGACGGCCTGGGCGGCCCGCGGCGGCGCGCCGACGTGGGCGTGGCGGGCGAGCGCATCGCGGCCATCGGCGACCTATCGGCGGTTCCCGCCCGGCGCCGCGTGGACACCGCCGGCAGGATCGTGGCGCCCGGCTTCATCGACGTGCACGGCCACGATGACCTGATGTTCGTGGAAAAGCCCGATCTGGCCTGGAAGACCAGCCAGGGCATTACCTCGGTCGTGGTTGGAAACTGTGGCGTGAGCGGCGCGCCTGCGCCGCAGGCGGGCAACACCGCGGCGGCGCTGGCGCTGCTGGGCGAGACCCCGCTGTTCGACAGCATGGGCGACTACTTTGACGAGCTGCGCGTGCGCCAGCCTGTCATCAACGTGGCGGCCCTGGTGGGCCACGCCAACCTGCGCCTGGCCGCCATGCGCGATCCGACGGCGCAGCCCACGGCCGAGGAACAATCCCTGATGCAGCGCATGCTGGCGGACGCCCTGGAAGCGGGCGCCGTGGGCTTCAGCACCGGCCTGGCCTACCAGCCGGGCGGCATGGCGCGGCAGGCCGAACTGGAAGGCCTGGCGCACGTCGCGGCGGCGCATGGCGCAATGCACACCAGCCATATCCGCAATGAAGGCGACGAGGTGGAGGCCGCGGTGGACGAAGTGCTGGCTATCGGCCGCAGCACCGGCTGCGCCACGGTGCTGTCGCACCACAAGTGCATGATGCCCCGCAACTGGGGCAAGAGCCGCGCCACGCTGGCCAACATCGACCGCGCGCGCGCCGAAGGCGTGGACGTCGCGCTGGACATCTATCCCTATCCGGGCAGCTCCACCATCCTGATCCCGGAGCGCGCCGAGACCATCGACGACATCCGCATCACGTGGTCCACGCCGCACCCCGAGTGCAGCGGCGAATACCTCAGCGATATCGCGGCGCGCTGGGGCTGCGACAAGACCACGGCGGCCGAGCGCCTGTGCCCGGCCGGCGCGATCTACTTCGCGATGGACGAGGACGAGGTGCGCCGCATCTTCCAGCATGAGTGCTGCATGGTCGGCTCCGACGGGCTGCCGAACGACGCGCACCCGCATCCCCGGTTGTGGGGCAGCTTCACGCGGGTGCTGGGCCGCTATGTGCGCGAGGCGCAGCTTGTGACGCTGGAGGCCGCGGTGGCCAAGATGACGTCCTTGCCCGCCCGCGTCTTCGGCCTGGCGGGGCGGGGCCAGCTCAGCGTGGGCGCGTGGGCGGACATCGTGGTGTTTGATGCCGACACCGTCGTGGACCGCGCCACCTGGGAAGAGCCCACCCTGGCTTCCATCGGCGTGGAGCAGGTCCTGGTCAATGGCCGGCAGGTGTTTCCGGCCGCAGCCGGCATGCCGCGCCCCGGCAAGATCCTGCGCCGCGTCCCGGACGCCGCACAATCCCTTCCATAACAACAGCAGCTTCCCCACAGGAGACAAACCATCATGTTCCGCAAGACTTGCGCCGCACTGGCGCTGGCGGCCGCGCTGCCCGCGGCCCACGCCGCCTTTCCCGACCGTCCCATCACGCTGATCGTGCCGTTCCCGGCCGGCGGGCCCACCGATATCGTCGGCCGGGTGGCCGCGGCCAAGGCGGGCGAGATCCTGGGCCAGCAGATCGTGGTCGAAAACCGGACGGGCGCGTCCGGCACGATCGGCATGACTGCGACGGCGCGCGCCAAGCCGGACGGCTATACGGTGGGTCTGGCCACCGTCAGCACGCACGGCACCGCGCCGCATCTGTTCCCCAACCTGGCCTATGACCCGGTCAAGGATTTCACGCCGGTCAGCAACCTGGTGACCAGCCCCAACATCCTTAGCGTGAATCCGAAGTTCCCGGCCAAGACGCTGGCCGAATTCGTGACGTACGTGCGCGCCAATCCCGGCAAGGACGGCTATGCGAATGCGGGCGCGGGCGGTGTGAACGACCTGGGCATGATCTGGTTCCTGCAGATCATCGGCGGCAAGATGAACAGCATCTCGTACCGCGGCTCCGCGCCCGCGCTGACCGACACCGTGGGCGGCGTGGTGCCGGTGATCTTCGACAACTTCCCGTCATCGCTGCCGTACCTGAAGAGCAATCACCTGCAGGCGCTGGCGATCACCGGCACGGCGCGCAATCCGCGCCTGCCGGACGTGCCGACGTTCGCGGAACAGGGCTACAAGGATTACGACGTGACGGCCTGGTACGGCGTGGTGGGGCCGGCCGGCATGCCGGCCGACGTGCGCGACAAGCTGGCCGACGCCTTTGCCCGCGCGGTTCGCGATCCCGCCACCGCGGCCAAGATGGAAGAGACGGGGGCGTTCCCGCTGGGCAATACGCCCGCGGAATTCGGCGAGCAGATCCGCACCGAGCGCGACCGCTGGAAGACGGTGATCGAGCGCGCGCAGATCAAGTTGCAGTAAGCGTCGCGGCGCGGTCCGCGGATTGCGCCGGAGCCCGGCCCTTGCGGGCCGGGCTTTGCGTTTTCAGTACACGTCGCGCCGGTAGCGGCCGGTGTGCTGCAGGGCCTGCAGGCGCTCCGCGCCCAGGATGTCCTGCAGCGCGGCATCCACGCCGCCGGCCATGCCTTGCAGGCTGCCGCACACATAGATGGCGGCGCCGGCATCCAGCCAGGCGCGCACCTCGTCCGCCTGTTCACGCAGGCGGTGCTGCACGTAGCGGCGTTCGCCCTGGTCGCGGGAGAACACGGCGTCCACGCGTTCCAGCGTGCCGTCTTCCCGCCATCCGTTGATCTCTTCCCGGCAGAACCAGTCGTTTGCGGCATTGCGTTCGCCAAAGACCAGCCAGTTGCGGCGGTGGCCGGCGGCGCGGCGCGACTTGATCAGGGCGCGCAGCCCGGCCAGGCCGGTGCCGTTGCCCACCAGGATCATCGGACGCGCGTCCGCAGGGGCATGGAAATTGCGGTTGGCGCGCACGCGCAGGGCGATCTCGTCGCCGGCCTGGGCAACATGCGTGAGCCAGCCGCTACCCAGCCCCAGCTCGCCGTCCGCGCCGCGCATCTGGCGCACCAGCAGCTGGACCGCGCCATCTTCCGGCAGCGAGGCGATGGAGTATTCCCGATGCGGCTGCAAGGGGCCGCCGCGTTCAAGCCTGGGGCCGATCTCGGCGATGTCGCCGGCCTGCCACGGGCGCGGGCCTTCGGCGGGCGGCGTCAGGGTGAGCAGGTAGCACGGGCCGCCCTGGCTGTGCGGATTGAGCAGCGTCCGGTCCGCCAGGCGCCAGGATTCGTAGACCGGCGCTTCCCAGTCGGGCAGGTCGCTGCGGCCCGCCAGCAGGCCCAGGTGGTGCTGCCAATGCCGCAGCGCGGCCGCGTCGTCGTTGTCGACCTCGACCAGGTCGAACAGCGGCGCCGCGCCCTGGGCGTGCAGCCAGTCGTTCAACCGGTGGCCGAAGCCGCAGAACTGCGCATATTCGCTGTCGCCCAGCGCCAGCACGGCGTACTGCGCGCCCTTCAGCGCGCCGGCGCCGGGGGCCTGCTGCATCTGTCCGGCGAAGGCCGCCGCCGCGTCGGGCGGATCGCCTTCGCCGTAGGTGCTGACCACGAACAGCATGCGGCGGTACGCGGCCAGGCGCGCCAGGTCCAGCTGGTCCATCGAAGCCACGCGCACGTTCAGCCCGCCCGCGCGCAGCGAGTCCGCGGTCTGCGCGGCCAGGGATTCGGCGTAGCCGGTCTGGCTGGCGTAGGCGACCAGCAGGGTGTCTTCCGGGGCGGGGGCGTTCAGGGCCTGCAGCGCCAGCGCCTGCTGCGCCTCGTGCCGCCGGGCGCGGCGCCAGGCCCACAGGCATAGCAGCAGCCAAGCCAGCACCACGCACGCCGCCGCGATCAACCGGGTCTGGGTCATGGAGGTTCAGCGGGACTCGGCCAGGGCCTGGAACGCCGGCGTGGCGGCGACGCGCCAGGCGGCGGGTTCGCGCAGGATGAAGAGGGCCGCAAGATCATGGCGGCGGGCGTAGGCCAGGCCATCGGTCTCGCCCAGCACTGTCAGCACGGTGGCCAGCGCGTCGGCCTGCATGCAGCCGCGATGCAGCACCGTCACCGAAGCCACCTGGTTGCGCACCGGCTGGCCGGTGCGCGGGTCTATCGTGTGGGCATAGCGCGCATCGCCCGCGCCCGCATGACGCCGGTAATCGCCGGACGTGGCGATGCTGTAATCGTTCAAGGGCAGGGCCAGCGCGTGGTCGTCGCTGGCGTCGGGGACTTCGATGGCCACGCGCCAGGCGTGTCCGTCCGGACGTTTTCCGCGCGCACGCAGCTCGCCGCCCACTTCAACCAGGTAATTGGCGACGCCCAGGGCGTCCAGCGCCATCGCGGCGCGATCCACGCCATAGCCCTTGGCGATGGACGACAGGTCCAGATAGACGCCGCCTGGCTGGTGGACCGCTTGCCCGGCTTCGTCCAGCGCTACGCGCTGCCAGCCGCAGCGGGCGCGTGCGGCCTCGATGGCGGCGGGCGAGGGCGGCTCGAAGGCGCGCTGGTGCGGCCCGAAACCCCAGGCGTTCACCAGCGGCCCCACCGTGGGGTCGTACGCGCCGCCGCTATCGTCGGCCAGCAGCAGCGCATGGCGCAGCACATGGAAGAATTCGGCGGGAATGGCCTGCCAGCCCGGGCCGGCCTGGTTATAGCGCGTGATGTCGGAATCGGCTTCCCAGGTGCTCATCTGCGCCACCACCTCGTCCAGCGCGGCCTGGACCGCCTGGCGCGCCGACGCTTCGGCAAGCCCGGCGGGCAGCGCCATGCGCGCGGACCAGGTGGTGCCCATGGTGGCGCCGGCCAGCGCGGCGGGGCGCGCCGGCATGGCGCCATAGGCGACGCGCATGGCCGGGGCCGGCGCGCCGCGCTGGGCGTAGGAAGGGGCGTCCGTCAAGCGCGAGGCCAATGCTTACGGCTGCAGCACTTCGACGGTGCCGGCGTACGACAGGCGGCGCTTCTTGGCCTGCGGCACGCTGACCTTGGCGTCTTCCATGCCGGCTTCGATCCAGTACAGACCGGGCTGCGGCCATTTCACCGAGAACTTGCCGTCCTTGTCGGTCTTGATCTGGATTTCGCCGACCTTGTCGCGATAGCGGCTGCCGCCGGGCACGACATTCACTTCCAGGTCGGCGGCGGGCTTGCCGTCCAGCAGCATCTGGAACGTGGCGGCCTCGTCGGTGAACAGGTCGTTCGGGTGCGTCACGGGGGCCAGCTCCAGGCCGCGGCCCACGGGCTTGACGGCGGACGGCTTGCCAGCGGTCACGAAGGTTTCCACGCGCCCCAGGCTTTGCGAGACTTCAAGCTCGTCGGCCTTGGCGGGCACGGCCTGCGCCAGGCCTTCGGCCTTGCCGAAGTAGCGCTTGTTCTTGCCGTCTTCCTTCCAGCGCGCGAACACGCCGTCGTTGACCACGGCCACGCGATAGGTGCCGCTCTGCTTGAGCTGCAGGTCGAAGGTGCTGCGCAGCTTACCGCGGTTGACGTTCTCGGCCTCGGCGGCGCTGCCGTCCGGCGCGGTGACGGCAAGGCCGTCCAGGCGCAGCGGCGCGTGGTTGAAGTAGAACTTGTCGTTGCCGACGGCGGCGTCCACGGTGACCCAGCTGTCGGTGCCCGACAGCACCGTCGAGGACGGCACGATCCAGACGTCATGCGCCTGGGCGGCAAAGGGCAGGCACAGCGCCAGGGCGGCGGCCAGTTTGGCGGCGGATTTCATCGTTGCGTTCCTTAAGGGCGGTAGGGGTTCAGGGCTTGAGGTCGAGCGCGATGGCGCCCAGTTCGTGTTCGCCGCGCGCGGCAAGCTGCTCGGCCTTCTGCGGCGGCCACTGGAAGGGGATGCGCACCAGCTCGCGGCCGCCGACTTCACGCGCGGCCTCGACCACTACGGCGTACTGGCCGGGCTTGAGCTGGGACAGGGGCTTGCTGGCCGCGTTGAAACTCAGCGCGTGTTTGCCCACGGGCTTGGTCGCGCCGCTGACGCCGTCCACCGGGAACTGCTGGTTGCGGCCGCTGCGGCGCCACCATTGGCGCATGTCCTTGAGCCACTCGGTGCCTTCGTTGTTCTTCTTGGCCACGTCGTACCAGACCGCCAGGTCGGTGGCGACGCTCTGGTCGGGGTTCTCGATCCAGATTGCCACGTAAGGACGGTGGTACTCGGCCACGTCCAGGCGCGGCACCTCGATGGACAGGCCGATGTCGGCCGCTTGGGCCGTTCGGGCGATCATGCCGGCCAACAGGGCCGACAACAGCAACTTGCGCATGGAAATCTCCAGGGCGGATCGGTGGAATCAGTGAATGAACAGCAGGGCCAGCACCAGCGGAATCACCAGGCCCAGCCCGACCATGGGCCAGGTCGCGCTGCGGTTGCCGGCGTGCATCTTGAGCAGGACCAGTCCAGTGAGCGAAAACACCAGACAGGCGACGGCGAAGATGTCCAGGAACCAGCTCCAGGCCAGGCCGGTGTTGCGGCCCTTGTGCAGGTCGTTCAGGTAGGAAATCCAGCCGCGGTCGGTGCGTTCGTATTCCACGTCGCCGCTGGCCCGGTCGATCGACAGCCAGGCGTCGCCGCCGGCGCGCGGCAGCGACAGGTAGACCTCATCGGCCGACCACTCGGCGGGCTTGCCGGCCGTGGACGCGTCCAGCGCGTCGTCCAGCCATTGGGCCACGGGGGCGGGCAGCGGGGCTTTCTTGAGTTCGGGGGAAACGGACAGCTGTTTCAGCACGGCGTCAGGCAGATGCGCCTCGCGGCTGGTCACCACGGCCTTGGATTCGATGTGCGACGCGTTGTTCAGCGTCAGTCCCGTAATTGCGAACAACAGCATTCCCAGCAGGCAGAGCGCAGAGCTGATCCAGTGCCACTGGTGCAGTGTCTTGAGCCAGTAGGCCCGGCGGCGGGGGGAAGGCTGGGTGTCCATGGAATCACGTTCAGGAAGCCGCGGATTCTAACATTTAATGAGAATTACTCTTATAAAAGCGGGGCCTGCGCGCACATGGAAATTTCAGTCGATTTCGGCCCCGGCGTTGCGGTCCAGCCAGGTGCGGCGCAGAAGGCCGCGTGCGCCTGCCGCCCGGCGGGGATAAGATAGGCCACCCTTTGCAAACAACGGAGGTCGTCATGCTGCAACAGCAAGTCGTGGATCAAATCGGCCGTCATTGGGGATGGGTGGCGCTGCGCGGCGTCGTCGCCATCCTGTTCGGTTTCATGGCCATGTTCATGCCGGCCATCACGTTGTCGGCGCTGGTGCTGGTGTGGGGCGCTTTCGCGCTGGTGGACGGCGTGCTGGCGCTCATTGCCGGGTTCCGCATCCGTGACCAAGGCAAGCCGCTTTGGGCCCTGATCATCGTGGGCCTGTTGGGCGTGGCGGCGGGTATCGTGACTTTTCTCTGGCCCGGGCTGACCGCGCTGATCCTGCTCTACATCATCGCGATCTGGGCGGTGGTGGCCGGCGTGTTCCAGATCATCGCCGCCGTGCGCTTCCGCAAGGCCATCCGCAACGAATGGCTGCTGGGCCTGGCAGGGCTGGTGTCGGTCATTTTCGGCGCCATGCTGATCATGCAGCCGGGCGCCGGCGCACTGGCGCTGGTGTGGGTGATCGGCATCTACGCCGTATTTTTCGGCATACTGCTGCTGGTTTTTTCCTTCCGCCTCAAGCAACACGCCGATTCCTGATCTTCATGTCCGCCTATCAAACGCTGGTTCCCCTGAATTTCCTGGCCGTGGGTGTGGGCGCCGTCCTGGGCGCCTGGACCCGCTGGCTGGTCAGCCTGTGGCTGAACGCCGCGTCGTGGCCCTGGGGCACCCTGGCGGTGAATCTGGCCGGCGGCTACTTCGTGGGCCTGGCGCTGGCGCTGGTGTCCGGCCATCCCGAATGGCCGGCGTGGGTGCGGCTGGGGGTCATCACGGGTTTCATGGGCGGCTTGACCACGTTTTCGACGTTCTCGGCGGAGACCGTGGCGATGCTGGAGCGGGGCGCCTACACCAGCGCCCTGAGCTATGCGGGCTTCAGCCTGGCCGGTTCGCTGGCGCTGACCGCAGCCGGCATCGCCACCGTCAGCCTGCTGCGCTAGGCGCAGGCGGCCTTTCGCGCCGGGGCCGGGCAGGTCCGGGCGCGGCGCGCATCAAGCGCAGTCGGGCGGCGCAACGGCCGCCGGCAGCCAGTCCGGCTGGCCGGGCAGGTCGCGCGCCTGCATGTTCATCCGATATTCATACCGGTCGGGCCGGTACAGGGCGTGCAGCCATTCGACGGGGCGGCCCGACTCGTCGCGCACCACGCGATGCAGGCTGAGCAGCGCCGATCCCACCGGTACGTCCAGCAGCTCGGCTACGTCCGGTTCGGCCAGCACGGCGGATATTGATTGCCCGGCATCCGCTACCCGTACGCCCAGGTCGCGGAAGATGGCCAGCAGCGGCTTGGACCCCAGGTCCTTGCGGCGGATGCGGCGGCCGATGTCGTCGGGCACGAACGTGGTCAGGTGCGAGAACGGCTGGCCTTCGTGGCTGCGCACTCGCACCGCGCGCTGCACCGGCGAGCCTTCCGGCAGTTCCAGGCGCGCCGCTACCAGGGGCGTCGCCGGCGCGGTGGCAAGCTCCAGCAGGCGCACCTGGGTATGCATGCCCATGCGGGCCAGATGCGCCATCAAGGCGTCGATGCCGGCCTCGTGCGGCGGGGCCGGCTGCTGCGCGGGCCGGGCGGGGAACGTGCCGCGTCCCTGGCGCCGCTCGATCAGTCCATCGGACTGCAGCGCATCCAGCGAGCGCCTGATGGTCAGGCGCGACACGCCGTATTCGGCCGCCAGGGCGTTTTCGCCGGGCATGGCGGCATCCATGCCGAACCCGCCCGCCAGCAGGCGCTGCTTCAGCAACAGGTAGACCTTGTGATAAAGCGGCAGCGGGCTGGCGGACATGGGCGGGGCTCCTGGGGTAGGACGTTCAGTCGGCCGTGGCGCCGGTGAACCTGACGATTTCGGCGTAGCGTTCGATGTCCTGGCGCACGAAGGCGCCCAGCTCGTCCGGGCTGCTGCTGACGGCGCTGGCGGCCTCGCGTTCGAGCAGTTCGCGGAATTCGGGCGTATCGACCGCCTTGCGCGCCGCGGCGTTCAGAGCCGCCAGTTTGTCGGCCGGCAGTTTGGCGGGGCCGAACAGCGCGAACCAGGCATTGGATTCAAAGCCCTTGATGGTGTCGCCGATGGGCGGCACGCCGGGGAACTGCGGCAGCGCCTGCGGGCTGGTGACGCCCAGCGCCCTGAGCGCGCCGCTCTTGATGTGCGGCAACGCATTGAGCGAACTGGCGAACATCATGTCCACCTGGCCGCCCAGCAGGTCCGTGATGGCGGGCGCCGTGCCCTTGTACGGCACGTTCAGGATGTCCAGGCCAGCCATCATCTTCATGCGCTCGCCGGCCATGTGCAGCGACGATCCGATCGCGCCCAGCGCCATCGTGTGCTTGCCGGGGCTGGCCTTCACCAGCGATACGAACTCCGGCATGGTGCGGGCGGGGAAGTCCTTGCGCACGACCAGCACGCTGGGCACGTTGGCGAGCATGCTGATGGGCGTGAAGTCGGCAACCGGATCGAACGGCAGCTTGCGGTACAGCGTGGCGTTGATGGAGAAGCTGGTGAAGGTGACCAGCAGCGTGTTGCCGTCGGGATTGCTCTTGGCGACGTAGTCCGCGGCGATGTTGCCGCCGGCGCCCGGCTTGTTCTCGACCACGACGGGGCGCTTCAGGTCCAGCGTCATATGTTGCGCGATGCTGCGCGCCACCGTGTCGGTGGTGCCGCCCGGCGGGGCGCCCACCACCAGCCTGATGGCGTCGCCCTGCGCAAGGGCGGGGGCAAGCGGTAAAGCGAGTGCGCCCACCAGCGCGCAACCCGCGGCGAAACGATGCAGTCCCGGCATGATTTGTCTCCTGATATGTTGTATTGAGGACAATACAAGTATAGGGGGAGAGACGGGCGGATGGACGGGTCCGCTCCGCCGTTTCAGTTCGCCCGGGGATTCAGCACGCGCGCCGCCTGCAGGCCGCTGCGCACGGCGCCTTCCAGCACGCCGGGGTAGCCGGTGTCGGTCCAGTCGCCGGCCAGCGCCAGCGTCGGCCAGGGGGTGGAATTGAGCGGCCGGTGCAGGCCGGGGACGGCTGCGAAGGTGGCGCGCTTTTCGATGAACAGCTCCGCCGCCGACACTTCGGGCATGGGCGGCAGCCGCTGCGGATGGCTGGCGGCCTGTTCGGCGACCTGGTCGATCATCGCCTCGATGGCCTGGCGGCGATTGCGTTCGCCGATGCCGTTGGCCGCGCTGGCCACCACGGCCAGCTCTCCCGCCTTGGTGTCGCCGGCCAGCTGGGCGCGGTCGAACAGCCACTGGCCAGCGTGGCCGCGGGCCGCGTCTTCGCGCAGCATCATCATGGGTTCGGGCAGGCGCCAGGGTTCGGCCAGGCGCACGTTGAGCGTGGCGATGGGCAGGTAGTCGAAGGCCTTCAGGGCATCGAGCAGGCCGGTGGCGCCGGCTTCGCGCAGCGGCGCCTCCAGCAGGCGGGCCGCGAACGTGGGCGGCACCGCCAGCACGGCGGCGTCGAAGCGTTCCTGGTTGATGTCGATGCCGTCGTCGGACGGATGCAGCTGGCGCACCGTGCTGCCGTAGCGCATGGTGACCTGGCGCGCGGCGGCGTCCGGCCACAGCGCCGACAGGTCCGTGCAGGGCAGCAGCAGGTCGCTGTCTTCGCGGCTGCCGGCCAAGGCGTCGCGCAGCACGCGCGCGAACAGCGCGGCGCTGGCGGTGGCAATGGGGGTGTTCAGCGCGGCCAGGCAAAGCGGATCCCACACCTGGCGGATCAGCGCGTCGGACTGCGCGTGATAGTGCAGCAGATGCAGCACGGTCCAGTCGCGCGGGGGCGTCCAGGACATGGCTTTCAAGCCGCGCATCAGGCGCAGCGCGGCCAGCCGGTCGGCCCACGAGAGGCCGCGCGCGCGCAGGATGGCCACGGCCATGTGCAGGGGCGCGGGCAGGCGCGGGGCGGACAGGTTGAAGCGGCCGTCCAGGCTGGCCAGCTTCAGGGGGCGGCGCATCAGCAGGGCGTCCGGGTTGCGGCCCACGCGGCGCATCAGCGCCAGGGTCTGCTTGTAGGCGCCGGACAGCAGGTGCTGGCCGTTGTCCAGCGGGGCGTCGAAGTCGCCGTGATAGACGCGCCGTGCGCGTCCGCCCGGGGTGTGGCCTGCCTCGAATACCGTGACCTTGGCGCCGGCTTCGCGCAGGGCGACGCTGGCCGCCAGGCCGGCCCAGCCCGCGCCGATGACCGCGGCCTTCACCGCGCCAACCGGCGGACCAGGCCGCGTCCGCCGCTGACCCAGGTCTTCCAGGCGAGCCAGAGTTTGCGCAGGGGCGTGAGCGATATGCGCTGGTGCAGCACCTGCCAGTTGTCGCGCTCGATCTCGTCCAGCAAGGCGTGATAGATGGCGGCCATCATCAGGCCCGGGCGCTGGGCGCGGCGGTCGGATTCGGGCAGATTGCTCATCGCCTCGCGGTAGAGCTCGCGGGCGCGGTCCGCCTGGAACTTCATCAGTGCGCTGAAGCGGTCGGAATATTCGCCGTTCAGGATGTCCGAAGCCTTGACCTCGAACTTCTGCATGTCGTTGACCGGGATGTAGATGCGGCCGCGGCGGGCGTCGTCGCCGACGTCGCGGATGATGTTGGTCAACTGGAACGCCAGGCCCAGCTTTTCCGCGTACACCAGGGTCTTGGGGTCGGAATAGCCGAATACGCCGGCGGACAGCTCGCCCACCACGCCGGCCGCATGCCAGCAATACTTGCGCAGGCCCGGCCAGTCCAGGTAGCGGGTCTGGTCCAGGTCCATTTCCATGCCGTCCACAACGGCCAGCAGACGGTCGCGGGTGATCGAACAGCTTTGCAGGTGCGGCTGCAGCGCCCGCGTGACGGGGTGGTCGGGTTTGCCGTCGAACATCTGGTCGACTTGCGTGCGCCACCAGGCCAGCTTGATGCGGGCCAGCGACGGGTCGGTGCATTCGTCGACCACGTCGTCGACTTCGCGGCAGTACGCGTACAGGGCCGTAATGGCGCGCCGCCGCTCGGGCGGCAGGAACAGAAAGGAATAGTAGAAGCTGGAACCGCTTTTGGCGGCTTTCTCCTGGCAATACTCGTCAGGGGTCATTAGGCACGGCCTGTTACTTGATGGAGCGCCACAACATGATGGCCCAGTCTTTGGCGCCCAATTCGGGGCGATTCATGAATACATCGTAGCCGCTCGCCTCGATACGCTCCAGAACGCGCAGCCCGCCTTGCACCACCATGCGCAGCTCCAGGCCGATGCGGCCCGGCAGGCGGCGCGCCAGCGGAGCGCCGAAGTGTAGCAGCGCCCGGGTCCGTTCCACTTCGAACGCCATCAACCCGCGCCACTCGGGCGTAAGGCGGCAGGCGGCCAGGTCTTCGTCCGAGACGCCGTGCCGGCGCAGGTCTTCCTGGGGCAGGTAGACCCGGTGCTTGTGCCAGTCCACCCGCACATCCTGCCAGAAGTTCACCTGCTGCAGGCCGGTGCAGATGGCGTCCGATTCGGCGATATTCTGCGGGGTGCTGGCGTCGAACAGGTGCAGCATCAGCCGTCCGACCGGGTTGGCCGACCGGGTGCAGTAGTCCGCCAGCGTGGTGTAGTCCTCGTAGCGCTTGACCGAAATGTCCTGCTCGAACGCGGACAGCAGGTCGTAGAACGGCGTGATGGGCAACTGGTGCCGGGCGATGGTCTGGGCGAGCGGCGCGAAGATGTCGGCCAGCGGCGGCAGGCCCGGGGCCGGCGGCGTGCCGGGTTCGGCGCCGATGCGGTGCAGTTCGGCGCGGAACGCAGCCAGTTGGGCCAGGCGCTCCGGGTCGGTCGCGCTGCCTTCGTCGGCGATGTCGTCCGCGGCGCGCGCAAACCGGTAGATATCGGTCACGGCGCCGCGCAGCCTGCGCGGCAGCAGCAGCGAGGCGACGGGAAAGTTTTCGTAGTGATCGATGGACATGGACGGGGCCCGTTGAACTGCGCGTGATGTACGGATGCGGCGCCGGGCGCCGCGTCGGCCCATTTTAGAGTAGTCGTTTGGCCCCGGTTTGGCGCAATGCCGCGGGCGCGGGGATCAGTTAGACTTGGACGCCACAGGATCTCACATCATGCCGCGCCCCATATCCGCCACCGTTTCCGTTTCCGCCCTTGCGCACAACCTTGCCGCCGTGCGCCGCCACCTCGACCAGACCGCCGCCGCCGCCTCCGGGCTGCCCCCGTCCATCTGGGCGGTCATCAAGGCCAACGCCTACGGCCACGGCATCGAACAGGCCGTGGCGGGTTTCTCGAAGGCGCAGGGCCTGGCCATGCTGGACCTGGACGAGGCCGTGCGCTGCCGCGAGGCCGGCTGGGGCGGGCCAATCCTGCTGCTCGAGGGCTTTTTCAGCCCGGCCGACCTGGACATCATCGACCGCTACCACCTCAGCACCACGGTGCATCACCGGGAACAGCTGGACATGCTGGCCCGCGCCCGCGTCACGCGGCGCGTGGACATCATGCTCAAGCTCAATAGCGGCATGAACCGGCTGGGCTTCAGCCCGGCCGCCTATCCCGCCGCCCATGAACGCGCCATGCTGCTGCAACAGCAGGGCACGCTGGGCTCGGTGGGCAAGATGACCCATTTCGCGTGCGCCGACGGCCCGCAGGGCGTCAACGAACAACTCAGCGTATTCAATTCGGTGACGCATAAGCTGCCGGGCGCCATCAGTGTCTGCAATTCCGCCGCCGCACTGCGCTTCGCCGATATCGCCGTCGGTTCCGAAAGCCAGATGCACTGGGTCCGGCCCGGCATCTGCCTGTACGGCGCTTCGCCCTTCGCGGACGCCGAAGCGTCCGCCTTCGGCCTGAAGCCGGCCATGTCGCTCAGTTCCGAGATCATTGCGGTGCAGGAGATCAAGGCAGGCGATTCGGTCGGCTACGGGGCGATCTTCCGCGCCGAGCGCGCCATGCGCATCGGTATCGTGGCCTGCGGCTACGCCGACGGCTACCCGCGCCACGCCACGACCGGCACGCCGGTGGTGGTGGCCGGCATCCGCACCCAGCTGCTGGGCCGCGTGTCGATGGACATGCTGGTCGTCGACCTGGGGCCCGTGCCCGCCGCGGGCGTCGGGTCGCCCGTGTCGCTCTGGGGCGAAGACGGCCCCTCCGTCGACGAAGTGGCCCGCGCGGCGGGCACCATCGGCTACGAGCTGCTCTGC
Source organism: Achromobacter arsenitoxydans SY8 (assembly GCF_000236785.1). Taxonomy (GTDB): domain Bacteria; phylum Pseudomonadota; class Gammaproteobacteria; order Burkholderiales; family Burkholderiaceae_B; genus Achromobacter; species Achromobacter arsenitoxydans. The sequence goes on along the minus strand of NZ_AGUF01000033.1, from coordinate 21,476 downwards.
GCCCTGGCGCCGCGCGTGCCCGTCACCCGGGACGCCTGAGGCGGGGGCGTCCAGAGTGCAATAATTGCTGCGCAATAAACAAGACAGGCGGCGCCGGATGGTGTCTACTGGGGAAACCGGGCGCTCAAGCGCCCGTTTTTGACCAAGATTACAGACTGCGAGGTTTAATCCATGAAGGACAAATGCGTGCTCATTACGGGCGCCACCAAAGGCATAGGCTGGGCGCTTACTCAGCGGTTGTCCGACATGGGCTGTCATGTGGTTGGCATTGCGCGCAACACGACGGACGTCGATTTCCCGGGCTACCTGTACGCCTGTGACCTGGCGGACGCCGGCCGCACCGAAGAGGTCCTGCGCGAAATCCGCGAGAAATTCCCCGTCGACGCCGTGGTCAACAATGTCGGCATCGTATCGCCACAGCCGCTGGGCGAAATCGACCTGGCCACCCTGTACAACGTGCTGGACCTGAACGTGCGCGTGGCGGTGCAGGTTACCCAGGCATTCATCGAATCCATGAAAGTGCGCCGCGCCGGCCGCATCGTCAACGTCGTCAGCCGCGCCATCCATGGCGGGCTCGAACGCACCGCTTATTCGGCCGCCAAGAGCGCGCTGGTAGGCTGCACCCGCACCTGGGCGCTGGAACTGGCCGAATACGGCGTCACGGCCAACGCGGTCGCGCCCGGCCCGATCGAAACCGAAATGTTCCGCGCCACCCGCCCGGCAGGCAGCGAAAACGAAAAGCGCGCCCTGGCGTCGGTGCCCATGAAACGCCTGGGCACCCCGGCCGAAGTGGCCGCGGCCATTGCCTTCCTGTTGTCGGACGACGCCGGCTTCATCACGGGCCAGGTGCTGGGCGTGGACGGCGGCGGAAGCATCGCCGGGCGCTCCTAGACAGAACGCGCCACCCGGCCGCAAACGCACCTTCGGGTGCGTTTTTCATTCCACGCTGTCCTGCAGCGCGCTGGCCTCGCCGCGCAGGGCATCCAGGAAGCGCGCCAGCGCGGGGGCGGGCTCCACGTGCGCGCGCTGCACCACGCCCACGGCCGGCAAACTCCAGTCCGGCTTGAACTTCAGGATGGCCAACACGCCCAGGTCGGCGTAGTGATGGGCGACCGCGCGCGGCATCGCCGCCAGCATGTCGGCCCCGCGCAGCAGGACTTCATTGGCCAGCAGCGACACGGATTCCGCGACCGGCGCCTGCAGGGCCAGGCCCTGCTGTGCGAAATAGGCGTCGATGCGCTGGCGCAGCGGCGCGTCCGGCGGCGGCAGGATCCAGTCCTGGCGGGCGAGGGCGGCGGCGGTGATGCGGGTGGAGCGCGCAAGGGGATGGCCCGTGCGCGCCACTACGCAGATCGGCTCGTCGTACAGCACCTCTGTCCGGAACATGGCCTGGGCCGCGCCCAGCATCAGCCGTCCCAGCACGCAATCCAGTTCGCCGCGGGCCAGGCTGGCCAGCAGGGCGTCGTGCGCGCCTTCCTGCAGCATGACGGTGACGCCGGGATGATCCAGCCGCATGCGCTGAATGGCGCGCGGCACCAGCACCGGCAGCGCCACCGGTTGCACCCCCACGCGGATGCGGCCGCGGGCGCCGGCGGCCAGCGCGGCGATCTCGTTCCTGGCCCCGGCCAGGTCGGCCAGCAACACGTCCGTCTTGCTCGCCAGCGCCTGCCCGAAGGCCGTGGGCGTGATGCCCCGCCGCGAGCGCACGAAGAGGGCCACGCCGAACATGTCTTCGAGCTCCAGCAGCAGCTTGCTGGCGGCGGGCTGCGTCATGCCCAGGCGGGCCGCGGCCTTGTGCACGCTTCCTAGCGTGTGCAGGGCCTGCAGCAAGTCCAGGTGACGCAGGCGCAGGCGTCCGCTGATGTGGCGCAGATCCGGAATGCGGGGGCTGGCGGGCATGGTTTCTGTGATTCCAATAGGTTTTCACAGCATTCTAATAATTGATCATTGGGTTCGCACTGCCTTCCTATACTGGCCTGGTGCTTCAAACCGATAGTCCGTTCCTGACCAAAGAGGGTTGCCGATGAAGATCACCATGCTGGGTACCGGAGCCGCCTTGCCGGATCCCGACCGTGCGCAGTCAGCCATTCTGCTGACGCTGGACGAGGACAGGCACTACCTGTTCGATTGCGGGGAGGGCGCCACGCGGCAGATGGTCCGCGCCAACGTCGACCCCGCCAAGGTGGGCTTCGTGTTCCTGACCCACTTGCACCACGACCACATCTGCGATTACCCCTATTTCGTCATTTCCAGCTGGATCCTCAACAAGGAAGGTTCGCCGCTGGTGCTGGGCCCGAAAGGCACGAAGCACTTCGTCGACCACCTGTTCGAGAACGGGGCCTACCACACCGACTTCCAGGCGCGCGCCGCCTATCCGGTGCGCCAGCGCAACCTGGAGGCGATGCGGCCCGAGGTGCGCGAGGTCAAGCCGGGCGTTGTGTTCGAGGACGACAAGGTTCGCATCTCGGTGGACTGGGTGGAGCACATTCCGCGCGATGTCTGCGAGTGCTTCGGCGTGCGCGTGGAGGCCGAGGGCAAGGTCATCGCCTTCAGCGGCGACACGGCGCCCTGTGAGGCGATGGTGCGGCTGGCCAAGGACGCCGACCTGCTTATCCACGAGTGCACCTTCCCGGAATCGTTCATCGCGCATCGCGCCAAGACCGGCGTGGGCACGTACGCCCACACCAGCCCGACCGACCTGGGCAAGATCGCGCGCGAGGCCAATGTGAAGAGCCTGGTGGCCACGCATTTCGGCCACTTCGATTCCACCAGCCCGGTGCTCAAGCGCGCGGCGGCCAAGCATCTGCCAGTCGACCTGATGGGCCCGCACCTGATGGACGAGATCGTGGCCGATATCCGCAAGAACTATTCGGGGCCGCTCCGCCTGGCGCACGACCTGATGCGCATCGACCTGTAGTTTCCGCGAAGACGCATGGCCGGCCGCCGGGCGCCGAAGCCCGCGCGGCCAGGGAGAATACGATGCCGTACCGATCTAGTGCCGTATCTGTCCTGCTTTTCATGGCCGCCGCCGCGACGGCGCCGGCAGCGTGGGCGCAGTATCCCGAACATCCCATCCGCGTGGTGCTGCCTTATGCGCCCGGCGCGGCAGGCGACATCGCCTTGCGGCAGATCCAGCCGCTGCTGGAAAAGCGCCTGGGGCAACCCGTGGTGGTGGATTACAAGACCGGCGCCGGGGGCAACATCGGCGCGCAGGACGTGGTGCGCGCCAAACCCGACGGCTACACGCTGGTGCTGGGCGCCACCAACAATTTCGTCATCAATCAGTTCCTGTACCGGAAGCTGGGCTTCGATCCGCTGGCCGACCTGGAGCCGGTGGGAAAGCTGGCGGATGTGCCGGCTTTCATCTACATCGGTGCGCAGGTGCCGGCGTCCGATTACGCGCAGTTCGTACGCTACGCGCGCGGCCAGGCCGGCAGGCTGAACTACGGATCGCCCGGCATGGGCACCACCCCGCATCTGTCGGGCTACCGCCTGTCCAAGGCCATGGGCGCAGACATGACGCACATCGCCTACCGGGGTTCGGCGCCCGGCGTGCAGGCCTTGCTCGCCAACGAAATCCAGCTCTATATCGGCGGCTACAGCATCGCGGCGGCCTACATGCCGCAGGGCAAGGTGCGCGCGCTGGCCGTCGCGGCGCCAGAACGGTTCGCCGCCTTGCCCGACGTGCCCACCGCGGCCCAGGCCGGCATGCCGGACGCCGTGCAGGGCAACTGGTGGGGCTTCGCCGCGCCCAAGGGCACGCCGCCTGACCGCATCGCGCGCTTTGCCGCCGTGCTGCACGACGTGCTGGGCCTGCCGGAGGTGCGGCAGGCCTACCTGGCCAACGGCTTTGTGCCGGGGCGGGATACCCCGGCCGAGTTCGGCGCAGCGTGGCAGCGGGAAGCAAGCGAGTGGCAATCCGTGGTGCGCGATTCCGGCGTGATCCTGGACAACTAGGAGGCGGGCCATGGAGTTCACACGGCGCGGATCCGGACGGCCCTTGTTCCTGCTGCACGGCTTCTGTTCTTCGTCGGCCATCTGGTGGAATTTGAGCGCCGCGCTGGCAGACGAGCACGACGTCATCGCACTTGATTGGCCGGGCTTTGGCCGCGGCGCGGCGGCTCCGGCGTTGCAGGGCCTGTCCGCTTACGCGCGGGCGGTACTGGCGCTGGCAGACCGCCTGGGCATCCACCGCTTCGACGTGCTGGGGCATTCGTTCAGCGGGTTCGTGGCGCAGCAACTGCTGTGCGACGCGCCGGCGCGGATCGGGCGCGCGGTGCTGTATGGCGCGGGGGCGCGCCTGGACCCTGCCGCCCGCTTCGAGCCCATCGACGCCACGCTGTCGCGCCTGAATGCGGAAGGGCCGCAGGCCACCGCGCAGCGCGTGCTGGCGACCTGGTTTCGGCAAGGGGAAGGGCACCCGGCGTACGCGGGCTGCCTGCGGGACGGCATGACCATGAGCTCGGCGGGCGCGGAGTCGATGATGACGGCGGTGCGGGACGTGGATTTCACCAAGGCGCTGGCAAGGGTGCGAGCGCCGGCGCTGGTGATCCTGGGCGAATACGAACGCAGCCATCCCTTGCCGTCGGCGCTGGCCTTGCGGTCGGCGTTGCCGCAGGGCAGCCTCTGCGTGCTGCCCGACAGCGGCCACGCCGCACATCTGGAATGTCCGTCCCTGTTCGAAGCCGCCGTACGCGCATTCTTGCGCGAATAGGGGCCTGGAAAGGCGGGCGCCGGCGACCCTTACGGCTTAGTACGGGCCCTTGCCCGCGGCGACCGTGGTCAGTTCCTTGAACTGTCCGGCCAGCGCTTCGGCCGCGCGCGCCAGCAGCACCGCGTCCACGCCTACCGCGACGAATGTCGCTCCCAGCGACAGGTAGTGTTTCGCCTGCGTCACGCCGCTGTGCAGGATGCCGGCCGCCTTGCCCGATCGAACGATGCGCGTGATGGCGTCGTCGATGGTCTTTTCGACCTCGGGGTGTTCCGGCTGGCCCAGGTAGCCCATGCTGGCCGACAGGTCGGCCGGGCCGATAAAGGCGCCGTCCACGCCGTCCACCGCCAGGATCTCGTCCAGCGCCTGGATGCCGCGCGGCGTTTCGATCTGCACCAGCACGCACATTTCGCCGTTGGCGCGTTCCAGATAGTTCGGGATGCGGTTCCAGCGCGACGAACGGGCCAGCGCGCTGCCCACGCCGCGGATGCCTTCGGGCGGATAGCGCACGGCCGCCACCGCGGCGGCGGCTTCCTCTGCCGACTGGACCATGGGCACCAGCAGCGTCTGCGCGCCGGTGTCCAGGATCTGCTTGATCTGGACGGGATCGTTCCAGGCCGGCCGCACCACCGGCGCCACAGGGTAGGCCGCCACAGACTGCAGTTGGGCGAGCGTCGAGTCCAGCGTGTTGGGGGCGTGCTCGCCGTCGATCAGCAGCCAGTCAAAACCGGCGCCCGCAAGGATTTCAGAGGTGTAGGCGCTGGCCAGGCCAGCCCACAGGCCAATCTGGGGCTTGCCGTCGCGCAATGCTTGCTTGAAGGTATTGGTCAGGATGTCCATGGACTCTACGGATCGCTCAGGGGTGGGGAATTCGGGTTCGCCGCCTGGCGCCCGCCGGAGCCGGCCGGGGCCGGACCAGCGCGATGCCGCCTGGGGCCGCGGGGGGGGTCACGGCTTGCCGGAATCGCGCGGTTCGGACGTGTCGCGCCGGATCAGGTCGACCATGGCGTCCACGTCGCGGTACAGGCGGTCCAGCAAGTCCTTGCCGATTTTTTCTTCGATTTCCTGGTACTTGGCATCCACCTGCGGGCGCATGCGGTCGATGAGCTTGTTGCTCTTGGCCGTCAGGGAAATTTCCTGACGGCGCTGGTCGGCGCTGGAGCGTGTGCGTTTGATCAGGCCTTGCTCTTCCATGCCGGCCAGCATGCGGGTCAGGCTGGGGCTGAGGATCTGGCAGCTGCGGGCGATCTGGTTGGGTTCCATCGAGCCCACGTCGCTCAGGGTGCGCAGTACCCGCCATTGCTGTTCCGTGACGCCGGCCGCCTGCAGGATGGGGCGGAAATGCGCCATCAGCGTCTCTCGCGCGTAGAGCAGCAAATGGGGAAGATTGCGGTGATGGAAGCTGGGGCTCATGGCGGCTATGTTAGCAAGAAGCCGCCGCGCCGATGGATGATTCCGGGGCCGCGAAGATGCGCGGGCAGGGCGGCCGGCCCCGGGGGGCCGGCCAGCCGTCAGGCCGGGTTCTGCCGGGACAGTTCCTGCAGATCGTCCGGCAGGGCCAGATCGGGGGCGCCACGCTGCAATTCGCGCAGCGCCTGCACGGCTTCCTCTTCGCGGTCGTTCACGATCAGGTTGCGGATCTGCGCCACGCGGGCCTCGATATCCTGCTCGGTGAACGCCACGACGGTTTGCGCCTGAGCGGCTTCGCCCTGCGCGCTTTCCGGAGCAGCCTCTTGCGTGGCGGCTTCAGGCGCGGCTTCGGTGGAAGCCTGGACGGCTGGCTCCTGGTTGGCCGCGGGCTCGGGTTGCAGCGCGACGACGCGGCGCAGGGTGACGGGTTGCGCATCCGATGCGACCGCTTGCGGCGCGGGGGGCGTGTCAGCGCCAGGCACGACTTCCGGGGGCGGGATCAACTGCGCGCTCAGGTCGGGGAGATCGGCGGCCTCGCGCATGTCGGTCCAGGCGAACAGGCCCGCGACCATCACGGCGCAGGCCAGCGCGCCCCAGCCGGGATGCCAGCTGTGGCCCGGGTGCCATCTGCGGCGCACGGCTGCGTCCAGTTCGGGATTGGCGCCGGGGCCGGGTTTGCGATACAGGGCGCGCAGATCCCGCTCATCGTCTTCGTCAAAAGGGGGGCGATAGGTAATGCTCATGCGCGTACTCCTCGCGCCTACGCCGGGTGGTTCGACGTATCCGCGTTTGACCTCTGCGTGCGCCGCGCCGGTGGTCCGGCGATCTCGTCGTGGCTCGGGTCTAGTTCCGGTTTAGGCGGCCTGGTGAAAGGCCGCGGGGTGATTGCGCCGCGATTCCCCACGTTACGCGCCTGGCCGGCGTTTGGCGTGGAGTATGCCGTCCTGGACTGGGCGGTTCGACAATGCGTTGCACTTCCCGATTATGCGCGATTTGTCCGGATCCAGCAGGAAATTTCTTGTGATTGCATCATGTAACTGGGCGATGTCCCTTTTTATGAAAGCAAAATGAAAGACTCGCGCGCCGGGCCGGCGCGCCAGGGACCGAAAACGAGCGCGGACGCGTACTGCGCTATCGCGTTGCCGGTAAACTTTCGCGCATGGCCAAATCCCGAACCGTATATGTGTGCGCCGACTGCGGCGGCACCACCCCGAAGTGGCAGGGTAAATGCCCGCATTGCAACGCCTGGAACACGCTTGAAGAAACGGTCGAGTCCTCGGCGGCGGCTGCGTCCAACCATCGCTACGCGCCGCTCGCGTCATCCAGCCCCGTGCGCAGCCTGTCCGAGATCGAGGCGCGCGAAACGCCCCGCCAGCCTACCGGCCTGGAAGAATTCGACCGCGTACTGGGCGGCGGCCTGGTGGCCGGCGCCGTGGTGCTGATCGGCGGCGATCCGGGTATCGGCAAATCGACGCTGCTGCTGCAGGCCCTGGCCTCGCTGTCCGAAACCACCAACGTGCTGTATGTCACCGGCGAGGAATCCGCCGAACAGGTCGCGCTGCGCGCGCGGCGGCTCGGCTTGCAGACGGGCAATGTCAATCTGCTGGCCGAGATCCGCCTGGAAGCCATTCAGGCTGCGGTCTCCGAGCAAAAACCCACGGTCGCGGTGATCGACTCCATCCAGACGCTCTATAGCGGCGAGCTCAGCGCCGCGCCGGGCTCGGTGTCGCAGGTGCGCGAATGCGCGGCGCAGCTCACCCGGCTGGCCAAGCAGACCGGCATCGCCATCGTCATGATCGGCCACGTCACGAAAGACGGCGCGCTGGCCGGCCCGCGCGTGCTCGAGCACATCGTGGACACGGTGCTGTACTTCGAAGGCGACACGCATTCGTCGTTCCGGCTGGTGCGCGCCTTCAAGAACCGTTTCGGCGCGGTCAATGAACTTGGCGTCTTCGCCATGACGGACCGCGGCCTGCGCGGCGTGGCCAACCCTTCCGCGCTGTTCCTGTCGCAACATGAACAGCAGGTCGCGGGTTCGTGCGTGATGGCCACGCAAGAGGGCACGCGCCCGCTCCTGGTCGAAATCCAGGCGCTGGTGGACAGCTCGCACGCGCCCAATCCACGGCGCCTGACGGTGGGCCTGGAAGGCAACCGCCTGGCCATGCTGCTGGCGGTGCTGCACCGGCATGCGGGCGTGTCCACCTTCGACCAGGACGTCTTCGTCAATGCCGTGGGGGGCGTGCGCATCACGGAACCGGCGGCGGATCTGCCGGTGCTGCTTGCCATCATGTCTTCGCTGCGCGACCGGCCCTTGCCGCGCGGCCTCATCGCATTCGGCGAGGTCGGCCTGGCCGGCGAGATCCGGCCCGCGCCGCGCGGCCAGGAACGCCTGCGCGAAGCCGCCAAGCTTGGATTCTCGATTGCCCTGATCCCCAAGGCCAATGCGCCGCGTCAGCCCATTGAAGGGCTGGAGATCTGGGCCGTGGACCGGCTGGACGGAGCGCTCGACAAGCTGCGCTGACCGCTTGCGGCGTCCCGGCCATTACGCGCCGGTCGCGTCGCCCAAGGACCGCTTTGCCAGGACCGGCCGCGGGCGTAACATGCCTGCCTTTCAACGACTGATCGCCCCGGCCCCGGCTGGCGGGGCCTGCTGGAGCAAGACGTGAGTCTGTTTGTTATCGCCGCATGCCTGGCCGCCGGCGGCCTGATCGGCTTCATGGGCGGCGTGCTGGGTATCGGAGGCGGGCTGATCGCCATTCCCGCGCTGGTGCTCCTGATGGGAATGTCGCAGCAGCTTGCGCAGGGCACGGCGCTCATCATGGTCCTGCCGACCATCATGATGGCGGTGCGCAAGTACAACCAGCAGACACGCATCGACAAGCGCGTGGCCCTTGCGGGCGCGGCGGGAGCCGTGGTGTTCACGTGGGTGGGCGCGCAGATGGCGCTGGGCATCGACTCCAGCCTGCTGCGCCGCAGCTTCGCGGTGTTCCTGTTTTTCATCGCGCTGTTCTATGTATGGCAGACGTGGCGCGAGTCGCGTCCCGCCGCCCGCCGCGCGCAGGCCCCCAAGCGCGAAGCGCCCGTCTTCACGCCGCGCCGCGCAAGCGTGCTGGGCATGCTGTGCGGCACGCTGGGGGGCTTCTTCGGCGTGGGCGGCGCGGTGCTGGCCGTGCCCATCATCACGTCTGTCTTCCGGTTGCCGCAGACCACCGCGCAGGCCCTTGCGCTGAGCATGGTGATCCCGGGCTCCACGATCGCGCTGATCACCTACACCTGGGCGGGACAGGCCAACTGGATGGTGGGCGCGCCGCTTGCCATCGGCAGCCTGGTGTTCGTGCCCATCGGCGTAAAGCTTGCGTACCGCCTGCCTGAACGCAAGCTGAGAGCCTGCTTCGCGGCGATGCTGTTCGCAACCGTTGCGCTGCTGGTGTTCGAAAGCTGAACCGCTGGCTGACAGGCGGCTGACGTTCGCAACGCGTTGCGATGGCATCGCCCGACGTCCGACATTTCTCCAACTGTTAGCGGCAGAAAATTTATGGTTCCGCGTTGAACCTTCTGAACGTCGTGGCTTCAAACGGGGTACGGGCCCAGCGGCGATGTTGCCGCCCCGTATCGGCAAAAGGCCTTTGGCCTTCACCATTCAGGAGTTCACGAAATGACGACTCACTCCCGCATTGCAGCGTTTCTTTCCACCTCGGCCCTGTGCCTCGGCCTTGCCGCCGCGCCTGCGGCGTTCGCGGCCGGCGCCGCCAAGTCCGGCGAAACCAAGACCCAGGCGCAGCACAAGCACCATAAATCGGACAAGACCTCCGCCAAGCATGCGGCGGACAAGTCCGGAGCCAAGATGGACAAGTCCGGCGCCACGACGCCAGCGAAATAATCGCGACGGGCGGCGACGCCCAAGTTCCTTTGCGCAAAGCAGACTGCCGGATCACGCGGGGGCCGGAAAGTCGAAAGCCTCTCGGTATGGGCGCCGAGAGGCTTTTTTATTTCCGCGGCGCGGCTGTGCGCGGCCGCGGATGAGCCAGCCTTGCGGCTCAGGCGTTACTCGACAGGCGTGATCACGCGGCCGGTCGCAAAGAACGATTCCAGGTTTTCCAGCATCATGTTTTCCATGGCGAGGCGCGTTTCCTCGGTGGCGCTGCCGATGTGCGGCAGCAGCACGGCCTTGTCGCTCTTGATCAGGGCTTCGGGCACCTTGGGTTCGTGCTCGAACACGTCGAGGGCGGCGCAGCCCAGCTTGCCGGCTTCCAGCGCGGCTACCAGCGCAGCCTCGTCGATGACCGGGCCGCGCGCGATGTTGACGATGATGCCCTTGGGGCCCAGGGCCTCAAGCACCTCGCGGTTCACCAAGTGGCGCGTGCTGGGGCCGCCGACCGTGGCCACGATGAGGAAGTCGGCCCACTTGGCCAGATCCGTCAGCGAGGCCTCGTAGCCGTACGTGACGTCGTCGCGCTTTCTGCGGTTGTGATAGCGCACGTCCATGTCAAAGCCCGTGCCGCGCTTGGCGATGGCTTCGCCGATGCGCCCCAGGCCCACAATGCCCAGCTTCTTGCCGCTGACGCGCAGGCCCAGCGGAATGCTGCCATGCACCTGGCCCCACTGGCCGGCGCGCACGAAACGTTCGCCCTGACCCATGCGGCGTGCGCCGGCGATCAGAAGGCCCCAGGCCAGGTCCGCAACGCAATCCGTCAGCACGTCCGGCGTATTGCTGACCAGCACGCCGCGCTTGCGGGCGGCCTCGACGTCGATGGTTTCGTAGCCCACGCCCCAACTGCAGATGGCCTTCAGGTCGGGCAGGGCGTTGATCAATTCCGCGTTGGCGCCGAAGTTGGCCGACGTGACGACGGCGGTGACGCCCTTGCCGTGCTCGGCCAGCGCGGCCTTGCGGTCCGGGTGCTTCCACAGTTCGATGACGTCGTAGCCGTCGGCCAGCCGCTGGTTGGCGGAAGGAGAGCCGGCCAGCGAGCCGACCTGGATGATGCGTTGCTTGGTGGTCATGTTGTCGTACGGTTGGGTGGCGAAGGCTTCATGCTACTTGATTCAGGCTTCAAGAAAGGGGATGCCCGAGGCCGGGCATCCCCATCCGCTTACTCAAGCTGGATGTTCGCTTTCTGGATGACGTCCTTCCAGCGCTTGACCTCGGCCTGCTGGAATTCGGCGAATTGCTGCGGCGTGTTGGCCACCACTTCGAAGCCCAGGCCTTGAAGCGTCTTTTGGGTCTGCGGGTCGCGCAGGGTGGTGCGCAGGGCGTCGGCCAACTTTTCCACGACGGCCGGCGGCGTGCCCTTGGGCACGGCGAAACCCTGCCACGAATACACCACCATGTCCTTGATGCCGGCTTCGGCCAGCGTGGGCACGTCGGGCAGGTCCGGCGCACGCGCGTCGCCCGTGATGGCCAGCGCCTTGAGCTTGCCCGCCTTGATGTGGTTTTGCACCGCGCCCAGGTTCTGGAAGGACACATTGACCTGTCCGCCGATCAGGTCGGCGATCGCCGCGCCGCCGCCCTTGTACGGAACGTCTACGCCCGTGCTCTGCGTGCGCTGGCGGAACAGCACCGCTGACAGGTGGTCGGAGGAACCCGTGCCCGATGACGCGTACGAGACCCTGCCGGGATTCTTCTTCGCGTAGTCGACCAGTTCGGCGACGTTGTTGGCGGGAAAGGACGTGGCCGCGACCAGCACGTTGGGGTTGCGGACCGCCTGCGTCAGATAAGCAAAATCCTTGCTGGGGTTGTAGGCCAGGTTCTTGTACAGGGCCTCGTTGATGGCGAAGGTGCCGATCGAGCCGACCATCATCGTGTAGCCGTCGGGCGTGGAGCGGGCCAGCGCCTGCGCGCCGATGGCGCTGTTGGCCCCGGGCTTGTTCTCGACCACGAAGGTCTGCCCCAGGATCTTGGACAGCCCGGGCGTGACCGAGCGCGCGGTGATGTCGGACGACCCGCCTGGCACGAAGGGAACGATCATGGTGACGGGCTTTTCGGGGTAACCGGCGGCCTGGGCCGCCGGCGCTCCAAGCACGATGGCGCCCGCCGCGACTACGGCGCTGATCAGTTTGTTCATGGTGTCTCCTGGTTCGCGTGATGATGAAGAGCCCGCCGTCCACGCGTTGCGGACGGGCCCGGATCAACGCCGGGTCAATCGACCTTGGCGCCGGATTTCTTCACAACGTCGGCCCATTTGACGGTTTCCTGGGCCATGAACTGCTTGAACTGAGCGGGGGTGTTGCCGGACGGCGTGGCGCCCTGCGCCTGAAGCTGGGCGCGCACCGACTCCTGCTGCAGGGCGGCGGCGACATCGCGCTGGATCTTCTGGACGATGTCCGCGGGCGTGCCGGCAGGGGCCAGCAGCCCGAACCAGCTGGACGCCTCATAGCCCTGGACACCGGCCTCGGCCATCGTGGGCACGTCGGGCAGGGCGGGCGAGCGGCTGGCGGTGGTCACGGCCAAGGGACGCAGCTTGCCGCCCTTGATGAAGCCCATGGACGAAGGGAGGTTGTCGAAGATCAGGTCGGCCGATCCGGCCATCACGTCGGTCAGCGCCGGACTGCTGCCCTTGTAGGGCACATGGGTCATGCGCGTGCCCGTCATGGTCTGGAACAGTTCGCCCGACAGATGCGTGGAGGTGCCGTTGCCGGTGGACGCCATGTTGACGCTGGCGGGGTTGGCCTTCAGGTATTTGATCAGGTCCGCCACCGTGCGGATGCCGTGCTTGTCGGCGAAGGCCGGATTCAGTTCCAGGATGTTCGGCACGGGGATCACCAGCGTGACGGGCACGAAATCCTTGACCGGGTCGTACGGCAGCTTGGCGTATACGGATTGGTTGATGGCGTGCGTGCTGACCGTGCCCATCAGCAGCGTGTAGCCGTCCGGCGTGGCGCGCGCGGCTTCCGCGGAGCCCACGTTGCCGCCGGCGCCGGCCTTGTTGTCCACCACCACGGACTTCTTCCAGCTCTTGCCCAGTTCGGCCGCCACCACGCGCGCGGCGATGTCGGCGGTGCCGCCGGCAGGGAAGGGCACGATGATCTTCACGTCGCGATCGGGATAGTCCGCCAGGGCCGGCGCGGCCGGCAGGATAAAGGCGGTGGCCGTCAGCAGGGCGGCCGCGATGAACCGGCCTCGCGCAGGGGCTGCATGCATGGAATTCGTCTCCTCGGTGTGCGCGTGGCCGCGCATCGTTTCTGGGGGTATTCCGCTCCCGGCGTGCCGGAAGCCTTGACGCCGCAGAACGCCGCGGGCGCCCTGCGAATGTGCTGCCGATCTACTTGTAAAACAAATATAGGTATTGAGCTATAGCTTGTCAACCAAGTATACTTTTTGGACCCTACTTATCTGACAACCGCACCAGCCAGGAGCCCGCCCATGAAAACCACCCCGGTCACCGCCCAGGACCTGCAGCGTTCGGTCATTGCCGTGCCGCCCCTGGCCCGCAATGCCGACCTGTCCCTGAACGAGGCCGCCAACAAGGCGCTGCTCGGGCACCTGGAAGCGGGCGGCGTGCGCAACGTCATGTACGGCGGCAATGCCAACTTCTACAACGTGGGCGTGAGCGAATACGCGCGCATCGTGGACATGCTGGCGGGATTGGCCGGCGCGGACACGTGGATCCTGCCGTCCGTGGGCCCCGACTACGGCAAGATGATGGACCAGGCCGAGATCCTGCGTTCGCGTCCGTTCCCCACGGCGATGCTGCTGCCCATGTCCTTTCCGTACACCGACGCCGGCCTTGCCGACGGCGTGCGCCGCTTCACGGACGCGCTGGGCAAGCCCGCCGTGGTCTACATCAAGTCGGCCGACTACCTTGCGCCGGGAACCGCGGCGCTTCTGATCGAAGAAGGCCGCATCGCCGGCTTCAAGTACGCGGTCGTGCGCGACGACCCCAGCCAGGACGCCTATCTGTCGGCCCTGTTGCAGGCCGTGGACTCGCGCTGGATCGTCAGCGGCATCGGCGAACGCCCGGCCATCGTGCACTACCGCGACTTCGGCCTCAAGAGCTTCACGTCGGGCTCGGTGTGCGTGGCGCCGCGCGGTTCGATGCGCTTGCTGCATCTGCTGCGCGACGGCCGCTACGACGAAGCCGAGGCCGTGCGCCAACACTATCTGGGCCTGGAAGACTGCCGCGACGGCATAAGCCCCATCCGCGTGCTGCACGACGCGGTGACCCTGGCGGGCGTGGCCGACATGGGACCGATGCTGCCGCTGCTGACCGGCATCTCCAGCGCCGAGCGCGAGCGCGTCGCGCCCGTCGCCCGTGCACTGGCGGCCTGGGACCGCGAAGCCGTAGCGGCTTGAGCGCCCGCGCCGCGCCGGCTGCGCAATGACGGTACGATGAGCGCTGTCCGCGCATCGCCGGCAGCGTCTCGGGGCCTGTCCCGCCGCCCGGACAGGCCCTATTTCGAGGAGGTTACGTGGCCCGACCCAAACCATTGCCCCAGCCCGCGCCGCAGGCGCCCGCCGAGCCGGATGCGCCCGGCGCGCTGGTGCTCGAGCGCGGACACCGGGTTCGGCTAGCGGATCAGCTCTACGGACAGATCTTCGAACAGATCGTGTCCGGCGCGCTCAATGTCGGCGACAAACTGCCGTCCGAAAACGAAATATCCGAACGCTCCGGCGTGTCGCGGCCCGTGGTGCGCGAAGCGCTGCTGCGCCTGCGCGCCGACGGGCTCATCACCGCGCACCAGGGCCTGGGCACCTTCGTCAGCCATCAGCCCGCGCCGCGCCTGAAGACCTTCAACGACGTGCAGAACGTCAGCGCCTATCTGCGGGCGCAAGAAGTCCGGGTGGCGCTCGAGGGCGACGCCGCGAGGCTGGCGGCCCTGCGCCGCACCGACGAGCAGCTTGCCAGGATTGCCGATGCGCACGCGGCCTTTGCCGACACCCTGGCGCGCGGACAGGTGTCCGCCGAGGCGGACCTGGCGTTCCACGCCAGCATCGCCGAGGCCAGCGGCAACGACTTCTATTTGGGCGTGCTGGAAAGCATCCACGAATCCATCAGCGGCTTCATGCGCCTCACGCTGAACCTGACGCGCACGGGCTCCCGGCAGCGCGCGCAGCGCGTCGTGGACGAGCACGCCACCATCCTGGACGCCATCCGCGAACAGGACGGCGAACGCGCCCGCGTCGCCATGCAATTTCATCTGGGCCAGGCCCGGCACCGGCTGGTCGACCGCGATCGCGACTGACGCCCGTTCCCGGCACGCCAAGACAAACCAAGGACAACAGGAGAGAGACAGTGCAAGGGAAAGGAGCGAGCGCCGTGGCTGTGCCGGTGGAACAGGTGCGCGAACAGATTCTGCAGGTGCTGATGGCCTGGGGCATGGCCGAGGACCTCGCGCACACGACGGCGGGCCTGATGGCGCGCACCGATCTGCTGGGCATAGATTCGCACGGCATTTCCATGCTGCCCTCGTACGAGGAAAAGTGGCGGGCGGGATCGCTGCGGCTCGACGCGCGCGCCCGGATCGTGCGCGACGGCGGCGCCAGCGCGCTGATCGACGGCATGGGCGGCCTGGGCTATCCGGTCGCCGCGCTGGCCATGAACCTGGCGGTGGACAAGGCCCTGGAGCATGGCGTGGGCGCGGTGTCGGTCTGCAACTCGCATCACTTCGGCGCGGCGGGCGTGTACGCGCGCATCGCCGTGGAGCGCGGCGTGGTCGGGCTGGTCACCAGCAGCGCCAACGGCGTCATCATGGTGCCCACGCGCGGCGCGATGCCCATGCTGGGCACCAATCCCATCGCCTTCGGCGCGCCCGCCGCCTACAACGAGCCTTTCCTGTTCGACATGGCGACGACGACCGTCGCCGCCAACAAGGTCAAGGTCTATGACTTCCTGGGCAAACCGCTGCCGCCGGGATGGGCGGTGGACGGGCAGGGCGCTGCGGTCACGGATGCCGATGCCGCCATGCAGTTCATCTTCAAGCGTCCGGAAGGCGGCCTGACGCCGCTGGGCGGCACGCCCGCCATGAGCAGTCACAAAGGCTACGGGCTGGCGATGATGGCGCAGATCCTGGGCGGCACGCTCAGCGGCAGCGCCTTCGCCGCGCGGCGCGCGCCGACGCGCCGTCCCGGCGAGCCCGACGACGTGGGGCATTTCTTCCTGGCCTTGAATCCTGACGCCTTCCGCGCAGCCGGTTCGTTCGAATCCGACATGGACGACATGATTGACGCCCTGCACGATACGCCGCCGGCCAATCCGGAAGAACCGGTGCTGGTGGCGGGCGAGCCCGAAGCCGCCGAGCGCGCGCGCCGGCTGCGTGCTGGCATCCCCATTCCCGCCGCCCTGGCGGACCGCTTGCGCGGCATCTGCGAGCGCGCTGGCACGCCTTATCTGCTGGATCCGGCCTGACCGATTTTTTCGGATTGGACCCGCGCAGGGCTTCTTATAGTATTGATGGTCACAGACCCCGCCACAGAGCAGAGGACGCGAGACATGAGCAATTCCGACAAGCGCAGGAAGCCTGAAGATCTGCGCAGCCATCGCTGGTACGGCGTGAAAGACCTGCGGTCCTTCGGCCACCGTTCGCGCACGGCGCAGATGGGCTATCACCGCTCCGATTACGCCGGCAAGCCGGTGATCGCCATCATCAACACCTGGAGCGACATCAACCCCTGTCACAGCCATTTCAAGCAGCGCGTCGAAGAGGTCAAGCGCGGCATCTGGCAGGCGGGTGGGTTTCCGGTGGAAATGCCCGCGATGAGCCTGTCCGAACCCTTCCAGAAGCCCACGACGATGCTCTATCGCAACCTGCTGGCGATGGAAACGGAAGAACTGCTGCGCTCCTATCCCGCCGACGGCTGTGTGCTGATGGGCGGTTGCGACAAGACCACGCCGGCGCTCGTCATGGGCGCCGTGTCGATGGACCTGCCCACGATCTTCGTGCCGGCGGGCCCCATGCTGCGCGGCAACTGGAACGGCAACACGCTGGGGTCGGGTTCCGACACCTGGAAGTACTGGGCGGAGCTGCGCGCCGGCAATATCACCGAGGAAGACTGGCAGGGCGTGGAAGACGGCATCGCGCGGTCTCCCGGTCATTGCATGACGATGGGCACAGCGTCCACCATGACCAGCGCCGTCGAGGCGCTGGGCCTGTGCCTGTCGGGCGCGTCGTCCATTCCCGCGCCGGACTCGCGCCACGCGCAGATGGCCAGCCTGACCGGCAAGCGCATCGTCGAGATGGTCTGGGAAGACCTGAAGCCGTCGGACCTGCTGACCGCCGCTTCCTACGACAACGCGGTGCGCACTGTGCTGGCGCTGTCGGGGTCCACGAACGCCGTGGTGCACCTGATCGCCATGGCGCGGCGCAGCGGCTTCGGGCTGGACCTGGACCGCTTCGATCATCTGGCGCGCACCACGCCGGTCCTGGCCAACCTGCGTCCGGCGGGCAAGTACCTGATGGAAGATTTCTACTACGCGGGCGGCCTGCGCGCGCTGCTGGTGCAGTTGGGAGACCTGCTGGACACATCGCAGCGGACAGTCGACGGGCGCACATTGGGCGAGAACATCGCGGGCGCGCGCATTTTCAACGAAGACGTGATCCGGCCGCGCGCGCAGGCGCTGATCGAACGCGACGGGCTGGCGGTCCTGCGCGGCAACCTGGCGCCCGACGGCGCGGTGATCAAGCCGCCCGCCATGGAAGCGCGCCTGCAGGTCCACACAGGCCGGGCGGTCGTCTTCAAGGACTACAACGACATGGCCGCGCGCATCGACGATCCGGACCTGGACGTGGACGCCGACAGCGTCATCGTGCTGCAGAACGCCGGCCCGCAAGGCGCGCCCGGCATGCCTGAATGGGGCCAACTGCCCATTCCGCAAAAGCTGCTGAAAGAGGGCGTACGCGACATGGTGCGCATATCGGATGCGCGCATGAGCGGCACCAGCTACGGGGCCTGTGTCCTGCACGTCGCGCCCGAGGCCTATGTCGGCGGGCCGCTGGCGCTGGTGCGGGATGGCGATCTGATTGCGCTGGACGTGCCGGCGCGGCGCCTGCAACTGATGATCTCCGACGCCGAACTGGCCGGGCGGCGCGCCGCGTGGCAGACGCCGCCGCCGCGCTTCGAGCGCGGCTACGGCGTGCTGTATCTCAAGCACATCGGCCAGGCGGACACCGGCTGCGATTTCGATTTTCTTCAGAGCGAGACGCGGGTCGAATCCGCGGGCGAGCCTGAAATCCACTGACCGGCAGTGCCGCGCGTCGCGCCCGGCACTGCTTCTGTTTTCCCAGACAAGAAGGCGGCAATGAACTCACCTCTACCCAACCGTTTCCGGCAACGCATCCTGGCTCGCGAACGGCTCATCGGATTCTGGATGTGCATGTCCAGCCACATCACCGCAGAACTCGTCGGGCTTGCGGATTTCGACTGGCTGCTTCTGGACGGCGAACATTCGCCCAACGAGGTGCCGATGTTCCTGCAGCAGCTCCAGGCCCTGCAGGGCAGCGCCAGCGCCGCCGTGGGCCGTCCGTCGTGGAACGACCCTGTCCAGATCAAGCGCCTGCTGGATATCGGCTTCTACAACCTGTTGATCCCCTTCATCGAATCCGAAGAGGACGCGCGCCGCGCGGTGGCCGCCACGCGCTATCCGCCGCAAGGCATGCGAGGCGTGGCGGGCGCGCAGCGCAGCAACCGCTACGGCACGGTGCCCGACTACCTGCAGACGATCAACGACAACATCTGCGTGCTGCTGCAGATCGAAAGCCGGCCGGGAATCGAGGCGGTGGACGAGATCGCGTCCGTCGAAGGCGTGGACGGCGTGTTCATCGGCCCGTCCGATCTGGCCGCGGCCCTGGGCCACATCGGCAATCCCAACCACCCCGAGGTGCAGGAAACGATCCGCCACCTGCACCAGCGCGTGTCGGCGGCCGGCAAGGCTGTGGGCATCCTGGCGCCCGTGCACGCCGATGCGCGCCGTTACCTGGACATGGGCATGCACTTCGTGGCCGTCGGGACCGACCTGGGGGTGTTCAAACAGGCGACGTTTGCGTTGAGGGAAGCGTTCCCAACCTGACCCTTCGCGTGTCAGACACCTTGCGTGTCTGACACCGGCAAACTTGACTCAATCCTCCAACGCCAGCAGCTCCGCCACCGTCTGCCGCCGGCGAATCACCCGCGCCTCGCCCTTGTCCAGCAACACCTCCGGCGCGAGCGGGCGGCTGTTGTAGTTCGAGGACATCGACGAGCCATAGGCGCCCGCGTTATGCAAGACCAGGAAGTCGCCGATGCGCGGCTGCGGCAGCATCTGGTCGGACATGACGCCGCCTTCATTCTGGGTGAACACGTCGCCCGATTCGCACAGCGGGCCGGCCACGGCAATGCGCGTCTGCGCGCCTTGCGGCTCGCTGCCATCCGGCGCGTGCACCGAGATCCTGTGATAGCTGCCGTACATGGCGGGGCGCATCAGATCATTGAAGCCCGCGTCGACCAGCGCAAAATCGCGCTCGGGACGCCGGTTGATGGAATGGACTTCCGACACCAGGACGCCGGACTCGGCAACCAGGAACCGGCCGGGTTCGATCTCCAGCCGGATGTCGTGGCCCAGGTGCGCGGCGATGCGCTTGCGGGCCGCGTCCCATTGCTCGAAGTAATGGTCGCAGTCGATGCGCGGTTCGCCGTCGCGGTAGGGAATGGACAAGCCGCCGCCGGCCGAGATGGCCTCGATGTCGTGGTCCAGGGACTTCACCACGTCCACCATCGCGTCGCACACGCTGGACAGGTGGCCGTAGTCGACGCCAGAGCCGATGTGCATGTGGATGCCCACCAGCTTGAGGCCGTGGCGGCGCACGATGGAGACGGCTTCGGCCACGTCGTCGATCCAGATGCCGTGCTTGCTTTGGGGGCCGCCGGTATTGGTCTTGTTGCTGTGGCCATGCCCGAAGCCCGGATTGATGCGCAGCCACACGCGATGGCCCGGCGAAGCCTGGCCCACGCGGGCCAGCATGTCCAGCGATCCGGCATTGACCGTGATGCCGTGCTTGAGCACGGTGGCGAGCGTGGCGTGGTCGATCAGGTCCGCGGTGAAGACGATGCCTTCGGGTTCGCTGCGCGGCTGGAAGCCGGCGGCCAGGCTGCGTTCGATCTCGCCCAGGGATACCGCATCGACAACCACGCCTTCCGATCGCATGAGGCGCAGGATATGCAGGTTGGAGCACGCCTTCTGGGCGTAGCGGATCGTGTCGAAGCGGCGAAGTTGCGCGATGCGGTCGCGGATGACGGCGGCGTCGTACACCCAGAGCGGCGTGCCGTGCTGGGCGGCGAGTTGGGTGAGCTGGCGCGGATCGAAGGCCATGGCGTGTTGAACCTTGTTGGAATGAGGCAAAGGCGGCATGATGCCCCAGCGTTGTCATCCAGTAAAATGCTTAGATGTCCGGGATCAATTCATTTCTGATATGGGATAAGCGATGCTGACACACCGGCACATCGAAGTCTTCCGCGCCATCATGATCGCCGGCAGCGTGACCAAGGCGGCCGATCTGCTCAGCACGTCCCAGCCGACGGTAAGCCGCGAGCTTGCCCGCATGGAGCAAACGATAGGCTTTGCCCTGTTCGAGCGTGTCGCGGGCCGCTTGCGGCCCACCATGCCGGCGCTGGCGCTGTTCGAAGAGGTCCGGCAGTCCTATGCCGGCCTGGAGCGCGTGGCGTCCGCCGCCGCCCGTTTACGGGCTTTCCGCGAGGGGCAGCTATCGGTGATCGCCTTGCCGGCGTTCTCGCATTCCATCCTGCCGGACGCGTTCCAGCGCTTTCATGGCCGCCATCCCGGCGTGAGCCTGTCGGTGGAAACGCAGGAATCGCCCATGCTGGAAGAGTGGCTGACCGCGCAGCGTTATGACCTGGGCCTGACCGAACACGATGCTGCGCCCGCCGGTACGCGGGTTGAACTGCTGCTGCAGGTGGACGAAGTGTGCGTCCTGCCGGAAGGTCACCCGCTCTTGGCCCGCGTGGCCATCGGTCTGGCCGACTTCGAAGGGCAGGCCTTTGTCAGCCTGTCCGCCAGCGATCCCTACCGCATCCAGATCGACGAGGCGTTCGCCGAGGCGGGCGTGCTGCGGCGGTCCATCGTGGAAACGCCTACCGCCGTGTCCGTCTGCACCTTCGTGCGCCAGGGCTTGGGGCTGGCGATCGTCAACCCGCTTACCGCGCTGGATTTTGCGGGGCGCGGGTTGCATATCCGGCCATTGACGCGATCGTTCCCGTTTCGAGTCAATGTCGTATTTCCGGAGCACCGGCCTGGCAACCCGCTGGTC
The DNA here is from genome assembly GCF_000236785.1 of Achromobacter arsenitoxydans SY8. Classification (GTDB taxonomy): domain Bacteria; phylum Pseudomonadota; class Gammaproteobacteria; order Burkholderiales; family Burkholderiaceae_B; genus Achromobacter; species Achromobacter arsenitoxydans. Next base: position 121 of record NZ_AGUF01000033.1, on the reverse strand, counting down.
GGCGCGTTCATGACGTCTCTGCGCGACGCCGCCCGCGCCATCCAGGACCGGCTTGCAGCGGGGCAGGGATAGGCCGGGTAGTCTCCGAGCAACAAGTTCCAGACAACAAAAAAGGATGCCC
>NZ_AGUF01000034.1 GCF_000236785.1 Achromobacter arsenitoxydans SY8 | reverse complement strand
TCCACACCAGCCACGCGCCCAACAGCGTCACCAGGCCGTACGAGGCCAGTTCCAGCCAGCGCGTGGCCTGATTCATCGTGGCCGCGGTGGCGTTGAACACGACAGCCAGGATCCCCACCATCACAATCGCCACCACCGCCTGGACCAGCGCGGACGCCAGCGCCAGCAACGCGCCGTTGCGCGCGGTCTGGCGATTGGCCAGCACATACGAGGAAATCACCGCCTTGCCGTGACCGGGACCCAGCGCGTGGAAAACGCCATAGGCGAAGGACAGCCCGATCAGCGCCCATGCCGCCCCGCCGTCCGCCTGCCACGCGCGCACCGCGCCCGTCAGCTGCCGATAGAAATGCGACTGCCAGACCGAGACGCTGCCGAAGAAGCTGGACAGCCAGCCCGGACCGCCCATTCCGGCGCCGCTCTCCGGCACGCCGAAGGGATGCGCCCCTTGCGCGGCAGCCGCCGGCATCCAGGCCATGCCGGCCAGCATGATGAAAAAGGCGATCAGCCCGCCTGCGCGCCCGGCGGCGGGCATCGCACCTCGATGCGGTGCGTGAGTCCCTTGGTGATCGCGAATAGCTCGTCCGGCAACGCATCCGGGTCGGCCGGAATCGCGGCCAGTTGCTGCATGGTTTTCCAATCCAGTTCCTTGGGCTTGCGATAGGCGGACGTGCAGGGCGCGCCCTGCGGACCGCCCAGCGACACCGCGCCCTTCTCGTCAAAGGCGTAGGCCACGAAATAGGTGGGGTCGTAGATATCCACCTGGGCGCCTTCCGCGCCCGGCGCGGCCGGTTCGGCCAGCGGCAGGGTGAAGGAAAGCGTAAGCCGGGTGGTCTTGGGATTCCAGTCGACGCGGGCATCGCGCGGCGCGGCGAACGCCGCCGTCTTGCCGCCCACGGTGACCCGCGTGAAGTAATGCGAAATGGGCTCGCCCAGCGCCTTCATCCAGTCCTGCGCCATGCCGTGCAGCGTATCGGCGGGCAGGGATCCATCCTTGCCCTTCTTCAGGCCCTGCGTGGCGTAGGCGCCGAACATTTCGTCGAACAGCCACACCTGCCGCACGGCGGTAATGCGCTGCTGCGCGTCGATGTCGATCTGCGCGCGGGCGTCGATCCACATGTGCGGATGCGCGCTGGCGGCGCCCGCCGCCAGCAGCGCCGTCGCGGCGGTCAGGGTTGCAAGGCCGCGGCAAGCTGACGTGCGTTCCATTCAAACATTTCCAGATAGGTGGCGCCGGGCTGTCCGGGCTTGGACAGCGCATCGGAATAGAGCGTACCACCCACCTTTGCGCCGGTCTCGCGCGCGATCTGCTCCACCAGCCTGGGGCTGCTGATGTTCTCCACGAACACGGCGGGCACCCGCTCGCGCTTGACCTGCTCGATGATGCCCGCGACCTCACGCGCCGAAGGTTCGGCGTCGGTCGACACCCCCATCGCAGAAATGAACGTCACGCCATAAGCGTCGCCGAAATAGCCAAAGGCGTCATGCGAGGTGACGACCTTGCGGCGTTCGGCCGGAATGGCGTCGAAGGTCTTGCGCACGCTGGCGTCCAGCGCCTGCAGCCGCGCGATATAGGCGTTGGCGCGCGTCCGGTAGGCCTGCGCACGCGCCGGATCGGCGGCAGCCAGCCCCTCGGCCACGTTGCGCGCGTAGATCACGCCATTGGCCAGGTTTTGCCAGGCATGCGGATCGGCATCCCCGTGATGGTGATGGCCGCCCTCGTGGCCATGCCCATGATCGTGATCGTGGTCGTGGTCGTGGTCGTGGTCGTGGTCGTGATCATCCTCGCCGCCGTGACCGGCAAACTTTCGCGCCTTGACGCCCTGCGAGACCGTGACGGTCTGGCCGGAGAACCCCGAAGCCTTCGCCAGCTTGGGCAGCCACGTTTCGAACTCCAGCCCGTTCACAAACAGCACGCGCGCATCGGCCAGCTTCTTCGCGTCGCCGGGCGTCGGCTCGTATCCGTGCGCATCGCCATCCGGTCCGACCAGCGTGGTCAGGCTGACGTCGGCGCCGCCGACTTCGCGCACGATGTCGCCCAGGATGGAAAAGCTGGCTACCGCCTTCAGCGGCTCGGCGGCGTGCGCAGTCCCGAAAACCGCAGACAGGCACAGGCCGGCCATGGCCAGCAGCGCGCGGCGGCGGGCCGGAAGAATCGAATGCATAGCAGATCTCCTTATGAATATTCGGGCGCAATGCGAGCGCGCCGCGGCGCCCGCAGCAGCCCGCCTTGCGGGCCGCCCATGATGGAAAACAGATAGCAGGCGCCGGCCGCGAGGATGATCGCCGGCGACGCGGGCACATCGAAGTGATACGAGACGAGCAGCCCAGCCACGGACGACGCCACGCCGAGCGCCGCGGCAAGCGGTATCTGGCGGGCCGCGCTACGCACCCAGAAGCGGGCCGCGGCGGCGGGCAACATCATGATGCCCACCACCATCAGCGTGCCCAGCACCTGGAACCCCGCCACCAGGTTCACCACCACCAGCACCAGAAAGCCCATATGCACCGCCGCGCCCCGTCCGCCGCTGGCGCGCAGGAAACCGGGGTCCAGGCATTCCGCCACCAACAGGCGATAGATGGCGGCCAACGCCAACAGCGTGGCGCTGGCCGTGGCCGTCACGAGCAGCAGCGACGCGTCGTCCAGCCCCAGCACCGTGCCGAACAGCACATGCAGCAGGTCCATGTTCGAGCCGCGCAGCGACACCAGCAGCACGCCCAGCCCCAGCGATATCAGGTAGAAAGACGCAAAGCTGGCGTCCTCGCGCAGCGGCGTCAGGCGAGCGACCAGCCCGGCCAGCAAGGCCACGGCCAGGCCGGTGGCGATGCCGCCCAGCATCATCGCGCTCAATGACAGGCCCGACAGCAGAAAACCGGCTGCCACGCCGGGCAGGATCGCGTGCGACATGGCGTCGCCCATCAGGCTCATGCGCCGCAACACCAGGAACACGCCCAGCGGCGACGCGCCCAGCGACAAGGCGCAGGCGCCGGCCAACGCACGCCGCATGAATCCGTAGTCCAGGAAAGGCGAGACCACCCATTGCGCCAACGTCATTCCCAGGACCTCGCGTGCCATTGCCGCGCCGCCTTCAAGTGCGTGTCGCTCAAAGTCGAGGCGGTGTCGCCCCAGGCCACGACCGCGCCGGACAGGAGCAGGCATTCGGGAAAGTGATCGCGCACCAGATCCAGGTCGTGCAGCACCGCAATGACCGTGCGGCCCTGCCCGTGCAGTCCGCACAGCAAGGCCATCAGCTCATCGGCCGTGTGGCTGTCCACGGCGGCGAACGGTTCGTCCAGCAGCAGCACCGGCGCGTCCTGCACCAGCATGCGTGCGAACAACACGCGCTGCATCTGCCCGCCCGACAGCGCATCCACGCCGCGGCCGGCGGCATCCGCCAGGCCCACGGTTTCCAGGGCGTGCATGCAGCGGTCCAGTTCATCGCCGCCGTATCCGCGCCAGCCGCCCACGCGGCGCCATGCCCCCATGGCCACCAGATCCAGCACCGTCGTGGGAAACGACTTGTCCAGCTCGGCGGCCTGGGGCAGCCACGCCAGCGCCGACCTGCCGGCGCCGCCGATGCGCACCTTGCCGGTCATGGGGCGCAGCACGCCCATGATGCCTTTGATCAGGGTCGACTTGCCGGCGCCATTGGGACCGACCACGGCCGTCATGCCGCCAGCGGCGAAGGTTCCCGACACCGACCTGAGCGCGGTCCGCCCGCGCCAGCCAAAAGACGCGTCGGTCAGCTCGACGGAAATAGGCGCGGCGCTCATCGCGGCCACCAGCCCATCGCCCAGCCGGTCAGCGCCCACAGCGCGACTGCAGCGGCCAGCGCGAACACCATGCGGCGCCAGGCGGAAACGAGGAACGTGGAACGGGGCGGCGCGCGCCGGCCGGACGCGGCGCCGGGCCGCCGGGGCAGCAGCGTGAAATGAGACATGGCAAGCAGAAAACAGAGCGCGGCAACAATAATTTATTATGTTATATCATAACTAAACCATGCTGGCGTCAGCGCCAGTTCCCGCGCGCAGGGGTTTTCTGCTACCTTCCAGGCATCTCGCGCGCGCGTCGCGCGCGTTTCCCATTCAGATAAAGCCCGCCATGTCCGCTCCGTCCCGTCCTTCCCGCAGCGATACCGTAGGCGCTCAGCTCAGCGTCGCCGAGACGCTTTGCGCGCAGCGCGGACGCCGCCTGACCCCGATCCGCCGCAAAGTCCTGGAACTGCTGCTGCGCCACGGCCGCAGCCTGAAGGCTTATGAACTGCTGGACGCCATGCGCGCCGTCCACCCCGGCGCCGCGCCTCCCACGGTGTACCGCGCCCTGGATTTCCTGATGGACGAAGGCCTGATTCACCGCCTGGACGCCGTCAACGCCTGGAGCGCCTGCCACGACGCCGGCGGCGCGCCCCACGATCTGCTGGTGGTCTGTACCGGCTGCGGCGCCGTGGCGGAAGTGTCCGACCCGGCCATGAGCCGCCAACTGGCCGAGCGCGTCGCGCAGACCGGCTTTGCGCTGGCCACGCACGAGACCGAAATCCGGGCGCTGTGCCCGCAGTGCCAGCAGAAGCAGCCTGCCGACGCAGGCCATCACCACCACCATCATTAATCCATTCCCGCCCGGCGGATCTCATCTTTTTCAGGCGCCCTTGCGGACCGGGCGGCAACGGGATGACATCCGCCTGCGCGCGCCCCCGCCCTTGAAATCGGGCAAACCGCCCCAAAATAGTGGTATCGCCTGATACTTGACGCCGTACAGCCGCGATCTGGCGGCCCTGCACCCCGGGTTGGCCCGGGGTTTGCCCCCTGCCCCCGACTGTGCTGTAATCCTGCGTCCGGCCGCTATCGGCGGCCTTCGCAGCCTGTGTCTGTCATCATCTGCCGGGTGGTTGAATACCCGGCTTGAAACCCTGTCAGGCCCCGTGTTTCACGCCCTGACCTCACGCTAGCAGCTTCGCCATGAATACCCCGCGCAGTTTGGACAAAATGGTTCCCGTCACCATCCTCACCGGCTTTCTCGGTGCGGGCAAGACCACCCTGCTCAAACGCATCCTGACCGAATTCCACGGCCGCCGCGTCGCGGTCATCGAAAACGAATTCGGACCGGAAAGCATCGACAACGACCTGCTGGTGCAGGACAGCGATGAAGAAATCATCGAACTGTCCAACGGCTGCGTCTGCTGCACGGTGCGCGGCGACCTGATGCGCACGCTGTCCGACCTGCGCGTCAAGCGCGAGGCCGGCCAACTGAATTTCGAACGCGTCATCCTCGAAACGACCGGCATGGCCAACCCCGGCCCCGTCTGCCAGACGTTCTTCATGGACGACGACATCGCCGAGTACTACCGCCTGGACGCGGTGGTCACGGTGGTCGATGCCAAGCACGGCATGTCCACGCTCGACGAACAACCCGAAGCCCAGAAGCAGGTCGGTTTCGCCGACCGCATCCTGATCTCGAAGAAAGACCTGGTCAACGAAGTCGACTACGAAGCGCTGCGCCACCGCCTGGTTCACATGAACCCGCGCGCGCCGATCACCGCCGTCAACTTCGGCGACGTCGACCTCAAGTCCATCATCGACATCAGCGGCTTCAACCTGAATTCCATCCTGGACATCGACCCGGAATTCCTGGCCGATGAACATCCGGATGCCGCCCACAGCCATGCCCACGGGCACGATCACGGCCATGATCACCATGGCCATGACCACGATCATGACCACGATCATGACCATGATCACGACGGCGAGTGCGGCGCGCACTGCAATCATGCCCATCACCACCACCCCAAGCACGACGACGAAATCGGCGCGTTCGTGTTCCGTTCCAACAAGCCGTTCGATCCCGCGCGCCTTGAGGAATTCCTGGGCGGCGTGGTTCAGGTCTATGGCCCCGACCTGATGCGCTACAAGGGCATCCTGTACATGAAGGGCATCAACCGCCGCATGTTGTTCCAGGGTGTCCACATGATGATGGGCGCCGAACCCGGCAAGCCGTGGACCGCGGCCGAAAAACCGTCCACCAAGATGGTGTTCATCGGACGTAAGCTGCCCCAGGAGATTTTCACCCGGGGCTTGGAGCAGTGCCTGGCGGGGTAATCCCCATTCCTGCGTGACGCGATGCGACGAAGGCAGTACTGTGAGGTACGGATAGCGTAGGCAACAAGTAACACGGACCGGGAATGGACGCCCGCGCCAGGATCGATTCATAGTGGAGTGTTTACATGGCTACCAAGGCAGCAACCAAAAAATCAAGCAAGTCGACGAGCGATACGGCGATTGATCTGCCCAGCGAAAAGGAATTGCTGGCCATGCCCGAGTCCGACTACATGAACGAACGCCAACTGGCGTTCTTCAAGGAACGGCTCAAACAACTCGAACAGGACATCCTGGCCAACGCCGGCGAAACCACCGAGCACCTGCGCGAGACGCAATTCGTGCCCGATCCCGCCGACCGCGCCACCATCGAGGAAGAGCACGCCCTGGAACTGCGCACCCGCGACCGCGAGCGCAAGCTGCTCAAGAAGGTGCAGCAGTCCATCGCCCGCATCGACAGCGGCGAATACGGCTGGTGTGAAGAAACCGGCGAGCCCATCGGCATCCCGCGCCTGCTGGCCCGTCCCACGGCCACCCTGTCGCTCGAAGCCCAGGAACGCCGCGAAATGCGCCAGAAGCTCTACGGCGACTGATCCGTCCCGCTTTACCGCCATCCCTGAAAGGCCATGCCGCTCCCCGGCATGGCCTTTTTTATCGTCCACAAGGCGTAAACCCGCCGCGTAGGCCGCCCCGGGTGCAGGCGCCTAGAAACGCCGACCTTGATTTCAGCGCAACCGCCCCCAGCTAATCCTTTCAAAGGAAGGAACGCATGGAACAATTTCACGCCACCACCATCGTGTGTGTGCGCCGCGGCAACCGCGTCGCACTCGGCGGCGATGGCCAGGTCACCCTGGGCAACATCGTCATCAAGGGCACGGCCCGCAAGATCCGCCGGCTGTACCACGACAAGATCCTGGCCGGTTTCGCCGGCGCCACCGCCGACGCATTCACGCTGCAGGAACGCTTCGAAGCCAAGCTCGAAAAGCACCAGGGCAACCTGATGCGCGCGGCCGTCGAACTGACGCGCGACTGGCGCACCGACCGCGTCCTGCGCCGCCTGGAAGCCATGCTGATCGTGGCCGACGCCGAACACACCCTGGTGCTCACCGGCAACGGCGATGTGCTCGAACCCGAACACGGCCTGGCGGCCATCGGCTCGGGCGGCGCTTACGCCCAGTCCGCCGCCCTGGCCCTGCTGCGCAACACCGAACTGCCGCCCGAAACCATCGTCAAGCAGTCGCTGGAAATCGCCGGCGACCTGTGCATCTACACCAACCAGAATCACGTCATCGAAACGCTGGGCGACTGACGCCTGCCGCGCGGCGCAGCCTGCGCCGCGGCGCCCTCCCAGCCCGCCCTAGCTTCAAGGATCCGCCCTCATGTCCGCATCCAACATGACGCCCGGAGAAATCGTCTCCGAACTCGACAAATACATCGTCGGCCAGAACCGCGCCAAGCGCGCGGTCGCGGTAGCGTTGCGCAACCGCTGGCGCCGCCAGCAGGTCGCGGAACCGCTGCGCCACGAAATCCACCCCAAGAACATCCTGATGATCGGCCCGACCGGCGTCGGCAAGACCGAAATCGCGCGCCGCCTGGCCAAGCTGGCCAACGCGCCGTTCATCAAGATCGAAGCCACCAAGTTCACCGAAGTGGGCTATGTGGGCCGCGACGTGGACACCATCATCCGCGACCTGACGGAATACTCCATCAAGCAGACCCGCGAACTGGAAATGCGCCGCGTGCGCACCCAGGCCGAAGACGCCGCCGAAGACCGCATCCTGGACGCCCTGGTGCCGCCCGCCCGCAACGCCTCCGGCGAACCGGACCGCGGTGAAGACAACAGCGCCCGCCAGACCTTCAGAAAGCGCCTGCGCGAAGGCAAGATCGACGACCTCGAAATCGAGATCGAAGTCGCCCAGGCCGCCCCGCAGATGGACGTCATGACGCCCCCGGGCATGGAAGAAATGGCCGAACAGCTGCGCGGCATGTTCGCCGGCATGGCCCGCGACAAGAAAAAGCCCAAGAAGATGAAGGTGCGCGAAGCCTTCAAGCTCATCGTCGACGAAGAAGCCGCCAAGCGCGTCAACGAAGAAGACCTGCGCACCGTGGCCATCAACAACGTCGAACAGAACGGCATCGTCTTCCTGGACGAAATCGACAAGATCGCCGCCCGCCAGGAATCCGGCGGCGCGGACGTCTCGCGCCAGGGCGTGCAGCGCGACCTGCTGCCGCTGGTCGAGGGCACCACCGTCAACACCCGCTACGGCATGGTCCGCACCGACCACATCCTGTTCATCGCGTCCGGCGCCTTCCACCTGTCGCGCCCGTCGGACCTGATTCCCGAGCTGCAGGGCCGCTTCCCGATCCGCGTCGAACTCGAATCCCTCACCGCCGAGGACTTCGTGCGCATCCTGTCCGACACGGATGCCTCGCTGACCAAGCAATACACGGCCCTGATGGCCACCGAGGACGTCGAACTGGAATTCACCGAAGAAGGCGTGCGCCGCCTGGCCGAACTGGCCTTCGACGTCAACGAAACCACCGAGAACATCGGCGCCCGCCGCCTGTACACGGTCATGGAGAAGCTGCTGGACGAACTGTCATTCGACGCCACGTCCAGCCAGGACAAGCACGTCAAGATCGACGCCGCCTACGTCAACTCCCAATTGGCGGAAGCCGCCAGCAGCCAGGACCTGGCGCGCTACGTGCTTTAAGTCGTCGCCCCGGGACCAAAGCAAAAATCCCCGCCGCAAGTGATTGCGGCGGGGATTTTTTATCCTTTCAAGAGCCGAAATGGACCCGCCGGCCGGCCAGCCCACGCGCGCAGTGGACTCTCCCTCTGAGTCCCGCAGTTACTTCGTGATCGCGGTCACCACGTACTTGCCGTCCTGACGGGAGGCGGTAAAACGCACCTTGTCCCCCGCCTTGATATTGGCCAGAAGCGCGGGATCCGCCTGGTACACCAACGACATCGCAGGCAGGTCCAGCGCCTTGATCGCGTCATGCTTGATCGTGACCTTGCCTGCGGCGGGATCCACGCGGCGCACTTCTCCGGTGGCATCGGCTTGCTGGGCAAAAGCCAGCGGCGTGGCGAGCGACACGACAGCCATCGCGGTGGCGACGGCCATGGGTACAGCGTACTTGCGGGAAAAAGCCATTGCGTAACCTCCATATCCAGCGGAAGCCGGACCCGAGCCTGAGCCCAGTCCGCATCCTACAGTGCTAGGATACTGCGCGAATGCAACAGTTCCGGCCGCAGTACGCAACAATTCTGACCGTTGATTGCGAATGCCGCCCCAGCCGTCCCCACGCTTACCGCCGGACGCATCCCCCTTACCTCTGCTCACCGAACCAGGACTTCCATGGCCAACCGCTTATCCGTTATTGCCACCCGCACGGGAGACGATGGCACCACAGGTCTTGGGGACGGATCGCGCCTGCCCAAGGATGCGCCCCGGGTCGCCGCCCTGGGCGACGTGGACGAATTGAACAGCGTCATCGGCCTGCTGCTGACCGAGCCTCTGCCCGAAGATGTCGCGGCTGATCTGCTCGCCATCCAGCACGACCTGTTCGACATGGGCGCCGAACTCTGCATCCCGGGACATGTCGCGGTCAAGGAAGAGCAGGTCGCCCAGCTGGACGCTCGCCTGGCCCACTACAACGCGGCGCTGCCGCCCCTGCGGGAGTTCATCCTGCCCGGCGGCTCGCGGGCGGCGGCCGTGGCGCACATGGCGCGCACAGTGTGCCGGCGTGCGGAGCGGGCAGTGGTGGCGTTGGCGGGGGTGGACAACGTCAATGCGCCCGTCCGGCAGTATTTGAACCGGCTGTCGGATCTGATGTTTGTGCTGGCGCGTTATCTGAATAAGGCCTTGGGCGTCGGGGACATATTCTGGAGCAGTCCGAATGCCCGTAAGGCCACGTAACCCGTGAGAGGAATTGCAAGTTCTGTCCGGCCTCCAAGATTGGCATACCCAATATCAAGACCCACACTCTGTTTCATTTATTAGGTCGCCTGAGCGCAGTTGCGGCATAATTGCGGGTTATCAAGCGGGTTTGCGCACCCTGCTCACAGCTCAAGGATCCAATAAAGAATGAGTATTATTGTCACCGGCGGCGCCGGGTTCATTGGCTCGAATTTCGTACTCGATTGGTTCGGCACAAGCGACGAACCGGTCATCACGCTTGACAAGCTCACCTACGCTGGCAATCCCGAGAACCTGGCGTCCCTGGCGGGCAATCCCCACCATCAACTCGTGCAAGGCGACATCGGCGACACCAAACTGGTGGCCGAACTGCTGGCCAAGCACAAGCCGCGCGCCGTGCTGAACTTTGCGGCTGAATCGCACGTAGACCGCTCGATTCACGGTCCCGGTGAATTCATCCAGACCAACATCGTCGGCACCTTCCACCTTCTGGAAGCTGTGCGGGCGTACTGGAATGGCCTGCCCGACGACGAACGCGCCGCCTTCCGCTTCCTGCATGTTTCGACCGACGAAGTCTACGGATCGCTGAAAAAGGATGATCCCGCGTTCAGCGAGACCAACCGCTACGAGCCCAACAGCCCGTATTCCGCCAGCAAGGCGGCCAGCGACCACCTGGTTCGCGCGTATCACCATACTTACGGCCTGCCCGTACTGACGACCAATTGTTCGAACAATTACGGTCCTTACCATTTCCCGGAAAAACTGATCCCCCTGGTTATCCACAATGCGTTGGCCGGCAAACCGTTGCCGATCTACGGCGATGGCCAGCAGATCCGCGATTGGCTGTACGTGAAGGACCACTGCGCGGCGATCCGCCGCGTGCTGGCCGACGGCAAACTGGGAGAGACCTACAACGTGGGAGGCTGGAACGAAAAAGCCAACCTCGACGTCGTCCATACCCTGTGCACGCTGCTGGACGAACTAAGCCCTAGGGCAGATGGCCAGCCCTACAAGAATCAAATAACTTTCGTCAAAGACCGGCCCGGTCACGACCAGCGCTACGCCATCGACGCCTCGCGCCTGGAGCGCGAGTTGGGCTGGAAGCCCGCCGAGACCTTCGAATCGGGTATCCGAAAAACCGTGCAATGGTACCTGGCCAATCAGGCCTGGGTAGCCAATATCACCAGCGGCGCTTATCGCGACTGGGTCAACACCCAGTACGACGCCTGAACGGCCGAAAGGCATGCGCTCCAGCCGGAGCGCTGCCTTCCGCGATCATGATTGCTTCTCCAATGCATCAGCGGTGCCCACTAGCAGAGCATCGAGCAACCGCTTTTTTCTGCAACCGAGCTTTTTCGCGGACGGCACGATGAGGCACAACGTTGCCATCCTTCTCTGCACCTATCAAGGCGCCCAGTATCTTCCGGAACAGCTTGATTCCTTCGCAGCGCAAACCCATGCGGCATGGAGCGTCTGCGTTTCGGACGACGGTTCCAAAGACGCCACGCATGAGATCCTGAGATCCTATCGACAGAATTGGGGTCCAGATCGCTTGTTTGTGCGGGCCGGGCCGCGCAAGGGCTTTGCCGCCAATTTCATGTCGCTTATCTGCTGCGACGAAGTCGCGGCGGATTACTACGCGATGTCCGACCAGGATGATATCTGGCATGCGGACAAGCTGGAGCGCGCCGTGCGATGGTTGAAGACGGTGCCCCAGGACGTTCCAGCGCTATATTGCACACGTACGGAACTGGTCGACGAAAGCGGCAATGGACTGGGTTACTCGCCGCTGTTCACGCGCCCCCCATCGTTCGGCAACGCCTTGGTGCAAAACGTCGCAGGAGGCAATACCATGGTTTTCAACAATGCCGCGCGCGACTTATTGAGAACCGCGGGCGCCAACGTGAAGGTAGTCGCGCACGACTGGTGGGTCTATATCGTGGTCAGCGCCTGCGGCGGCAAAGTGTTTTACGACCCGGCGCCGTCCCTGCTCTATCGGCAACACTCTGAAAACCTGATCGGAGCCAATGCGGGCATGCGCGCACGCCTGCATCGGATCAACAAGCTGTTCCAAGGTCACCTGAAGTTATGGACGGATCAGCACATTGTCGCGATGCAACCGGTGCTTTCCAGCTTGTCTGCAGAAAGTCTGTCCATTTTCAATCGCTTCACGGCAGCTCGACAGCGTAGTTTGATTCCTCGCGTCCTCGGAATCTGGCGTTCCGGAATTTATCGACAGACTCGATTGGGCAATCTCGGCTTGTTGGTCGCAGCGATATTCAATCGAATATAAAGGCCTTTATGAAAATCCTTCTTTTGGGCAAGAACGGCCAGGTCGGCAACGAATTGCAGCGCACCTTGCTGCCGCTAGGCGATCTGGTGGCGCTGGATCGCGCCACGGCCGACCTCGAAAAGCCCGAGACCTTGTCCGCCGTATTGAAATCATATTCGCCCGACATTATCGTGAACGCCGCCGCCTACACGGCGGTCGACAAAGCGGAAACCAATCGGGAGGCGGCGCAGGCCGTCAACGCGGACGCGGTTGCAGTAATCGCCGAATATGCCAAGGCGCGGGATGCGCTGCTGGTGCATTACTCGACCGACTACGTTTTCGACGGCTCCAAGACCTCGCCTTACGAACCCGCCGACGCAACCAATCCCCTGAGCGTTTACGGCTCTTCGAAGCGCCAGGGCGAAGAGGCCATCGTGGCCAGCGGTTGCCGCTTCCTGATCTTCCGCACGAGCTGGGTGTTCTCCGCGCACGGCGGCAATTTCGTCAAGACCATCCTGCGCCTGGCCAAGGAACGCGAGACGCTGAATATTGTCGCCGACCAGCATGGCGCCCCCACGTCGGCAGAACTGATCGCCGACGTGACGGCGCTGGCCATTGCCGGCCATCGCCAGGGTCTGTGCAAGAGCGGCATCTATCACCTGACTGCCGCAGGCCACACCACCTGGCATGGCCTCGCCTGTCACATCGTGAACCGCGCCAGCGCGAACGGCGTGGCGCTCAAAGCGGCCGTGGAGCGTATCCAGCCGATACCCACGGACGCGTATCCCCTGCCCGCGCCCCGTCCCAAGAATTCGCGCCTGGACACTTCCTCGCTCAGCACCGCGCTGCAGCTGCAGTTTCCCGATTGGACTGTCCACGTGAACCGCACCGTGGACCAACTGACCACACTGGAGCATTCCGCATGAAACGCAAAGGCATTATTCTCGCCGGAGGCTCCGGCACCCGGCTGCATCCGGCAACGTTGGCGATCAGCAAGCAACTGCTGCCGGTCTACGACAAGCCGATGATCTACTACCCGCTCAGCACCCTGATGCTGGCTGGCATTCAGGACATCCTGATTATTTCGACGCCGCAGGACACCCCGCGATTTCAACAATTGCTGGGCACTGGCGAACAGTGGGGACTTAACCTGCAATATGCTGTTCAGCCGTCCCCGGATGGCTTGGCGCAAGCTTTCATTATCGGAGAGTCGTTCCTGGGCAACTCGCCGTCGGCGCTGGTGCTGGGCGACAACATCTATTACGGCCACGACTTCGCCAGCCTGCTGGGCAACGCCAACAAACGCACCGCGGGCGCCAGCGTTTTTGCGTATCACGTGCACGATCCGGAACGTTATGGGGTGGCGGAATTCGACGCCGACGGTAAAGTGCTGTCGCTGGAAGAAAAGCCGAAGGCGCCCAAATCGAATTACGCTGTGACCGGTTTGTACTTCTATGACCAACAGGTCGTCGATATCGCCAAGCAAATCAAGCCGTCGCCGCGCGGAGAGCTCGAGATAACCGACGTGAATCGGGCTTACCTCGAACAAGGCAGCCTCTCTGTCGAGATCATGGGCCGCGGCTACGCGTGGCTGGATACCGGCACGCATGAGTCCCTGCTTGAAGCCAGCCAGTTCATCTCCACGCTGGAAAACCGCCAGGGCCTGAAGGTCGCCTGCCCCGAAGAAATCGCCTATCGCCAGCAGTGGATTTCCGGCGATCAACTCCAGGCGCTTGCCGCACCGCTGTCCAAGAACAACTACGGCAAATATCTGCAACGCCTGCTGACCGAGAAGGTGTATTGATGAAGGCCACTCCGTTAGCCATTCCCGACGTAGTTCTTTTCGAACCCAAAGTTTTCGGCGACGATCGGGGTTTCTTCTTCGAGAGCTTCAATCATCGGGTATTCACCCAAGCGATCGGGCGCGAAGTTGAGTTCGTCCAGGACAACCACTCCAAATCCGTGCGCGGCGTGCTGCGCGGCATCCATTACCAGATCCAACAGGCTCAGGGCAAGTTGGTCCGCGTCACCCAGGGCAAGGTGTTCGACGTTGCGGTGGATCTGCGGAAATCCTCTCCTACCTTCGGCAAATGGGTAGGGGCTGAGCTCAGCGCCGAGAACAAGCATCAACTGTGGGTGCCCCCAGGATTCGGACACGGCTTCGTGGTGCTCAGCGACACCGCGGAATTTCTGTACAAGACCACCGACTATTACGCTCCCGAACATGAGCGCTGCATTATCTGGAATGACCCCGCGCTAGCGATCGACTGGCAACTGGAGGTCGATCCCAAATTGTCAGCCAAAGACGCCCAGGGCAAGTCGTTGGCGGAATCGAGCGTCTACCCTTGACAGAGGCCGAATGGACTCCTTGAATTCGACAAATGCCGTAAAGGCTTCGGTAGTTATCCCGACCAAGAACCCGGGCCAGATTTTCCGCCGCGTCCTGCCGATGGTGTGTGCGCAGAAGACGGATTTTCCATTTGACGTGCTGGTTGTCGACTCGGGATCGAAGGATGGGACCGTCGAATTCGTCCGATCCTTCGCGGACCCCCGCGTCCGCCTCCATGAAATCGCACCGACAGAATTCGGCCACGGCAAAACCCGCAACCTGGGCGTATCGCTCACCCGGGGCGAATATGCCGTCCTGATTACGCACGACGCCCTGCCGGCCGATGAAAACTGGCTGAAATCAATGGTTGAGGCGGCCGAGGCCGATTCTCAGATTGCGGGCGTGTTCGGCCGCCATCTGGCTTATCCCGATGCCAGTCCCTACACCAAGCGCGACCTGGAACGGCATTTCATCAATTTCACCGTCGAGCCTGTGGTTTGGATTCAGGATCGCGCGCAATACGACAACGATCCCGGCCTGCGGCAACGCTTGCATTTCTTCTCAGACAACAACGCGTTGATCCGCCGCAGCGTCTGGGAGAAGCTGCCTTATCCGGATGTGGATTTCGCTGAAGATCAAATCTGGGCGGAAGAAGCCCTGAAGGCGGGCTGGAAGAAGGCATACGCCCATGACGGGGTTGTGTATCACTCGCACGACTTCGAGAATATCGAGAAGCTGCAACGCAGCTTCGACGAGTCCTATGCGTTGTACAGACTATTCGGATATGTGCTGACGCCAAACTTCAAGCACATGATTCTGTCGTGGCTGGCACAGACACGCAATGATTGGCGTTACGCACGCGAAAGCGGTATGTGGCGGTCGCACTTCGGCCTGACGCTGAATACCCCCGTGCATAATCTGATGCGATCAATGGGACATTACCTGGGCTCGCGCGCGGAGCGTTTACCGCTGCGTTTGCGCCATTGGTTGTCTCGAGACCGCCGCATGCTGCGAGGTCTGCCCACCTCCAAGAAGAAACTAGAACAATGAATATTCATACCTTTGCGCGCCGCGCCCGTACCGCCATACGGTATGGCCGAGAGCACGGCCCGATCGCCCTGCTGCAGCTGATCAGGCAGATGCTCAGGAAACAGGCGATATTCGCCAAGTCGGACATCGTCAACGGTTATGGCTTCATCCGTGAGCAGCGGATCGGCCAGCCGATCGACGCGCAGGGTGTTGCACCCCAGACCATCAACTGGTTCATCCCGCCAGTGGGCCGCGGCTCCGGCGGCCACCTGAATATTTTCCGATTCGTGCGTTTCCTCGAACAACAGGGATTCGACTGCCGCATCGTGGTTTCCGGAGACTTCCCTGGCCTCACCGGCGAGACGGTGGAAAGCGAAATCCGGTCCTGGTTCTTTCCGCTCAAGGCACGGGCCTACGTGGGCAGTAAAAACGCCCCGCCTGCCCACATCACGATCGCCACCGCCTGGCAAACCGCTTATGACGTGCGTAATTTCCAGTCCACGGTGCACAAGTGCTATTTCGTGCAGGACTTTGAACCCTGGTTCTACGCCAGCGGCTCCGCCAGCAGCTTTGCGGAAGAAACCTACCGTTTCGGCTTCGTCGGCATAACGGCCGGCACATGGCTGGCGGAAATGCTGGCGGCTCAGTATGGGATGACGACACATGCGCTGAGCTTCTCCTATGATCGTGAGCTCTACCGCCCCCTGGCGCGCAAAGATCCCGAAAAACGCCGCGTGTTCTTCTACGCGAGGCCCAACACCCCGCGCCGCTCCTTTGAATTGGGAATGCTGGTGCTGGACGAAGTCGCGCGACGCCTTCCTGGCACCACCATCGCCTTTGCCGGCGCGGACCTGTCCGGATTTGAAATTCCGTTCGAACACACAGACCATGGCATCATGGATCTGCACGAGTTGCCCGAACTCTACAGCCAATGCGATGTTGCGCTGGTCCTGTCTTTTTCGAATCTTTCCTTGCTTCCGCTGGAACTCATGGCATGCGGCGTTCCGGTAGTAAGCAACCGGGCGCCCTATACGGAATGGCTGCTGACAGACGAGAATTCGAGGCTCGAGCCGCCCACCCTGCCCGCCTTGGCCGACGCCATCTGCCATTTGCTCTCCAACCCTGAAGACGCGGAGAAACTGCGTCAGGCCGGCTTGAAGACGGCACACGGAACGGACTGGGAAGTCGAGGGACGCCGCCTCGGCGCAGCCTTGCGCTCGCTCGATCCCACCGCCCGCGCCCCAAGCGCCGCAGCCTCCGACGTGTCTGGAACAATATGAGCAACATGCAAAACATGCGCTGCGTCGTTTTAGGCGCCGGAGGGTTTCTCGGCACCAACCTGTGCCGACGCTTGGTGTCAGAGGTGGCGTCGTTGCGTGCATTCGGGCGCCGGCAATCGTTTCCAGAAGCGCTGCGCGGCATTGAATGGATGCCCGGAGATTTCGCCGATCCCACCAGCATCGCGGCTGCGATTTCCGGATGCGATACGGTTTTTCATCTGGTTAACGCCACCACACCGGCAAGCGCGAATATCGACAAGCTCGCGGACCTCCAGGCCAATGTGGCCAGTACGCTGCGCATGCTTGAAGCGTGCCGCGAAGAGGGGGTCAAACGGGTCATCTTCGTGTCCTCCGGAGGCACCATCTACGGTGTTCCGCAAGAGGTGCCCACGCCGGAAACGGCCCCCACCTCCCCTATCACTGCCTACGGCATCTCCAAGCTTTCAATCGAAAAATACCTGGGGTTGTTCGAATATCTCCACGGCCTGGAATACCGGGCGCTGCGTGTCGCCAATCCCTTTGGCCCTTACCAGTTGGCGCTCAAGAACCAGGGCGTGGTGGCAGCCTTCATGAGGCAGAGCGTCGCCGATCACCCCATCCAGCTATGGGGCGATGGCACCAGCGTGCGCGACTACATTTATGTGGACGACGTGGTGGACGCATTGTGCATGGCTTCAACGCATCAGGGCCCCTCCCGGATCTTCAACATCGGCAGCGGCGAAGGTCGCAGCCTGTTGCAGATCATTCGCGCCATCGAAGTGGAATCGGGCAAGGCGCTCACCGTGCACGTATCTCCTAGCCGCAGCGTTGACATTCCGAAGAGCATCCTCGATACGCGACTGGCTCACGAGGAACTCGGATGGTCGCCCAAGGTCGGATTCGAGGCCGGAATCCATCGCACCTGGCGTTGGATCCTGTCGCAAGAAGGTTGCGGGGAAATCTGACATGAAGAAAATTCTTCGTGCCACCGGACGTGCAAAAGCGCTGGTGGAACAGCAAGGCGGTTTGCTGACCGCCATCGGCAGTGCGACGCGTATCCTGTGCAATGAAGGTTGGCCAGGCATCCGAAAGCGTCTTTCCAGCC
This sequence comes from Achromobacter arsenitoxydans SY8, assembly GCF_000236785.1. GTDB lineage: Bacteria > Pseudomonadota > Gammaproteobacteria > Burkholderiales > Burkholderiaceae_B > Achromobacter > Achromobacter arsenitoxydans. The sequence continues at coordinate 52,137 of NZ_AGUF01000034.1, read as the reverse complement.
CGGTGCAGCCCGTTGCGGCGCCCCTGGCTGGCCATGCCTGGAACAGACCGGCCGACGAAGACGATTTCGCGTTCGAGCTGCCCTTCGCCCACACCTCGCCGCGCGACGGGCGGCGTGCCTGCGCCATCGTTCATGCGTTCTACCCTGAACTTTGCCCGGACGTGCGCCGCTACCTGGAAAATGTGCCCGGCCAGCTGGACGTGTACATCTCCACGACAAGCGAAGAAAAGCGCGATGAAATCCTCAAGGTCTTCAGCGGCTACGCGAAAGGCAGCATCGAGGTTCGGGTCTTCGAAAATCGCGGCCGCGATATCGCCCCCAAGCTGGTGGGCTTTCGAGATGTCTATGCTCGCTACGACATCGCCCTGAGCCTGCACACTAAGAAATCCCCCCACGCCGGGGCGGCACTCGAAAACTGGCGTGAGTATCTGTACGAACATCTGCTTGGGTCGCCGGAAATCGTGGCGTCGATTTTCGATCTGCTCGCGCGTGATCGTGTTGGCATGGTGTTCCCCCAGCACTTCTTCTTCCTGCGGAACATCCTGGGCTGGGGCGCGAACTTTGCCACCTGCAGGGCGCTGCTAGCGCGAATGAACATCGCCATTGACGAAAACGTCATGCTGGAATGCCCCTCGGGTTCGATGTTCTGGTGCCGTACAGACGCCCTGACCAAGCTCCTTGATCTGGATCTTCAGTTCAAGGATTTCGACGACGAGGCCGGTCAGATCGACGGCACCCTGGCGCACGCAATTGAACGCGCGTTCCTTTATGTAGTCGAAGCAGGTGGCTACCGTTGGGCCAAAGTGGCGCTTCGTGAGCGCTACCCGCTGCCCGACACCCTGATTCCCATCGGCAGCCCCGAAGACGTCGAACTGGAGATGCACCGCGTCTACAGGCCGTTGCTCGCCCCCGGCTCGCCGCACACATAAGCGTGTCACCTCGCTGCGGTAAGCTGCGGTGATCCCGAGCTAATGATCGCAGTAACTTTATTCTTGAAACATGGCTAATACTTCAATATCAGGCGCACTGATAGATCTGTCTTCCGCTTTGCGCCGGTCCACTCTGATCGCCACTCTCGGGTGGCAGGACGTCCGACAGCGCTACCGCCGCTCTGCGCTGGGTCCCTTCTGGCTCACCATCAGCATGGGCGTAATGATCGGCACGATCGGCTTGGTGTTTGGTCAAATATTCAAATCGCCGATGGAGGAATTCCTGCCCTTCCTGGCGTCCGGCCTGATTCTCTGGTCTTTCATCTCCGCCGTTATCACCGAAGGCTGTTCCAGCTTCATCGCTGCCGAAGCGGTGATCAAGCAACTGCCCATTCCGCTGTCCGTACATGTCTTCCGTCAGCTTTGGCGCAATCTGATCATCCTGGCCCACAATATTGTCATCCTTCCGCTGGTGATGCTCTCCGTCGGCAAGGCGCCCAGCCTGGCGATGTTCCTCGCCATCCCTGGTCTATTGATCGTGTTGCTGAACCTGGTGTGGCTATGCATTTTTCTGGGCATCATCTGCACGCGTTTTCGCGATATTCCGCAGATCATTTCCAGCCTTTTGCAGGTGATTTTCTACCTGACACCGATCATGTGGCTTCCCAGCCTGTTGCCCCAACGCGCGGGCACGTACATGCTGGACTTCAATCCATTCTTCCATTTTCTGGAAATCGTTCGCGCCCCGTTATTGGGGCAACTGCCGTCGATGGAGAATTGGCTGGTGTCCTGCGGCATTGCTGTGGTGGGCTGGATTGCAACCATTCTGCTGTTCGCGCGCTATCGGCGCCGTATCGCATATTGGTTGTAAGGTAATAACACGCTAGGTACCACGAATTATGGCTTCCATCGTTTTCGACAACGTGTCGGTCGACTTTCCCATTTACAGCGCCAACGCGCGTTCGCTCAAAAAACGCCTGTTCCAGGTCGCCACGGGCGGCCAAATCGGCACCGACGCCGCCGGACGGCTGAACGTGCGTGCGCTCGATAATCTGTCTCTGACTTTCAAGGATGGCGACCGGGTCGGTCTCCTGGGTCATAACGGCGCCGGAAAAAGCACGCTACTGCGCCTGCTAAGCGGGGTTTACGAGCCTTCATCCGGACATGCCAGCATAAAGGGTGAAATTGGTTCGCTGATAGATATCGGCTTTGGCATCGACGGAGAAGCCACTGGCCGGGAGAATATCTATCTGCGCGGCGCGCTTCTGGGGCTGACCCGCCCCCAGATCCAGGACAAGCTGGAGGAAATCATCAATTTCTCTGAACTGGGTGATTTCATAGATATGCCGGTCCGCACGTACTCCGCCGGGATGCACCTGCGGCTTGCGTTTGCTGTCTCCACGGTAATCCGGCCTGAAATCCTGCTCATGGACGAATGGCTTTCGGTGGGTGACGAGAGCTTCAAGGCGCGTGCTGAAAAGCGCCTGACCGACTTGGTCGCTTCCACAAATATCCTGGTGATCGCCAGCCATTCGCGAGAACTAGTTTGTCACACCTGCAACCGCGTCATTTGGCTGGAGCACGGTAAGATCAAAATGGATGGATCGGCCACCGAAGTGACTAACGCGTATTTCGGCCCTCCGCACCACTAACATCAGTCGGGCGAACGGCTGGGCGTTCGAAAAGGCAGGACGCCATCCGAACTTTCGGGCAGTCATGAAGTCGGCTGTTCCACAAGTGAACCCATGCGCCCGACCACACTCGCCCTCTGCGGTACGTTTGACTCCTTGACGTGTGGCGACGCACTTGCGTCGCTCATCATCGAAGCAAATTTGCGGAAAAGGCTGAAAGACCTATCGCTGATACGCTACGCCAGCAGCGCCCGCACATCTGATAGCTGGCTGTACGAAGTGCGGGCTCTCGACGACTTCGAACGCGACCTGCCCACACTCTCGGGCGTGCTGGTAGGCGATCTTGAAGCGTTAAATTTCTCTCCGGTCGAATCTCCGGACGCGCCTTCCCGCATCGGCGTCGGCGCCCCTGCCGACAGTTGGCTCGCCACCGCATTGGCGGCAGCCGGCAGTGGTATCCCGGTATGCTGGAACAGCGCCGCCTTGCGCAATACACCCGCCTGGGCGCACCCCATGTTGACACTCGCGCTGGATCTAAGCCGTTATGTATCTGCGCGTGACGCCGATGTGGTCGACGAATTGCGTAGCGCCGGATTCATCGGTGATGCGCCCATCGTTCCGTCCGTGCTCTACGACATTCCCCGGCTGGTGCCCGGAAAAATGGACGGCGGCGCCCGCCCTCCCGCCGTTCAGGCATGGTTGCAGGCGGCAGGCGCCACGGACGATTATGTCGTCGTACAGGATCATGACGGCCTGCGCGCGTTACTGCCTGGCCTGACGAAAACCCTGGCGCTGCGCGGCGTCTCCCTGGTCAGCCTGCCTCTGCCCGAAGCCGCCTCCCGCCTCGAGCCGCTCCTCCAGGCGGCGGATCCCGCGCCCTTGGCTCCCGAGGAAATCGCAGCGCTTATCGGCCACAGCGCGGGCATCGTTGCCGTCGATGAATCCCTGGTCACGATAGGACTTGCGTATGGAATACCCGCCTTAATGCCCGCAGGCTGTCAATGCGTCCATGCTCCATTCGCGCCTGACGAAGTGGTGGCAGGCCAGCCCGACGCCTCCCTTCCTGAAGCATTTCTCGAGCGGCTGGGCAAATTCAGCCTATGCGCCACGGCCAGGAACGCACGAAGCATTCTTGACGTGCATTGGAACAACCTGGCGGCGCACTTTGGACAAGAAGCCCTTTCTAAGCCGCCTAGCTCCACGCCCCCCTATCAGACATGGACCCGCATGCTGCTCGCCAGCCAAGCGCAGAACCAAAGAATGGAAGCTGCCGCTCGCGCCTCCACCTTGGTCGAAACGGAACAACGGCTACGCGCGGAATTGGCGGCGGCCACCACGGACCTGCAGCGCGAGCGCACGCTACGGCAGCAGGAAGCCGAGCTGCACCAGATCTGGCGTGCCGCGGCGGGAGACAGGCATGCGGAAACCGAATCGGAACGTCAACGACTACACGCCATGAAACGAAGCTTCGATGCGGCGCTTGCCGCGTTGACCCTGGAAAAGGCCTCGCTGCGGCACAGTGCTGACACCATGCTGGAAACCCTGCGCAAGACAACACAAGCGCTGCGCATACGGGATAGCGAAATCAGGGCAAGAGAAGGCGAAATCAGGGCAAGGGAAGGCGAAATTCAGGAAATCCGGTCCTCGCTGTCGTGGCGTGTTACAGAACCCCTGCGCACGGCGAAAGACACCTTGCTGGCTCGTCGGCGGTAAATCTCGCGCGGCATCTGCGTCACGCCTGCAAATTGCGGGCGTGACGCGCTTTGCACGGCGATATTGTTTATGTAATTTCGAATTACAATTCCCGACCATCAGGCGCGTTACACCGACATTTCGGTATTCTCCGCGCATGCTGATCAAGAATGCGTATTGACGGGCATGGCCGGCAAGCAACTATAAATGAACACTCCATCCACATACCATATTGCAATTTCCGGCACATTCGACGTTGAAAACTATGGCGATTTGATGTTCCCGATCATGGCGGAGCACGAACTCAGCCGACGACTCGGCTCTGTGCATCTGACCCGTTATTCTTATCTGGAAAAAGTCGCGAACAGCTGGCCCTATGATGTCACGCCGTTAAGCCGACTCAATTCGGAAATCTCGAATCATTCGGGCTTGCTGATCGGAGGCGGACACCTGATCCGTTTCGATAAGGATGTGGCAAAGGGCTATTATCCGTCCGATGGTGAGACGCATCATCCGACCGGCTATTGGCTGACGCCGGCGCTAGCGGCCGCCAATGCTGCGGTCCCCGTGTACTGGAATGGGCCGAGCGCCTCGCTGGATACCCCTGCCTGGGGCGCCCCCTTGCTCAGGGCAGCACTGTCCCTGAGCGAATACGTGGCGGTCAGAGATGAACCCACGGCCTCCGAACTGCGCAAAGTTGGCTATTCGGGACAATGTTCGATCATCCCGGACACGGTTTTTGGACTGCCCGGCCTGTTGCCGCTTGACGACGCCCGTAAACGCGCCGCGCCTCTGCTCGAACAGGCGGGCATTACCGGTCCGTACATCGTCGTGCAGGCCAAATCCGAGCTTGCCAACATCGCGCAAACGCTTGCGGCCAATCCCGAAACTCAACATCTGCAGATTCTGGTGGTGTCGATTGGCCCTATATTGGGCGAGCACCCCTCATTGATCACCGATGCCGTTCCCACCGCGAAATCCCTGGATTTCTGGCCGGCTCCGCTGGACATTGCGGCACTTATCGCCGCCAGCGCCGGCACGGTGGCAATAAGCCTGCACCTGACGATCACGTCGCTATGCTACGGCTTGCCCGTCCTGCGCTACTCCCGCTACCGCCTGACCAAATACGAAGTCATCGAAGCGTCAAAGAACGTTTTCCTGCATCCGGGCGGCACTGAAGCCATCCCCGAGAATTTCATCGCCCATCTGACCCACCGCAGGCCGTGCGCGATCGCCCAACAGGCCAAGAGCGTGCTGGATGCCCACTGGGAGCAAATCGCGCGCTCGCTGAGCGGCGAGCGGCGCCAGAGGCAAAGTAATTTCTTCAGAGTCTGGAATGCGGCGCTGGCTCAGTCAGAGGAACTGGCGCAGCAAACCCTGCAGGCCGAGTCGGCCTCGAAAACTGAGATCACCGCGTTGAGAGACGCTTTGGCCTCCCAGGATCAAGCACTGGGTGCGCTGATCCAGGAACGAGATCAAGTACTGAATGCGCTGTCGCAGGAACGAGATCAAGCACTGAAGGCGCTGTCCCAGGAACGGGATCAAGCATTGAATGCGCTGTCCCAGGAACGGGATCAAGCGCTCAATGCGCACGTCCTGGACCGGGATCAACTGCGGCAAGCGCTCACTGAGGAACGAGATCAAGCACTGAAGGCGCTGTCCCAAGAACGGGATCAAGCGCTGAACGCGCTAACCAGGGAGCGGGATCAAGCGCTCAAAGCGCACGTCCTGGATCGGGATCAACTGCGGCAAGCGCTCAACGCGTTGACCAGGGAGCGGGATCAACTACAGAGCGCGCTGACCGAAGAACGCAAGCAGGGACTTCAATCTTTTGAGCTCCAGGCGGCTCGGCATGCCGAATTGGAAGCACAGGCTGCCCAAGCCGCGCACGGCCACAGTATCGAAGTCCATGCGTTGCGCCTCGAACAAGCGAGGCTCGAGCAAGCACTCGGGGAAACGCGCCAGGTGGTTGCAGAGCGGGAGGCTCGCATCCTGGCCATGCTGGGCTCTCGTTCCTGGCGTCTCATGCGGCCGCTGCGCATGGGCACGTCTGCCGTTCGCAAAATCAAGAATCGGGTATTTTCCCGACACCGCCGGCCATTGGCCGAAGCCACGCAGGTAGCATCCAGCGCACCGCTCATGCTGGAAGCGCCGGCGACCGTAGAACTTGAGGAGGGACATACGCCCCCCCCTGCCGTTGAATTGGCCGAAGGTACGGACGCCTGCGCGGTCACCACGGTGCCGGATGCCGGGGTCGACGAGCAGGTCAACGAACCGGTTAGCGAGCAAATTAACGAGCCGGTCGACGAGCAACTCGATGAAGTACTCGATGAACTACTCGGCGAGCCGGCCGAACAGGTCGCGGAGGACGAGTTCCGGGAGGAGTTTGACGAGGCCTTCTACGTAGAAAGCTATCCCGACGTCGCGGCATCGGGTATGGATCCCTACAGGCACTATATCGAACACGGCAAGGCCGAACAGCGCCTGCCAGTTCCTCCTCCGCTGAAGCTCAACGAAAATCTCGACGCCACGCGCGCCGGGCAGGACTATGTTCTGGTGGTCTGCCACGATGCCACGCGGACGGGCGCCCCCATTCTGGGTTGGAACATCAGCAGGGAGTTAAGCCGCCGCTACAACGTGGTTGCCCTTTTGCTGGGTGACGGCGACATCATGGAGCCCTTCCTGAACGACTGCGCAGCGGTCGCTGGCCCGTACGACAAGTCCGCCAGAACGCCGAAGGCCATGGGCCGAACCATCGCCGACCTGAACGAACGATTCAAGTTCGCGTTCGCCATCGTTAACAGCATTGCGTCCCGCTCGGTGCTGCGCCCATTGGCGGAACAGTACGTACCATCGGTGCTGTTGATCCACGAATTCAGTAAGTTCCACTGCTATCCGGACGAAATCGTCGATACGCTGGGTTGGGCGGGCGAAGTGGTTTTCCCGGCCAAAATCGTGCAGAACAATGCCGTACTGGAGCGCACGCTGCCGGCCATCCGTCGTTCGCACATCGTGCCTCAGGGCAAATCCGTGATTCCCATGCCCCACGCAGAGGAAAGCCCAGCCTCGCAGCAAAAGACTGAACGCGAACGCCAGGACTTGATCAGGCAGGTTCTGCCGGACGGAAATGCCCAGGAAAAGCCATTTATCGTCCTGGGCGCAGGCTCGATCGAATACCGCAAAGGCGTGGACCTCTTCATCGCAGCTGCCGCGAAGTTGAAACGGATGGCGCCCGAGCGCAAGATCCTCATGGTCTGGGTAGGCCGTACCTATGACGTACCCGAGCATGTTCAATATCGCGCGTTCCTGGAGGATCAGATCCAAACCTCTGACCTGAAGGATCGTCTGATCATCTTGGACGAAACGCCGCATCTGGATGCGCTGTACCAGTTGGCCGACCTGTTCTTTGTTTCTGCGCGGCTGGATCCCTTGCCCAACGTGGCGATCGACGCGATGACCTCAGGCACGCCGCTAATCTGCTTTGAAGGTGGTACTGGCGTTGCGGAAATCCTGTCCGCCCACGATGCGCTCAAGGACTATGCCTTGCCCTACCTCAACGTCCAGGCCGCGGCACAAGCCATATTGGATTTGAGCGGCTCGCCGGACACGCATCAAAGGGTTTCCCTGACCTGCAAATTCATCGCGTCCGAGACTTTCGACTTGCCGCGATACGTGCAGAAGCTGGAATCGCTTGCGCTTGGGGCCACCACGGCCACGTATCAGCGCAGAGCCGACGAGGTAGCCTTGGCCGACAGCGCCTTCGTCCCCGCTTTCTATCACGCGCCACGTTCCCCTGAGCCCGCCGAACAGGCTCTGCGGACATATCTGAAACAAAGTCAGAGCCGGATCTACATCCGTAAGCCGGCCCCCGGTTTCAATCCCGCCAGCTATGCCGAACATGCCGGCCTGACGGCATTCGACCCCGATCCTCTCCTGCATTGGCAACAAGCAGGCAGGCCGCAAGGGCCGTGGCAGGAAGACGTTCTGGAGCTGGCGCATGCGGACATCGAACCTGCCGCGAACCTGCGGATCGGCGTCCACATTCATGCCTACTATCCCGACTTGCTAGCGTCGATACTGGACCGGATGGAGCTCAACAAGCTCGAATGTGATTACCTGATCAGCGTACCCAATGCGGCGGCAGCCGAAGAAGTGGCGAGCGTTCTCGCCACGCGGGCATACGAGCAGCGCTGCCTCGTGCGAATCACCACGAATCGCGGACGGGACATAGGTCCTTTCTTCACTGAATTTGCCGAAGAATTGGCCGCCTACGACGTCATCGGGCACTTTCATACAAAGAAGAGCCCCCACGTCACACTGTCCAATCTCGTGCCCGATTGGATCGAGTTCCTTCTGGAAAACATGATTGGCGGAAAGTTTCCGTCAGCCGATGCCATCATTACGGCCTTTTCGAAAGACCAGAAGCTGGGCTTGGTCTTCGCCGACGACCCCCATCTCATTGGCTGGGACAAGAACCGGGAATTCGCCGAAACCCTCGCGAAAAACATGGGCATGGAGCCGCTTTCTGACGGATTCTTCCCCTTCCCTGTCGGCACCATGTTCTGGGCCCGTCCGCAAGCCCTGGCTCCGATATTCGACCAGAAACTCGGATGGGACGATTATCCGAAGGAGCCGGTCCCAATTGATGGAACGATGTTGCACGCTCTGGAGCGGCTCCTTCCCAGTGCGGCGCGACATGTCGGCTACACGCATCTTGCAACGTACGCCGAAGGCATAAACCGCTGACGGCCGCCGGCAGGGATTTAGCGGCGATATCGCGGCTCGCTGAATCTCTGCCCCGCACCCGACAGGGGCGGATTCCACCACTACGCCCACTCAGGGCAAATTCGAAACTCGATACGCTTCGGCTCATTGATCCTGGATCAGCCCGAGAGTTTCAGATGGAAGCACGATATGCAGCGCGCTAGGACACTCTCCAGAATTGGGCACGCACTTCTGGTCGCATTGGCAGTGGCGGTGATAGGGGGCTCGTTGGCTCTCACCGTGACATACGCAGGACAGCCGCCCCTTGATTTATTTTCTTTTCGTCAGACACAAACCGCTATTACTGCGTACTGGTTTGCACAGGATGGATTCAAGCTCGCCTACGAAACCCCTGTAGGCGGGGCGCCTTGGTCTATCCCCTTTGAATTTCCAATTTATCAGGGGATCGTCGCACTAGTCGCGCGGATGACAGGCGGCAATCTCGATTTTATTGGACGATTGACCAGCTTCGGGTTTCTGTTGCTTTGCCTTTGGCCCGGGCGTGCAATCACCAGGCGCCTCCAATTGCCCACGCCTGTATTTTGGATCTTTGCCGCGCTGCTGTTTTCATCCCCGATGTACCTGTACTGGGGACGGGCATTCATGATCGAAACAGCAGCGCTTTGGTTTACGGTCATGTCTGTGATGTACTTCCTGGACATAATATATGACCGGCCAACCGCGGCGAGATCAATACTATTCGTCCTGTTTTCCTGCCTCGCGCTGCTTCAAAAGGTGACCACAGGCCTGCCCATACTGTTTTTTATGTCGTTGACCTATGCGGTGCTCCAGTTTCGCGAAGCCGGATCACTAGGCAAGGTGGCGACCATGCGCAGGATGACTGTCTTCGCAGGCTATTTTGTGCTGCCTGTGATGGTCGCCGCGGCCTGGGTCTTCTACACAGATTATGTCAAGTTGCAGAACGCCATGGGAGCCATGCTCACCTCAAGCCAGGTCAGCAAATGGAACTGGGGGACGCTTGATCAGCGCCTGTCGCTGGAACTTCTGCAAAAGGTGCTGTTGCAGCAGATGCTTCCCGATGTCGGCTCTTACCTGGCCGCCGGACTTCTGCTTTCTCCGTTTATCTTTCGCTCTAATGCGAAGGCTAAACGAATAGTCCTTGCATCCGTTGTATGTGGATTGGCTCCGATCTACATCTTCACGAATCTGCATTGGATGCACAGTTATTACCAAACTGCGCTCGGAATTTTCCTGATATTTGGCGTCGCGACAGCGCTCGGCGCGGTCGTTCTTCAGCGATTCGGCCTGACCGCATGCCTGGCACTGACTTTCGCCGTAGTGAGCTGGAATCTATACGGGTTCTCCGTGCGCTACCTTCCCTTCCTCCAGCAGGAATTTACCGCCAGCACCCGGGAAGTGGCTTTGGGAAGGTCCTTGCATCGGGAAATACCCCCAGAGGGTCAGTTTATTGCCTTTGGGAACGACTGGAGTTCCAGCTTTTCCTATATGGCAGGCCGTAAGTCATTCACAGTTCCCCCCTGGTTCAAACCCATGGACCAGGTGATTGCGGCGCCAGACAAATTCCTGGATCCGGGCAGATTCTCGGGTGTAGTGTGGTGCCCGAACGATTACGCCAATCAGGATGAAATTTTCAAGCTATCACGGGAAAGAAACTGGAAAATCAGCGGCATTTCAGGATGTCTGCTGGCTACTCCCGAACGTAAACCACCGGCCTTTCCGGCAGAGGCCGCCAGTTGCCTTGGATCAATTGATGGTGTCACAACCGTTCGCGTCGGTAGCAACACCGTCCTTTCCGTTCTTGGCTGGGCGGCCGATCCCCAACGGCGCAGTGCAGAAGGGAGGGTCTTCGTCCGCATGGAAGACGGAACGAACACGCCCATCGTTGTGGAGGCCATGCGCGTGGCCCGCCCCGATGTGACGGTTGCGATGGGCTTGCCTGAAGAAAACGACCTGGGGTTCTCTCGACTCATCCAACCCATACCGCCAGATGGACGGTACACCATCACGGTGTTGCAGGACGTTGGCCCAAACCTTCCTGCATGCACCATTCGCACGACTGTCGAGTTAATAGCCAAAGGGCAACGGTGAACGTGCCAGGCAACGCCTCGGCCCAACTCGGTGAAGCTTCAAGATCTAGGCAACTTGCAGAACTGACCCGAAATATAGGCATACGCTGAAGCATTCTGCGCGGGTTGGGTGGTAAAACCGGTCCAGCCCGCGTTCTTCGGATTTCCCCGAATCGCTCCTGTCACATCAGGACGCGCCTCACCGGTCACGCCGTATCCAATCGTTCGACCGGACTCGTCAGCAATGACGATGAGCATTTCCGTCGATCTGACCGGATTTTCCGTTGCCCAGCCTTTCAATACCGGACCTACCTCATCCGCTCCAACGGAGTCGAAGGCGCCCAAGCATAGGGCGTCATTACGCTTGGCCGGGTCATACGTCAACTCTCCTGCGTCTTTGAGCCAACCCTTTCCATACAGGGCAACATTGTTCTTCTCGGCATACGTTGCCAAATCGGAAAAATGGCGATGTGCTGCCGCAGGAAAGAGCAATGCATCCAATTTCGGGCGATCCGCCCCGATCTTGTGCGCAAGAATAGCCAGCTTGTGCTTGTACAAATGAGAGTTGTCGCCTGCGGTGTGCACCTGAAATGGGGCAATTGCCGCCGCAAGCGCAATCGAGCCCGCGACCGCCAGGAACTGTGTAGTCCGACTGCGCGCTACGTCAAAAGCCAGCAACGAAATCATGAGCCAGCCCAACAGGGACCCCGTGGTGTAGCGGCTGACTAAAGCGCCTTCCGGGCCATAGTACGCGCGTCCAACCATTGCCGCCAACGCCGATAACACCACAAAACCGTACCCTCCGATCAGGAAAGCGCGATACGCCGTAATGCTGTTAGATCTGTACAGACGAAGGACCAGCCAGGACGCCAACCCAAAGGTCGCTGCGCCAATAATGAAGCAAAGCACCACGCCGTTATTCGTCAACGCGCCTACAGGATTGCCAAGGAAGACAAAGAAAAACTTCGCGAACGCCATGGCAAGCATAACCACCGGCATCTCGGGGTGGACGGCAGGCGGAACGGAATAATCTATGAAGTACACCCCCCACATTACGGCCCACGTGGCTGCGATATAGACCATTTCGCGGATCGGCCGACGGCAGATAACCGCCAGGGCAAAGAGCGTCGGAAATGTCATCAATCCGTTGCCCATGGAGAATTCCGCCAGTATCGCGAATACCAAGGACAGGAAGAGCGGTTTGCCCCGTGGCTCATCGAACTTTGAAAACTGTGCCACAGACAAGAGGGCGAACATATACGCCGAGAGCACCGTCGTTTCAAAGCCCCAGCGCAAAATTTCTTCTTGCACCCACGAGAAGAGAAGCGCCAGCGTCAGGCCAATGACCCACCCATTAGGCGCCTTATTCGTGCTGCCCTGGTAATACCGGCGCCACACCACAATCGCCATTACCGCGATCAATGCCAATTCAGCGATATACAGAAATATGTGCTGGCCGCCGAACACATAGATGTCCAGCCAAAACAGAACCCGAGACGTAACGATCCGGTGTTCCATATGATTGACCCACCATCCGCCGAGCCAACCGCTATTGATATTGCGATAAAACCCTATATAGCCATCCCATTCATCCCACCACGGCACTGGCGAGTAGTAATGAAACACACCGAAAAACGTACTGGCAACGACAGCCAGCCCAAGAACGGCGGCCAAGATTGATAGCACCCGCGTGCTCGTATCAATAGCCGGGGAATTTTCCTTCACGTACAGCATTGCGCGCAGCGCCTCGGTTATCTTGAGTACGGGCCCATAAAGCAACTTGGCCGCGACGAAACTCAAAAAAGTCACAATTCCAAAGAGTACGTAGACCTCAACCGCTGTCAGGGTGGCCGCATTGAATCGCGGCAGCAGCACGTAGATGATCTGGTGATGCACGAGAAAGGCCAGGAACGAGTACTTAGCTGCCGTTTCGGTCGCATTGATAAAGCCTGCGGGCAAGCTGGACCGTTCCGCAGCGTAAGACAGGAAGCAAAACACTGCGATGCCCAACACGATTCCGTATACCTGCATCGGTATTGGCGGATACCAGAATGCAAACACGGCCAAGCAAATAATCGAAACCCAGAACGCGATTCCGTGGAACCTGGACACATAACGCAAAAAGCACAGTCCAAATAAAAACTCGGGCAGTCTTATCAGCGGATTGCGATTTTCACCAAGGACAAATATTTGGGAATAATAGTGGCGCAACACCAAAAACAGAGCAATTACAAGAACCCAAGTCAGAATCGGACGCTCCAGCACGCCTCGACGGAGCACCGGAAACAACAAATACAGAACGATAATAAATCCGATGAACCATTCGCCGATAAGATAATAATTCAGGTCGCGATAGAAAGTCAGGCCATCGAATCCGGTAAGGGTAAGAAGAAACTTCCAATGCTGGGAATCCCCGACCCACGCTCCGCGCAGCAAGAACAATACGCAGCCAACAACAACATAGGCCAGCCAATACGATGGGAAAATTGCGAGAATTCGCTTCTTGTAGAACTCAACCGCGGAGAACCGGCTTGAAGAGCTCGTCATCAATGCCACACCGGAAATCATTATGAAGAGCGTGACCCCGAGATCTCCGATTGCCTGATGAAATATGACGAGTCCGGGAATTACCTTCGCAGCCGGGGATTGCTCCAGCAGCTGAATATTGAAGTGGTACAAGATGATCATAAGAATCGAGATGACTCTTATGAAATCCAGAAAGAACAATCTATTAGAGTTCAAGCTTCCAGCTTGAACTCTCGCATTCGAATCAGGAACAGACTGCCCCATTGCACTCCCCAGAAATTTTGCGTGCAATCATAACAAACCAGATTTCCACTGTACGGCACTGGATGCTTCTTCTAATCGGTTTACATCCGGACTTGAGGAGTATTCAGAAAACGGCAACATCCTCAAATGATGCAGGACTCTAATTAACCAAGATCGGCCCACCCAACTCTGCGCAAGAAAATACCTTCCCGTCGACAACCGATACCAGCGAGATCTTCTTCGTGCCTCGGAATTCAGACATATCCAAGGTCAATGTAAATCCAGCCTCCGACAATGCCGGCCGCTTTAGAGCGGCAGCGACATCGGGACGTTTCATCGCTTTTGCCTTGTAGTAATTGGTCGAGCCATCCGGAAGTTCGACGACAGCCCACGGTTGCGCGCCAAGTTCATCATCTTGGCGGTTAGGAGCCATCCATCCTTGAAGCTGCAATACTCCATTAGGATTCGCAATCCCGCTGCCCGGCCGATAGGGTGCGCCATTGACGCTGTCGATCATGCATTGCGCTGATCCCAATTCTGCTTGAGGCAAATCAGCCCATGGCGGCCGGTCTTCCGGCGCCCCGAAAAGCAATGCCCTTGCAGATTTTTGAGGAACGATGCTTATCGGCGTAAGCTTGATCAAGAAGTTGTCTTGCCACAGCCTTTCACCACTAGTGGTTATCCGAACAGATTTCACGTTATTACCAAGATCTGCCCCCGCAGCCAGGCTGACAAAATCGGAAGGCTCGGTCAGATAAGGTGAAACAATGAATCCCGCTTCCGCGATCTTCGGAATCAGCCTCTTCTTCAACGATGTGCCATTCCCAAGCGTTATCTCTATCTCAACTGGGGGCAATCGGAAGAGTGTACTGACTACTTTTCCAAGAAAGGTGGGCTTAATCTCCGCCTGCAACCAAACCGGCTGGCGGGGGTTCAAGTCGATCCACTCGCCAAATCCTCGCCGCATTTCGATTCGGTTTTCGGCGTCCAGTTTGGCCGTGCGCGGTCCTTCCCGCTTTTTGAGCAGCACATACGGCGGCTCCAAAGCGGACACCGAATAGGTCGAAAGCAGTTCGAGCACACTGCCCGAATCGTCCTGCGCCGGAAGGCGCCCGTCAATCGGGGCGAAGGAGAACAGTACGGAATCGGGTGCGGCGGACGACCTTAGATGCTCCACGTTCTTTGAATCGAGGATCGGGTCGTAGGCTGCGTAACTTTGCGGAATGGGCCTGCCGGACCAGATTAGATCATTCGCGAAGAGGGCTGATAGTTCATTGGGATACAGGTCAACAGCGCCGCGTAATGGAGGCAACGGGTGAGCAGCGCGAATCTTCGAGACGGCTGAATCGTATTGCTCAATTAACGCTTCGGGTTTGGAGGTCCGAATCTTTATACCCTTATACGTCCGCTCCCAGTTGGCCAAGACTTTTTCCGCGAAGAATTCCGCATCGAGATTGACTACGCTGGATCCGACGGCGAACCAAGTCAGCGTCATTGCGATCCATAGTCCGGCAATTACTGAGATCTTTTTTACGTATAAGGAAGCGCCGTACGCCAGAAGCAACAAAACGCCCAGCGCCATGAAGACATGATCGTCCTGACGGACGAATCCGGCCTTGAAACTGATGAATGCTGTGAGCGCCAGCGCCAAGCACGCAAGCACGGCTCCACGACCGAAAGCCCGCCTGAGCGCAAATGCAAATGCTCCGCAAACAAGCAGCACAAGCAGCAAGAAATAGACGATGGCGCTGGAGCTGCCTTCACGGGACATCGCATCCGTATAGCTGGAAACAACCGGACCTTGAGCCATGAAAAATTCAGGCAAGTCCGCCAGGGCTTGCCCGGAGAATGCCCAGGATCCTGCAGTTCCCGCCAGCAGCAGCGCCGCGAAAGCAACTGCCAAGCGCACATTGCTTGTCACAAGCGCGATAAACGTCAGTGCGCCTATAGGAAGCACCACTGCGGAGAAACTACCTTTGACGATGGGGCCGATCCCCATGGCCAATGTCGCCACTGCCAGCCCCACGAGCACGGATGGCGTGAGGTTCAGACGATAGGGGTCTCGGGCAAACCGCGTCGTTCGCAATGCCGCAAGCAGCAAAAAGAAAGGCAGTACCAGGAAGAACGCATCGCGCAAGATGAACAGGCTGACTAGAACCGGCAACATGATCGCGCACCACTGGCGCTGTCTCGGGGCGCTCAGATGAATCGCGAACACAAAGCCCGCGGCATACAGCGCGCTGGCCCACATCATCATGTGGTCGGTAAATGGACTGTACACGGTCGAATAAACAGATCCGAGCGGCCCGAACGTAAATATCAAATCACGCCCGAACACATAGCCGTTCTCTACCGCCATATTCAGCGCATACCGCCACGAGGGATCCAATCCGTCGCGCGGCATTAGCGGTCCAAGCGGGATGAATAGCAGTCCAGTCAGCAGAAGGGCCAGAGGGACAAGCAAACGTTGAATCAACGATGAGGCATCGGAACGCCTGCCGGGCCGAGCGTAGGATTGCATTACATTCATTCTCGATTTAAACAATCAGCCAAGCGACGAAGCAAACCACAGCTTCATTGAGTTCCAACCGGCCGCTCTCCCTGGCGGCACCGAAGATCTGTACCGCGGGGCTCATTCTGATTAACGGTTGCGCCTTGGAATCGGCCGTCTTGATGCGGGACAGAAAGCGCCCGAATTCGGATGTGCGCAACCGCGTTCAGCACGGTAGACCTCACCAACAGGTGGCCATGAAGGCGCCTGCTACGTAGGCAGCACTACCTCACGGGCCAGGTTGCGGCCAAAACCGATACTCTCGGAAATGCCCCGATCTTCCGGATAGTAGTAGGACGTATCTGCCGCCCACAGGCCTTTGACCGGCAACTTGGCGTCGGGCACTCCATCCAAATACCCTGGTTCGCAGATTGGCTGCGCATAGCGGTAGCGGCTGGCGCGGATATCAACAAAATCGCTATCAGACAGCGCGGGATTGATTTTTTTCAGATAGCGCTTAACTTTGTCCAGAAAGACATCGTCCGGATCGCCATATTTCGGATGTTCGCCCGGCATATAAAAAGGCACGTAGACCACATGCTCGTCCAATGGCCGCAGGTTGGTGTACTCCACAAGCCCGGGAATATCCATTTCCGGATCATTTATATTGAGCCAGAAATTCTCCGTAACCGGTTTCTTGAGCTTGGCGATAACGCACACCACCGCGATATTCTTCTTATTGCTGAATTTTTCCAGGATGGGCTGCGGCAGATCAGGCATCAAGCGCGCCACATATGGCAAAGGCACCGTGCTGACCACCTTGTCAAAGGCCTCCATTTCCCCATCGGCCACCACGCCGCGGACCTGGCCATCTTCAATGACAACCTTGCGCACCGGCGACTTCAGCCGGATCTGGCCGCCATTTTTGCGTATGGCCTCGGCCAACCCCTGCAACAGGGTCGCCGAACCGCCGTCGAGATACCCGAGCTTTTCACGGAACAGGCTATAGCGTGACCGGCCGATCCGGCGAATCCGGCTCCAGATCCAAGCCGCGGACAGATTGTCCGTGTAGTCGTAAAACTTGTAGTCAAACAAGCGCCGCCATAGCACTTCATAGGCTTCGGCGCCTACCCAGCGGCGGATCCATCCCGTCGCTTCGACCCTGTCCAAAGGCTTCCAGTCATTGCGCTTGACGGACAGGAATGCGTGCAAGCCATAACGGATCTTGGCCGCCAGGCTGAGCCCCTTGAATTTCAAAAGCGCAACCGGATTGCCCCAGGGCTGTAACTTGTCCTGGTACCAGTAGCCCATCTTGGTTTCGACCCAGCGCATCCTGTCGGCCAGATTCAGCTCCTGCAACACGTCCAGGAATGCCGTGTCCGAGGTGCAATGGAAATGATAGTAGCGTTCGATATCGAGTCCATTGAAATCGAACGTGGCCGTCATGCCCCCCACTCGGTCATCGGCCTCGAACACAACAGGTTCATGCCCGTCCAGCGCAAGTTGGTACGCGACGGCCAGGCCCATCGGACCTGCGCCCAGCACCGCAATTCGTTGACCCATGATATTCAGAACTCCAGTACCACTTTGCTGTAAACGGGATCGTGAAACGTCTCGTCAATCGCTGCGGCGAAGGGAGTCGGCTTCACATTGAAAATCGTCGGCCAGTCGATGACTTCGAATTCATCGTGCGCGACCAGCGCCTTCAGCTGTGCCGCGGTAAAGGGAGGGTCGCTATTGAATACCGCGTAGGTTTTTAGCAAGAGATAGAACAGGCCGTAGGGTATCTTCAACAGCATGGCCTTGGCGCCCGTGGACGCCTTGATGGTGCGAATAATGTCAATATAGTCGACCTTTTCCAGGCCGGTAATATTGAAGACCTGCCCGTTGATCCGCGATTCAATGCAACTGATGATTATGCTCGCGAAGTCTCCCGCATACAGCGGCTGTCGCATGAATTTGCCATTTCCCGGAATCGGAAAGACCGGAACGCGCTGCATGAACCGTGACAGCCAGCCCAAATGCTTGCGGTCGAACCAGCCAAACATTAGTGTTGGACGCAATACTACGCAGTTGATGCCGCTCTCAAGGACGATGCGTTCCTGTTCTTTTTTTGTATTGGTGTAGAAATCGTCCGCCACTGATTCGACAACGGATGAGCTGATATGCACCGTGTACGGGACGTTATTGCGCTTTATGGCCGCAAGCATGTGCTTGGTCGACGTGATGTTGTTGCGCGTGAACGGTTCAAGATTGGGATCGCCAATCTGCGCCTGCAACATTACGACGGTGTCGGCACCTTCGAGATGCCTTTCCCAATCGCCCCGCTCGGCAAGATCCGCATACTCGATGACAAGTTCCGGATGGAATGAACGCAGGACTTCCAGGTTGGCGCGGTGCTTATCCAGCACCACGATATTGGTATAACCCTTGCGTTTGAGCTGGGCTACCACATTCTGGCCAACGAGGCCGGCGCCTCCGGGAATCAGAATTTTCCGTTGAGTATCTTGCATATCTGTGTGTTATTTATTTGCGCGCACCGCAATGGCGGACCACTCGCCAAAGCCCTTGCCCGCATCGGTAAATGTGACCTCGAAACCCTCGGCAGGCAACGCCGCCCCCTGGAATTCAAGCCTGACCCAGTTCTCGGCCGCCGGTAGCATGGCCCAGCCCCGCGGCCCTTGACCGAATTGGAGAAACTGCGAACGCATGACCGGTCCGGACCGATAGAAAACCGACTCCCCAGGTTTCAGCTTGAGTTTCAGCGTACCCGAGTCGTCGTCGCCATGGTGATGGCTACCCACCACCTGCATTCCATCAATCGCCGTGCGCTGATAATCCGATCCTGTCCAGCCGTCATTGGCCAGAATGGCCGCGGAACCGGCCACTACATCCGTCGAGACGGGCGGCTGCGACGGTATAACCGTAAACCAGGGCGATGGCGACTCCAATTTTGCTGCACAAGCGGAACCAGCAACCTGGATCGCCCCCAGCACTGCAGCGCCCTCTTTCGTGACGTATCCGTCAAAACGACGGCCCGCATCGACACCTTTCCCCAGCGAAGCCGCTTGGTTGAAGGCCAGGGCGTAGCCTACACGCTTGCCACTTTGGTCAATGATCCAAACACCTTGGACGGCGCTGCCATGATCGTCGCTTACCCATCCCGCAATGCGATGGAAATCGCCGCCATCCAGGTGATAGACGTAGTCGATACCCGCCGAGCAGGCGCCGGCATTGCCCGAATCCGCCGGCGCTCCCATCATCGCCCGGACACCGCGCAAAGGCGGCCGGTCGAAAATCGACGCCTGTGCCCGCGACGCATCCGCGGCAATATCAAGCACCCAGTCGATGTACGGAAAAACCGTGGCGATTCTGCCATCATCCCTGGCGCCCAGCTCCAACGCCAAGGCGGCCAGATGCCGCCGATAATCGGTATCGGAAACGCCAGGCACGTTGCGCACCTGAACAACGGCCACATACACGTGCAGCGCCAACAACGGCAACAACCAGGCGATCGGCCGCCTGGTCAGCCGTGAACGCATGCTATCCGCCAGAAGGACGAAAAATACCGCCCAAGCCATTACCGCCGGCGTGCTGTATCGGCTCGAAAGGATTTGATCTGGCCCAAATTGCAGGCGGCCGATGGCAGTCGCCAGGGCGGTGCCGCCAATAAACAGCAGGTAACTGAGCAACGCGAGCCGCAAACCTGGCATCGGTCTGCGCCGAATGGCGGCGATGCCCCACATCAGCGACGCCACGACCAGCACGACGCCAGCACCCAATGCAATCTGCACACTGTGGCTGCTCTTGCGCATCAAAAAGAAGAATGGGCTGCCCAGGTAGAGGAGCAGGCTGCGGCTCACGCCTGCAGGATTAGCCAACAGCGTGGCCAATAAACTGCCGTTTCCCGGGGGGGAGGAATAATTGTGAAAGTACAGCAGCCCGCCGCCTATGGCCAGCACAAGTAGCGAGAGAAGCCGCGCGCGACCGATACGCAGCATGCCGCCGCATAACACCATCAACGGCAGGACGATGACGCCGTTAGCCATCGACCCTAACGATGCCGCACCAAGCAAACATGCCAACAGGAACAGGCCAAGCCTGCCCGGTTCTTCGGCAGACCGATACAAGGCGACCAGCGCGCAGAGCGGAAACAATTGCGCCAGGAAGAATTGGCTTTGGAAGCCCCAAGTAAAGTTTTCGCTTTGGGACCACAAGAACAACCAGCCGAAAAGAAACAGACTAATGGCCCATCGCACCGGGCGCATCGTCGGCTCAGGCAACGACCACGCCAGCAGGCGGGAAAAGACTATCCCGGCGATACCAACCAGAATGTAGTTAACAAAAATTAGAAAAGCACTGACGCCGCCGAACCATCGAATATCCAACCAGAACAACAAACGCGACCACAGAATCCGATGCTCATTATGCTGCGCCCACCACATCGACACGTCGCTCTGAGATGCCTTGAGGTAGAAATCGAGATAGCCGTTCCACATATCCCAATAGGGAACCGGAGAATATGTACGAACTCCGCCCACCACCGCGCACGCGACAACAAGCGCCGACAAGAAACAAAATGCGCCCAGCATTATTCTTTCATTGATTCGCACGATACGAGTGGCCCTTCATTTATCGGATAGATCGGATGATCTTAAGGTTATTGCCGTCCCGCCGTCATTGCGATCCAGGCGCGAGAATGTTCACTGCGCATTCCATATGCGCCGCCCGCCTCAGACGTCCATCATTGCCGATGGACGCAAAAAGGCAGCCCCCACCCTTGCGCCAACGCAAGAGAGTCGGCTCGCAATACGGGTGCCCTAGCTGGCTTTACGGGCGACAATAAAAAATTGCTTGCCAAGAATCTTCCAGGCAAACGGAACCTTCAGATACAGCCACACGAGCATCGGGTGGGTGGGCAGGGCTCCGCGGATGGTGTACGGCAAAAACCTGTCGACACATTTCTCGACGGTAAAACCCTTCAATTGAAGCGCTTCCGTCAAGGAATGATGAGTAAGGCCCAAATGATGGTCATAGAAATCCCAATATGCGCCGGGAAGGTAGCGCAAATTGGGACCGACAATTATGTATTTCCCCCCCGGCTTGAGAGCCGCGGAGACCTGTTCTAGAAAGACATCCAGAACCTGCTTGTTCGGCAGATGCTCGAGAAAATTGGACGTGAATATGACGTCCGCATCACCCTTGATGACGGAACTTAATTCGGTGGCCAAGCATTGGTGGAACTCAACATCCGGGTTCAGCAAAGCGCGCGTGTCCGGATTCAGGTCGATGGCGATTTTCTTTCCGGCATCAATATTGTTGATGAATTCCCCATAGCCGCATGCCACATCGACCACTACATCAGACGGCTTTACAAATCTACTAAGAAATCCCTTGCAGATGACACGCCAAATTGCGTTCTTTCTTGGCAGGATATCTGTCGAAAACCTATTGCGGTACAGTTCGGCAAGATCTACGTCACTCATACCTCACCTCCGAGGTGCATTTAATCGTTTTCATAAATTTCAAGCAGAGTTATACAGCCAGACTGCAAATTATATACCGGCCATTCCATCGAGGCCGCACGAATTCTAAAGTTACAAGGTTCTGCAACCGCACCATCCGAAAAGGCACTTGAATCCCGGGTCGGCTCAGCGGAATGACCATCGCTTGTGGCCAATATAGCTGGTAAAAACGGGAAAAATCACACCGATCACATGAGAAATGTTTTCGACATATCCTTCCGGCACGCTCATGGCAGGTAGCACATAATAAGCAAGCCCCATGCTTATAAGCCACGTCTGCGCGGCTGCCACCACATTCACAAGAACGAAGAACAAGATCGAACGGTGCAGCGCCTGCGTAGCGCCTTTAAATACAAAAACCTTCGTCAGGACGAATCCCGTTATCAACCCGGTAACATACGCGAATACAATTGCCCAGGAAAAATTCACCCACTGGCTGTACACAATCCGGGAGCCGATATTGACAAGAGCGGCCAACCCACCGGCTAACAGAAAAGAAATGAACTGCCGGGAATAGAACTGCTTAATCACTTCACGGTCTCCGAGGTAATTTTTGGTTTTTTTGCGATTCTCCGAGGCCGAGATATCCACAACCGAAACCATCCAGATCGCCATCAATGACCGCGCTCAGCAGTCCAACATCGCGACCTTTATTGCCGGACAATTCCGGCTTACGCGCTCCAGCGCTGGGCATACCGATCAAATATTCATCTTGTTAAATACGAAGCGCGGCAAGTTCCGAATTACCAGCATGATTACAGCCCATTTCCCAGGCGCATAAACCACGGGCTTGCCCGCCGCTATCCCTGCAACGATATTGCCCGCCACATCTTCGACACGCGCCATGCTCGCATAGGCGCTGCCCATAGATGCTGTCATCGGCGTCTGCGTGGGGCCAGGCTTGATCAAGACCACCTTGACGCGCGTTTTCGCCAAGCGGTGCTGCAGCCCTTGCGCGTAGCGCTCAATCAGCCCTTTGGCTGCCCCATATATGTAATTCGACTTGCGACCACGATCTCCTGCGACCGAACCAATGATCGCGAGCGTTCCGTGATCCACTTGCTCCATGCCGCGAACAAATGCCTCGGCGTAGATCGCTGGCGAGATGGCATTGATATTGAGCGCCTGCTCGCAGGCCTTAAGGTCGGTTTGGCATTTCTTTTGATCCGGCAGGCTGCCATGGGCGATCAGCACCAGGTCGACGGTTCCTGCTGCAGTAATGGCATCGACCTGCGACTGTATGCGCTCGGGATTCTCAAAATCCGCAGTCACTGCTCGTACTTCAGATTGGGGGCCACGAACCTGCAAATCGGCGGCTACGGCGTCCAGCTTGTCCTGGTCCCGGCCGATCAACGTAAGGTCCACGGCGGACTGCCCGACCCATATGCGCGCGCAGTGTTCGGCAATTGCCGACGTACCGCCCACGATCACAATGCGCTTTTTCTTGGTTGTCACTCTTAATACCCCATCAGTCGTCGCGATAGCGCCGAGCTTATCCCTGGATCGCGGTACGACAGGAATTCGGTTAATGCGGGATAACCCGCCTCGAACAGCGATTTAGGCATGCGCGCATCCTTCGCGGGATAAATCCGCCCGCCGGCATCTGCCACAATGCCATCCAAGCGTGCGAAAAGACGCTCTGTTGCCGCACCTTTGTTCTGAAAATCCATTGCCAGGGTCACGCCTGGCTGGGGAAATCCCAGCATGCCCACAGATTGCTGATTTCCGAACGTCTTCAGCACGCTCAGGAACGAACCTTCACCCGAACGCGAAATTTCGTGGAGCATCGCGGCTATCGCATCCCGGCCTACGGCACGAGGCACAACGCTCTGGTATTGGTAGAACCCGCCCGGACCATACATCCGATTCCATTCCAACAAGTTATCCAAAGGATAAAAAAATGGCTCGTAATGCACGATTTCCCGGCCTGCGTTCTTCTTCGCGTTGAAATACGCCCAATTGAACGGACGAAGCGACAGGCCATTGACGAGTGAAACAGGCGGAGTGAAGGGCATTTTCTTGGGGTGGACCGCAGGCTCTGGCCGCATGCCGCCATCAATATGATTGCCGCGCATGAACAAGCCTTTGGCCTCTTTCGACAGGCAGTCAATCCATGCGACTGTATGCTCCCACCCGCTCTCGGATTCGTCCGCCAGTGCGAAGAATTCATCAAGCGTGCCATATGGCTGAGTTTCGGTTGCGAGCCAGGGCCCGGCCACAGGCCGCAGTTGAATTTCCGCGGCCAATATCACCCCGGTAAGACCCAACCCGCCAACCGTGGCGGAAAACCATTCCTTATTGACGCTAGGCGAGCATTCGATGCGCTCGCCATCCGTGCGCTGAAGGACCAGGCGCACCACATGATGACCGAAGGTGCCGAAGACGTGGTGATTCTTGCCATGGATTTCATTGGCAATTGCCCCCCCGACCGTGACGATCTGCGTACCCGGCGTGACAGGCAACATCCAGCCGCGCGCCACTGCTACCCGCTGGATATCCCGAAGCAGCACCCCCGCCTCGCAGACGAGACGGCCGGTCGATTCGTCGAACGACAGGAAGCGATCCAAATCCGCCATCCGCCACAATGTGCCCTCGGGATTGAGGCAGGCGTCGCCATAGCTGCGGCCCATGCCAAACGCCACGCCAGGCGCCGTTTCCCGCAACCGCTGCGCCACGATCCGACGGTCGGCCATGTCATAGACGACATGAGGCCGACGATCCAGACGCCCCCAGGACGAGACTGTCACCATGGAGACAGCACCGTCCCAAGTGCAAGTATTGCTACAAACACCACGCCGGCGCACAGACTGGCCTTGTCCTTGACTGCGAACACCAGCGGATCGTCATGCATGTTTCCGCGGTGCGCCTGCATCCACATCCAGCTCACCCAAAACAACATGACGGGCACGGCGCCCCACACGATTTCGGGCATCTGATACAGCATCAGGACTTGGCTGCTGTTCAGATATAGCGCCAGCACCAGGACGGATGCATAGCCGGCGGTAATACCCAAGGTCTGAATCAGGGAGGCGTCGGACGTGTAATAGCCACGCCCATGGGCTTTATCCTTGCCGCTTAATATCTGCAGTTCCAATTCGGCATATCGCTTCACAAAGGCGAGCGAAAGGAAAAGGAACACGGAGAACGCCAGCAGCCAGAACGAAAGCACCAATCCTGCAGCGGCGGCCCCCGCAATGATGCGCAGCGTGTACAAGATAGCCAATACCAGGCAATCCACCAGGATTAAACGCTTCAGGCCCCAAGAGTAAGCGCAGGTCAGCAAAAAGTAGGCGGTGAGCCAAGGAATAAATGTGCCGCCAACAAACAACGCCAGCACGTAGCTGAACAGCAACAGAAGCGGCGCAATCAGCACTCCCTTCCATATCGGGACGACACCACCAGCAAAAGGTCGCGTGCGCTTGCGGGAATGCTGCCGGTCGCTCTCCAGGTCGAATAGGTCGTTGGCGATGTAAACCGATGACGCGCAAAGGCTGAACGAGAAAAAAGCGACCAACAGGGAGAGCCAGGTGTCCATATCAGCCAGTTGGTGACCGGCAATGAACGGCACGAACAGCAGCACATTTTTCAGCCACTGATGCACGCGCAGCACCCTGCGCCAGACGCTTGCGCCCTGTCGCAACGCGGGAAACACGATTTCCACTTCGCAGCACTCGGCAGCCTTGGCGGGCAGGCCGGCACTGGCGTTTACGACAATGGCCCGGCGCGCCTTGCGCCACACGGCCAGATCGACGCTGGAATTTCCCGCGTAGTCAAACCCGCCACGGCCAAAACGCTGTTCTAGCGCATCCGCCTTGCGCGAGCCTGAGAGATTGATATTCCCATCACTGGCCATTACCTCATCAAAAATACCAAGATGAGCGCCGATCGCGCTGGCGATGGAATCATCCGAGGCCGTGCAAAGAATGAGTTTGCGCCCATCGTTCTTCTGCTGCCTGAGCCAAGCCAGCAATTCTTCGTTATAAGGCAAGGATTCGGGGTCGAATGTCAGCGCACCGGCCAGGCGCTTTTTTAATACGGCCTTCCCTTGCGCCAGCCATTGCGGAATAAAAAATAAAGCCCCAGGCCTGTCCCGCATGGTCCGCAACGCGGACTCGTGCAACATATCAGTTTTGATCAGGGTGCCATCCAGATCTATTATCAGCGGGGGCAAACTCAAAGAAAACTCCTACAGACGATCAATTGCCAATAAACAGGAGCGTACCAGAGAGCCCCATTATCCGTTACTGATACTTCAACTAAAATGCTTGAAGCAAGGATCGTATTATATTTTCACTCTGTTTTGGCCTCAATTTTATTAACGAAAGGCCAATAATAATCAGCTAATACTCCGTCAATCTCATCCTGCTGAGGCCGGCAGTGACAACACGGCACGTTCCAACTGAGAACGCCAATAATGGCCTAGGATATTAACTCAAAACCGCATTTAGTCAGAAATTTACAGAACCAAGCGATGCGGATATGGCTTTTTACCGTTTCAGATGCAAGGAAGTTGAATCTTGTTGCAGTCCGACGCGTGACACAAAAAAGGCCGCCAGCGCAGCCTTTTTAACTCATCGACGGAGTTTTCGATTCATCAATTAACTCCCGCCGCATGCGCCTGTTCATCCGCATGGTACGAAGACCGCACCATCGCCCCCACGGCCGCATGCGAGAACCCCATTGCATACGCCTCACGCTCAAACATCGCAAACGTATCCGGGTGCACATACCGCAGCACCGGCAGATGATGGTCCGACGGCTGCAAATACTGCCCGATCGTCAACATATCCACGTTGTGGTCGCGCATGTCCCGCATGACCTGCAGGATTTCCTCGTCCGTCTCGCCCAAACCCAGCATCAGCCCGGACTTGGTGGGCACTTCCGGGTGCAGCTTCTTGAATTCGGCCAGCAGCTTCAGCGAATGCATGTAGTCCGAACCCGGGCGCGCCTGCTTGTACAGGCGCGGCACGGTTTCCAGGTTGTGGTTCATGACGTCGGGAGGACCGGCGTTCAGGATGGTCAGCGCCCGGTCCAGGCGGCCGCGGAAATCTGGCACCAGCACCTCGATGCGGGTGGTGGGCGACAGCTCGCGGATATGGGTGATGCAATCCACGAAGTGGCCGGCGCCGCCGTCGCGCAGGTCGTCGCGGTCGACGGAGGTGATCACGACGTACGACAGCTTCATCGCCGCGATGGTGCGCGCCAGGTTTTCGGGCTCTTTGGTGTCCAGCGGGTCGGGGCGGCCATGGCCCACGTCACAGAACGGGCAGCGCCGGGTGCACTTGTCGCCCATGATCATGAACGTGGCCGTGCCCTTGCCGAAGCACTCGCCGATGTTCGGGCAGGAGGCTTCCTCGCAGACCGTGTGCAGGTTGTGCTCACGCAGGATGCGCTTGATGTCGTAGAAGCGCGAACCGGGCGCGGCGGCCTTCACGCGGATCCATTCGGGCTTCTTCAGGCGCTCGGCCGGAATGATCTTGATGGGGATGCGCGCCGTCTTGGCCTGCGATTTCTGCTTTTGCGTCGGATCGTAGGCGGCGTCCGCGGGCGCAGCGGCGGATTCGTTCGAGGGAACAGGAGACTCGGCGAGCGTAGACATGGGACACCTTCATGACCGGCGCGCGGGACGGCCGGGTCTGGGACAAAACGGGCATTTTACCCTTCGCCGGGCAAATCGACCGCACGGGCGTCCGGGGACGGCGTGTGCCTGGGTTATCGTCTGGCCTGACGCCACAGCAAACCTCTTCATGCCTCCCCTGCCCGCGCCCGTCCCCATCGCCCTGATCGCCCCCCGGCTGGATGCCGGGCCCGCCGCACGCGCCATCCAGGCCTGTAGCGAACGGATTGCCTCCGCCGGCTATTACCTGGCCGCCGCCCCGTGGCACGACCCTCAGGCGCTCCCCCTGCTGACCGAGCTGCGCCCGGCGGCCGCCCTGGTCATCGGCCCGCTGGAAGATCCTGCCCTGCGGGCCGCCCTGGCTGCTCTGGAGATCCCGGTCGTGGAAACCTGGACCGCGTCGCCGCAGACGCTGGACAGCGCCGTCGCGCTCGACAATGCCGAAGCCGGCCGCATGGCGGCCCGGCACCTGGCCGAGAAGCGCCACGCGCGGGTTGCCTGTGTCAGCGCGGACACCCCCTGGGAACGCGCCCGGCGCGAGGGTTTCATTGCCAGTGCCGCCGCGCTGGGGCTGGAGCAGGTCGCGGATATCGTGCAGCCGGAGGCGCAGCACATGAACGACGGCCGCATGGCCTTTCTGCGCCTGCTGACCACGAATACGATCTTCGATGCGGTGTTCTGCACGTCGGACGTGCTGGCGGCCGCCGCCGTGTCGGAAGCGCATAACCGCGATCTGCAGGTCCCGCAGGACCTGGCGGTGCTGGGGTTCACGGACGACGGCAGCGCCGCGCAATGGGTGCAGGGATTGACCACGCTGGGGATCGACGCGGCCGCCCTGGGCCGGCGCGCCGGCCAGTTGTTGCTGGACCGGCTGGAAGGCGAACGCGGCGCGGGCCAGCACGACATGCTGGAGGTGGCGTTCGAGGCCCGCCTGAGCACCTGAGCCGCGTCAGGGCTGCGTTTCGTATAGCGCCGGGAAGCCGCAGTCCTGCAGCATCCCGTTGGCTTCCTTCAGAAAAGCGGGCGTCGCGGTCTCGGGCACGCGGACCAGCCATTGCACGGCGTCCTCTTTTTTGCCCTGCAGCAACAGCAGCCTGCCCAGGTGGAACATGCCGCGGAAGTCGCCGCCTTCGGCGCAGCGCTGGTAGCAATCGAAAGCGCGCGCAAGGTCCTGCCCGACCACGTCGCCCGCTTCGTAGTAGCGGCCCACGACGCCGATGGATTTCACATGGCCGGCCTGTGCGGCCTTCTGGTAGAGCGCCAGCGCGGCCGCCTGGTTCTGCGTCACGCCGCCCCGCCCGTTGCGCAGCATATGGGCGTAGTTGTACATGCCCCAGTCCAGCCCGCGGTCGGCGGCCAGCCTGAACCAGTAGGCCGCAACCGTATCGTCGGCGGGCACGCCCCAGCCGTTCTCGTAGCAGCGCCCCACCATGTTGATGGCCATCGGGTGGTCGGCGTTGGCGGCGCGCTTGAACCACGCCAGCCCTTCTTCCGGCTGCCGTTCGACGCCGACGCCGTCCAGCAGCATCTGGCCATAGATGGTCTGCGCCTCGATCAGGCCCAGTTCGGCGGCCGCCCGGATCCAGGCGGTGTACTCCTCGGGCGGCCCGGATTCGCGCAGGCGCGCCAGTTGCTCGGGCGTGGTCGCGGCGATGTCCGCCGCGGTGTAGGTCTTCAAATCGTGCTCCTTCGATGCTGCCATGCGCGCGCCAGGTTGAGCGCCAGCGCATCTCCCGCCTCGGTGGGCGTGCGGCGCACGCCACAGGCCGCCATGTCGACGGTGCGCAGCCCTTCGTAGCCACAGGGATTGATGCCCAGGAATGGCGCAAGGTCCATCGCCACGTTCAGCGACACGCCATGGTAGGCCCTGCCGTTGCGGATTTTGATGCCCAGCGCGGCGATCTTGGCCAGTTCGCCGCCGGCGGGATCGGGCACATACACCCCGGGCGCGCCG
The DNA here is from genome assembly GCF_000236785.1 of Achromobacter arsenitoxydans SY8. Classification (GTDB taxonomy): domain Bacteria; phylum Pseudomonadota; class Gammaproteobacteria; order Burkholderiales; family Burkholderiaceae_B; genus Achromobacter; species Achromobacter arsenitoxydans. The sequence goes on along the minus strand of NZ_AGUF01000034.1, from coordinate 22,717 downwards.
GGCTTGCGACAGGCCCCGCGCACGCCAGCCTGTTCCAACGTGTCGATGACGGCGGATTCGAGCAGGGCGACGTATTCCTTCACGTACATGTCCGCGCGGCGCAGGTCGAACAGCGCATACGCCATGACCTGGCCGGGACCGTGGTAGGTCACCTGGCCGCCGCGGTCGCAATGGACGATGGGGATATTGCCGGGATTGAGCACATGCTGAGGCAGGCCCGCCTGGCCCAGCGTGTAGACCGGCGTGTGCTCGCACAGCCAGATTTCATCTGGCGTATCGGCGTCGCGCAGGCTGGTGTACGCCTGCATGTCCTGCCATACCGGCAGGTAGTCCACCGGCCGCGCCAGCCACTTGATCACAGCCGTATTGCCTTACAGGACGATAGACACCATGGGATGGCCATGCAGCGCCCGGTAGAGGGCGTCGAGCTGCTCGCGCGAGGTCGCGCGCACCGTGAAGGTCAGGCCCAGGTAGTTGCCGCCCTTGCTGGGCCGCATTTCGACTGTCGCGGCGTCGAACGCCGGATCGAATTGCAGGACGACTTCCGTCAGCGTCTGCGCGAATTCGGGATGATGCTTGCCCATGACCTTGATGGGAAAGTCGCTGGGATATTCGATCAATGAATCTTCGGGCGGAATGTGCATGATGTGCCTAGAAAAGAGTTGCCCCTGAATGTTGTTATATGGGGGCAAGCGGCGCGCCGGCAAGTGCCGGCGGGCCACGCGGGCGGCGGCGCAGGCCGCCCGGCGCCAGAATTACAGCGCGGCGATGCGGGCATCATAACCCGCACGCAATTTCTCAAAAACGGGGCCAGGCTTGCCCGCACCTACGGGCTTGCCGTCCAGCGAGACGATGGCCAGCACTTCCTTTGTGGCGGACGACAGCATCAGTTCGTCGGCCTGTTCGACTTCCTGCTGCGAGATGCGGCGGGCCTCGAACGGAATGCCGGCTTCAAGGGCCAATTCGCCCATCAGTCCGTAGCGGATGCCTTCCAGGATCAGGTTGTTCTTGGGCGGCGCTAGCAGTTTGCCGCCCGACACCGCCCAGATGTTGGTGGACGAGCCTTCAGTCAGGTAGCCGTCGCGGAACTGCACGACTTCGTCGACGTGGGCGTCGACCGCCTGCTGTTTGGCCAGCACGTTGCCCAACAGCGAGACAGACTTGATCTCGCAATGCAGCCAGCGTTCGTCGGGGATGCTGATCGCGGCCAGGCCCTTTTCGCGCTGCGCGGCGGACGGCGGCGTCCAGGCCGAGATCATGCCGAACACCGTCGGAACCGCGGCAGGCGACGGAAATTGGTGGTCGCGCTTGGCCACGCCGCGCGTCACCTGCAGGTAGACGATGCAGGTGTCCAGGTTGGAGCGCGACAGCAGCTGCTGGATCAGGTCGATCCAGCCGGCGCGGTCGAACGGCTGCGCAATCCGCAAGGCAGCCAGGCTGCGGTCGAGGCGATCAAGGTGTTCGGCCATGCGGAACGCATTGCCTTGGTACACGGGGACGACTTCGTAGATGCCATCGCCGAAAATGAAGCCGCGGTCCAGGACGGAGACCTTGGCCTCGTCCACACGCAGGAATTCACCGTTGAGATACACCTGGCTTTCGCCCGGCACGCCCGGAATCATGAGGCACTCCTGAAGATAGAAATGAAGAGGGACGAGCCGCGCGGCCCGCCCCCGCTGAATGCAAAACGGGCGTTTCGCGCACGAAACGCCCGCTGCTAGCTTACACCCGCAGCCGGGGCCGCGGTGCCTTGTTTACTGGAACCAGCGCTTGACGGTGTCGACCATGCGGCCGAAGAAGCCGGCGCGCTCCACGGCGTCCTGCACGACCAGGGGCTCGGTGCGCAGCACCTTGCCATCCAGCGTGAATTGCAGCGTGCCGACCTGCTGGCCCTTGGCCAGCGGCGCGATCAGCGGATCGGTGCGCTGCGCGACGGGCTTGAGTTCGCCGGCCTTGCCGCGCGGGACCGCGATCGACACGGGGTTGGGCGGACCCAGCTTGACGTTTTCGGCGGTGCCTTCCCACACGCGAGCGTCGATGCCGGGCTGGCTCTTGTCGAACAGCTTGACCGTGTCGAAGTTCTGGAAGCTCCAGTTCAGCAGCTTCAGGCTTTCTTCGGCGCGCGTCGCTTCGCTGTCCGTACCCACCACGACCACCAGGATGCGGCGGTCGCCGCGCACGGCGGTAGACACCAGGCAGTAGCCGGCCGAATCGGTGTGGCCGGTCTTCATGCCGTCGACCGAGGGATCTGCCCACAGCAGGCGGTTGCGGTTGGGCTGCGTGATCTTGTTGTAGGTGTAGCTCTTCTGCTTGTAGTAGTGGAAGAAGTCCGGGTGATCGGTGATCAGGTGCGCGGACAGGGTGGCCAGGTCGCGCGTGGACGTCATGTGCTGCGGATCGGGCAAGCCCGTGGCGTTCATGAAGTGGGTGTTCTTCATGCCCAGGCGCTCGGCCTCCTGGTTCATCAGCGCGGCAAAAGCCGATTCGCTACCGCCCACGGCTTCGGCCAGCGCCACGGAGGCGTCGTTGCCCGACTGCACGATCATGCCCTGGTTCAGTTCATCCACCGTGACCGGCTTGCGCGGCTCGATGAACATGCGGGAACCACCCGTGCGCCAGGCGTGCTCGGACACGGGCACGGTCTGCTCGAGCGTCAGGCGCTTTTCTTCCAGCGCGTTGAACACGACGTAGGCCGTCATGATCTTGGTCAGCGAGGCCGGTTCGACCTTCATGTCGGGATTGGAAGCGGCCAGGGTCTGGCCGCTGTTCACGTCGATCACGATCCAGGCCTTGGCCGCGATCGTCGGCGCCGGCACGGCCGAGACATCGCCGACCGGCACCGCGCCCGAGGCCGCCGGAGCCGGCGCCGTAGCGGCGGGCGCGGCGGCGGGCGTGGCGGGCGCCTGCTGCGCCCAGGCCGGCACTGAGGCGGCCAGCATTGCCGACAGCACCGCGCCAGACAACAGGCGGCGGGTAAAGACAACGGGGGATTGGGCGGAGTAAGGCAATTTCTTCATCGGCAACATGGGTCCAGGAATGACGCCCGCCGGCGCGGGGCAAGTGGCTGACAATTATAGGCAGTCGATCAGACCCCTTCCTGCCGCGCCGGGTTCCCCGCGCGCCTAAAACATGCAACCTGATGCAACCTGTGCGGATTCGGAAGGGGCCGGCTCAGTCCAGCGCCACCTTCAGGCGCGCCTGCACCAGCTGGCGCAGGACCAGCAGCTTGCCGTGGAAGAAATGCGATGCGCCGGGCACCACCACCACGGGGATCGAGCGCGGTCGCGCCCAGTCCATGGCCTCCGACAGCGGCACGACCTCGTCCTCTTCGCCATGAACCATCAGGGTGTCGTCAGGCACCTGCACTTCATGCGACTGGAAGCGATTGACGGCCGGGCCCATCAGCATCAGGGCCGACGGCAGCACGGTGTCGCCCTGGTCCGCCAGCGCGGCGTAGGTCTGCGCGGCGACAGCGGTGCCAAACGAAAAACCCGCCAGCACCCAGGGGGCCTGCGCCAGTTCGGGGTGCAGTTCGCGCATCTGCGCCACCACGGCGAGCATGTCCTGGGTCTCGCCGACGGACTTGTCGAACGTCCCTTCGGACAGGCCGACGCCGCGGAAATTGGGGCGCACCGCAGCCAGGCCGTGCTGCACGCAGGCGCGCGACAGGGTCGTGACCACCTTGTTTTCGCGCGCGCCGCCCTGCAGCGGATGCGGATGCAGCACCAGCGCCCAGCCGCGCGGCGTGCCGGCGGGCCAGTCGATGGCGCAGTCGATGCGGCCGGCGGCGCCGACGAATGCGTGGGTTTCAGTGCGTGCGGACATGGCGTGACTCAGCGTGCGGAAAAAAGAAACGATGTTAACCGCCCGACTGTCCGCCGGGTGTCGGGACAGGCGCCCCGCGCCGCCGCAACCGGCGGCGCGAGCCAGCGCTCATCGGGCTCGCGGCGCCGGCGCCGCGGGCCTCAGCGCAGTCTCCAGCCATTGCGCCAGCTGGTCGCTGGCTTCGTCGCTGGCCTGGCGCAGCGCCGCGACGCCGCCTTCGGCATCCAATGTGGGCGCGGGCGCCTGCACCAGGATGCGCTTCTGGTCCACCACCGCGCGCCCGTTCAGCAGCACCGCCTGCAGCAGGATGCGGCCCTGGCTGGACTGGCCGTCCTCGGAGAACACCTGCTCGAACTGCGCCAGCGACACCTGCAGCTGCGGCGTCTGCAGACTGACGCGGTCATTGAGCACCGCCCCCTGGCGCGACAGGCGGTCGATGAGGCGCTGGCGCACCAGTTCGGCCGGCGATGAAGCCCAGCGGTAGGTCGCGTAGGAGCGCGGCGCGGCGCTGTCGCCCACGCGCCAGATCATGCCGGTGTCGGAGAGCGCGGGCGTTGCCTGGAACGTCAGCGCTATCGGCTCGCGCGCCGCCAGGGCCGGCGTGGGCCTGGCGTCCAGTCCCAGGTCGAAGACCTTGGGCGGCGCGGACACGCGGCCGAAGCCGCAGCCCGACAGGGCCAGGGTCAGGATCAGAATGGCGCTGCGCATCTTCATTTCGACTGCCTCCCGAATCCGGCAAAGCCGGCTTCGCCGGGTCCTGGCGCAACGGGCGCCGGACCGAACAAGAACGATTGCGGCGTGCTGTCCACGCGGCGCAAGGTGGTGGTTGCGCTGCGTGCAGCCGTGCTGACGTTGTTCGCCATGCCGGAGATCGCCGGCAGGGTTTCGCCGTCCAGCCGCGCGGCGGCCAGCGCGATGTCATTGAGACTGCGCGTGGCGACGGACAGGGGGCCATCGGGCGCATTCAGGCGGGCCAGCGACTGGCGGGCCTGCTGGGCCAGGTCTGCGATCTCGCGCGCCGCGCGGTCGGCCTGGCGCGACGTGCTGCCCAGCGACTCCATCAGCGGCCCGAGCTTGGCCATGGTGGGAGCCAGGTCGCGGCTGACGTCCTTCAGCGACTGCGAGATGTCGGTGGCGTTCTGCAGGCTGGCGGTCAGCGCCTGCACGTTCTGTTCGCTCAGCACGCGCCGTAATTGTTCGGTGGCGACCTCGACGTTGGTGAGCAGCTTGTCGCCGCGCTGCTCGATACGGTCGAGAAAGCCCGGGCGCAGCGGAATGGCGGCGGGATGCTCGGCCGTGGACACCAGACGCTTGAGCGACGTGCCATCGTCGCGCAGGTCGACGTTGGCCATGCCGGTCACGCCTTGCACGCCCAGCTCGGCCCACGTCGACTCCGTGATCGGCGTGTTCGGGGCCACGCCGATCCGGATGCGCACCTGGCCAGGCTTGTTCGGATTCAGCGCCAGCGACTGCACCCTGCCGACCGGAACGCCCTGGTAGCGCACCGCCGACTGCGGATTCAGGCCGGTGACCGCCGTGGCGGAGACGATTTCGTAGGGTTGGAGCTGGGTCCGGTCGCGGCCGATCAGGATGGCCGCCAGAGTCGCGGCGGCCAGCAGGACCAGCGTGAAGATACCGGCCATGAGGGCATGACTACGGTTTTCCATGATGCAATCCCTTCGGTGCCAGGTCCCCCAGCGCGCGCAAACCGCGCTCGCCCAGGAAGAATGTATGAATGAACGGGTGATCCACCTTCAGGACTTCAGGCACCGTGTCGCAAATGATCACCCGCTTGTCCGCCAGCACGGCGACACGTGTGGCCAGCGCAAGCAGCGTGTCCAGGTCGTGCGTCACCATGACGACGGTAAAGCCCAGTTGCCGGTGCAGGCTGCGCACCAGGTCCACGAACTCGTCGGACCGCAAGGGATCCAGGCCGGCCGTGGGTTCGTCCAGGAACAGCAATTCAGGGTCCAGCGACAGCGCCCGCGCCAGCGCCACGCGCTTGACCATGCCCCCGGACAGGTCCGAGGGACGCTTGTCCGCGTCGCGCGACGACAGGCCCACCATGGCCAGGCGGCACATGACAACGTCGCGCACGAGGTCTTCGGGCACTGTGCGCAATTCCCGCAAGGGCAACGCCACATTGTCAAACACCGACAGCGCTGAAAACAGCGCCCCCGCCTGAAACAGCATGCCCCAGCGGTATGACAGGCGGCGGCGTTCGCCCGCGGTCAGTTCGGACAGCGTGTGCCCCAGCACTTTCACGGTGCCCGCGGCAGGCACGTCCAGCCCGATGATCTGCCGCAGCAGCACCGTCTTGCCCGTGCCCGAGCCGCCCACCAGCACCAGGATCTCTCCCGGGAATACGGTCAGATCCAGGTTGTCGTGCACAACGTGGTCGCCAAAGGCGGTACGCAGGCCGCGCACCGTGATCACCGGCTCGACAGTGACGCCTTCTTCGGCGAACAGGCGGTTCTGGGTGGCGCTGTTCATCAGATGCCCACCGTGCTGAAGATGACCGCGTACACGGCGTCAAGCAGGATCACGCCGGTGATGGAGGTGACGACCGACGTCGTGGTGCCGCGCCCCAGGCTTTCGGTGTTGGGCTGGATGCGCAGGCCGAAATGGCAGGCGATCAGCCCGATCAGAATGCCGAACGTCACGCCCTTGAGCATGCCGATCCAGTAATTGGTCAGCGTGATGGCGTCCGGCAGCGACTGCAGGAACCACTGCGCCGACACGCCAAGCTGGGCCTGCGCGGCCAGCATGCCGCCCAGCAGCGCCATCGCGCTGGTCCACAGCACCAGCAGCGGCATGGTTACCGCCAGCGCGACCACGCGCGGCAGGATCAGCCGCTGTCCGTGCGAGATGCCCATGACCAGCATGGCGTCCAGTTCCTGCGTGACCCGCATGACCCCGATCTGGGCGGTAATCGCCGATCCGGAGCGGCCCGCCACCAGAATGGCGGCCAGCACCGGCCCCAGCTCGCGCACGATGGACACGCCCAGCAGACGCACGATGAAGCGGTCGGCGCCGAACATCTGAAGCTGCTGCGCGGACAGGTACGACAGCACCACGCCGATAAGAAAGCCCACCAGCGCGGTAATGCCGAGCGCCTGCGCGCCGGTGCGATACACCTGCGCCGAGATCTCGCGCCACGGGCCCAGGCGCGGCCGGCGCAGCATTGCGCCAAAGTCCAGAACCAGCTGGCCGAGCATGATTAGCAAGGCCCGGCCGTTTTCGGCGGCCCGCAGCACCGCGCTGCCCATGGCGCGCACCCAGCTCCAGGTCTCCGCCTTGGGCGGAGCCACCGGGGTCTCGCCCTTGTTCATCGCCAGCGCATTGAATACATCCTGCTGCCCCGCCCCCCAGCGCACCCGTTCGGGCATTTTTTCGCCCCAGGCCTGCCAGATGAGCAGCGCGCCGATCGTGTCCAACCGGCTGATGCCGTGCATATCCCAGCGGGCGCCGTCCTTGGCCGCGCGCGCCAGCGCCGCGCACCTGCGTTCGACCTCGCCGGCCTCGGCCAGCGCAAGCACGCTCCAGTCGCCGCCGACGTGGCAAACGCCGCCCTCGTGGCGGAAGGGTGCGGCGGCGGTCGCAAGCGGAGCTGAATGCGGCATGTCGTCGGAATAGCAATGCAAAATGTATCGCCAATCATAAACGCTAGGGCCGGTTGGCCGCGAGCACGGCCCGCGTGCCCTACAATCGCCGCCATGCCCGACCAAGTCTGCCCAATCGACCTGCCCGCCCCGGAAACCCTTGCCCGGACGCTGGGCGCGCGCCTGCCCGCCTTCCAGGACATCGCCTGGACGGAAAGCACCGGATCGACCAACGCCGACCTGCTTGCCCGCGCCCGCACGGGCGCCGGCGCGGGCAAGCCCTGGCTCCTGGGCACGCACCTGCAGGAAACCGGGCGTGGCCGCGCCGGCCGCCCCTGGCAGAACCGCTCGGGTTCCACGCTGATGTTCTCGTGCGCGTTCGACGTGCACCTGCCCGCCACGCAATTGCCGGCGCTTTCTCCGTTGGCCGGCGTGGCCGCCTGCGAGGCCCTGCGAGCGGTCGCCGGGCCCGGTTCGCAGGGGCTTTGCATGAAATGGCCCAACGACCTGCAGTGGCACGACGCCAAGCTGGCGGGCATCCTGGTCGAGACAACCCGCAACCCGGGCGGTCGCGACGCCGGTTACACGGTGGTGATCGGCATGGGCGTGAACCTGGTCGACGCCGGCGCGCTGTCACTGGCGCTGGGACGCGACGTGGCCGACTGGACCCAGGTGCAGGCCGGCGCCGCGCACGCCGCCGTCGCGGCCGACCTGGTGTGCGCCAGCGCCACGGCGTGGCATGAAGCGGTGCTGACGCTCGAGCGCGAGGGCTTCGGCGCGTTCCGGCAGCGTTTCGACCAGGTGGACGCGCTGGCGAACCGCACGGTCAACGTGCTGGATAAGGGCGCTATTCTTCTGAGCGGCACGGCCTGCGGCGTGGATGAGCAAGGCCGCCTGCTGGTGCAAACGCCCCAGGGCGCCACACCGATCTCGGTCGGTGAAATTTCGATTCGACGCCAAGCATGATTATTCTCATCGACTCCGGCAACAGCCGCCTCAAAGTGGGTTGGCTGGACGCCAGCAATCCGGACATGCCGCGCGAACCGGCCGCGATCGCCTTCGACGGCCTGGACCTCGACGCGCTGGACCGCTGGCTGGCCGCCTTGCCGCGCCCGCCCCAGCGGGCCCTAGGCGTGAACGTGGCCGGAGCCGCCCGCGGCGAGGCCATTGAAGCCATCCTGCAAAAACATGGCTGCGCCGTGACCTGGTCGCTGTCGCAGGCCACCACACTGGGCCTGGTCAACAGTTACCGCACGCCCACCCAACTGGGCGCGGACCGCTGGGCCTCGCTGCTGGGCGTGCTGTCGCGCCTGCCGGGCACCCATCCGCCTTTCGTGCTCGCCAGCTTCGGCACCGCCACCACCATCGACACGGTGGGGCCGGACAACGTTTTCGCCGGCGGCCTGATCCTGCCCGGCCCGGCCATGATGCGCCATGCCCTGGCTCATGGCACCGCCAATCTGCCGATCGCCAACGGCCAGGTCGTGCCCTACCCCACGGACACGCACGAAGCCATTGCGTCCGGCATCGCCGCGGCCCAGGCCGGCGCCGTCGTGCGCCAATGGCTGGCGGGCCGCCAGCGCTACGGCCAGACGCCGCAGATCTACGCGGCGGGCGGAGGCTGGCCCGAGGTGCATCAGGAAATCGAACGGCTGCTGGCCGACGCGGGCGGCGCGTTCGGCGCGTCCCCCGTGCCGGTGTATCTGGACCACCCTGTGCTGGACGGGCTGGCGGCGGTGGCGCGCGCCACCTTGAACACCACCCCCTGAGCGAGACCGCGCATGCGAGTGCTCTTCATCCTGATCCTGCTGGCGAACCTGGGCGTCTATGCGCTGGGACAAAGGTTTGGGGTCGGGGCGCGCCCCGAGGACGAAGGACGGGACGCGCGGCGCTTCAGCCAGGAACTCAATCCCGGCGCCGTGACGCTGGTTCCCCGCAAGGCCCCTTAGGCGCTCCGCTGGCCCGGCCGGTCCAGCCAGGGTTCCAGCGCGTCTAGCGTTCGCCGGGTTGCACCGGCGTGCATGCCGAACCAGGCAAGCGCCGCCTGACTGGCGAGCTGGCGTTGTTCTCCGTCCGCCAGCAGCGCCATCGCAGCATCCGTGGCCTGCGCTTCGTCGGGCGCCCGCAGCACCGCGCCCGCCTCGATCGCTTCCTCTGCCGCCTGCTTGAAATTGAACGTATGAGGACCCACAACGACGGGCACGCCCGCCGCGCAGGCCTCGATCAGATTTTGCCCGCCCAAGGGCGCAAAGCTGCCCGCCACGATCGCGACATCCGATGCCGCGTAATAGAACGCCATCTCGCCGAGGCTGTCGCCCAACATCACGGCGTCTTCCTGAGCCGGAACGCCGCCTTCGGACCGCCTGGTAAACCGCAGGCCCGCCTCGCGCAGCAGGCGCGCGGCCTCCTCGAAACGTTGGGGATGCCGCGGAATGAGCACGAACAGGGGCGCGCCGGGCGTTGCGGCATGCCGCTTGATCGCGTTGATGAAGGGCGCATCCTCGCCTTCCCGCGTACTGGCTACTGCAACGACCGGCCTTCCCAGCTTCTCGCGCCAGGCCTTCCCTGCCTGCACCTGCGCCGCGGGCAGGACCAGGTCGAATTTCAGGCTTCCCGTTACGATGGCCGCCGGGCTCCCCGCCCGCTCCAGGCGGTCGGCATCCTCGGCCGTCTGCGCCAGCACCACATTTAGACCCGCCAGGGCTTCGCGCATCACGCCGCCCATCCGCCCCGCCTGGCGCAGGGACGAAGCCGAAAACCGGGCGCTGACCAGGGCCATGGGCACCTTCGCGTGGCGGGCGGCGGCCAACAGGTTGGGCCAGATCTCCCGCTCTATCAGCAGACCGCAACGCGGCCGCCAGCCGGCCATGAAGCGGCGCGTCGCACCCGGAAAATCGTAGGGCATCCAGGCCTGGCGCAACTGCCCCCGGCCGATGGCGTCCTTGAACAGACGCTCGCCCTCTGCACGTCCAGTTGCCGTCATGTGCGTCAGCAGCACCGGCAAGCCGCGGTCCAGCAACGCCTGCAGCAGCGGCAGCGCGGCGCGGGTTTCGCCGAGGCTGACGGCGTGCACCCAGACGGGATCGGGCAGCGAAGAGGCAGGCGCCTCGGTGCGGCCGAAACGCTCCGCCGAGAAAATCTCCCATTGGCCTCCGGCGCGTTTGGCGCGCCGGGCCATCCACAGCCACACCAGCGGCGCCAGCGCCCTGAGCGCCAGGGTATAGACGCCGCGGTTCATGTCACTGGGCGGCCAGCGCCTGCTCGACCGAGGCCATGACAGCCTCGCGCGAAGGCGAGGCGCCGCGGTCGCCCAGACTGGCGGTGTAGTTCGAACCGACCAGGGGCGTTCTAACAGGGGTGGAGGCGCGGTAGATACCGATGGTGGGGCGGCCCAGGGCCGCCGACAGGTGCGTCAGGCCACTGTCCAGGCCCACCATCAAGCGGGCGCCAGCCAGCAGGCGCGCCACCGCGCTCAAATCCATGCGGGGCATAACCTCTGCGCCGTCCATGCCGGCCACGAGCAGGCTCGCCCGCTCGGCTTCCTGGTCATTGCCCGCCAGCAGCTTCAGGGTGCAGCCGGCCTCGCGCAGGCGACGGAAAACCACGCGCCAGTCGTCTTCGGGCCAGAGCTTGTCGTCGCGGCTGGCGGACGGCATGATCACCGCGTAGCCACGGTCGGTGTCCAGATGATGAAGCCGCGGAAGCTCCGTGACGTTCAAGCCCGCGCTGCCTACTTCCAGGACGGGTTCGGGAGCCTGCGTCGCCTGCCGGGCAAAGCCCTGCAGGCCGAAATCCGGCTGGCCGGCATATTGATAGCCGAACGTCAGGCCAGCCAGCTTGCGCTGGCGGATCACGGCTGGCTGCCAGAACTCCACCCGATGGCGCACGTTATAGAAAAGGGAAGCCAGGGGTTCGCGCGCCGAACGCCAGTCCAGGCCATGCTTGACGCCCTGGGTCTGGCGCACCAGCCACGCCGATTTCAGCAGCGCCTGCATGTCCAGCACGATGTCGTAGCGCACGGATCGCAGGCGTTCTCGCAGCGCGCGGCGTTCGGCCCGCACTTGCGCTGACCACCAGGACTTGCGCCAGCGGCGATGCGCGACTTTGATGATTTCGTTAACGGCTGGATGCCAGGACGGGATCTCGGCGAACGCTTCCTCGACGACCCAGTCGATCTGCGCGTCGGGAACATGCCGGGCGATATCCGTGATCGCCGGCAGCATGTGGACGAGGTCGCCCAGGGAGGACGTGCGGACAATGAGAATTCGTGTGGGCATGAGCAAGGATTCGTGCTTGGAGCCGCCCTTTGGCCGATGATGGCGGGCACCGTTCAACGCAGCCCGAACTGTACAACAACAATGGGCTTTGCAGCGTAGCCGGGCCGGCCCTGGGGCGCTGCCCGGGCGCGGGTAATGCCTATCGCCGCGGCGCGACGGTCACTGCCGCTTCTTTTTCTTGAGAATCATCCATTTCGGCATGCGGAACAGCACCAGGCGGCGGTATAGCACCACATAGGTTGTGGAGAACACCGCCGTGAATAGCATCAGCAGATAGGGCTGCTGCCAGAACAGCACTGCGGGAATGACGGCCAGGGACGACAACAGCCACAGATAAGGAGACGTCATCGAGTTGCGCTGAGTCTGGTGGCGCATTTCGCGCGATCCGATCGCCCAGCGGACCAGCCGCTTATAGATAAGCATGTGCAGGTGCACGCCGTCAGGCGCGCCGGGAGAGCGGCCGCGCAGCCACTTCTTCCGGTATATCGAAAACAGGGTCTCGAAAACGGGGTAAATGCACAAGAGCAGCGGAAACCAGGCCGAAACCTCGGGATGCCTGGCCAGCATCAGCACTGACAGTTCGCCAATAATAAACCCGAGAAAATAGGCGCCGCCGTCGCCAAGGAATATATGGCCATGCGGATAGTTCCAGACCAGGAATCCGATAACTGCGCCCATGGTGCTCAGCGCCACGATCAGGAGAAAACGGTCGCCCAGATAAAACGATACGTAGGCAAAGCCCGCCAATATCATTGCTGAAACAACGGCCGCCAGGCCGTTATAACCATCAATAATGTTTATTGCGTTGGCGGCGCCCCCGATCGCGACTGACGTGAATACCAGCGACACCACCCCGAACTGCAGCAGCCAATCCACGCCGATAATGTCGACACGAGTTACCGCGGCGCCAAGAAAATAATAGGCCGCTGCTCCGGACAGGATCGCCAGGCCCAGGCGAACCAATACGCGGACCTGTTTGGTCAAATCCTCCGCGAAACCGCCAAGGAACGCAGGCATGCCCGCAGCAATGAGCAGCACCATATTCGGCAGCACATCGGGTTCGCGCACCGCCACCAGCGCGCAGGTGACGCCGCTTGCGATCAGCAGCGACAGGCCGCCAATACGCGGGACGGGAGCCGAATGATACTTTTGCACACCTTCCAAATCATGATCAGCCGTAAGGCCATCATGCCAAGAGCGGTAGCGGACGATCAGCAAGGTTGAAATGAGCGAAACCAGAAACGCTACAAGGACGTACAGCATGGAAGGGCGCGCCTGATGGAATAGGCGCGATTGTAGCGTCAGACGCGGACAAGCCACGAAAGCAATAACGACAACTTTGCAAAAGAATAGAAACGAGGCTTGCAAAATAAAAAGGGCCTGCATCAATCCGGGACGAACAGCTAAACTCCCGGTCTGCTCGATGGCGAAAAGCCATTGGCCGATGATCCGGCCCGCCGGTAGAATCCACTTCCAGTATTAAGACGTATTCTCGAAAATATGCATCCTGTCCAACCTGCCGACCACGCGAGCCTGCCGCACCTGCCCGAATGGAAGGCATATTCCGAAGCCGTGCTGGAAGCCTCGTTTTGCACCGACGACCTTCACCTCGTTCACGCCGCCGGCCTCACCATCGACCTCAGCGCGCAAGTGGATTCGCCCGCAGCCCGGCAGGCGGCCGAGAACCTCCTGAACGCCCGCGGCTTTGATTCCGCCCGCAAAGCCCTGCTGGCAGGCGAACACGTGAACCGGACCGAGGACCGCGCCGCCTGGCACACCATGCTGCGGGCGCCCGAACCCATCGAAGCCGTCGCGAACGAACATCGGCGTGTGCGCGAATTCGTGCTGGACGCAGACGCGCAAGGCAAGTGGAAATCCATCATCCACATCGGGATTGGCGGTAGCGATTGGGGCGTGCGCCTGGCTACCGACGCCTGCGGCGGCTACGGCTCGCGCCGCATCCTGAAATTTGTCGCCAATATTGACGGGCACGCCATCGAGGACGCGATCCTGGGCATGGATCCCCGGGAAACGCTGGTCGTGGCGACCTCCAAATCCTTCACCACCACGGAAACCTTGGCCAACCTCCGGCGCGCCATCCAGTGGCTGGCCGACAGCGGCATCGAGAACCCCTACGAACAAGTCGTCGCCATCACAGCCAAACCGGCTGCCGCCGCTCAGCTCGGCATCCCCGACAGCCAGATCTTCAAGTTCTGGGACTGGGTGGGCGGCCGCTATTCGTTGTGGTCGGCCGTTGGCCTGCCCGTAGCGCTGGCAGTGGGCCTGGACGTGGTCGAAGGCATTCGTGCCGGCGCCGCCGCCATGGACGCCCACTTCGCCCAGGCGGACATCGCCGACAACGCGCCGGTCCAATTGGCGCTGGCCGGCGTGGCCAATCGCAGCGTGCTGGGCTATGGGTCTCTCAGCATCGCCGCCTACGACGCCCGCCTGCAATACCTGGCGCCCTATCTGCAGCAGCTCGACATGGAATCGCTGGGCAAGTCCGTCGACCTGGCTGGCCAGCCAGTGGGCGTACCGACCGGACCCTCGGTCTGGGGCATGCCGGGCACCGACGGTCAGCACACATTCTTCCAGTGGCTGCACCAGGGCACCGACGGCGCCGCGGTGGATTTCATTATGTGCCGCGAAGCCGATCACCAGTGGGTCGAAGAACACGCCATGCTGCTGGCCAATTGCCTGGCGCAGCGCCAGACGCTGCTGCGCGGCACCTCGTTCGAAGCGGACCGCGCCGCCCTGCTCGCCCAAGGCATGCCGGAGGACAATGCGCAATGGCTCGCCAGCCATCGCCACCACCGCGGCGGCCGTCCGTCGACGCTGATCGTGCTGCCGCGCCTCACGCCCCACGCAATGGGCGCCCTGCTGGCGCTTTACGAACACAAGGTATTCGTCCAGGCGCTGATCTGGGGTATCAATCCATTCGATCAATGGGGGGTCGAGGCCGGCAAGAAGATGGCCAGCGGCATCCTTCAAGAACTGCATGGCGAAGCGCAGACGGCCTCGCACGACCAGTCGACTCGGCACTGGATCTCGCTTCTTGCGGGGGATCGGCAGGGCCGCTGAGGCGGGCGGGCCCGGCCATTTCCCCGCGGGAGATAGCCAAACCCGCCATTTGGGCACAGAATGCTCCTATAGCGTTTCTATAAGGAGACAGCCATGCGCATTGCCGATGCCCAATGGATTCCTTCGACGCAGCACCAGACATGGGATGCGTTGACCGACCCGCGAGTGCTGCAGAAATGCATTCCGGGCTGCGTGGAAGTGGCTATGCGCAGCCCGACCGAATACGCGGTCACGCTGCGCGCCAAGATCGCCGGGATAGACACCGACTACGAAGGCGAGATCCTGCTTTCCGATGTCAACGCTCCCGACAGCTGCACGCTGGTGTTCGAAGGCAAGGGACGCGCCGCCTGCCTGGCGATCGGCACCGCCCAGATCAACCTGACCACCAAGGACGAGGGCACGCGCGTGGCCTATACCGTGGCCGGCATGGCGGGCGGGAAGCTGGCCGAGTGCGGGGAAAGCGTGCTCCTGAAGGCCGGCGAGAAGATCATCGAGAAGTTCTTCGCAGGCTTCATCGACCACATGGCGGCGCAGCCGCGGCTGGCGCCCCCGCCGCCGCCTCCTGAACCCGAGGCCCGCGGCCTCTCGAATTCGCGCTGGTCGTGGATGCTGGTCGTGCTGGTGATCGCTGTTTTCTGGGGATATCACACGTTCTACAAGTGATAACCCTAGGGTGCCGGTGATATCCTTGGCGGCATGACTCCGTCGCCGCCACCGCCCCAGCCAGCCGCCGCTCCCGCCCGCTCCCGCCGGGACCTCCTGATGGCGATGGCCGGCGTGTCGGCAACGGTTGTGCTAGCCGCCCTGGACTCCACCATCATCAGCACCACGCTGCCCCGGGTAGCCGAAGCGCTCGACGGCATGGCGCTGTACGCCTGGGTCGGAACGGGCTACCTGCTGGCCACCGCAGCGTCCATCCTGATCTTTGGCCGGCTGGGCGACATGTTCGGCCGCAAGCCGCTGATGCTGGTTTCGGTCCTGATCATCGCGCTCGGCTCCATCGCCTGTGGCCTGGCGCAGTCCATGACCCAACTGATCGTGTTCCGCACCCTGCAGGGGATCGGCGGGGGCATGATGATCGCCACCGCGTTCGCGGCGCCTGCCGACCTGTTCCCGGACGCCAAGCAGCGGGTCAGATGGATGGCGCTGGTGTCGGCGGCGTTCGCCATGGCCAGCGGCATCGGCCCGGTCCTGGGCGGCGCCGCCACGCAGGCGCTGGGCTGGCGCGCGGCTTTCTTCATTTCTCCGATCGCGGCGGCCGGCGCTTTCTTCCTGCTGGCGCGCTATTTCCCCCGCATCCGTCCCATCCATGACGGCAGCCGCAAGATCGACTGGGTGGGCGCCATCCTGCTGGTGCTGTCCGTGGGGGCTCCGCTGGCCGCCCTGGAACTGGCCTTTGCCCGCGGCGACCACGCGCATCCCATGCTGGGCCTGGGGCTGGCGCTGGTGGGCGTGGCGGCGATCGCCATCCTGATTCCGACGGAACGGCGCGTCAAGTCGCCCATCTTCCCGCTGCGCGTGCTGTCCGGACGCGACCCCCGCCTGCTGAACCTGGCCGCGATGATGGTGGGCGCGGTGATGTTTATCCTGATCTTCTACAGCCCGCTGCTGCTGCAGCAGGTGCTGGGCTATACCCCCAGCGAGGCCGGCCTGCTGCTTACGCCGCTGGTCGCCGCGATCTCGGTGGGCAGCATCATCAACGGCCGGCTGTTTCCCAAGCAGACCGAACCCCAGCGGCTGATGGTGTTCGGCGGGGCGCTGCTTGCGGCCGGGTCGTTGATGGTGCTGCTCATTTCGCCCGGGACCTCCGCCTGGTGGATACTGGCCGCCTTTTTCGTTAACGGCTGCGCGCTGGGCTTCCTGCTGCCCAACCTGACGCTGTTCATGCAGATGCTCAGCGAACGCCGCGACGTCGGCGTCGCGTCTGCGCTGGTGCAGACGACGCGCGCCATCGGCAGCGCGCTGGGCACCGCCCTGGTCGGGATTATGATTTCCCACAGCACGGTGCTAAACGGAGTGCGCACGGGCCTGGTCCTGTGTATCGTCCTGTCCCTGACCTGCGCAGCGCTTGCGCATCGGGTCAAGATGAAGAATCTGGCCACGGGCCGGAAATAAGGCGTACACCCGAGACAAAACATGCGTCAACGCAATCTGATGGACCTGCTGCTCCTGGCCGCCGTCTGGGGCGGCTCCTTCCTGTTCATGCGGGTGGCGGTCAAGGAATTCGGCCCGATCGCGCTGATCGAGCTGCGCGTGGGCCTGGCCGCCCTGTTCCTGCTGCCGGCCGCGATGTGGCGCGGCAAGCTGCCCCTGATTGCCCGCCATTGGAAGGCGCTGCTGGTGGTCGGCACGCTGAATGCCGCCGTGCCGTTCTTGCTGTACGCCTATGCCGCCCAGTCGCTGGGCGCCGGCTTCCTGTCGGTGGCCAATGCGGTGACGCCCGTGTGGGGTGCGGTGGTCGGCTGGCTGTGGCTCAAGGACAAGCTGCCCTGGATGCGGTCGCTGGGCCTGCTGATCGGGCTGGTGGGGATCATCGTGCTGGTTTGGGACAAGCTGGACTTCCAGGCCGGCGGGACCGGCCCGGCCGTACTGGCGGCCGTCTCGGCGCCCGTCTTCTACGGCATCGCGGCAAACTGGACCAAACGGTTTCTGAGCGGCGTGGACGCGCTGGCCAGCGCCACGGGCAGCATGATCGCGGCTTCGCTCGTGCTGCTGCCCCTGGCCATCCCCGCCTGGCCCGACGCGCCCGCCTCGGCGTCGGCCTGGATATCCACGATCCTGCTTGCGGTGGTCTGCACCGGCGCCGCCTACATCATCTTTTTTCGCCTGATCGCCAATGTGGGGCCGACCGGGGCAGTCAGCGTCACCTTCCTGGTGCCGATCTTCGGCGTCGTCTGGGGCGCGTGGCTGCTCGATGAAGCGCTCACGCCGTCCATCGTGATCGGCGCCGCCATCATTCTGGTTGGGACCGCATTGGCATTGGGCCTGCTCAAGCCGCGCGCCTGACGTCTCCCGCCCTGTTCAGTACTTGTCGGACGTGCCGGTAAGCGCCACGCCGATACGCAGCAAGATATAGGACGCGGCGTCGACCCAGCGCCGCAGCCATCCCCGGCGCTGGTATTCCAGCGGCCGGACGAACCGCCCGCCCTCGCGAATGGCCGCCTCCAGGCGTTCCTGCAAATCCCACGCGAAAGGCTGATTGTCCACGACCACGTTGGCCTCGCGCGCCAGCAACAGGCTGAAGGGGTCGAGGTTGGACGAACCGACCGTCGCCACATTGTCGATCACCGCCACCTTGGCGTGCAGGTAGCCCGGCATGTATTCGTAGATCTCGATGCCGTCGCGCAGCAGCTGGTCATAGAGCGAACGCGTAGCGTGGTATTGCATCCGGTATTCGACCTTGCCCTGAAGCAGCAGGCGCACGCGCACCCCTCGGGCTGCGGCCTTGGCCAGCGCGCGCCGGAACTTGATGCCGGGAAAGAAATACGCGTTGGCGATCAGGATGTCGCGCCGAGCCTGCGAGATGCCGAAAAGGTAGGCGCGCTCGAACGTCTGGCGAAAGCGCAGGTTGTCGCGCAGCACCAGCGCGGCCCGCAGATTCCCGCAGGGCGCCACCCGCGCATGGCGCGGCTTGAGCAGCCGCATGCGATTCCAGTCGCGCGGATGCCGCCGAAGGCGCGCCCAATTCAGGCGCACCCACAGCAGTTCCTGCGCATAGGCAGCCTGGGCGACCAGCGGACCCTCGATCTGCACGGCAAAATCAAAACGCGGCGCGGAGATGCCGTCGGTCGGATCCAGATCGTCGTAGTCGTCGATGATATTGATGCCGCCGATGAAGGCGACGCGGCCATCGACGATGGTGACCTTGCGATGCAGGCGCCGCAGGCGGCTGCGCGATGGAATGAAGCGCGCAAACCAGCGCGGTTCGGGCCGGAAGATGCGGCATTGCGCACCGGCGTTGGTCAGCGCCGTGCGCACCTGTTCCGCCTGCATGGCGCTGCCGAAGCCATCCAGGACGACGCGCACCTTCACGCCGCGCCGGGCGGCCGAAGCCAGGCAGTCCAGCACCCGCGAACCTGTGCGGTCCACCATAAAGATGTAGGTCTCCAGGTGCACACTGACGGTAGCCGCATCAATCGCCGCGCACAACGCGGGGAAAAAATCGGCGCCGTTCTGCAGCAAGCGGATATCGTTGCCCGGCGCCCATTCCAGCCTGTCCTGCTCGGCCTTCACGGAAGTTCAAGCTCCGCCAGCAAGGGAGAATGATCGGACAGTTTGGCCCATTCGCGGCCGCGCAGCACACGCGCGCTGCGCACCGCGAAGCCGCGCTGATAGATGCGGTCAAGCCGGAACCAGGGGAACACGGCCGGGAACGTGCGCGGAGGCGGCAGCAAGAGGCTCGAACTGCCGCCCATGCCCAGCTGATTGGTGCGCTCCATGACGGAAACGCCGCTGTTGGGCAGGCCGCGCAGCGCGTTGCTAAGGCGCTTGACCGAGTCGCGCAGGCGCGGCAGGTCGCCGCCGTGGCTGCGCGGCGCATGCGAGAACACCTCGTACAGGCCGAGCTGCTGCACGAACATAGGCGCCAGGCGGTCGTTCCAGTCGTTGAAATCGCCCGCGATGAGGATGGGTTCGCCGTCGGGCACCATGCGCTTGATGCGTTCGGTCAGCGCCAGGATCTGGCGGCTGCGGCTGCCGGCGAACAGGCCCAGGTGCACCACGAAACAATGCACCGCGCGACCGCCGAGTTCAACGCGCGCATGCAGCAGGCCGCGTTGCTCCAGACGATGGTCGGAGATATCGAGATTTTCGTGGTCAAGAATGGGGTAGCGCGACAGCAGCGCGTTGCCGTGATCCGTCGCATGGCGGATCGCGTTGCGGCCATAGGCCACATCCAGCCGCAGCGCCGCGGCCAGGGATTCATGCTGTGCATCGAGCAGCGACTTCTGCTCGTTGCGGCCCTGGACCTCCTGGAGGAAGACCAGGTCGGGACGCAGGCCATACAGGCCCAGGCGGAGTTCATTCAGGGAGTCGCGCCGGCCCAACGCCGAACGGCCCTTATGGATGTTGTAGCTGACGACTCGGATGAGCGACATGGAAGCAATGGCGCCTTTCAAATCTTGGGAACCACCGGCCGGGTTCCGAAAGGACGTCCAGCCAGCCGCCGCCATTCCCGGCGGCGTTAGCCAGATTACTCCATTTCAGCCGGCCCTTCCCACATTTGCGGCGCCGCCATCGCTACGGGCGCGCAATCCACAGGGGTGGCATGCACTCACACGCACAAGCGATACGACTCATCCAGTCGAGGCAACAGCGACGCAAGGCGCTGATGCCCCCAAGCGCACCGCAGCGGATCCGGCTCTGCCGGTCCGCCAGCGGGCCCCCTCGAGGGGGAAGCGCCGAAGGCGCTGCGGGGGTGGGGTTACGCTTTTTCGACGTTGCGCAGACGGATGTGCAGTTCGCGCAATTGCTTTTCGTCGACTTCCGACGGCGCTTGCGTCAGCAGATCCTGGGCGCGCTGCGTCTTCGGGAAGGCGATCACGTCGCGGATAGATTCAGCGCCGGTCATCATCGTTACGATGCGGTCCAGGCCGAAGGCGATGCCGCCATGCGGAGGCGCGCCATACTGCAGCGCGTCCAGCAGGTAGCCGAACTTCTCGCGAGCTTCCTCGGCGCCGATTTTCAGCGCGCGGAACACCTTGCTCTGCACTTCC
The DNA here is from genome assembly GCF_000236785.1 of Achromobacter arsenitoxydans SY8. Lineage (GTDB taxonomy): Bacteria > Pseudomonadota > Gammaproteobacteria > Burkholderiales > Burkholderiaceae_B > Achromobacter > Achromobacter arsenitoxydans. Next base: position 2,218 of record NZ_AGUF01000034.1, on the reverse strand, counting down.
TCGCGGTGGATACGGACCGAGCCGCCGCCGATTTCCCAGCCGTTCAGCACCATGTCGTAGGCCTTGGCGAACGCCTTGCTGGGATCGGTCTCCAGGAAGTCTTCGTGGCCATCCTTCGGGCTGGTGAACGGGTGGTGGGCAGCGGTGTAGCGGCCGTCTTCCTCGTCGTATTCGAACATCGGGAAGTCGACCACCCACAGCGGCTTCCAGCCGGCCGTGAACAGGCCGGACTTCTTGCCGAATTCGCTGTGGCCGATCTTCACACGCAGCGCGCCGATGGCGTCGTTGACCACTTTCTCGCGGTCCGCGCCGAAGAAAATGATGTCGCCGTCCTGGGCGCCCGTGCGCTTGACGAGTTCGGCCAGGGCCGCATCGTGCAGGTTTTTGACGATGGGCGATTGCAGGCCGTCGCGGCCCTTGGCCACTTCGTTGACCTTGATGTAGGCCAGGCCCTTGGCGCCGTAGATGCCGACGAACTGGGTGTAGGCGTCGATCTCGCTGCGCGACATCTCGGCGCCGCCCGGAACGCGCAGGGCGACCACGCGGCTGCCGGGCGCGGTGGCGGCGGCGGCGAACACCTTGAAGTCCACGTCGCGCATGACGTCGGTCATGTCGGTGAATTCCAGCTGCACGCGCAGGTCCGGCTTGTCCGAACCGTAGCGGCGCATCGCTTCCGTCCAGGGCATGATCGGGAACGGCGACGGCAGGTCGACGCCCTGCACCACCTTGAACACGTGGCGGATCAGGTTCTCGAAGATTTCACGGATCTCGATTTCGCTCAGGAACGACGTTTCGCAGTCGATCTGGGTGAATTCCGGCTGGCGGTCGGCGCGCAGGTCTTCGTCGCGGAAGCACTTGGTGATCTGGTAGTAGCGGTCAAAGCCCGACACCATCAGCATCTGCTTGAACAGCTGCGGCGACTGCGGCAGCGCGAAGAAGTGGCCGGCGTTCACACGCGAGGGCACCAGGTAATCGCGCGCGCCTTCGGGCGTGCTCTTGGCCAGCATGGGGGTTTCGATGTCGATGAAGCCCAGCCCGTCCAGGAACTTGCGCGTTTCGATGGACACGCGGTAGCGCAGCATCAGGTTGCGCTGCATCTGCGGGCGGCGCAGGTCCAGCACGCGGTGCGTCAGGCGGGTGGTTTCCGACAGGTTGTCGTCATCCAGCTGGAACGGCGGCGTAACCGACGCGTTCAGGATTTCGACTTCCTTGCAGAGCACTTCGATCTCGCCCGAGGCCAGCTCGGTGTTGGCCGTGCCAGCGGGACGCTCGCGCACCAGGCCGGTGACGCGGACGCAGAATTCGTTGCGCAGGCGTTCGGCGGTGGCGAAAGCGGCGTTGTCCGGATCGAACACGATCTGGGCCAGGCCCGCGCGATCACGCAGATCAATGAAGATGACCCCGCCGTGGTCACGGCGGCGGTTCACCCAGCCGTACAGGGTGACGGTCTGGCCGAGATGGTCACGGCAAACCTGGCCGGTGTAGCAGGTACGCATGCGGGATGACTCCGTTGTGTGCTTTGTTTGAGCGTAAGGGTTACGAATCGGCGCGAGGCGCGTCTTGCACGCCCGGCGCCGGAGAGAGCGGTGCCGGCCGGACCGCGGGCGTCGCCGCCTGGACCGGGGCGACAACGCCCATGGAAACGATGTACTTCAATGCCGCGTCCACGCTCATCTGAAGGTCGATCGCGTCGGCGCGAGGCACCATCAGAAAAAAGCCGGACGTGGGATTCGGCGTGGTCGGCACGTACACGCTGATGTGGTCGCCAGGCAGGCTGGCGGCCACTTCACCGCTGGGCGTGCCGGTGACGAAAGCAATGGTCCAGGAACCCGCCCGCGGATACTGCACCAGCACCGCGCGGCGGAACGCCTGTCCGTTCGGGGCAAGCACGGTATCGCTGACCTGCTTGACCGAGTTGTAGATGGATCGCACCAGAGGAATACGGCCCAGCAGGCTTTCCCACTGGTCCACCATGGTACGGCCGATCAGGTTGGCCGCGAATATGCCCGTCAGAAGCACCACCGCGATGACCAGGACGAAGCGGAAGCCGGGGATGTCGACGCCGAACAGCGATTCGGACGACAGAAAGCCAGGCACGAACCCTTCCAGGGTGGCGACCAGCAGCCCCAGCACCCACACCGTGATGACCAGGGGAACCCAGATCAGCAGGCCGGTGATGAAGTACTTCTTGATGACGCGCATCCGCATCGCATGCGCT
>NZ_AGUF01000035.1 GCF_000236785.1 Achromobacter arsenitoxydans SY8 | reverse complement strand
GTAGCCCAGTCCAGCGGCGAATACGGAGGCCCAGCGCCTGCTGGTGTCCGGCGCCATCCATCTTCAGCAGCGACTTCCTGAGTATCTCTACGATCTTGTCCGGGTGCGCCGGATGGAAGGCTTCGTACTGGTACTGCAGGAACACGAGGCATAGCGCGTTTTCCATCACCTGCACGTCCGGGTCTTGCTTGATCCCCTGCTTCATCAGGATCGCGGCTACGCGTTCGGACACGCTGTCCGGATAGCCGGCGTCCTTGATGATGTCCTGCGCGATGCTGGCGTGATGCCGGGCCAGCGCCTTGCGCCACGACAGATAGCCGATCCTGCCTTCCGGATAGCTGCCGCGCGTGATCTCCCAGCGGCCGATGTGCTGGCAGCGGGAAGCCAGGATCAGCGGCTCGGCGGCGTCCGGCGCCAGCGTCAAGACCCACTCATGCAGCTTTTCCGCCAGGAAAAGCTCCTGCGGACAGGTCCGCCCCTCCCACGTGAACGAGTTGGGATCGGCGGCGTTGTAGTCGTCAAAGCGGCGCAGCGTCTGTTGCAGGCGGTCGTTCATGCGAGGGGCTTCCAAAAGGCCGGGGGCGCGGCCGTCACGGGTTCGGGGGCGCGAAGGAAATCATCATACCGGGCGCGCGCGCCGGTAGTGGTTTTCCCTAAAAATCACGGAAATCGGGTTGCCGCCGGTTCCCAACGCCATTCTGCTCCGGTACATTTCGTCCAGTGGCCTGACCACTGGACCATCAGGCACCCGGGCAAATTTGCCTAACCCCGCGATTCCCGCAAGACACAAGGTCCCAAGACCCATTACGCTCTACACCCCATTCATTCACTCCCTCCGACAATGACTTCACTGCAGGCTGTCGCCTCCACCCGCCTCTACCGCATGATTGCCGACCAGATCGCCGCGCGCATCAAGGCGGGCGACTTCCCTGCGGGCGGCCGGCTGCCCGCCGAGCGCGAACTGGCCGAGCAGCTGCAGGTGAGCCGCGCGTCGGTGCGCGAAGCGCTGATCGCGCTGGAAATTGAAGGCTATGTCGAGGTTCGGGTGGGCACGGGCGTATTCGTCTGCCAGGCGCGCGAAGACGGCCTGTACCGGGACGCGCGCGAGGCGCAGCCTGACGCCAATGGCGTCGAAGCCACCGACATCGGCCCCTTCGACCTGCTGGAAACGCGCCTGCTGATCGAACCCGAATGCGCCGCGCTGGCCGCGCAGAAGGCCTCGCCCGCGCAGATCGCGGCGATCCGCGCCGCGCACGAAGGCATGTCGCTGACCGAATCGCCCAGCATCCACGACCGCGCCTTCCATGGCGCGATCGGGGCGGCCTGCGGCAACGCCGCGCTGGCCGCCGCCATTTCGCATATCTGGCATCTCAGCACGCTGAGCCCGGTTTTCCATCGCCTGGAAGAACACTTCGTCACCACCAAGGTGTGGATCGAAGCCCAGAAGGAACATGAACGCATTCTCGCGGCCATCGTCGACCGCGATCCGATCCGCGCGCGCCACGCCATGCACGACCATCTGGTCGGCATCCTGGCGCGCCTGCGGGAAGACTTCGGCAGCGTCGGAATCCGATGATTTGACGCCCCTCTAACCCCCGCAGCCTGGCGCGACCGCGCCGGCGACCTTCCCTTCCGACCGTGCATGCACCGCCGGCGCCCGATGGCGCCGCCTGCGGCAACGGGAGCGGCTTGCCCAACGATTTGCAGCACCCGCAGTTCCGAAGTTCCAGTAGTCCCCGACACATACTTAAAACATATCAAGGTGAAAACATGCAGCTGACCCGTACCGTGAAGCTAGTGAGCGCGGCGCTATTGGCGCTAGGCGCCCATGCCGCCCAGGCCAACAAGGCTGACAACTCCCTCAATATCGCCTTCGACGCGGCGCCCGCCACGCTGGACGCGTACAAGGAATCGGACCGTCCGGGCCTGGCGCTGGCGCGCATGGTCTTCTCGGGTCTGCTGCAAAAGAATCAAGACACGGGCGAATTCGGCCCGGCCATCGCCACGGGCTACAAGTTCGTCGACGACACCACCATCGAACTGCCGATCCGCAAGGACGTGAAGTTCCACGACGGGTCCCTGCTGACCATCGACGACGTGCTGTACACGCTGAACCTGGTGTCGTCCGAGGGCTACAAGGCTCGCTTCCAGAACCAGGTGGCGTGGATCGCCAAGGTTGAGAAGGCGTCGGAGGACACGGTCCGCATCAAGATGAAGACGCCGTATCCGCTGGCGCTGGAGATGCTGTCCGAGAACCTGCCGATCTATCCGCGCAAGTACTACGAAGCCAACCAGTCCGAGATGGGCGCCAAGCCCATCGGCACCGGCCCCTACCGCCTGGTGGAAAGCCAGCCCGGCAGCCGCTACGTGTACGAGCGCTACGAGGACTACTTCGGTCCCAAGCCGGCCGTGAAGACGCTGGTCGTGCGGGTGCTGCCGGACGCCAACACGCAATACGCCGAGCTGCTGTCGGGCGGCCTGGACTGGATCTGGCGCGTGCCGCCGGACGTGGCCAAGCGCATGGAAAAGACGCCGTCGGTCACGGTCAAGAGCAGCAGCATCATGCGCATCAGCTATATCTCGCTGAATCCGCGCTTTGACGACGGCAAGTCGCCGCTGGCCAAGCAGGAAGTGCGCCAGGCCATCAACTACGCCATCGACCGCGAAGCCATCCGCAAGGCGCTGGTCGGGGGCGCGTCCAAGGTCATCAACGCCGCCTGCAACCCGGCCCAGTTCGGCTGCGCCGGCGACGTGCAGTCCTACAAGTTCGACCCCGCCCGCGCCAAGCAGCTGCTGGCGCAGGCCGGCTACCCCAATGGCGTCTCTCTGGATCTGGTGATCTCGGCCCCGCCGCGCGCCATCCTGGACGCCGCTGCCGCGCAGATGGCCCAGGCCGGCATCAAGCTCAACCTGGTGGAACAGCAGTACGGCACCGCCATGACCAACTGGCGCGACGGCAAGATCGCCATGCTGTCGTCCAACTGGGGCTCGTACGGCATTGCCGACGCGGCCCTGTCCACCAGCAACTTCTTCCGCGGCGGCCCGGACGACCAGGCCCGTAACCCCGAGGTCATCAAGCACCTTGAGACGGCGGACACCACCGTCGACCGCGACGTGCGCGCGAAGAACTACGCGGCGGCCCAGAAGATCGTGGCCGAACAGGCCTACTGGGTGCCGCTGTGGAACCACTCGCTGAACGCCGTGCAGGCCAAGGACCTGAACTTCTCGGTCGACGGCGACGAGTTCCCGCGCTTCTACAAGGCCCGCTGGAACTGAGCCGGCTGGCCGGCCGCGCCGGCGCGCAGTGCCGCTACCCATCCGGACGCCGACGCGTCCGGGCGGGGCGCTGCGCGCCCTCGCAAGGACAAAGGTTGACCCATGATTGCATTCCTGTTTCGCCGCCTGCTGGTTGCCGCCCTGCTGGTCGTGTTCGTGTCGCTGATCAGCTTCTCGCTGGTGTTCGCGTCCGGCAACCCGGCCGCGCGCCTGGCCGGCGAAGGCAGCGCGGCCGATGCCGCCCGCCTGTCTCAGCTGCACGGCTTTGACGATCCCATCCTGACGCAGTACGGCCGCTGGCTGGCCGGCGTGGTGCGCGGGGACTTCGGCGACAGCCTGTATTTCAGCCGCCCCGTGGCCGAACTGCTGTCGCAGCATTTCCCGGCCACCGCCAAGCTGGGCCTGGCCGCGATGGCGTTCGCGCTGCTGCTGGCGATTCCGCTGGGTGTGCTGGCGGGACTGCGCAAGGGATCGCTGATAGACCGCGCCACGATGATGCTGTCCGCCTGCGCGCAGGCGATGCCGCCGTTCTGCCTGGCGTTCCTGCTGATCATCGTCTTCAGCGTGCGCAACCAGTGGCTGCCCGCGTCCGGCTTCGACACCTGGAAGCATTACGTGATGCCGGTCGTGGCGCTGGGCCTGTTCGCCATGCCCGCGATGCTGCGTCTGATGAAATCCGAGATGGAGGCGGTGCTGGCCACCGACTACATCCGCACCGCGCGCGCCATGGGCCTGGGCGGCGCAAGCGTGGTGGGCAAGTACGCCCTGCGCAATGCGCTGCGTCCGCTGGTGTCGCTGGCCGCCGCCCAGATGGGCACGCTGCTGGCCGGTTCCGTGGTGATCGAGACCGTCTTCGCCATCAACGGCGCCGGGCTGCTGGCCTGGACGTCCATCCTGCGCGGCGACTTTCCCACGATGCAGGCGCTGATCCTGATCTTCGCGCTGATCTACATCGTCCTGACCCTGGCCGCCGATCTGATCAACGGTTGGCTGGACCCCCGAGTGCGAGCCGCGACATGAACAACACCCTTGCCTCTGCCCTGCCCGCCGCACCGCGCGGCGCGCGCCTGGCCCGCATCGGCCGCAACACGGGGCTGGCCGCGCTGGCGCTGCTGGTGCTGGCCGGCCTGATCGGCCCCTATCTGATTCCGCACGACCCGTACTCGCAGGACCTGCTGGCGCGCCTGCAGGAGCCGGTCTGGGCCGAAGGCGGCGACTGGAACCACATCCTGGGCACCGACCAGTTGGGCCGCGACGTGCTGGCGCGCGCCCTGTACGGCGTGCGCGTGTCGGCGCTGATCGGCCTGTCCGTGGCGCTGATGGGCGGCGTGATCGGCACCACGCTGGGCGTGGCTGCCGGCTATTTCGGCGGCGCGGTGGATCGCGTGGTCTCGTTCCTGATCACGGCGCGCCTGGCGCTGCCCATCATCCTGGTCGCGCTGGCCGTTGTGTCGGTGGTGGGCGCCTCGCTCACCGTGGTGGTGCTGGTGCTGGGCCTGCTGCTGTGGGAGCGCTATGCGCTGGTCGCGCGCACCATGGCGGCCGGACTGCGCAACGCCGAGTTCGTCACCGCCTCGCGCCTGCAGGGCTGCACGCATCTGCAGATCATCTGGCGCGACATCCTGCCCAATCTGGTGGGCAACCTGCTCATCATCGGCACGGTGGACGCCGCCATGGCCATCACGCTGGAAGCCTCGCTGTCTTTCCTGGGCCTGGGCGTGCCCGCGCCGATGCCGTCGCTGGGCCTGATGATCGCCGAGGGCAAGGAAAACATGCTGTTCCAGCCGTCGCTGGTGGTGATACCCAGCGTGGTGCTGTTCCTGCTGGTGCTGTGCGTGAACCGAGCCGGCGAAAGCCTGCGCGCCATCCAACTGAAGAAGGGGTGACCCGATGACCGCCACCAGCCATCCGCTGCTGCGGGTCGAGGACCTGCACATCGACATCCACACGCCCACGCACGCCAAGCACGTGGTGCGCGCCGTGGACTTCACCCTGGAACGCGGCAATACGCTGTGCATCGTCGGCGAGTCCGGTTGCGGCAAGTCGCTGACCGCGCTGGCCCTGCTGGATCTGCTGCCTGCCGCCGCCCGCCGCCGCGTCGCACGGCTGGAGTTCGCCGGCCAGGACCTGTCGGCGCTGACGCCGGCCGCGCTGGCCCAACTGCGCGGCGCGCGCATCGCCATGATCTTCCAGGACCCTATGACGTCGCTGAACCCGGTGTTCGACATCGGCACGCAGCTCATCGACGTGCTACGCCGCCACAAGCGCGTGAGCCGCCGCGAGGCCGCCGAGCGCGCCGAATACCTGCTGCGCCGGGTCGGCATCGCCAATCCGGGCGAACGCATGCGGCAATACCCCTTTGAACTGTCCGGCGGCCTGCGCCAGCGGGTGATGATCGCGATGGCGCTGATGTGCGGCCCGGAACTCCTGATCGCCGACGAGCCCACCACCGCGCTGGACGTCACCGTGCAGGCCGAATTGCTGGACCTGCTGCGCGACATCCAGGCCGAATTCGGCCTGGGCATGGTGTTCATTTCGCACGACATGGGCCTGGTGGCGCGTATCGCCGACCACGTCATCGTGATGTACGCCGGCGACATCGTCGAGGGCGGCACGGTGCGCGAGGTGCTGGAACGGCCCAGCCATCCGTACACCTCGATGCTGCTCCACTGCATCCCGCAGCCCGGCCGCACCGCGCCGCGGTCGGACCTGCCCACGATCTCCGGCGCCGTGCCGTCGCTGGACAGCCCGATCACCGGCTGCGCCTTCCGCGAGCGCTGTCCGGTCGCGGAACCGCGTTGCGGCGAGCCCATCGTGAGTTGGCCGGGCCGCGCCAGGCCTGAGCGTGGCACGCTGCCCGGCGACAGCCACCGCTGCCTGTGCGTGAAACCCGGCGCCCTGCGCCATGGAGTCCCGGCATGATCCAGCCTGCTTCCCCCCACGCCGGCGTCAGCCTGAACGGCCTGTCGTTCCAGTACGCCCGCGCCAGCCTGTTTTCGCGACGCCCGGCGCCCCGGATCCTGCACGACATCGACCTGCATGTGCCTCCCGGCCGGACCGTCGGGCTGGTGGGCGAGTCCGGCAGCGGCAAGTCCACCATCGCCAAGCTGATGCTGGGCCTGCTGGCCCCCACGCAGGGCCAGGCGCTGCTGGATGGCCGCCCGCTGACCGCAATGCCCGCGCGCGCCCGGGCCCGCCGCATCCAGATGGTGTTCCAGGACCCGTATTCGTCGCTGAACCCGCGCCGCACCATCAGCGAGATCCTGACCGCGCCGCTGCGCGTGCACGGCATCGGCGACGCGGCCTCGCGCGCGGCGTCGGTGCGCCGGATGATGGACGCCGTCGGCCTGGTGCCGGCCTTTGCGGGCCGCTACCCCCGCGAGCTTTCCGGCGGGCAGCGCCAGCGCGTCGCCATCGCCCGCGCCCTGATGCTGGAACCCCAGCTTTTGATCTGCGACGAACCCACGTCTGCGCTGGACGTGTCGGTGCAGGCGCAGATCCTGAACCTGCTGATGGCGCTGCAGCGCGAGCGCGGCCTGGGCTATCTCTTCATCAGCCACAACCTGGCCGTGGTGCAGCACATCGCCGACGACATCGTGGTGCTGCAGGGCGGCCGCGTGGTCGAGCGCGGCGACGCCGGCCAGGTCTACTTTGCCCCCCAGCACCCCTACACCCGGCAGTTGATCGGCGCCACGCTGGCCGTACCGCAGACCGAGGAGCTGGCCGCATGAACCCGCGCCCTCCGCATTTCCTGCTGGTCGGCAACGACGAAAAGGTCACCTGGGACGACGGCCGGATCCGCTTCCTGGCGCCCGGCCGCGACACGCTCAGCATCTTCGACGCGGGGGCCAACCCCGCCGCGCCGGAACTCGTGGCCACCCTGCCCTTGCCGAACTCGCTGTTCGGCCCCCCGGTCAATCTGGCGGTCACGCCGGACCAGCGGCTTGCGCTGGTCGCCGATTCCATGGAATGGCTGCCGGGCGCGGACGGCGCAGCCTGGCAGCCCGTGCCCGGCCGCGACATCCACGTGATCGACCTGGCCGCTACGCCGCCCGCCGTGGTGCAGACGCTGCAGGCGGGCCTGCAGCCGTCGGGCCTGTCTATCAACCGCGCCGGCACGTTGGCGCTGGTGGCCAACAAGGCCGGGCGTTCCGTATCGGTGCTGCGTATCGCCTGCGGCCGGGCCGAGGTCTGCGGCGAAGTGGACATGGGCACGGCGGTCGTCGCCGTGTCCTTCGCTGCCGACGGCAAGCGCGCCTTCGTGGTCAAGACCGACACGCACCGCCTGGGCGTGCTGCACATCGACGAAAGCGGTCCGGCGCCGCGCGTCACGCACGACCCGGCCGAAGACCTGACGACGGGCCTGGTCCCTTTCAACCTGGTGGTGTCGCCCGACGGCGCGCTGGCCCTGGTGGTGGACATGGGCAGCCCCAGCGCGTCCGACGGCCACGCGGATTCCGTGAGCGTGGTCGATCTGGCCAGCACGCCGCCGCGCGTGGTGGACCGCGTGATGGTCGAGGACGGCCCGGAAGGCATCGCCATCAGCCCGGACGGACGCTACGCCGCAGTCGCCATCGTGCAGGGGTCCAACAACCCGTCCAGCGCCTGGTTCCACCACCCCCGCGGACAGATCGTCCTGCTGCGCATCGACGGCCTGCGCGTGACGCGCGCAGGCGCCATCGAAGTGGGCGCCTTGCCCGAGGGCGTGGCCTTCAGTCCCGATAGCCGCTTTCTCTACGTCGGGAATTTCCTCGACGCCAGCATGCAGGTCCTGGCCGTGGGAGACAACGGCCTGACCGACACCGGGACGCGCATCGCGCTGCCCGGCCACCCCGCCTCGATGCGCGGGCAATCCTATTGAGCGGGGCCGCAACCCGCCGATCTTCCACCGCCACTTACCCCATATCCCGACCCTGGAGTCTTGCCATGACCTTCGCCCACAAGAAAATCTCTACCCTGCTCGGCGCCGCGCTGCTCGCCGGCGCCGGCTTTGCCCCGCTTTCCGCCCACGCCCTGGACATCAAGCTGGGCCACGTGCTGGCCCCCAGCCATAGCTGGAACAAGGCCGCCGAAGGTTTTGCCGCCGAGGTCAAGGAAAAGACCGGCGGCCGCGTCAACTTCATCCTGTTCCCCAGCGGCCAGCTCGGCAACGAAAAAACCATGCTGGAAGGCCTGCAGATCGGCAGCCAGGGCGCCGCCATCATCGGCTCGGGCTCGCTGCAGCCCATCGAACCCAAATTCGGCGTGGTCGAGCTGCCCTACACCTGGTCCACGTCGCAGCAGGCCTACAAGGCCTTCGACGGCGAGCTGGGCGACGCGCTGGCCAAGCTGGCCGACAAGAAGAACCTGACCATCATTTCCTGGTGGGAGAACGGCTTTCGCCACGTCACCAACAACCGCGGCGCGGTAAACAAGCCCGCCGATCTGGCCGGCCTGAAGACCCGCGTCACGCCGGACAAGATGCGCCTGGACACCTTCACCGCGCTGGGCGCCAACCCGGCCCCGCTGGCCTTCGGCGAGCTGTACTCCGCCCTGCAGCAGAAGGTGTTCGACGCGCAGGAAAATCCGCTGTCGATCATCTACACCTCGTCGTTCTTTGAAGTGCAGAAGTACCTGTCGCTGACCGGCCACGTCTGGGGTCCCGCCAGCCTGATCATTTCCAAGCCGGTGTGGAACCGCATTTCCGCCGACGACAAGAAGGTCGTGCAGGCGGCCGCCGACAAGTGGCGCGACGCCCAGCGCAAGATGATCAGCGACAGCGACCAGCAGTTCGTCGCCCAGCTCAAGGACAAGGGCATGCAGGTCAACGAGGTCGACAAGACCGCCTTCGCCGCCGCCGTCGAGCCCGTCTGGAAGACCTACTCGGTCACCTACGGCCCCGAACTGATGGCGCTGGTGCAGAAGTACCGCGAGGCCAAGTAATGCTCATCCGACTGTCCGCCATCCTGTCGGGCATCAGCAAGGCCTTCGCCGCCCTGGCGGTGGCCTTGCTGGCGATCCTGATCACCTATGTGGTGTTTTCCCGCTTCGTCACCCACACGACGCCGCATTGGGCCGAGGAGCTGCCCCGCCTGGTGCTGGTGTGGTCCGCCTTCATCGGCGGAGTCGTCTGCAGCTTCGAGCGATCGCACCTGATGGCCGGCCTGCTGCCCTTCGTGGTGCGCAATCCGCGCGTGCTCAATGCGTTCGAGCGCGTGAACCAGGTGCTGATCATCGTAGGTCTGGCCGCCCTGGGCTACGCCGGCTGGCAGCTTGCCGAGCTGACGATGGACCAGACCCTGCCCGCGTTGGACGTATCCGCCGGAACCGTCTACCTGGCGCTGCCGTTCGCCTGCGCGATCACCGTGGTGGTGCACCTTGCGCAGCTGTTTTCACCCGCCCCCGCCGTAAAGGAATAACGATGTCTTCGGGTGCTCTCTTTCTGATGGGCGTGTTTACGATCACGGTGCTGATCGACATGCCCATCGCGTTCGGCCTGGTGCTGTCGTGCCTGGCCTATCTGGCGGTCTACGATTCCGCGCCGCTGATGGTGGCGGCGCAGCAGTATGTGGTGGGGCTGGACAGCTTCACGCTGCTGGCGATTCCGCTCTTCATCCTGGCGGCCCAGCTGATGAACGGCGCCGGGCTGACCCAGCGCATCGTGCGGCTGTGCGCCGCCATCGTGGGCGACATCAAGGGCGGCCTGGCCGTCGTCGCGGTGCTGGCCTGCCTGATGTTCGGCGCGCTGTCCGGGTCCGGCGTGGCCGACGTCGTCGCGATCGGCAGCCTGCTGCTGCCCGCCATGGCGCGCAGCGGCTACGACAAGGGCTTTTCCTGCGCCCTGGTGGGCAGCGCGGGCGCCACGTCCACCATCATCCCGCCCAGCATCGTGCTGATCGTGTACGGCACCATCACCGACACGTCGGTGGGCAAGCTGTTCATGGCCGGCATCATTCCGGGCATCCTGCTGGGGCTGTCGCTGATCGGCGTGGCCATCTGGCAATCGCGCAAGCACAACTGGGCAGGCGGCCAGCCGTTCACCTGGGGCGAGCTGCGCGCCGCGGCGGTAGACGCCCTGCCCGCGCTGATGGTGCCCGTGCTGATCATTGGCGGCATCCGCTTCGGCATCTTTACCGCCACCGAAGCCGCCTCCAGCGCAATCCTCTACGCGCTGCTGATCGGTTTCTTCTGGTACCGCACGCTGAGCCTGCGCTCGCTGTGGGACAACCTGAAATCCACCGGAGAAAGCAGCGCGTCCATCCTGCTGCTCATCGGCGCGTCGGGCCTGTTCGCCTGGGTGCTGGTGGCCGAACAGGTGCCGCAGGCGCTGTCCACGCTGCTGGTCGAATGGACCGACAGCAAGATCGCCGTGCTGCTGGTGCTGACCGTGGTGCTGTTGCTGCTGGGCACCTTCATGGAGGCGATCCCGGTCATCATCATCGTGGCCCCCGTCGTGATGCCGGTGCTGGCCCACTACAACATTGATCCGGTCCATTTCGGCATTCTGCTGTCGATCAACATGGCGATCGGCGCCAACACCCCGCCCGTGGGCGTAGACCTGATGGCGGCGTGCAAGATCGGCGGCATCAACATGATGCAGACGCTGCGCCCGCTGTCCTGGATGATGCTGGCCATGACGGCGGTGATGCTGCTGCTGACCTTTGTTCCTGAACTTGTCCTGTTCCTGCCGAGGCACGTGCAATGAGCTCTGTTCCCTATTTGCGCCGTCCCGCGGCCCTGCGCCGCAGCTGGATGTTCGTGCCCGGCATGGACGTCGAGGCCCAGGCTGCCGGCCTGGCCAGCGGCGCCGACGCCTTGGTGGCCGATCTTGAAGAGTTCACCGCGCCGGCCGAGCGGCCGGCCGCCCGCCCGCGCATCGCCGCGCTGTTCGCCGACTGCCGCGCCCGCGGCGTGGTGGCGGCGGTGCGTATCAACAAGCTGGAGGAAGACGGCCTGGCGGATCTGCGCGGCGTGATGCCCGGCGCGCCCGACGCCGTGTTCCTGCCGCATGCGGAAAGCGCCGCGCAGATTGCCGCATTGGACCAGGCCATCACCGCGCTCGAAGCCGAACTGGGCCTGCCCGCCGGCGGCACCGAGATCGTGCCCACGCTGGAGTCGGCCCTGGGCGTGCACCGCGCCTACGACATCCTGACCGCCAGCCCGCGGGTGTCGGCCTGCCTGCTGGCGGCGGAAGACCTGACGGCCAGCCTGGGCGCCGAGCGCGGCAAGGACGGCATTGAACTGCACCACCTGCGCGCCCGCTTCCTGGTGGACTGCACGGCGGCCGGCTGCGTGCCGATCGACTGCCCCTACAACTACCGCGACCTGCCCGCGCTGGAGGCCGACGTGCGCTGGGCGCGACGGATCGGCCTGAAGTCCAAGTGCGCCACGGTGGCCGAGCAGATCCCCGTGATCCACGCCGTGTTCACCCCCGCGCCCGCCGACGTGTCCACCGCACTGGATTGCGTGGCGCGCTTCGAAGCGCAGCGCGCCGGCCGCCAGGACGCCGAGCGCATCGACCCGCCCGTCTACAACACCGCGCGCCGCCTGCTGGCGCGCCACCGCCAATTCGAACAATGGGCCGCCGAGCGCCGCGCGCAGGCCGCCCCGCAACAAGGAGACTCCGCATGACGTCAGCAGCACAACCCGAACGCAACGGCGGTCAGATCCTGATGCAGCAGCTGCGCATTCATGGCGCACGCCGCGTCTTCATGATTCCCGGCGAAAGCTATCTGCCCTGCATCGACGCGCTGAACGAGCACACCGACGCGATCGAGCCTATCGTTTGCCGCCAGGAAAGCGGCGCGGCGTATATGGCCGAGGCCTATGGCAAATTGACCGGCGAACCCGGCATCTGCTTCGTCACGCGCGGCCCGGGCGCCACCAACGCCAGCATCGGCGTGCACACCGCGTTCCAGGATTCCACGCCCATGATCCTGTTCGTGGGTCAGGTCGGCAACGACTTCATGGAGCGCGAGGCCTTCCAGGAGATCGACTACCGCCGGATGTTCGGCCAGATGGCCAAGTGGGTCGCCCAGATCGACCGCACCGACCGCATCCCCGAATTCATCTCGCGCGCCTTTGCCGTGGCCACCAGCGGCCGGCCCGGCCCCGTGGTGCTGGCGCTGCCGGAAGACACGCTGTGGGGCCGCGCCCGCGTGGCGGACCTGCCGCGCTATCCGCGCGTGCACAGCCATCCGGGCGCCGCCGACCTGGCGCGCATGACCGAGCTGCTGGACGCCGCCGAACGCCCCTTCCTGCTGCTGGGCGGCAACGGCTGGCGCCAGGAAGCCATCGCCCAGATCGCCGGCTTCGCCGAGCGTTTCGAGCTGCCCGTGGGCACGGCCTGGCGCCGCCTGGAATGCTTCGACCAGCGCCATCCAAACGCCGCCGGGCACGTCGGCTGGGCCATGACACCCGCGCTGCGCCAGCGCCTGCGCGACGCCGACCTGGTGCTGGCCGTGGGCACGCGCCTGGGCGAGGCCACCACCGAGGGCTACACCCTCATCGAAAGCCCGCTGCCGCGCCAGAAACTGATCCATGTATACCCGGACGCCGCCGAGCTGGGCCGCGTGTTTTCGCCAACGCAGGCCATCGTGGCCGACGTGGCCAGCTTCGCAGCCGCCGTGGCGGACATCAAGCCTGGACATGGCGCGCCGCGCGGCGACAAGGTGCGCGCCGCGCACCAGGAGCTGGTCGACAGCCTGGCGCCGCTGCCCTCGCCCGGCCCCATGAGCCTGGACGCCGCAGCCGCCTATGTGGACGCGCACTTGCCGGCCGACGCCTGCGTCACCGTGGGCGCGGGCAACTATGCGCTGTACCCGCATCGCTACCGCCGCTACACGGGCCCGGGCACCAGCCTCACGCCCACCGTCGGCTCGATGGGCTACGGCCTGCCCGCCGCCATCTCGGCCAAGCTCGAAGACCGCAAGCGCGCTGCCGTCTGCTATGCGGGCGACGGCTGCTTCCAGATGAACATGCAGGAACTCGGCGTGGCCATGCAGTACCGCCTGGGCGTGGTCGTGCTGGTCTTCAACAACGGCATCTGGGGCACGATCCGCGCCCACCAGGAACGCGAGTTCCCCGCCCGCGCCATCGCGCTGGGCTTCGAAAACCCCGATTTCACGCAGATCATCCGCGGCTACGGCGGCTACGGCGAGGCGGTCGAAACCACTGCCGACTTCGGCCCCGCCTTTGAGCGCGCCCTGGCTTTCGCCGAACGCGAAAACCTGCCCGCGCTGCTGGAAATCCGCTACGACGCCAACGGCATCGCGCCTGGCGAAACCCTGATGGGGATCCGCGAGGCCGCGCAGGCTCGCATCGCCCGCTCGGGCCAATGAACACACGGACCTTTTGACATGACGACGATTTCTATCAATGGACAGCGGCTATGGCAGTCGCTGATGGACCTGGCCCGGATCGGCGCCACGCCCAAGGGCGGCAATTGCCGGCTGGCGCTGACGGCGCTGGACGGCCAGGGCCGCGACCTGGTCACGGGCTGGATGCGCGAAGCCGGCATGACGCTGCGCGTGGACCAGGTGGGCAACATCTTTGCCCGCCGCGCCGGCCGCAACAACGATCTGCCGCCGGTCATGACCGGCAGCCATATCGACACCCAGCCCACCGGCGGCAAGTTCGACGGCTGCTACGGCGTGCTGGCGGGGCTGGAAGTCATGCGCAGCCTGAACGACCACGGCGTCGTCACGGAGGCCCCGCTGGAGGTCGCCATCTGGACCAACGAGGAAGGGTCGCGCTTTCTGCCCGTGATGATGGGTTCGGGCGTCTTCGCGGGCAAGTTCCCGCTGGAAGTGGCGCTGGCCGCGCGCGACCACGACGGCAAGTCGGTGGCCGACGAGCTGGCCGCCATCGGCTACGCCGGGTCGGATCCGGTTGGGGGCCGGCCGGTGGGCGCGTATTTCGAGGCCCACATCGAGCAGGGGCCGATCCTGGAGCACGAGGAAAAAGTGGTCGGGGTGGTGACGGGCTCGCTGGGCGTGCGCTGGTATGACGTGTCCGTGACCGGCATGGAAATGCACGCCGGCCCGACCCCGATGCCGATCCGCCGCGATGCGCTGTACGCGTCCAGCTTCCTGCTGCAGGCCGTGGTCGGCATCGCCAACGACAACCAGCCCAACGGGCGCGGCACGGTGGGCGAAATCCACGCCCATCCGGGCTCGCGCAACGTCATTCCGGGTCAGGTGCGCTTCACGGTGGACCTGCGGCACGAGGACGAAGCCACGCTGGCCGCCATGGACGAGCGCTGGCTGGCCGCCTGCGCCGACGTCGCCGAACGCCACGGCGTGACGGTGGACGTCAAGCAGGTGCAGTACTTCCCGCCCACGCCCTTCGACCTGGACCTGGTGGGCAAGGTGCGCGACGGCGCGGCCCGCCGCGGCCTGGCCGCGATGGACATCGTGACGGGCGCCGGCCACGACGCCGTCTACATGGCCAGCGTCACGCCCACCGCCATGATCTTCGTGCCCTGCAAGGACGGCGTCAGCCACAACGAGATCGAGGACGCCAAGCCCGCCGACCTGGAAGCCGGCTGCAACGTGCTCCTGGACGCCATGGTCGCACGCGCCAACGACACGCAGGCCCGCGCATGAGCGCCCGCGACGCCGCCTGGTGGCGCGACCGCGCCGCAACCCTGGCCATCCGCGGGCAGGCCTACATCGACGGCGCGTACTGCGACGCCGCCGACGGCTCAACCTTCCCCGCCGCCAGTCCCATCGACGGCCGCAAGCTGGCCGACGTGGCCGCCTGCGGGCCCGCCGACGTGGACCGCGCGGTGGCGGCCGCCCGCCGCGCCTTTGAAGCCGGCGTCTGGAGCGGGCTGGCGCCACGCCAGCGCAAGGAACGCCTGCTGCGCCTGGCCGCCTTGATCGAGACGCACCAGGACGAGCTGGCCCTGCTGGAAACGCTGGACATGGGCAAGCCGATCCGCGACGCGCTGGCCTTCGACCTGCCGGAAACCGCCCGCTGCTATGCCTGGTACGCCGAGGCGATCGACAAGATCTACGACGAGATCGCGCCCACCGGCCCGGACGCCCTGGCCACGATTACGCGAGAAGCCCTTGGCGTGGTCGCCGCGGTGGTGCCGTGGAACTATCCGCTGATGATGGCGGCCTGGAAGGTCGCCCCGGCGCTGGCCGCGGGCAACAGCGTGATCCTCAAGCCGGCCGAGCAGGCCTCGCTGTCGGCCATCCGGCTGGCCGCGCTGGCCGAGCAAGCCGGCATTCCGCCCGGCGTGTTCAATGTGGTGCCCGGCCTGGGCGCGGTCGCGGGCCAGGCGCTGGGATTGCATCCCGACGTCGATTGCATCGCCTTCACCGGCTCCACCGCCACCGGCAAGCGCTTCATGGAATATTCAGGCCAATCGAACCTGAAGCGCGTCTGGCTGGAATGCGGCGGCAAGTCGCCGCATATCGTCTTCGACGATTGCCCCGACCTGGACCGCGCCGCCCAGGCGGCCGCGCTGGCCATCTTCTCCAACCAGGGCGAAGTCTGCATCGCCGGTTCGCGCCTGTACGTGCAGGACGGCATCTACGACGCCTTCATGGACACGGTGGCGGCCTGCGCCGCCACCCTGCAGCCCGGCGATCCGCTGGACCCCGCCACCGCCATGGGCGCCATGGTGGACGAGCGCCAGATGCGCGGCGTGCTGGACCGTATCGCCGCCGGCAAGGCCGAAGGCGCAAGCCTGCGGCTGGGCGGCGGCCAGGCCCGAGGCGCCACCGGCGGCTACTACATCGAACCCACGATCTTCGACTGCGCGAGCCAGGACAGTTCGCTGGTGCGCGAGGAAATCTTCGGCCCGGTGCTGGCGGCCCAGCGCTTCAGCACGGAAGACGATGCGATCCGCCTGGCCAACGATTCGGTCTACGGGCTGGGCGCCGGCCTCTGGACCGCGAACCTGTCGCGCGCCCACCGCCTGTCGCGCCGGCTGCGCGCCGGCCTGGTCTGGGTCAATTGCTACGCCGACGGCGACATTTCCGTGCCGTTCGGCGGCGTCAAGCAGTCGGGTTTTGGGCGCGACAAGTCGCTGCACGCGCTGGATAAGTATTCGGATCTGAAGACGACCTGGGTCAGTCTGGCGGTTTAAATCGGGGGAATTTTTGCCGGTTTATTTTCCGGTTTGTCTTACCCTCACGGCGCTTGCACGCCTACCTAGGCAGCGCCGGCGCCGGCGTCAGCGGGCCCACGGGCGGCTGGCCCGGGCGGGGCGGGATCGGGGGCAGCCATGATTTAGGCGCGCCTTTCAGGCCCGGCTGGTCCTGCGGTCTTGCGGGGGTCTGGGATGGATAGCGCGATCCCGGACACGACGTGCCCAGGCAATCGCGATTGATCTTGCCCGGATCCACTGTGCGCGGGCAATCGGTGCCCAGGCAGGTATCCGGCAGCGTGCGGGCCGATTGGGGCGGCTGCGGGACGGTGGGCAGCGGGTCTCGCGCCAGCACGGCGCCGCTAGCCAGCAAGGCTGACAGCGCCGCCACGGCAATCATGGATTTCATCGACAGGCTCCCACCGGGGTCGGGCCGGCCCGGGCGGGCCGCAGCCGTTCCCAGTGTGCGCCTGTCGACGGCCCCCGCGCAAGGCGGGGGCCTTGGCCGGGGTCAGTCCAGGCGGATGTCGGCGCTGGCCACGACCTTGGCCCAGCGCGCGCGCTCGCTGTTGAAGAACTGGGACAGTTCGGCCGAGTTCTTGGTGACGATCTCGGCGCCCTGCTCGTTCAATTGCGCGGCGACGTCCGGCTGGGTGACGATCTGCGCCATCAGCGTGGCCAGGCGCGCCGCCACCGGGTCGGTCATGTTGGCGGGCGCCATCACGCCCTGCCACGTGCCCGATTCAAAGCCGGACACGCCCTGCTCGGAGATCGTGGGAATGTCCGGCACCAGCGTCATGCGCTCTTTCTTCGAGATGGCGATGGGCCGCAGCTTGCCGGCCTTGATGTGGGGCAGCGTGGCCAGCAGACCGTTCATGATGATCTGCGTCTGCCCGCCGATCGTGTCCGTGACCGCCTGCGAGCCGCCCTTGTACGGCACGTACTCCCACTGGGCGCCGGTGGCCTGCTGCACCGCCACGGCGGCCAGGTGCGGCGCGCTGCCGATCGCGGTCACCGCGAAGTTCAGGCGCTGCTTCTTGGACAGCGCCACCAGGTCCTGCACGGTCTTGGCCGGGACGTCCGGATGCACGGCCAGCACGTGCGGCGAATAGGCCAGCATGCCGACGGCGCGCAGGTCCTTGGACGGATCAAAACTCAGCTTGGTGTAGACGGACGGGCTGATCGCCAGCGCGCCCACGTCGCACAACAGCACGCTGTGGCCTTCCTGCGCCGACTGCACCACGATGCCGGCGCCCAGGTTGCCGTTGGCGCCGGGCTTGTTCTCGACTACCACCGTCTGCTTGAGCACCTCTGCCAGCCGGGGCGCCAGGATGCGGGCAATGATGTCCGACGAGCCGCCGGGCGGGTAAGGCACGACGATGCGCACGGGCCGCGTCGGCCATTCCGACGATTGGGCCCAGGCCGGCACCAGGGGCGTCAGGCAAAGCGCCGCGGCGCTGCCCAGGAACTGTCTCTTGCTCGGGTTCATGCTGTCTCCACACTGTTTGGTATGTGTGCTGATTTGTCCGCGGCCTGGTGAGGCCGCGGCGGGATTCCTATGCCGCGCCGCGGGTCTCCACGTACAGGGCATAGAGTGAATGGCTGCTGGCCATGAACAGGCGGTTGCGCTTGGCGCCGCCGAAGCACAGGTTGGCGCAGCGTTCCGGCAGGCGGATATGGCCGATGGGCTTGCCGGCGGGGTTGAAGACCATGACGCCGTCCAGCTCTTCCGGCTTGGCGTCCGGCGAGCCGTTGCTGCCCCAGCCGCACCAGAGGTTGCCGGCCTCGTCGCACTTGATGCCGTCGATGGCGCCGGGCCCCTTCGCGTCGATATGCAGGCGCTTGCCGCTCAGGGCGCCGTCCGCGCCTACGTCAAAAGCCCAGACCACGCGGTTGGGCTGGTGGCGCGACTCGACCACGTAGAGCACCTTTTCGTCCGGCGAAAAGCACAGGCCGTTGGGTCCGGCCAGGTCGCCCAGGGCCAGCGTGACGCGGCCCGATCCCGGATCAATCCGGTAGACGGAATGCGGCAGCTCGGGCGTGGCTTTGTCGCCTTCCCAGTGCCCGCCGATGCCGAACGGCGGATCGGTGAACCAGATAGCGCCATTGCGCTGGCACACGATGTCGTTGGGCGAGTTGAAGCGTTTGCCGTCGTAGCGGTCAGCCAGCACGGTGATGCTGCCGTCGTATTCGGTGCGCGTGACGCGCCGCGTCAGGTGCTCGCACGTCAGCAGCCGGCCCTGGCGGTCGCGCGCCAGGCCGTTGCTGAAGTTGGCCGGATGGCGGAACACGCTGATCGCGCCGGTGGTTTCGTCCCAGCGCAGGATGCGGTCGTTGGGAATGTCCGACACCAGCAGATAGCGTCCGTCGCCGAACCACACCGGCCCTTCCAGCCAGCGAAAGCCCGTAGCCAGCTGTTCGACGCTGCTGCTGTAAATGCGGTACTTGGCGAACTCCGGGTCCAGGATGCGGACCGAGGGATCTGGATAGCGTTGCTGCGGGGTGAAACTGAAGGACTGCGCCTGCACCAGGCTGGCGGGTCCCAGGGCAAGCGCGGCGCCCAGCAGCCGGCGCCGGCCGGCTTGGACTTGGGGGTCATTCTCCATCGGCTGTCTCCTCTCTGTGGTGTTCTTTTCGATGGCGCTACGGAATGACGCTGGCGTCCGTCAGGTCACGGGACCTGGGTTGAACAGCGCCAGGGCGTTGTGCAGCTTGAGCTTTTCCGCACAGGTCTGCTCCTTGCCGCTGGCCACGTCCAGCATCAGGCGGAACAACTGCCAGCCCACTTCCTCGATCGAGGCCTGGCCGGTGGCGATCACGCCGGCGTCCACGTCCATCAGGTCATGCCAGCGCCGCGCCAGGGCTGACCGCGTGGCGACCTTGATGACCGGCACCTGGGCCAGCCCGTAGGGCGTGCCGCGGCCGGTAGTGAAGATGTGCAGGTTCATGCCCGCGGCCAGCTGCAGCGTGCCGCAGATGAAGTCGCTGGCAGGCGTGGCGGCGAAGATCAGGCCTTTGCGCGTGAGGCGGTCGCCCGGCGACAGCACGCCGTGGATCGGCGACGAACCCGACTTCACAATCGACCCCATCGCCTTTTCCACGATGTTCGACAGGCCGCCCTTCTTGTTGCCGGGGCTGGTATTGGCGCTGCGGTCGGCCATGCCGCGCTGCAGGTAGGCGTCGTACCAGGCCATTTCGCGGATCAGCGCGTCCGCCACTTCGGGCGTTTCCGCGCGCGCGGTGAGCTGGTCGATGCCGTCGCGCACTTCGGTGTTCTCGGAGAACATCACGGTGCCGCCTGCGCGCACCAGCAGGTCGGTGGCGAAGCCCACGGCGGGATTGGCGGTGACGCCGGAAAACGCATCGCTGCCGCCGCACTGCACGCCCACGGTCAGGTCGGACACGGGACAGGTTTCGCGCTTGCGGGCATTCAGCTTCTGCAGGTGGCGCTCGGCCGTGCGCATGATCAGTTCAATCATCGACTCGAAGCCGATGTTTTCTTCGTCCTGCAGAACGATGGTGTCCACGCCGTCCGCGGCGCCCATGCCCTCGCCCGCCCGGATGGGAATGGCGTTGGGGGCCAGCAGGCGTTCGGGCTGCAGCTTTTCGCAGCCCAGGCTGACCACCATGGACGTGCCGCCGAAGTTCGGATTGCGGGCAATGTTGTGCAGCGTGCGGATGGGAATGGCCGCGCCGGGCGCGTCGATGGCGACCCCGCAGCCATAGGTGTGTTCGATGCCGACCACGTCGTCGACGTTGGGGTACAGCGGCAGCAATTCGCGGCGGATGCGCGCGACCGCGTGTTCGACCACGCCCTGTACGCACTGCACGGTGGTGCTGATGGCCAGGATGTTGCGCGTGCCGACCGTGCCGTCGGCATTGCGGTAGCCCTGGAACGTATAGCCTTCCAAAGGCGGCAACGGCGCGACGCGGGTCGACACCGGCAGGTCCTCCAGCGTGCGCGCCGCCGGCATGGTGGTGACGCGTTCGTTGATCCAGCTGCCGCGCGGCAGCGCCTTGGCGGCGTAGCCGACCACCACGTTGTAGCGCACGACCGATTCGCCTTCGGCCAGGTCCGTCAGCGCGACCTTGTGCCCCTGCGGCACCGCGTCCACCAGCGTCAAGCCGTCGGGCAGGACGGTGCCCGCGGGCAGCCCGCCGTCGTTGGCGACGATGGCCACGTTGTCCTGGGGGTGAATCTTGATAAGCACTGGCGCCTGCTCTGCCGCAACCTGCATGAAGAATCCTTTTGCCTGATGGACGCCACCCTGCGCGCGTCCGGTACGTTATCGTACAACCAAGAGAATATCGCTGAAAGCCATCAGAAAGGAATTTCGGGTTTCCCCTTGTAAACACGTTGAATCATAGGGGCGCGAGTATTGAAACCTGGAAAATCATGTTGTACGATGACCTACCTTTTACACCACCGCATCCCGTCCGCAGCGCATTTCTCCGCCTGCGACGGCCATTTAGGGATGAGCGCGACATGACGACTCCGCAGGAACTCAAGAGCATCGTTTCGGAAGGATTGCTGTCCTTCCCCGTGACGGACTTCGACCAGAACGGCGACTTCAACGCCAAGAGCTACGCGGCCCGCCTGGAATGGCTGGCCCCCTACGGCGCCACTGCCCTGTTCGCCGCCGGCGGCACCGGCGAGTTCTTCTCGCTCGCGCCCCAAGAGTATTCCGACGTCATCCGCACCGCCGTCCAGACCTGCGCCGGCAAGGTGCCGATCCTGGCCGGCGCCGGCGGCCCCACCCGCACCGCCATCGCCTACGCCCAGGAAGCCGAGCGCCAGGGCGCCAAGGGCGTGCTGCTGCTGCCCCACTACCTGACTGAAGCCTCGCAGGACGGCATCGCCGCCCACGTCGAGCAGGTCTGCAAGTCCGTCAACATCGGCGTCATCGTCTACAACCGCGCTCAGTCCCGCCTGTCCGCAGACAGCCTGGCCCGCCTGGCTGACCGCTGCCCCAACCTGGTCGGCTTCAAGGACGGTATCGGCGACATCGAAGCCATGGTCCGCATCCGCCGCAAGCTGGGCGACCGCTTCTCTTACCTGGGCGGCCTGCCCACCGCCGAAGTCTATGCCGCCGCCTACCGCGCGCTGGGCGTGCCCGTCTACTCGTCGGCCGTCTTCAACTTCGTGCCCAAGATGGCCATGGAGTTCTACCGCGCCATCGCCGCCGGCGACAGCGACACCACCAACCGCCTGCTGGACGATTTCTTCCTGCCCTACCTGGAAATCCGCAATCGCAAGGCCGGCTACGCCGTCAGCATCGTCAAGGCCGGCGCCAAGCTGGTCGGCCACGACGCAGGCCCCGTGCGCGCTCCGCTCACCGACCTGACTGGCGAAGAGCTGGAAATGCTCGGCGCGCTGATCAAGAAGTCCGGCGCCCAGTAAGCACCGCCGGCACGCATTGCCTGCCCCCGATCCGGGGGCATTTTTTTCCCGGGACCGACCTGGCGCAAACGCGCCATCGGACCGGACGCGAATTTATTGGAGATGACCATGAACCTCACCGGCCAGATGTTGATCGGCTCGACCGCCCTGCTGGGCGCGGGCGCTGCCCAGCACGCCATCAATCCCGCCACGGGCGAACGCCTGGAACCCGCCTACCCCGCCGGCTCGACCGCCGACGTGGCGCGCGCGGCCGAACTGGCCCAGGCCGCGTTCGACCCCTACCGCGCCGCGCTGCTGGAAACGCGCGCGCAATTCCTGGAAAGCATCGCCGAGGGCATCCTGGCCCTGGGCGACGCGCTGATCGAGCGCGCGCACGCCGAAACCGGCCTGCCGCTGGCCCGCCTGCAGGGCGAACGCGGCCGCACCGTCGGCCAACTGCGTCTGTTCGCCCGCGTGGTGCGCGACGGCTACTTCCTGGATGCCACCATTGATCCGGCCCAGCCAGAGCGCCAGCCGCTGCCGCGCGCGGACCTGCGCCTGGCCAACGTGCCGCTGGGTCCGGTCGCCGTGTTCGGCGCCAGCAATTTCCCGCTGGCCTTCTCGGTCGCGGGCGGCGACACCGCGTCGGCGCTGGCCGCCGGTTGCCCCGTCGTCGTCAAGGCGCACAATGCCCACCCCGGCACGTCCGAGATGGTCGGCCGCGCGATCCAGCAGGCGGTCGCCAAGCACGGCCTGCCCGAAGGCACGTTCTCGCTGCTGTTCGGCGCGGGCAATGAAATCGGCACGGCGCTGGCCACCCATCCGGCCATCACCGCCATCGGCTTCACCGGCTCGCGCCGTGGCGGCCTGGCGCTGGTCGCCGCCGCCAATGCCCGCCCGGTGCCGATTCCCGTGTACGCGGAGATGTCCAGCATCAACCCCGTCTTTCTGCTGCCCGCCGCCCTGGAAGCCCGCGCCGAATCCATCGCCAAGGGTTTCGTGGATTCGCTGACAATGGGCGTGGGCCAGTTCTGCACCAACCCCGGCTTGGTTATCGGCATAGAAGGCCCCGCGCTGGACCGGTTCCGCCAGGCGGCCGCCGAAGCGGTCAAGGCCAAGGGCGCGGCCACCATGCTGACGCCGGGCATTTTCTCGGCCTACGAGCAAGGCGCGGACGCTTTGGCTCGCCACGCCAGCGTCTCCACCGTGGGCCGCGGCGAATCCTCCAATCCGGCCTGCAACGCGGCGGGCGCGGTGGTGTTCGGCGCCAGCGCCACGGAATTCCTGGCTTCGCACGAACTGGAAGCCGAGGTCTTCGGCCCGGCGTCGCTGGTCGTGGCGTGCAAGGACGCGGCGCAAGTGCAGGCCGTGGCCGAACACCTGGAAGGCCAGCTGACCGCCACGCTGTTCGTCGACGACGCCGATGTGGACGCCGCGCGCGCCCTGCTGCCGGTGCTGGAACGCAAGGCCGGCCGCATTCTGGCCAACGGCTACCCCACTGGCGTGGAAGTCAGCCACGCCATGGTGCACGGCGGCCCGTTCCCGGCCACCTCCAACCCGGCCTCCACGTCGGTCGGCGCCACCGCCATCCGCCGCTTCCTGCGCCCGGTCTGCTATCAGGACCTGCCCGACGCCCTGCTGCCTGACGGCGTCAAGCGCGCCAATCCGCTGGGCCTGACCCGCATGGTGGACGGCAAGCTGGCCAACGCCTGATCGCTGCGCGCGGGCGGCGTCCCTACGACGCCGCCCGCAGCCACTCCAGCAGATCGGCCTGCGGGCTGCCCGGCTGCAAAGGCTGCGGCGACAACAGGCAATAGCGGGATCCGTCCTCGACAAAGCCCATCGGCGCGGCCAGCACGCCGCTGTTCAGGTCGTCGCGCACCAGTTGCCACGGCCCGATCGCCACACCCAGGCCGGCAACCGCCGCCTGCAGACTGAAATAGAAGTGCTCGAAGACCTGCCCGGACGCATCCGGCGCAGGTTGGCTCGCGGCCGCCGCAAATATGCCCCACAAAAACCAACAATAATTCCGCACGCTATCAGACAACGCCTACAGCTTTTCCATGTCTCAGCCATTAGTCTTTATCCAGCACCGCCCCTTCGACGTAAGGCGACTTAAAGGACAGCGCAATGGGAAGACCAAGTTTCGTGCAGGGTACGCTCTTCTTGTCCATCGCCATCGCTTCGGTAGCGCCCTGGGGGTACGCGCAACGCGCCGAATCAACCCCCCCAGAAGCCTATAAACGCACCTACGCCCAGAACTACAAGGATATGGTGTTGGCAACATGCCTTACCAACGCCTATCAGTCTTCGCTCGATGCAGGAAAGGACATTGGCAGTTCGGTCAGCGCTTTGCGCGATTGGACTTACTACGACTTGGAACAGCACCCTGCCGCGGTCCAATCACTGATCAAGCGCTATTTGGCGCGCAACTACTTCAACCCGTTAGCCGAGGCAGAAATCAAGGATGTCCGCTTTGATTTTCTAAAGTGCTTAGACCTGTATCACGGAGAGGAGCTGGATTCTCTGGCTAAAGCGCTCGTCTTCGATCCCGACCAGACTAGCCAGCGAGCGAACGCTAAGCGCAAAGAATAGGCTACTGGCTGATCTGTTTTGGCAAGTGCCCCCGAAAGGTTGGGCCCCATCCAACTTTCGGGGGCAGTACACGTACCGCGTTGGCAGCATTTATCGTCCGCAGACCGGCCGCGTTGGCGGCACCCACGGACGGTTGCGCTTACTGCGCCTTCAACTTGCCATCGGCAATGATCTTGGCCCACTTGGCCTGCTCGCCCGCCTGGAACGACGCGAACTCCGCCGGCGAATTGGGCGTGTAGGCCAGGCCCAGGCCCTGCATCTTGGTGCTGACGTCCGGCTTCGCCACGATGGCGGCGATGGCTTTATTCAGCTTGTCGACGACGGCGGGCGGCGTGTTGGCCGGGGCGTAGATGGCCTGCCAGCTGCTCACGTCGAAACCGGCGACGCCCGCTTCCTGCATGGTGGGCACATCCGGCAGTACAGCGGTGCGCTTGGCGGACGTGACCGCCAGGGCGCGCACCTTGCCGCTCTGCACGTAGGGCAGCGCGACCAGCGCGGTTTCGAACGAGCTGGGAATCTGGCCGCCGATCAGGTCCTGAATGGCCGGCGCGCTGCCGCGGTATGGCACGTGCGTCAGGTGGGCGCCCGTCAATTGCTTGAAGACTTCTCCGGACAGATGTTGCGACGTGCCCTGCCCGGCCGAGCCGAAGGCGATGGTGTCGGGATTGGCCTTGGCGGCCGCCACCACTTCCTGCACCGTCTTGTAAGGCTGGTTCCCGCCGACCAGCAGCACGTTGGAAATGCTGCCCAGCAGAATGACGGGCGCGAAGTCCTTGGCGGCGTTGTAATTGATGCTTGGCAGCAGCGACGGATTGATCGCATGCGTGGCGATGGTGCCCAGCAGCAGGGTGTAACCGTCGGGCTTGGCCCGCGCCACCGCGTCCGCACCCAGCACGCCGCCCGCGCCGCCCTTGTTTTCGACCACGACAGTCTGCTTGAGCGTCGTGCCCAGTTCCTGGGCGATGAGACGGCCAAGGATGTCGGACGTGCCGCCAGCGGCAAAGGGAACAATCAGCGTAATGGCCTTGCCGGACGGCCAATCGTCGGCGGCGTGGACGGGGCCGGCGCCCAGGGCGGCAACAGCCAGGACTGCCGACAGGCGGCGCAACAGGGGGAATGCCTTCAAGCTTGTCTCCTAGAGATATGAGGATGTCGTTATTCTTGTACGTTGTCGTACGACATAGAGCCAGGAGAATAGCGTGATGCGTTCGCCAGTTCAATCTAGGGTAATTCCCGAATTCCCTATCTTAGTCAGCATCGTCATATGACAACTATTTGTTGAAATGCGTGTTGTGAACTCATCTTGTATGTTGTACGATGACATACATCATTGATTCAGCCTCACCCGATCACGCGGCATCCCCGCAATTTCTCCTTACCCCTTCTTTATTCGGAAGACAGCCATGACGACTCCCCAGGAACTGAAAGCCATCGTTTCGGAAGGATTGCTTTCCTTCCCCGTGACGGACTTCGACCAGAACGGCGACTTCAACGCCAAGAGCTACGCGGCCCGCCTGGAATGGCTGGCCCCCTACGGCGCCACCGCCCTGTTCGCCGCCGGCGGCACCGGCGAGTTCTTCTCGCTTGCGCCCCAGGAGTACTCCGACGTCATCCGCACCGCCGTCCAGACCTGCGCCGGCAAGGTGCCGATCCTGGCCGGCGCCGGCGGCCCCACCCGCACCGCCATCGCCTACGCCCAGGAAGCCGAGCGCCAGGGCGCCAAGGGCGTGCTGCTGCTGCCCCACTACCTGACCGAAGCCTCGCAGGACGGCATCGCCGCCCACGTCGAGCAGGTCTGCAAGTCCGTCAACATCGGCGTCATCGTCTACAACCGCGCTCAGTCCCGCCTGTCCGCAGACAGCCTGGCCCGCCTGGCTGACCGCTGCCCCAACCTGGTCGGTTTCAAGGACGGCATCGGCGACATCGAAGCCATGGTCCGCATCCGCCGCAAGCTGGGCGACCGCTTCTCTTACCTGGGCGGCCTGCCCACCGCCGAAGTCTATGCCGCCGCCTACCGCGCGCTGGGCGTGCCCGTCTACTCGTCGGCCGTCTTCAACTTCGTGCCCAAGATGGCCATGGAGTTCTACCGCGCCATCGCCGCCGGCGACAGCGACACCACCAACCGCCTGCTGGATGACTTCTTCCTGCCCTACCTGGAAATCCGCAACCGCAAGGCCGGCTACGCCGTCAGCATCGTCAAGGCCGGCGCCAAGCTGGTCGGCCACGACGCAGGCCCCGTGCGCGCTCCGCTCACCGACCTGACTGGCGAAGAGCTGGAAATGCTGGACGCACTGATCAAGAAGTCCGGCGCCGAATAAGATCTCCGCTCGCGAGACCCGTGACGCCCTCCGCCGGAGGGCGTTTTGCTTCTTGATGCAAAGAAAAGTTGGCGGATTCGCTGCCATATGTTGTCATATGGGTCGCTGCATTGCCGCGGCCGGACGCTTGCGCCCGGCTTGCCGACCCGGGCCGGACACCCGAGGGCGCGCAGCGTAACGCGTACACTTGCGGCTGCCCGCCCCGCGCGCAGCCATCCCCCTATAAGAGAGACAATGCAAACTCCTGCCCGGCCTCCCCGCTCACGCCTGACCGATTACGTCATCGAGGAACTGACCAAGCGCCTGGATGCGCGCCAGTACCGCGCGGGCGACAAGCTGCCTTCGGAACATGCCCTGTGCGACGAATTCGAGGTCAGCCGCACCGTCATTCGCGAAGCCGTGGCCTCCATGCGCCTGAGCGGCCGCCTGGTCAGCAAGCCCGGGATCGGCGTCTTCGTCACCGAAGACCGCGAAAAGCCCATCGACTTCGTGGTCGAACCGGCCACGGACCCGCGCTGGGCCCTGCACATCATGGAACTGCGCGCCGGCCTTGAAGTCGAGGCCTGTGGGCTGGCGGCGGAGCGCCGCAGCGCGGCCGACCTGAGCGGCATCGTTGAAGCCTTCGACGCCTTCAACCGCGCCACGCGCGACATGGAAGCCGCCGTCAAGGCCGACTATGAATTCCACCTGGCGATCGCCCGGGCGTCCAACAACCCGCACTTTCCCGCCTTGCTGAAGGCCGCGGTGCGCGACGTCATGCTGGACCTGAACATCAAGCACGGCGGCAAAACGCCCGACGAACTCGAAACCTACGAGACCCGCAACGTGCGCGAACACGAAGCCATCCTGACCGCCATCATGCGCCGCGATCCGGGCGCCGCGCGCGCCGCCATGGCCCGTCACCTGGGCGACAGCATCGCGCGCTACCGCAAGCTGCTCTCCACCTCGGCAGCCGAGTAAAGCCCTCCAAAACCCCTTCCCGTAGCGCGGATTACGGGAATCCCCTTACTTGTCTACTTGTATGACGGCTGCCATCATACGTCTTATTGGATAGCGCGATTCGCGGCCCTCTTTTTCCGGCTCGGCGCGCGCTGCCACCAGATCCACGCCGTACCTGTACCGCCGATGAGCCCGATACTTTCCCTACGCAGTACGTTCCACCGCTACGCCACGCGCATCCATCGGCGCGCCTCCTGACCGGTTCCCCGCCGGCCTCCCGCCCCACTCCCTTTCCCTAGACGTCCGAATGCGCGACGCCGATCTCCGACATGCCGGGGCGGCCCCCGCACGCCCGGCCGTTTCCGACCCCTGCTTTTTCAAGCACTTTCGACCCCAGGAGAACTCTCCATCATGCGTAAGTTTCTGAGCTCCGCCATTGCGGCGACCTTGCTGTGCGTCGCTTCCGGCGCACAGGCCGGCGTGACCTTCGACGCCGTCAAGAAAAAGGGCTTCCTGCAATGCGGCTTTGCCGGCATTCCCGGCTTCTCGGTGCTGGACAGCAAGGGCGAATGGACCGGCCTGGACGTGGATATGTGCCGCGCCGTCGCCGCCGCCATGTTCGGCGACGCCTCCAAGGTCAAGGGCAACGTGCTGACGGCCCAAGCCAAGTTCACCGCGCTGCAGTCCGGCGAGATCGACATGCTGTCGCGCAACACCACCCAGACGCTGACCCGCGACACCACGCTGGGCCTGATCGGCGTGGGCGTGAACTTCTATGACGCCCAAGGCCTGATCGTCAAGAAGTCGATGAACGTCAAGAGCGTGAAGGAACTGGACGGCGCCACCATCTGCGTGCAGCCCGGCACCACCACCGAACTGAACCTGGCCGACTACTTCCGCAGCCGCGGCCTGAGCTTCAAGCCCGTGCTGGTGGAGAACTACGACGAGAACTTCCGTCTGCTGGAGGCCGGCCGCTGCGACGCCTACACCAACGACAAGTCCAACACCGCCGCCAACATGCGCACGCGCCTGGCCAATCCG
The DNA here is from genome assembly GCF_000236785.1 of Achromobacter arsenitoxydans SY8. Lineage (GTDB taxonomy): Bacteria > Pseudomonadota > Gammaproteobacteria > Burkholderiales > Burkholderiaceae_B > Achromobacter > Achromobacter arsenitoxydans. The sequence goes on along the minus strand of NZ_AGUF01000035.1, from coordinate 45,808 downwards.
GACGACTGGGAAATCCTGAGCGAAAACCTGTCCAAGGAGCCGCTGGGCCCCATGGTGCGCCAGGGCGACGAACAGTGGTTCAACATCGTGCGCTGGTCGCTGAACGCGATGCTGGAAGCCGAGGAATACGGCATCACTTCCAAGAACGTGGACGAGATGCTCAAGAGCACCAACCCCAACATCCAGCGCATCCTGGGCGTGACGCCGGGCATGGGCAAGAACCTGGGCCTGGACGACAAGTGGGCCTACAACATCATCAAGCAGGTCGGCAACTACGGCGAAAGCTATGACCGCGCCATGGGCAAGGACAGCCCGCTCAAGCTCGACCGCGGCCTGAACAAGCTGTGGACCCAGGGCGGCCTGATGTACGGCTGGCCGGTGCGCTAAGCCCGCCCCACGCGGCCCCGCCAGACCCGGGGCCGCAGTCTTTTCTTTTTTTCCGGCGCGCGGGGAATCCCCGCACGCCCTCGCCTTTCTTTACGCAGCAACACCATGAACAGCATCGTCAACGCCCGACTCAAACAGATCAAACCCTCGCCCAGCATGGCCGCCAAGATCGTCGTGGACGAACTTCGCCGCCAGGGCCGCGAGATAGCGGACTTCACGCTGGGCGAGCCCGACATGCCCACGCCCGCCCACATCGCGCGCGCCGGCCAGGACGCCATCGCCGGCGGCGACATCCGCTACACCAGCCCCAACGGCACGGTCGGCCTGCGCCGCGCCATCGCCGACAGCCTGGAACAGGGACTGGGCGTGCGCTACGGCATGGACCAGATCGCCGTCGGCGCGGGCGCCAAGCAGATCATCGCCGCCGCCCTGACCGCCAGCCTGGAGCCGGGCGACGAGGTCATCGTCTGCGCGCCGTACTGGGTGTCGTATCCGGACATGGTGCTGCTCAACGAAGGCAAGCCCGTCGTCGTGACGGGCCCCGAATCGCAGGGCTTCAAACTGGACGCGGCCACGCTGGAAGCCGCCATCACGCCGCGCACGCGCTGGCTGATCCTGAATTCGCCCAGCAATCCCAGCGGCGCCGTCTACAGCGCCGAGGAACTGCGCGCGCTGACCGATGTGCTGCTGCGCCACCCGCAGGTCTGGATCCTGAGCGACGAAATCTATGCGCCCTTCTGCTATGGCGGCCAGGCGCACGCCTCCCCCGTGCAGGTCGAGCCCCAGCTCATCCCGCGCACGCTGATCGTCAACGGCATGTCGAAGTCCTACGCCATGACCGGCTGGCGCGTGGGCTACGGCGCCGGCCCCGCCGATCTGATCAAGGCCATGAGCACGGTCATGTCGCAAAGCACCTCGTGCCCCAGCGCGATATCCCAAGCGGCCGCGCAGGCCGCCCTGGAAGGCGATCAATCCAGCGTGTCGGAAATGGTCCAGATCTTCAAGGGCCGCCGCGACCTGATCGTGCGCCGCCTGAACGAGATCCCCGGCATCTCCTGCGCCATGCCTGACGGCGCCTTTTACGTATACGCCAACGTCCAGGGCCTGATCGGCCGCAAGGGCCCCGCCGGCGAACTGAAGACCGACCTGGACGTCAGCCTGTTCTTCCTGCGCGAAGCCGGCGTGGCGGTAATCGACGGCGGCTCCTACGGCCTGTCGCCCTACGTGCGCTTCTCGTTCGCGACCTCCACCGAGATCATCGAGCAAGGCATGGACCGCCTGGCGGTGGCGGTCAAAGCCCTGATGGCGGATTGAGCCGTGGCCCAGCACACCACCGCTCAATCCCCCATGCAGCGGCCGCCGCGCCGGGTCTCGTGGAACGATCCGGCCACGCGTGCGCTGGTCTACCAGGCCCTGGCCCTGGCGCTCGTCGGCGCCGGCGTCTGGTTCCTGGTGCACAACACGCTGCATAACCTGTCGTTGCGCAATATCGCCACGGGCTTCGGCTTTCTGAACCGCGAGGCGGGCTTCGCCATCGGCGAGTCCGTCATTGCGTACACGCCAGCGGACACTTATGGCCGCGCCATCTTCGCGGGCGTGCTGAATACGCTGCGCGTGGGGCTGCTGGCCCTGGTGGCCGCAACCATCCTGGGCGTGTTCATCGGCGTGGGCCGGCTGTCCAAGAACTGGCTGGTCGCCAAGATCACCTCGGTGTACGTCGAGGTGATGCGCAACGTGCCCCTGCTGCTGCAGCTGTTCTTCTGGTACGCGCTGATCACCGAAAACATGCCGGGTCCGCGCCAGGCGCACAACCCGCTGCCGGGCGTGTTCATCTCCAACCGCGGCCTGAAGGTGCCGGGGCTGGAAGGCGCGTCGCTGGACTGGATGCTTGGCGGCCTGGGTCTGGCCATCGTGGCCATCCTCCTGCTGGGCCACTGGGGCGCCAAGCGCCAGGAAGCCACGGGGCAGCCGTTTCCGCTGGGCCGCGCCGCCATCGGCCTGCTGCTCGCCCTGCCGGCGCTGGGCTGGCTGGCCGGCGGCGCATCGCTGACCCTGGACATGCCGGCCCTCAAGGGCTTCAACTTCGTCGGCGGCCTGACCCTGACGCCGGAGTTCGTCGCCCTGTTCCTGGGCCTGACCGTCTACACCTCGGCCTTCATCGCCGAAGTCGTGCGCTCGGGCATCCAGGCGGTCAGCAACGGCCAGTGGGAAGCCGCGGGCTCGCTGGGACTGCCGCGCGCCAAGGTGCTGCGCCTGGTAATCCTGCCGCAGGCGCTGCGCGTCATCATCCCGCCGATGACCAGCCAGTACCTGAACCTGCTCAAGAACAGCTCGTTGGCCGTGGCCATTGGCTATCCGGATATCGTGTCGGTAGTGAACACCACGCTGAACCAGACGGGCCAGGCCATCGAAGGCATTCTCATCATCATGGGCGCGTACCTCACGGTCAGCCTGTCGATCTCGATATTCATGAACTGGTACAACAAGCGCATCGCGCTGGTGGAGCGTTGACATGAGCAACACCACGCAAACCCTGGCCGCCCCGCTCCCGCCGCCCGCCGCCCAGACCGGCGCATGGGCCTGGATGCGGTCCAGGCTGTTCTCGTCGCCGCTGAACATCCTGATCACCGTGCTGCTGGCATGGTGCCTGTTGATGGCGGCGCCCGCCCTGGTCGAATGGGCCTTCATCAAGGCCAACTTCGATGCGGCCAACGCCCAGGAATGCCGTGCAAGCGGCGGCGCCTGCTGGGCCTTCATCATCGAAAAGCACCGGCTGATCCTGTTCGGCACCTATCCGTTCGATGAGCAATGGCGGCCGCTGATCGCCACGCTGATCCTGATTGCGGTCATCGTCGCCAGCGGCATGCGCCGCTTCTGGAACGGCAAGCTCGCGCTCATCTGGACGCTGGGCCTGGCGGCCGTGGCGGTGCTGATGTGGGGCGGCGTGTTCGGCCTGAGCTACGTGGAAAATTCGCGCTGGGGCGGCCTGCCGCTCACGCTGATCCTCGCCACGTTCGGCATCGCCTTCGCGTTCCCCTTCGGCGTACTGCTGGCTCTGGGCCGGCGTTCGAAAATGCCGGCCATCAAGGCGCTGTGTGTCGTGTACATCGAGCTGATCCGCGGCGTGCCGCTCATCAGCCTGCTGTTCATGTCGTCGGTGATGCTGCCGTTGTTCCTGCCGGAAGGCTTCACCATCGACAAGCTCCTGCGCGCGCAGATCGCGATCATCATGTTCGCGGCGGCCTATATCGCCGAAACGGTGCGCGGCGGCCTGCAGGCCATTCCCAAGGGACAGTACGAAGGCGCGGACTCGCTGGGCCTGAACTACTGGCAGCAGATGCGCAAGATCATTCTGCCGCAGGCGCTCAAGATCGTGATTCCGCCGATGGTCAGCATCTTCATCGCCCTGTTCAAGGACACCTCGCTCGTCGTCATCATCGGCATTTTCGACCTGACGCTGGCGGCCAAGGCAGCCTTGTCCGACGCGGCATGGCGGGGTTTCGGCGTGGAGGCCTACCTCTTTATCTCGCTGATCTACTTCGTCTTTTGCTATTCCATGTCCAAATACAGCCGCGCGCTCGAGCAGCGCCTGGCCACCGGGCACGCCCGGTAAACCTGAAGGAGACCCGGCATGTCTGATGCCATCATTCGTCTGCAGGGCGTGAACAAGTGGTACGGCCAGTTCCACGTCTTGCGCAACATCAATCTGGAAGTCGCCCAGGGGGAACGCATCGTCGTGTGCGGGCCCTCGGGCTCGGGCAAGTCCACCATGATCCGCTGCATCAACCGGCTGGAAGAGCACCAGAAAGGCCAGATCATCGTCGACGGCACGGAGCTCACCAACGACCTCAAGCACATCGAGACGATCCGCCGCGAAGTGGGCATGGTGTTCCAGCACTTCAATCTGTTCCCGCACCTGACGGTGCTGGAAAACCTGACGCTGGGACCGATGTGGGTGCTTAAGCAATCCCGCGCCAAGGCGGAAGCCACCGCCATGAAGTACCTGGAGCGCGTCCGCATCCCCGACCAGGCCGGCAAGTTTCCCGGCCAGCTGTCGGGCGGCCAGCAGCAGCGCGTGGCGATCGCGCGTTCCTTGTGCATGAACCCCAAGGTCATGCTGTTCGACGAGCCCACGTCCGCGCTGGATCCGGAAATGGTGAAGGAAGTGCTGGACGTAATGGTGACGCTGGCCCAGGAAAGCGGCATGACCATGATTTGCGTGACGCACGAAATGGGCTTCGCGCGCAAGGTCGCCAACCGCGTGATCTTCATGGACAAGGGCGAGATCATCGAAGAAAACAATCCCGACGCGTTCTTCGATAACCCGCAGAACGAGCGGACCAAGCTCTTCCTGAGCCAGATCCTGCACTGAGCCCATCCAGGCATGAGGCCCGGGAAGGCCGCCGCGCGCTGGCGGCTTCCCGGTCGCCTCGAAAGTGCGTGCATCAACGCCCAAACCGCCTTTCCGAGGCGGTTTTTTTTCGCCTTCTTTCGGCGCACAGCCCACGCCGAAAGAACCAGAACCCCGCGCAATCCACTCGATCCCCCACGAATACGCATGAGTGATTTGGTTATGCCGCCAGCGGCCCCGGGGCCGGCGATCAAAAAACAGATATGGGCATGAGAATTCAATCGTTCTAGCGCGCCGGCGCATCGGCCAGACTGCGTGCTTCTCAAAGCGCATACAGGAACACCGATGTCCCTTCCTTCAGTCACCGGCCTGGACCACTACATCATTCGGGTCAACGACCTGCAGGCGGCGACCGACCGCTACGTCAAGCTGGGATTCAGTTTGGCGCCGCAAGGCCGGCACCATCGCGGCACACGCAACCAGACCATCATCCTGGATGCGAACTATCTGGAACTGCTGACCTTTCCCGAGGATCTCAAAGCGCAATCGCGCTTTGGCGGCTTTGACGACGCGTACGAAGGCCCCGTGGCCACCGCGTTGCAGACCACGGACAGCACGGCCGTCCACGCGGAGCTGGCGCGCCTGGGCATTGCGGCCGAGCCGCCTGTCAGCGGCGGCCGGCCCGTGCACCTGCCTGAAGGCAGCGAAGACGCGGCATGGAACAACACCCAGTTTCCCGCGGGCCTGCTGGGCGTGCCCGACTTCTTTACCTGCGGCCACCTCACCCGCCACCTGGTCTACCGGCCCGAGTGGCAGGACCACGCCAACGGCGCGCGCCGCATCGAATCGCTGATCGCCTTGCACCCGGAACCGCAGTCGCTGCGCGCCGGGTATGAACGCGTGTTCGGCGCCATCTCCACAAGCGACCTGCCGGATGGCGGCCTGCAGGTGCGGCGCGGCAGCCTGCGCATCGACTTCCTGACGCCCGCCGCTTTCGAGCTGCGCTATCCGCGCGTGCGCGTGCCGGCCGGGCTGCCGGCGCAAACCCAGGGCGGCTGGTTCGCGGGCTCGGTCATTGGCGTGCGCGACCTGGCCAAGACCCGCGCGCTCTTCGACGCCAATCAGGTGGACTATCGGACTAACGCGCGCGGCGAACTGGTGGTTGCCCCGGCCGATGCGGGCGGCGCGCTGCAGGTCTTCGTGCAAGAGGCCTGACGTGAGCCAGACCTTGCCAGACTACTGGGACTGTTTCGCTGCCGATTACGCGGCCGCGCGGCGGGCGTTCGTGGACGACGCCGCCGCGCGCGGCGCGGCCCTGTTCCGCTACGAACACCCGGCTTTGAAGGATTCGCAAGGCGAGCCACTGAGCGTGGACGTCGCGGTGCTGGGCCGGCGCGACGCGCCCCGCACGCACCTGGCGCTCAGCGGCACGCACGGCCTGGAAGGCGCGGCCGGATCCGCGGTGCAGCGCGCCTGGCTCAATGCGGATGGCGGGCGCCCCTTGCCGGACGACGTCAACGTGGTGCTGGTGCACGCGCTGAACCCCTACGGCTATGCGCACGACACGCGCACCACCGAGAACAACGTGGACCTGAACCGCAACTTCGTCGACCACACCCGCCCTTACCCCGCCAACCCCCATTACGCCGCGCTGCATCCGCACCTGATCCCCGCGCAATGGAACGAGGCGACGCTGGACGCGGGCGCTCAGGCGCTGGACCGGTTCAAGGAAACGCACGGCGCCGACGCGCTGTTCAACGTCACCGCCAGCGGCCAGTACACCCACCCCGATGGGCTGGTCTACGGCGGCCAGGGTCCGGAATGGTCCAACCGCACGCTGCGCCGCATCGTTGACGAGCACCTGGCGGCCAGTGAGCGCGTGGCGTTCATCGACTGGCACACCGGCATCGGCGAATACGGCGAGCCCTTCTTCCTGTGCTTCAACAGCGAAGGCAGCCCCGAGCAGGCGCAGGCCGCCAACTGGTGGGGCGCGCAGCGCGTGCGCGACCAGCGTCCGCACGGGCTGGCCCGCCCCGACTATCAAGGGCTGGTCTTTCGCGGCGTGCAGCAGGCGCTGGGCGACCGGCCGCTGGCCGGCGCGGTCGTCGAGTTCGGCACGCGCGGCCTGCAGATGCGGCCGGCGCTGCGCCTGGACCAGTGGCTGCGATTCAAGGCGCCCCAAGCCCCCGACGCCGCGCGCGACGCGCAGCTGCGCGCCGACCTGGTCGATGCCTTCGTGCCCGTGTCCAGCGTGTGGCGGCGCAGCGTGGTCGCGCATGGCCTGCACATCACGCGCCAGGCCATCGACGGCGTGGCCGGCTGGTGACCCTCTTCAATTCAACCCACTCTTTATCTGGCATTCATGAAAGCGATTGTTCTGCGTGAGCATGGCGGCAACGAAAACCTGCGCCTGGAAACCCAATTCCCCGATCCCGTGGCGGGCCCCGACGACGTGGTGATCCGCGTCCGGGCGTCGTCCCTGAACTACCACGACGTCTTCACCCGCCGCGGCATGCCCGGCATCAAGCTGCCCTTCCCGGTCATCATCGGCCTGGACGTGGCTGGAGAGATCGTCCAGACGGGCGCCAACGTGCGGGACTGGAAGGCCGGCGACCGCGTGCTGGTCGACCCCATTGACCGGGTGGACGGCGGCCTGGTCGGCGAAACCATCCACGGCGGGCTGGCCGAGCTGTGCCGCGTGCGCGCGCACCAGCTGCTGCGCCTGCCCGACGAAGTCAGCTTCGAACAGGCCGCGGCGCTGCCGGTGGCTTACGGCACCGCCCTGCGCATGATGAACCGCATCGGCCAGGTGCAGGCCGGCGAAAAGGTGCTGATCCTGGGCGCCAGCGGCGGCGTGGGCGTGTGCGCCGTTCAGTTGGCCAAGCTGGCGGGCGCCGAGGTCATCGCCTGCGCCGGCACGCCCGAGAAGGGAGAAGCGCTGCGCGCCCTGGGCGCCGACCACATCATCCTGTACACCGAGGAAGACTTCCTGAAGGCCGTGCAGGAGCGCTTCGGCAAGCCCTCGCGCCGGCGCGGCGGCAAGCCGGGCGGCGTGGACGTGGTGGTGAACTTCACGGGCGGCGACACCTGGGTCAAGTCTTTGCGCTGCCTGCGCCTGGGCGGACGCCTGTTGACCTGCGGCGCGACCGCCGGCTTCGATCCCAAGGAAGACCTGCGTTACATCTGGACCTTCGAACTGCAAATCCGCGGCTCTAACGGCTGGGACCGCGAAGACCTGCACGAGCTGCTGGCGCTGGTGCGCGACGGCAGGCTGCGCGTGGAAGTGGACCGGGTCTGGCCGCTGGAACAAGGGGCCGAGGCGCTGGCGTCGCTGGAAGACCGCAAGATCGTCGGCAAAGTGCTGGTGGCGTCATGAGCGCGCTGCTGAACGCCGAACAGATTCAGGCGAAATTCGACGGTTCGCCTTTCATCGCCTGGCTGGGATTGTCGGTGCGCGACGTGAACCACGAACAGGGCGAGCTGACGGTGCTGGCGCCCATGCGGCCCGAATTCGAGCGCGGCGCGGCCAGCGGCCAATGGCATGGCGGCCCGCTGGCAGCCGTGATCGACACCGTGGGCGACTTCGCGGTGGGCATGCTGCTGGGCCGCGGCCTGCCCACCATCAATTTCCGCGTGGACTACCTGCGCCCCGCCGTGAACACGGCGCTGACCGCCGTGGCGCGCGTGCGCCGCAACGGCCGCAGCGTGGGCGTGGCCGACGTGGACCTTTACAACGACCAGGGCGCGCTCGTGGCCATCGGCCGCGCCACCTACGCCACGCTCAGCCAAGGCTGAGCCGGGCAACCGAACCAGGAACTTCATCATGAACAACACCACGCGCCCCGCACGGCGCTCTTTCCTTACGCGCACCGCCACAGGCGGCATAGCCGCCGCCGGCCTGGGGCTGGGACTGGCGCCCCGCGCGCTGCTGGCGGCCACCGACCGGCCCGGCTCCGATGCCGGCCCCGCCCGCCGGGGCGGCACGCTGGTCGCCACGTGGGGCGGCCTGGAACCGCAGGCGCTGTTCGTGCCCGGCGGCGGCGGTTCCAGCCCGTTCCAGACGTCCACCAAAATCCTGGAGCGCCTGCTCAAGCTGGACGCGGACCTGAAGTTCCAGCCCGCGCTGGCCCTGTCTGTCACGCCGTCCGGCGATTACCGCAGCTACACAATCAAGCTGCGCGAAGGCGTCACCTGGCACGACGGCGCGCCGTTCACGTCCGCCGACGTGGTCTACAACGTGCTGCAGCACTGGAAGCCGATCTCGGCCGGCATCGCGCTGAAGTCGCTGACGGACGCCACGGCGCCGGATGCGCACACCGTGGTGCTGACCTTCAATGCGCCGGTGCCGGAGTTCTTCCTGAAGTCGACGCTGTCCGGCCAGTACCAGCTGCTGGTGCCCAAGCACCTGTACGACGGCAAGGACCTCATCACCAACCCGCTGAACAACACGCCGGTAGGCACGGGCCCCTGGAAGTACGGCAAATGGGTGCGCGGCAGCCACGTCGAATACCTGCGCAACGACAAGTACTGGAACCCGGCCCAGCCCAACCTGGACAAGCTGGTGATCCGCTGGTGGGCCGACCCCGCCTCGCGCGGCGCGGCGCTGGAAACCGGGGAACTGGGCCTGGCCTATTCCAACCCGGTGCCGGCGCGCGACATCGACAGGCTGGTCAAGACCGGCAAGGTGGTCGTCGACACCCGCGGCTACCAGAACACGGCGTGGACGGTGACGGCGGAATTCAACCAGCGCCGCGACATCGTCAACCGGCGCGAGGTGCGCCAGGCCATCCTGCACGCCATCGACCGCCAGTTCATCGTCGACACCATCTACTACGGCCGCGGCAAGCCGGCGATTGCGCCCATTTTCAGCAGCAATCCGCTGTTCTTCACCGAGGACGTGCCGCGCTATCCCTTCGACCCGAAGAAGGCCGCCGCCCTGCTGGACGCAGCCGGTCTGCCCGTCAAGGACGGCAAGCGCTTCACCGTCAACTTGCTGGCCGCCGCCTGGTTCGAGGAAAACGCCAAGCTGGGCCAGTACCTGAAGCAGGCGCTGGAAGACGTGGGCATCGCGGTCAAGCTCGATTCCGTGGACCGCGCCACCGCGCTCAAGCGCATCTACGGCGATTACGACTACGACATCGCCGTGTCCAACTTCACGTCGCCGCTGGAGCTGGTGCCCACGGTGACGCAGTTCTTCACCACTGACGGGATTGTGCGCGGCGCCGCCTTCCGCAACGCCACCGGCTACTCCAGCCCCGAGATGGACGCCATCGTCGGCAAGCTGGCCGTCGAAACCGAGCCCGAGGCCCGCCGCAAGCTGGCCGCGCAGTTTGCCCGCCTGGCGTCCACCGACGTGCCCATCGTGCCGCTGGTCGAGATCCAGTCGTTCACGCTGGCCGGCAAGAACGTGCGCAACTTCACCACCGGCGCCAACGTCCAGGGCGAGACCCTGGCCGACGTCTGGCTGCAGGCCTGAGTCCGCCATGCCGATCCGCCTGATCTCGCGACGCCTGCTTCAGGCCATCCCGCTGCTGCTGGCCGTGGTGGTGCTGAACTTTGCCCTGATCCAGTCCGTGCCGGGGACCTTCCTGGACGTCATGACGGCCGAACAGCAGGTCACCGACCCGGCGCTGATCGAACGGCTGCGCGTCACTTACGGGCTGGACCAGCCTCCCGCGGTGCAATTGCTCAAGTACATCGGGTCGGTCGCCCGGCTGGATTTCGGCTTTTCGTACCGGCACAACCTGCCGGTGCTGGACGTGATCCTGGCCCACCTGCCCGCCACGCTGGTGCTGATGCTGGCCAGCATCGCCATCGCCGTGCTGGTGGGCGTGGCGGCCGGCATCGTGTCGGCCATCAAGGTCAACACCTGGTGGGACAGCGCCGTGTCCGCGTTCGCGGTGCTGTGCTTCGCCGCGCCCAGTTTCTGGCTGGGCATCATGCTGATCATCATGTTTTCGGTGAAGCTGGGCTGGTTTCCCGTGGGCGGCATGGTCACCATCGGCCTGGACGGCGGACTCTGGCGCCAGGCGCTGGACGTGCTGCACCACCTGGCGCTGCCGGCCGTGGCGCTTGGGCTGTTCTATTCGGCGGCCTATGCCCGCGTGATGCGCGCCTCAATGCTGGAAGTCAGCCGCATGGACTATGTGCGCACGGCCTACGCCAAGGGCCTGACCCGCTCGGCGGTCGTACTGCGCCACATCCTGCGCAATGCCGTGCTGCCCATCGCCACCCTGCTGGGCCTGCAGCTTGGCGCGGTGCTGGGCGGCAGCATCGTGATCGAGTCGGTATTCAGCTGGCCCGGCATCGGCGCCGTGCTGTTCGACAGCGTCATGAGCCGCAACTACCCCGTCGTGCTGGGCATCCTGGTGCTCAGCTCCGTCGTGGTCATCATCGCCAACATCATTGTGGATCTTGCCTATACGCGGCTGGATCCGCGCATCAAGGCTGCCTGACATGTCCGCTACCCCTGCTGCAATCGCCCTCGCGGGCGCGGCCCCCGGCCGCCGCCCCGATTCCTTCGCCGCGCGCTTTGCCCGCAACCGCGGCGCGGTGGCCGGCGCGGTCGTCCTGCTGCTGGTGGCGCTGGTGGCCGCCGGCGCCGACTGGATTTACCCTGTCAACCCGCTGCGCATCGTCGGCGCGCCCGAGATCTGGCCGTTCGAGTCCTGGCGCTTTCCGCTGGGCACCGACTCCATGGGCCGCGACATCGCCGCGCTGATCGCGCACGGCGCGCGCGCCACCCTGCTGATCGGCCTGGTGGCCGCGGCCACCGCCACGCTGATCGGCGTAAGCGTGGGCGCAGCCGCCGCCTGGGCGGGCGGCTGGATCGACGAGGCGCTCATGCGCCTGACCGAGCTGTTCCAGATCATCCCCAACGTGGTCTTTGTGCTGACGGTCGTGTCGGTGCTGGGCCCCCGGATCGAGAACATCACCCTGGCCGTCGGCCTGGTGTCCTGGCCGCCGATCGCGCGCCTGACCCGCGCCGAGTTCCTGTCCTTCAAGGAACGCGAATTCGTTCAGGCCTGCCGGGCCGTGGGCATGAGCCCGCTGCGCATCGTGGCCGGCGAAGTCCTGCCCAATGCGCTGCCGCCCGTCATCGTCATGTCGTCGCTGGTGGTTGCCGGCGCCATCCTGTACGAGTCAGTGGTGTCTTTCCTGGGGCTGGGCGATCCCAACATCGCCAGTTGGGGCCGCCTGGTGGGCGAAGGCCGCAGCCTGATCCGGTCCTCCTGGTACATCTGCGCCGTGCCCGGCGTGGCCATCATGCTCACCGTGCTGTCGCTGAACCTGGTCGGCGACGGCCTGAACGACGCGCTCAACCCCAAGCTGCAAAAGCGCTGAGCCGCAGCCTTTTCGAGAATTTTCTCCATGACCCATCCCCTCAAAAACCTGGGCGACCTGGCCGATCCGCGGCTGCCCGCCAACCTGCCCGCCATCGACGACCTGCGCTTGCCCGACGCGCCGCTGCGGCTGACGCACGGCGACGCCGATCGGCTGGCAGGCGGCGTGGCCGCGTGGCTGTCCACGCGCGGCCTGGAGCCCGGCGCCCGCGTCGCCATCGCCGCGCTCAACCGCGCCGAATACCTGATCGCCTACTTCGGCATCATGCGCGCCGGCTTCGTGGCCGTGCCCATCAACATCAAACAGTCCCAGGAGAACATCGACTACGTGCTGCGCGATGCCGCCATCGCCCTGGCCTTTGTCGATGGCCCGCGCCGCGCGGCCTTCGAAGCGACCGTGCCGGTCCTGGACTTCGACGACACCGGCCCGCAGGGCTTTGCCGCGCAGATCGCGCCCGCCCGGTTCACGGCCGTCACGCCGGCCCCGCACGACATTGCGCAGATGCTGTACACCTCCGGCTCCACCGGCAAGCCCAAGGGCGTGCCCTTGACCCACGCCGGGCAGCTCTGGGCGCTGACCACCACCGCCAGTCCGGCTGCGGCCGCGGGCAATCAGGCGCGCTACCTGCTGGCGCAGCCGCTGTTCCACATGAATGGCCTCTTCATGGCCAAGCGCGCCTTCGCCAGCAACAGCCTGCTGGTGATCCAGCCCGCGTTCGACGCGGCGGCCTACGCGGACGCGCTGGAACGCCACCGCATCACCGTTCTGACGGCCGTGCCGACGATGTTCGCGCGGCTGGTCAAGGACCCCGCGCTGCTGCAGGGCCGCGACCTGTCGGCGCTGGAACGCGTGATGCTGGGTTCGGCCCCCATGACCGTGGCCCTGTACGAACGCATCCAGCAGGCGCTGCCGCAGGTGCGCATCACCCACGGCTACGGCACCACGGAAGCCGGCCCGGCCGTGTTCGGCCCGCACCCGGGCGGCCTGCCCACGCCGCCGCTCGCAGTCGGCTATCCGCTGGACCAGAACCAGGTCCGCCTGGCGGGCGGGACCGGCCCCGACGAAGGCGTGCTGCTGATGAAGAATCCGGCGGTGCTCGGCGGCTATCACAACCTGCCAGAGAAAAGCGCCCAGGTGCTGAGCGACGGCTGGTACTACAGCGGCGACGTGATGCGCCGCGATAGCGACGGCTTCTACTATTTCGTGGGCCGCGCCGACGACATGTTCGTGTGCTCGGGCGAGAACATCTACCCCGTCGAAGTCGAGAAGCTGCTGGAATCGCATCCCGACGTGCGCCAGAGCTGCGTAGTGCCGTTGCCGGACGAGGAACGCGGCAACATCCCCGTCGCCTTCGTGGTGCGCCGCGCGGGCAGCACGCTGGACGCCGAGTCCCTGAAGCGCCATGCGCTGGCCCATGGTCCGGCGTACCAGCATCCGCGCCGCATCCGCTTCGTGGACGACCTGCCGTGGGCGGGCACCAACAAGGTCGACCGCAACGCCCTGCTGCTGCAGGCCCGCAAGCTGGAAGCCCGACAAGAATGGCACCAACCCGAGAAGGAGGCCGCATGAGCGCCGCACCCGATTCCCTGGCCGGCAAGACCGCCCTGGTCACCGGCGGCAGCCGCGGCATCGGCCGCGCCATTGCGCTGGCGCTGGGCCGCCGCGGCGCGCGCGTCGCCGTGCATTACAACGCCGCGGCCAGCGCCGCCGCCGAGGTCGTCGGCCTGATCGAGGCGACTGGCGGCCAGGCCTGGGCCCTGCAGGCCGATCTGGCCGATCCGGATGCCGCCGCCGCGCTGGCCGCGAACGCCAGCGCGGCCCTGCGCGAACGCACGGGAGAAGACGGCCTGGACATCCTTGTCAACAACGCGGGCGTCGGCCTGCGCGCGCGGCTGCCGGAAGTGAAGCCGGAGGACTTCGACCGAGTGCTGCAGGTGAACCTGAAGACCCCGTTCTTCCTGATCCAGCACAGCCTGCCCTTCCTGCGCGACGGCGGGCGCATCATCAACATTTCGTCCATGGGCACGCGCGCCGCCTATCCCGAGATGAGCGTGTACGCGCCGGCCAAGGCGGGTCTGCAAGCCCTGACCCTGCTGCTGGCCAGCGAACTGGGCGCGCGCGGCATCACCGTGAACGCGGTGCTGCCCGGCGCCACCGCCACCGACCTGAACCAGCGCGCGCGCGATCCCGAACTCAGCCGCGTCATCGCGCAAAGCATCGCGCTGGGCCGCGTGGGCCAGCCCGAGGACATCGCCGACATCGTCGCCTTCCTGGCCTCGCACGAAGGGCGCTGGGTAACCGGACAAAGCATTGATGCGACAGGAGGACAGCGCCTGTAGCGCAGCGAACCATTGCCGCGAATCAACCCAGCGCCGCTGCCCGCGCGATGCCCCCTATCGCGTGGGCATGCCCATATACATATGTGATATCGGTATTTTTCACGCGGTCCCAGGTCTTTTAGGATTCCAGCGTTGTTGTCCCCTTACGCTGGAATTGCCTTGTCACGCCTGACTCCCCTGGATCCCGCCAAGCTGGATCCCGCCACCGCCGCCCTTTACAACCAACTGCTGCAGGACTATGGCCCCTACGCCAACATGCTGAGCGCCTTCGCGCCGCGGCCGCCTGCGCTAAAGCACTTCTTCTCATACCTGGTGCAGTCGCGCGAAGACGGGCTGATCTCGCCGCGTCATCTGGAAATTGCGCTGCTGACGGCGTCCAAGGCGCACGCGTGCCATTACTGCGTCACGCTGCACACGCCCAAGCTGGCCGCGCACGGGATTTCGCAAGAGGCCATCGACCGCCTGCTGGAGCCTCAGGTGCCCGGCCTGGACGAGCAGGACCTGGCGGTGCGCGACTACGCCGTGCTGGTCACGCTGACGCCGGCGCAGGTCAGCGACGAGTTCTACCGCAAGCTGCAGTCCTTCTTCAGCGAAGAACAGATCGTCGAACTGACCATCCGCATCGCCCTGTGCAGCTTCTTCAAGCGCTTCAACGAAGCCCTGGAAGTGCCGCAGGAAGACGTGGTGGCGCTTGAACTGGAGCATGGCGCGGCTTGAAGCGGCGTGCAGTCGTTTCAAGATGAGCCCTAACCCTGCCCTCAAGCTGGAGATCCGTAATCTCTCCAAGCGCTTTCACACCGACGCCGGCCCCGTCCAGGTCCTGGACGACATCAGCCTGAATGCGGCCAGCGGCGAATTCGTCAGCATCATTGGCCCGTCCGGCTGCGGCAAGTCCACGCTGTTCAACATCCTGACCGGCCTGCTGGAACACGACGCAGGCACCATCGCGCTGGATGGCGCGGCCCTGCCCAACCTGCGCGGACGCGTCGGCTACATGCTGCAGCGCGACCTGCTGATGCCCTGGCGCACCGTGCTGGACAACGTGTTGGTCGGCCTGGAAATCCGTGGCGCGCCCAAGGCCGAGTCCGTCGAGCGGGCGCGCGAGTACCTGCACACCTTCGGCCTGCTGCCGTTTCAGGACAGCTACCCCAAGGCGCTATCGGGCGGCATGCGCCAGCGTGTCGCACTGGCCCGCACCCTGTTGCCCGACCCGGACGTGCTGCTGCTGGACGAACCATTCTCGGCGCTGGATTACCAGACGCGCCTGTTCCTGGAATCCATGCTGGCCGACACGGTCAGCAAGCAGGGCAAGACGGTGATCCTGGTGACCCACGATATCGACGAGGCCATCGCCCTGTCCGAACGCATCTTCGTGCTGAGCGCGCGACCCGGCCGGCTCAAGAGCGTGCACGACATCGAACTGGGCACGCGCTCGCCGCTGGAAGCGCGCCACGACAGCCGCTTTCCCGGCTACTTCGACCTGCTGTGCCAGGAACTCGACATACAGACCGCCCGCAAGGAAGGCGTTGCCGCATGACCCAGACCACTGCTACCACCCTGCGGGGCGCGCCGGTGCCCGCGCCCGCCGCATCCCCGGCCCGCCCATCCGGTTTTCGCGTCCCCGTCCTGGCTACCCAGCTGTTGATTCTTGCGGCGCTGTTCGGCGCCTGGGAAGCGGGTGTGCGGGCCGGCGCCGTGTCGGGATTCCTGTTCGGCTCGCCGGCGGGCATCGTCCAGGCCGCCTGGAAGATGATCCTGTCCGGCGAACTCTGGGAACACGCCAATTACACGTTGTGGGCGTCGGCCGCGGGCTTTGTCGTCGGCACCGTGCTGGGCACCGTTCCGGGACTGGCGCTTTGGTATTCGCCCTATGCCGCCAAGGTGGTCGAGCCCTTCCTGGTTGCGATCAACAGCGTGCCCAAGATCGCGTTCGCGCCGCTGGTGATCCTGTGGTTCGGCACCGGCGTGATCTCTAAGGTGGCGCTGTCTATTTCGCTGACCTCCATCGTCGCCCTGCTGGCCGCCTTCCAGGCCGCCAAGGACACCGACCCCGACATCCAGAAGATGCTGGTGTCGCTGGGTGCGACCAAGCGGCAGATCTTCGCCAAAGTCGTGGTGCCGTCCGCCCTGCCCGCCATCATTGCCACGTTCCGCATCAACATCGGCTTCGCGCTGGTGGGCACGGTCGTGGGCGAATTCATTTCGTCCAAGTACGGGCTGGGGCACGTCATCTTCGTCGCCTCGTCGCTGTACGACCTGAACACCGTCTGGGTGGGGATTTTCTCGCTGATGCTGCTGGGCTTTGTCCTGTACGCCGGCGTGGACTTCGCCGAAAAGCGCCTGTTGCGCTGGAAAGACCAGACCTACGCCACTCAATTCAAACTGTGAAGCGCGCCCTCGCGCCGCTGAAAACCCTCATGACAATCAAATTCCCCCTGCGCCTGGCCGCCGCCGCGGCCGCGTCCCTGCTGTCCGTGTCCGCGATGGCCAACGACAAGGCCGTCGTATCCGCCGCCTTCAAATCGGTGTTCTACCTGCCCGTGTACTTTGCCGAAGAGCACGGCTACTTCAAGGACGAGGGACTGGACGTGCGCATCGACGTGGCTTCGTCGTCGACCAACGCCCTGGCCGCCGTCATATCCAAGAGCGCGGACTTCTCGCTGCACGGGCCCGAATGGACCGCGATCTCGTTCGGGCGCGGCGCGCCGGTCAAGGTCGTGGGCGGCACCCTGAACCGCCTGGGCGTGTGGCTGACCTGCAAGCCGGCCTTTGCGTTCGACGGCTTCAAGAGCCTGAAGGGCGCCACCATCGCCACCGGCGCCATGCCCACCACCAGTTCGTCGGCCTTCATCAAGCTGGTCAAGAACGCGGGCCTGGATCCCAAGCGCGACGTGAACCTGCTGGAAGTGCCCCTGGGCAACGAGATCGGCCCGCTGAGTTCCGGCCAGGCCGACTGCGCCGTGCTCTATGAACCGGGCGCCTCGCAGGCGCAGGCCCAGGGCTACAAAGTCGTATCGGCGTTCTCGCGCGAGATCGGTCCCTACACCTTCTCGGCCATCTCCACCCGCCAGGACATCCCGCCGCAGGTTTCGCAGAAGTTCGTGTCCGGCATCGACCGCGCCCTCAAGGCCATCCACAAGGACCCGGCAGCGGCAGTGGCCAGCGGCCTGAAGCTGTTCCCGAACCTGGATCCGGCAGTGGTGCGCGCATCGGTGCAGCGCCTGATCGACGACGGCGTCTTCGCCGATTCCGTGGCCGTGCCGCAGCAAGCCCTGACGGATGCGCTCCAGACCCAGATCGACCTGGGCAACCTGGACCGGATTCCTCAAGATGGGAAGTGGCTGGATTTGAAGTACGCCGACCAGATCTCGGGCAAGGCGTACTGAACCTGTCGTCAGAACCGGTGCCGCATCCCCACCGCGTACTGCGATTGATGCCAGGACGCGTCGTCCCAGGCGCCCCGCATGTAGCCGTAAACGGCGTACAGGTTGGTGCGCTTGGACAGGTCGTACACATACCCCGCCGAATAGATCTGTTGGGTGTGCGTGGCGCCTTCGCGTTTCAGGGCGCCGCCGCTGGGCAGGCTGCCCTGCCACGACGCCATCACCGTGCCGGCGCCCGCGCGCCACGTCGCGCCCGCCATCACGCCATGTACCGTGCTGTCCGGGAAATACACGCGCTGACCCGGCGACGGCACGGCCGGAATGGTTGATCCGTTTCGCATGATGGACCAGCCCGCGTACAGCGTGAAGGCGTCGAACGTGGCGCGGCCGGCCAGCGTGTAGGCGTAGGGCTGGCGCGCGCCGCCGGCCCGGGCCATGGCGGCCGACTGCGCCGTGCCGTCCGCCCAGCGCGCGCCCTCGTAGGTCGCGGCGACCGAATAGCCGGCCTGTTCGTAGACCAGCGCGGCGCTGTACAGCTTGTTGGTGGAAGTGGTCTGAAAGCCCCCGCCGCCGTCATAGTCCAGGCTGGCGTCGACACCGGCGCGCAAGCCGCCCACGGACGGACTCCAATACGCGACCATGTTGTCCGCACGGTTGGCGTTGTAGGGCAGCAGCGCCGTCTGCGCGCCGGTGATCAGATACGACGCCATGAAGGCGTCGTAGTCGGCAAGCGTGGCCGACGACACCGAGGTCTGCCGGCCCAGCCGCAGGTCGCCGAATCCGCCCGACACGCCGACCCAGGCCGCGCGGCCGAACAGGCGTCCGCCTTGCGCGGACCGGCCATTGTTGGCCAGGATGCCGCTTTCCAGCTGGAAGTTCGCGCGCAGGCCGTTGCCCAGGTCTTCGCTGCCGCGCAGCCCCCAGCGCGATCCGGACTGCACGCCCGACTGCATATTGAGCGCCGTGCCGCGTTCCTGCGTGGAAAAACCCGCAAGGCTCAGGTCCACGACCCCGTACAGCGTCACAGGGCTTTGCTGCGCGTCGGCGGCCCACGGCGCCATCACGGCCGCGACACCCGCGCAGAACTTGCGATACGCCATTGCCGGCCTCACAGGTACTTGAGCCACGCGATGTCGCGGCGCGACGCCTTCAGGCGGCCGAACCAGCGCACCGGCAGGTACAGCGCCGCCGCCAGCAGCGCCGAGATCAGCCAGACCGAGGCCATGCCATCCACGCCGAAGTACTTGCCCTGGTTCAGGCCCCACACGCCCTCGCCCGCCAGGTACAGCGCCTTCAGCACGTACAGGTGCAGCAGATAAAAGAACATCGGCGCAGCGCCGTACACGCACAATGCGCGCACCCAGGCGGCGGATTGCGCCCGTTCGATCAACACCAGCAGACACAGGCCCAGCCCCAGCGTCAGCAGCAGGAACATCAGCGACGGCGGATACTTGGTGATGTTCAGGAAGCTCATCGCCGTATGCAGGGCGTCTTCCTGCACGGACCACTGCTGAGACTGGCCGTAGCCGTTCAGCGCCCGCAGGACGACGAAGCCGGCCACGGCGGCCAGGCCCGCGGCCCACAGGCGGCGCTGTCGCACCGCTGCCTCGGCGCCGGGCCGGAACCACGGCCCGGCCGCGTAGCCCAGCGCGATCACGCCGATCCACGGCAACAAGGGATACGAGGTCCGCAGGCGCAGCGTGTCGCCCACTTCAATCCAGCCCCGGTCGTGCAGCACCGCCCACGGCACGTGCATGGCGTGCCCCGCCGCGAAATGCAGGCCGTCCAGCGCATTGTGGCCGGCCACCAGCGCCACCCCCACGACGACCAGCGCCCAGCGCGGCAGCCACAGCAAGGCCGCCAGCGACAGCATGGACAGGCCGATCACCCAGATCACCTGCAGGTACACGACCGACGGCGGAAACTGGAAAGTCCACGCGAAATTCACCACGATGACTTCCAGCGCGATCAGGAACGCGCCCCGCTTGGCCAGGAACGCCGCCGTGGCGCCGCGGCTGCCGGCCTTCGCGCCATACAGCCAGGCCGACAGGCCGGTCAGGAACACGAACACCGGCGCGCACAGATGCGCCAGCAGCCGCGAGAAAAACAGGTCGGGCGGCGTAGCCGCTACGTCCATCGGGTCGCCGACCTGATGGTGCAGGAAGAAAGTCTCGCGCACATGGTCCAGCAGCATGATCACGATGACCAGGCCGCGCAGAGCGTCGATGGAACGCAGCCGGGAACTACCGGCGGCGGGATGGGAAATGGGAGTAGCCATGTGGGAATGCAGAGTGGAATGCCGGCGGGCGCGCCGTGGCGACGCGTCGCGAAAAAAGCGCTAATAGTAATGTAATAACATTACGGTTCCAAGACAAAAATGGTGCCGGATTGATTTGGCGCACAGGCATTACGCGCCCTTTTCGGCCGACATGCTCGGCATCGTCAAGCGCAACCTGCTGGCGTTCGACACGTCCCGCGCCTGAATCCGCCGCTGCCCGCCATGCCTTAACAAGATCTTGAGACCCGCCTCGCCAGAATCGCAACGATTCTCACTGAGGCACTCAAGATCACCATGGCGCAATACAGAACACACGGACAGGGCTCGGTCGCCCTGAAAACATTGGGGATGGCGCTTGGCGCCGCCGCCACCGCCCAGGCCCACGGCCAGACGCCGCCCGCCGACGGCGCGGTCCTGCTGGCGCCCGTAACGGTGCAGGCCGATGCCCCGCCGTACAAGGCCGACCGCGTGCAATCCGGCAAATTCACCGAGCCGCTGCTGGATACGCCGCAAAGCATCACCGTCGTGCCGCGCGCCGTGCTGGAAGCACAGCAGGCCAAGAGCCTGCAGGATGTGCTGCGCAACGTGCCCGGCATCACCTTCAGCTCCGGCGAAGGCAATCTGGGCTGGGGCGACATGTTCACGATCCGCGGCTTTTCCGCGGAGCAGAGCATCACGGTGGACGGCATTCGCGACGCGGGCCTGTCCAGCCGCACCGACATCTTCAATCTGGAGCAGGCGGAAGTCTTCAAGGGCACGGGGTCCATCGAATCGGGCGTGTCGGCGGTTGGCGGGAGCGTCAACCTGGCCAGCAAGGAGGCGCGCCTGGGCTCGTTCTACCAGTTGTCCGGCGGCCTGGGCACGGACCATTACCGGCGCGTCACGGCCGACCTGAACCAGGAACTGACTGACAGCTCGGCCCTGCGCATCAACCTCATGCGCCATCACAACGGCGTGGCCGAACGGGATGTGACCGAATTCGACCGGTCCGGCATGGCGGCATCGCTGGCGATGGGGCTGGGTTCGCCCACCCGCGTCACGCTCAACTATCTGCACCAGGAGGACGACAACATCCCCGACGGCGGCGTGCCCATACAGCGCGGCACCGGCGGGAAGCGCATGCCGAACGTGGCGCGCAACGCCTGGTACGGCGATCCCGACCTGTACACCGAGCAGACGCGCACCGACCAGGCCACGCTGAAGGTCGAGCACGACTTCACCAAGGCGGCGCGCCTGACGAACATCAGCCGCTGGCAGCAGACCGACCGCATCGGCGTGCTGGCCCCAGCGCGCTTCAATTCCACCTCGCGCACCTCGTACGGCTACACGGGCACGGGTCCGCTGGTCTACAGCGCCGACGGCATCCTGTCGTACAGCGGTTTCGAGGCGCTGCGGGATCCCTCGCCCTACGCTCAACTGCGCGGCAACGACTTCGGCACCTCCAAGCGCTACACCATCCTGGCCAACCAGACCAATCTGAACCTGGACTTCCATACCGGCGCCATCAAGCACGCGGCCGTGGCGGGCGTGGAGTTCTACAAGGAGACCTACGGCGACCATGCGCGCACCATACGCGCGCCCTCCGTGAACCCGGTGATCGACCTGCGCGACACTGGCGGCGTGAACATGGGCGGCGCGGACACGCTCAAGGGCGACTCGGGCAATAAGGCCCAGATCTTCAATGCCGGCCTGTACGCCGGCGACACCCTCACCTTCAATCCGCACTGGATGCTGCAGGGCGCGCTGCGCTACGACCGCTACCGAGTCACGCAGACGACCGGCGCGACGACGCAGCGCGTGACCGACGGCGCCTGGAGCGGCCGCATCGGCCTGACCTACAAGCCGGTGGAGTACGGCAGCGTCTACGTGTCCTACAGCCAGGCCGCGCAGCCTTCGGCCATGGGCGCGTCCACCAACAACAACATCTATGGCGCGGCCGGGTCCGACACCTACAAGCCGGCCGGGTCCCGCACCTGGGAACTGGGCAGCAAATGGGATGTGGCGGGCGGCGACCTGTCCTTGACCGGCGCCGTCTTCCGCACGGAACTGACGGATTCGTGGGAGTACGGCGACGACGTCACCGACGTGGTGCGCGCCCTGCCCGCCAAGCGCGTGGACGGCATCGAACTGGGCCTGTCGGGCAACGTCACGCCGCGCTGGTCGGCCTTTGCGGGCGCCAGCGCCATGAAGAGCCGCATCACCAAGGGCGCCAACCAGGGCGAGGAAGCCAAGAATGTGCCCGACCTGACCTTCAACCTGTGGACCACCTACGCGGCCACTGAAAACCTGTCGCTGAGCTATGGCGCGCAATACGTGGGCAAGCGCCGCTATACCGACAACAAGTACGTCGGCGGCAAGAACAACAACAGCGCCACGGTGTCGGGCCCCTATGGCACGCATCCGGTCTGGGTGCGCGACAACGAAAAGGCGCCGTCGTACTGGCTGCATTCCGTGGCCGCGCGCTACCGGCTGAACAAGAACGTGACGCTCGGCGTGAACGTGGACAACCTGTTCAACAAGTTCTACTACAGCCGCGTGGGCGCGTCGCTGGACGGCTTCCAGCTCTATGGCGTGCCCGGCGCCGGACGCACGGCCACTTTCACCGCAGACCTGTCGTTCTAGGGCGCGTTCACGCCGCAGGCTCCCGTGCCGGTGCGGCCAGGTCCACGCGGAACCTGCTGCCTTCTCCCGGCCGGGACGCCAGCGACACGCGCCAGCCCTGGTGTTCGCAGATGCGCTGCACCAGCGACAGGCCCAGCCCCAGGTTGCCGGCGTCCGGCTCCTCGCCGCGCACGAAGGGGTTGAAAATGGACGCCTGGCGCTCGGCCGGAATGCCGGGCCCGTCGTCCGCCACCTGCATGAAATCCGGCCCGGCCGTGATGACGACCCGCGCCTGCGGACCCGCGTACTGCAGCGAATTGCGGATCAGGTTGGACAACACGGCGCGCAACAGCGGCGCGGGAAACAGCAAGGCAGGCGTGATCTGTGTTGCCTCTTCGAGCGTCAGGCGCATGTCCCGGCGCTGGGCCACGGCCGTCCACGCGGCCAGTTGGCCACGTGCCGCCGCCGCGGCGCTTTCGCGCGCGAACAGGTCGGCGGCGTCGCCGCCCCGGGCCAGCATCAGGTATGTGTCCAGCCGTTCGCCCATGTCGGACGCCGCCGCCTCGATGCGCGCCAGCCGGGCCTGACCGGCGGCGTCCAGCGCCTGCTCCTCGCGCAGCAGTTCGCAGGAACTGGAGATCACCATGAGCGGCGTGCGCAGCTCATGGCCGACGTCCGCGGTAAAGAGCTGCTCGCGCCGCAGCGCTTGCTCAAGCTGGTTGTAGGTGGAATCGAACGCCGCGGCCAGCTGGCCGATCTCGTCCGGCGGATAGTCCTGGGCCAGGCGCGTCTGCGGCGGTTGCGCCGCGCGCGCATTGACCTGGGCCGCCAGCCGCGCCAGCGGCCGCAGCATTCGTCGCGTGGCCAGGATGCCCAGGATGAACGCCAGCGCCAGGCTGCCCGCCAGTCCGCTTACAGCGGTCCAGTGCGACGCGGCCTGGTTCTGTTCGTACTCGGTGTAGTCGCGCAGCAGCATGTAGCGCTGGCCCTTCAGGTCGTCGACCATCACATGCCACACGCGGCCGTCGCGCTCGATCTTGTGGAAGCCCGGCGCCAGCGGACGCAGCCACGCGGGGAACGCCGCGCTGCCTGGGTCGCCGTGAAAGAAGCGGTTCGGCCGGCCAGGATCAATGCCGGCCAGGAAATCGCCGCGCACCCGCTCAACCGCCATGCCCATGTCGATCCGCTGCAGGTGGGCCTCCAGCTTGCCCACGCTCCAGACCGACAGCCAGGTCAGAAGTCCGGCCACCAGCAGCGCCAGCGCCACATAGGTCAGCACCAGATGCCGAGCCAGCCCGCGCCGCGCCGCCTGCCGATTGCGCCTAGGCATCGCCGGCCGCCCGCAACTGGTAGCCGATGCCATGCACGGTGTGCAGCAGCGGCGTGGCGTAGGGCTTGTCGACCACGTGGCGGATCTGGTGGATATGCGTGCGCAGGCTGTCGCTGTCGGGCGGCGAATCACGCCACAGCGCCTCTTCCAGCCGGGCGCGGTGAACCACGGCCGGGCTGGCCCGCATCAGCAGCGTCAGCAGTTGCAGCGGCGACGGCGGCAGGCGCAGCGGCTGTCCAGCGCGGGCCAGTTCCAGCGTGCCGGTGTCCAGCGTCAGGTCGCCCACGCGCAGCACGCGCGCCGCGCCTGCCCCGCTGGCCCGGTGCAGCAGCGCCTTGGCGCGCGCCGCCAGTTCGGCCAGCGCAAAGGGCTTGACCAGGTAATCGTCGGCGCCCGCGTCGAAGCCGGTGAGGCGGTTATCCAGGGTGTCGCGCGCCGTGACCATGATCACGGGCGTGTTGCAGGCGGCTTCCGTGCGCAGGCGGCGGCAGAGTTCGTAGCCGTCCAGGCGCGGCAGCATCAGGTCCAGCACGATCAGGTCGAATTCGCCCGACGCCGCCATGGCGTAGCCGCGCTGACCGTCTTCCGCGCAATCGACGATATAGCCGCGGCGCGTCAGGTGATGGGTGATGTTGGCAAGGATGTCGGGGTCGTCTTCGATGACGAGTACGCGCATGTCGGGCCGGTTCAGAGAATGGAAATCAATCTCACATTGTAAGAGCCTCGGACGGCTCCCGACTCCGCCTGCGGCCTGCGCGCCACAGCCTTCCGCGTCTTAACGAATTCTTGAGACGGGTTGGCGGACACTGCGCGGCGATAGGAATGGTTCGCGTTAAGCGCAACCGTCGCGAGCAATGACCAAACGATTCCCCATGCGCCCGATTGCCCTTTTCCGCGCCGCCGCCGCCGCGGCAGCCCTGTTCTGCGCCCTGCCCGGCGCGCAGGCCCGGCAGGTCACCGACCTGGCCGGCCGCACGGTCACGGTTCCCGACCACCCGCGCCGCGTGCTGTTGGGCGAAGGCCGCTTCGCCTTCGCCATGGCGCTGCTGGACCGCCAGGACCCCGTGGCCCGCGTGGTCGGCTGGCAAGGCGAGCTGAAGCAGCAGGATCCGTATTCCTGGAATCAGCTCATCCAGCGCTACCCCAAGGCGGCAGACGTGCCGCTGATCGGCAAGACCTCCGAAGCCAGCGTCAGCCCCGAGAAGATCGTGTCGCTCCAGCCCGATGTGGCGGTGTTCAGCCTGAGCGGCCACGGCCCCGGGCGCAACAACCCGATGATCACGGCCTTGCAGGAGGCAGGCATTCCCATCGTGTTTATCGACTTCCGCCAGCATCCCGTACGCAACACCGTGCCCAGCATGCGCATCCTGGGCCAGGCGCTGGACCGCGAGGCCCAGGCCGAAGCCTATATCTCGTTCTACGAAGAACGCCTGGCCCGCGTGCGCCAGGTGGTCGATCCCGTGCCGCAGGCCCAGCGCCCGCGCGTCTTCGTGGAAATGCTGGCGGGCGTGTGGCCGGCCTGCTGCCACACCACGGGCAACGGCAGCTTCGGCGATCTGCTGGAAGCGGCTGGTGGCGTCAATGTGGCGGCGCCCGTGCTGCCGGGCGCGATCGGCGACGTCAGCCTGGAATTCCTGCTGGACGCCAAGCCGGACGTCTACATTGCCACCGGCAGCCGTTCCGAACCCGGGCGGCCGGGCCTCCTGGCCGGCCCCGGCGCCGACGCGCGGATTGCCGCCGACAGCCTGGCCACGCTGCTGCAACGCGACGGCATCCGCGACCTGGACGCCGTGCGCGCACGGCGCGCGTACGGCATCTGGCACGCCTTCTACAACTCGCCGTACAACGTCGCCGCCATCGAAGCGATGGCCAAGTGGCTCTATCCGGAGCGGGCGGCCGCGCTGGATCCGCAGGCCACGCTGGACACGCTGTACCGCCGGTTCCTCGATGTGGACAACGCCGGCGCCTACTGGACGGCCCCCGCCGCCACGCCGAAGTAAACCCCGATGACCGATATCGCCACGACCGCCCCTGCCGAGCCGGCGGCCGCCCCCGAGGACGCCATCGCCGCTTACCGGCGCACGGTCCGCAAGCGCCTGCTGCTCAGCGCCGCGCTGGCGTTGGCCATCGTTGCCAGCCTGCTGGCCGACATCGCCACGGGCCCCGCCTCGCTCTCCCTGGGCGGCTTGCTGGACACGCTGCTGCATCCCGACGCGGCCAGCGCCGGCACGCGCGTCATCGTCTGGCAGTTCCGGCTGCCGTATGCGCTGATGGCGCTGCTGGTGGGCGTGGCGCTGGGCCTGGGCGGCGCCGAGATGCAGACCATGCTGGACAATCCGCTGGCCAGTCCCTACACGCTGGGCGTGTCGGCCGCTGCGGCCTTCGGGGCGTCACTGGCCATCACCCTGGACTGGCACCTGCCGGCCGTGCCCGCCGGCATGACGGTGTCGGTGTCGGCCTTTGCCAGCACGCTGCTGTCTGTGCTGATCCTGGAGCGCGTGGCGCGCTGGCGCGGCGGGTCGACGCTGGGCGTCGTGCTGTTCGGCATCGCGCTGGTGTACTCGTTCCAGGCGCTGGTGATGTTGCTGCAGTTCATCGCCAGCGAGGAAGCCCTGCAAGGCATTGTGTTCTGGACTATGGGCAGCCTGGCGCGCGCCAACTGGACCACCGTGTCGATCATGGCCGCCGCCCTTGCGCTGGCCCTGCCGCTTTCCATGCGCGACGCCTGGAAGCTCACCGCGGTGCGCCTGGGCGAGGAACGCGCCGCCAGCTTTGGCATCAATGTCCGCCGGCTGCGGCTGGTCAGCCTGCTGCGCGTCAGCGCGCTGGCGGCGCTGGCGGTTTCCTTCGTGGGCACCATCGGCTTCGTCGGCCTGGTGGCGCCCCACATCGCCCGCCTGCTGCTGGGCGAGGACCATCGCTACTACCTGCCCGGCAGCGCGCTGGCCGGCGCGCTGATCCTTTCGCTCGCGTCCGTCGCGTCCAAGACGGTGCTGCCCGGCGCGCTCATTCCGGTCGGCATCGTGACCTCGCTGGTCGGCATTCCCTTCTTTCTCACCATCGTCGTGCGCGCGCTCAAGCGCGCCTGACGGCCCTGCATTCCAACAAGGAGATTTCCAGATGACCTTCCGCCCGATGCTCACGCTTGCCGCCCTGCTGATGGCCGGCGCGGCCCATGCCGCCCCCGGCGCCGAGTGCGCCATCGACGTCGAGGGACGCCCCGGCAAGCAGTTCGGCCCCGACCACATCGTGGTGCCCAAGACCTGCCAGGACTTCACCGTGCGCCTGATCCACACCGGCAAGAACAGCAAGGAAAAGGCCGGCCACAACTGGGTGCTGACCCGCAGCGAGGACATCGACGCCGTAATGGTGGACGGCATCAAGGCCGGGGCCGAGCATGAGTTCCTGGCGCCGGGCGATGGCCGCATCCTGGCCAAGACGCCCATGCTGGGCGGCGGCGAGACCGCCAGCGTGACCTTCCCCGTAAGCCGCCTGCGCGCGGGCCAGTCCTATACCTATTACTGCTCGTTCCCGGCGCACGCCCAGCACATGCGCGGCACGCTGGTGCTGCAGCCCTGAAGATGGCTGAACTCCTCATCCGGGGGCTGGCCGCCGGCTACGGCGGGCGACCGGTGCTGCGCGACGCGAACGCCGGACCGATGACGGAAGGCACGGTCACCGCCCTGCTGGGACCCAACGGCAGCGGCAAATCGACGCTGCTGAAAACGCTGGCCGGCCTGCATCCCCCGATGCGCGGGGAAATGCGGCTGGACGGCGAAGACCTGGCGCGGGCCAGCCCGGCCCGCCGCGCCGAACGCGCCATGTACATGCCGCAGGCGCTGCCCAAGGGCGTGCACATGACGGTGTTCGAATCCGTGCTGGTGGCGGCACGCTCCGGACGCCACGGACAGCCGGGCTACGTGCTGATGCAGGACGCGCTGTCGGTCATCGAGGACCTGGGCATCGCGCCGCTGGCCAGCCGCCACCTGGACGAGCTGTCCGGCGGCCAGAAGCAGCTGGCCTCGCTGGCCCAGGCCCTGGTGCGGCGTCCGCGCCTGCTGCTGCTGGACGAGCCGCTGTCCGCGCTGGACTTGAACTACCAATTCCACGTCATGGACGTGCTGCGCCGCCAGACCCGCCAGCACCGGCTGATCACGCTGGTGGTGCTGCACGACCTGAACATCGCGCTGCGCCACACGGACCATGCGCTGCTGCTGCACGCGGGCGCGATCGACGCCGAGGGGCCGCCAGCCCACGTCGTGACGCCCGACGCCCTGCACCGCGTGTATCGCGTGCGGGCCCGGGTGGAGCGCTGTCCGCTGGGTCAGGCGCAAGTCCATGTGGACGGGCTGGCCGGACTATGAACACGCGCATGCGGCCCCCGGCATCCTGAGTGCGACGTTCAGGCGCCGGTATATATTTACCCCTCATGCCATACCCCGGAGCCCACCGATGACGAGCCGTCGCGCCATGGCGTTTGCACTCAGCCTGTTTGCCGCCCCCGCGGGCGCCGCCGTGATTTACGACAGTCATGGCTTGGTCGTGGACGTTGCGACAGGCAGCCGCAGCGACTGGAACACCGGCCAGCGCCAGCACACCCGCAGCACAACGATCACCTTCCAGGGCAAGGCGCTGTGCGGCAAGGATGTCGGCGCCCTGCTCTATCCCGACGGCAAGGAACCCGCAGCCCGCGCCTTCTTCTGCCCCGGTCCGGCCCGCGCGCTGGAAACGGACGCCGTGCTGGCGTTTTTCAACAGTTCCAGCGCCAGCGGCGTGCTGGCGCACCTGCAGGTGGTCAATGGCGCGCTGCGCGTGCAGCGCGTGGCCCTGTCCGACAAGCCGCAGCGTGACCGCGTGGGCGGCACGCGGTTCGAGGACGCCCGCCAGCCCGGATGGACCCGCGTCGATTCGGCTTGGAACGAAACCGTCATGATCCGCCACGCGCCGCTCAAGGCGCTGAACCTGGGCGCGGGCAAGCTGCTGGACGTGCAGGACGGCGTGGCCTTCCTGGCGGTCCCGCCTGGCAGCGACGTGGTCGTTGTCAAGCCCGCCAGGCTTGTCACCAACGCGCAAGGCTACAAACAGCTTGACCCGGAGATCATCCGCCACGTGCCAGTCCCGCTGGCGTTTCGCGCCGTGCGCATGAACGACGGACGCGAGCTGGCGCGGCTCGACTTCAAGGACGTGTGCCTGCGCCTGCCGGCAATCGAATTCAACCGGCCCGATCCGCGCAGCAGCTTCTCGGGCAAGCCCGATGTGGCGTTCGACGACGTGCCGGCCTGGCGCGCCGGCGCCCTGCAGCTGGACCAGACGCCGGGCCGCGCCACGCTGCGGCTGCGGCCCGGCGTGGAATTGCCGCGCAAGCCCGGCTGCGCGCCGGGCTGAGCGCTTCAGATCAGGAACTGGCGGTAGGCCTCGTTGGCCGTTTCCTCGGAGTGCGCGTAGCCAAGCTGCCGCAGAAAGGCGTCGAGCGCCGCGTCATCGGCCACCGGCGCTTGGATGCCCACCAGCGCGGAACTGAAGTCGGCCCCCTGGTTGCGGTAGTGGAACAGGCTGATGTTCCAATTGGGCGCCATCGCCGACAGGAACTTCATCAGCGCGCCCGGACGCTCGGGAAACTCGAAGCGGAACAGGCGTTCGCCACCCGCCAGCGGCGAGCGTCCGCCCACCATGTAGCGGATGTGCTGCTTGGACACCTCGTTGTGGGTCAGGTCGCTGGCCGAAAACCCCTGTTCCTGCAGCGCGGCCATGATGTCGACGGCCTCGCCGCGGCGCGAGATTTGCACGCTCACAAAGATGTGCGCCGTGCGCGCGTCCGCGATGCGATAGTTGAACTCCGTCACGCTGCGCTGCCCGATCACGCCGCAGAAGCGCCGGAAGCTGCCGCGCTCTTCGGGCACCGTCACGGCGAAGACCGCCTCGCGCGCCTCGCCCACTTCGGCCCGGTCCGCCACGAAGCGCATGCGGTCGAAGTTCATGTTGGCGCCCGACGTGATTGCCACCAGCGACTGCCCCTGCGCGCCTTCGCGCTCCACGTACTTCTTCAGCCCCGCCACCGCCAGCGCGCCCGCCGGCTCCAGCACGCTGCGGGTGTCCAGGAACACGTCCTTGATCGCCGCGCACACGGCGTCCGTGTCCACCAGGATCACTTCATCCAGGTACTCGCGGCACAGGCGGAAGGTTTCCTCACCCACCAGCTTGACCGCCGTGCCATCCGAAAACAGGCCGACTTCGGCCAGGATGACGCGCTCGCCCACGCGCAACGACTGCGCCATCGCGCAGGAATCCTCGGTCTGCACGCCGATGACCTTCACGCCGGGATTGACCGCCTTCACATAGGCGGACACGCCCGCCGCCAGGCTGCCGCCGCCGATCGGCACGAAGATGGCGTGCAGCGGCTCCGGGTGCTGGCGCAGGATTTCCATGCCCACCGTGCCCTGTCCCGCAATCACATAGGGATCGTCGAACGCCGGGATGAAAGTCAGGCCCTGCTCTTGGGCCAGCTTCTGCGCGTGGGTGTAGGCGTCGGTGTACGAGTCGCCCGCCTGCACCACCGTGACGGTCGGGCCGCCATGCGCGCGCACCGCGTCCACCTTCACCTGGGGCGCCGTCTGCGGCACCACGATGATGGCGCGCACGCCCAGCTTGGCCGCCGAAATCGCCACGCCCTGTGCATGGTTGCCGGCCGATGCGGTGATCACGCCGCGATCGCGCGCGGCCTGCGGCGTGTTGCGCATCTTGTTGTAGGCGCCGCGCACCTTGAACGAGAACACCGGCTGGTTGTCTTCGCGCTTAAGGTGGATGGTGTTGCCCAGGCGGGCGGACAGGCCGCGGGCCAGGTCCAGTTCGGTCTCGCGGGCGATGTCGTAGACCCGGGCGGTCAGGATCTGCCTCAGGTACTCCATGGGCGAGGCGTTGCCGGCCTGGAATTCCGGGGTGTCGGTGCGGGGTGTAGCGGACATGGTTTCTCTGCTTGGGTAGGCTTGCCCGGCAGAGGCGGCCACAAAAAACCCGCCTCTTGGGGCGGGTGGCTGTGACTGTTGCGGTCGCGCGCTAACCCACCATTCCAGGAATGATGGTAATAATCAGCGAAATGCGGACGGCGCGGAAATTCATGGGGATGAACTTTGCGCCCCGCGCGGCGGTTTGTCAAATCGCATTGGCGCCGGCCCCGTCCGCCAGGCCCGGCGCCGAGGCGGCCACCTCGGGCGGCAAGCCCTCGCCGGCGCGATGCCTGGCCATGTGGGCCACGATGCCGCGGAACATGCGCTCGCGCCCTTGCGCGATCGGCACGCGCCGCACGAACAGGTAGTCGTAATGGGCCAGCAGCCGGCGCAGCATCGCGCCATCCAGGCCCAGCAGCGCCAGGCGCAGATCATCCGGCAAGGCCTCGTCGGGATGCGACAGGAACAGGCCAAGCTGCATGCGCGTCAGCGGCTTGGTCTGGTACAGCACGGCGTTGGCCTGCTCCGACGCCGCGCGGTCGCCCATCGCCACCAGGGTCGTGCACTTGAGCACCATCAGGAACACCTGGAACTCGGAAGCCGGCTCGGCCAGTTCGATGCCCTGGTCGAAATCCTCGACCGCCTCGGCCAGCAGGCCCCGGTTCAGCTTGAGCTGGCCCAGCACGGCAAAGGCCGACGCGTAGGCCGTGCCCTGCGCAAACGCCTCTTCGGCCAGCGCCTGCGCCAGGTCCAGGTGATCGCGGCTGACAAAGCACAGCAGCTTGGCGGCCGCCAGCATCAGCATGGGATTGTCGCGGATGTGCGGCAGCGCCTGGAACACCAGCGCCTCGATCCGCGGCTCCAGTTCCGCCGGCCGGCTGGAAAGATCCAGCACCAGCCGCGCGTAAAGGTGGGACGCGTCCATCAGCGCGGTCTGCGGATCGTCCGGGTGTTCGGCGCGCAGCTTGTCCAGTTCGTGCGCCGATTCCAGCCAGCTTTGCGGCGTGCGCGACAACAGCGTGGCGGCCCGGTGCATGCGCAGTTCGAAGGGTTCGTCGGTCGGGCCGGCATGGCCGCCGCGGGCCCGCGTCAAATTGCGCCAGATCTCGCTCTTGATTGACGCGGCGCACGCGGCGGCGGCGCGTCCCAGGTTGGGGGCCTCGCCCGGCCGGATCACCAGACGGTCGGCGCGCAGCGCCTGTCCGCCGGCGGCCTCGCGCAGAGCAACGGCGCAATGCACGCCCAGGTCGTCCTGGCGCAGGCCGATTTCCACACGAAACGCCGCCTCGGCGCGGGCGCCCGGTTCCAGGCTGACGCCCCGTTCGCCAGGCAGGAGTTCGCGCAGGGCTTCGGCCAGCGCGGCAAGAAAGCCCTGGACCGCCGCGTCGCCGCGCAGGCGCTCGGGCCCAGCCACCGGGCCAATGGCCACGTACACCGTTTCGGGCAATTCCGGGGCGGCCGCCGCGATCCAGCTATAGCCCTCGCCGTAGCTGGTGGCGATGTAGCGCGGGGCCCGGGCGGAATCGCCCAGCTTGGCGCGCAGCCGGTTGATCAGCAGGTCCACGCTGCGCTCCAGCGCGTCGGCGTCGCCGCGCTGGGTGGCGTCCAGCAGCCGCTGGCGGGGCAGGATCGCGCCTGCGTGGCCGGCCAGCAACGCCAGTGCCGCCGCTTCGGCCGGCGTGAATGGAATCACGCGGCCCTGCCCGTCCGTCGCGTAACGGAACCGCTCGTCGAATGTCAGGTCTCCAAACCGCATCTGCCCTCCCGCCTGATGGCGCCCAACGACACTCGCCCTCCCGCGCATCGGCGCCGGTCCAGGCGTCAGGACTGCCAGGAAGCGGCAATGCTATTCGATACCTGCCACGGGAGGCCAGCGCGGAAGCGCTGCGTCCACCCTGTCTGCACCCGGAAATCAATGCGTCCCCAAATAAATGGCATAAGCATATGCAAACGCCAGCATCAAATAGGAAACGTTTCGCGGCGCAATGCGTAGCACGGTATTACAATGGAAGGTTCGTGGCAGCCGCACTTCCCAAGGCGGACCAGGATACGGCCTGAACATCGGCCGGCCGGTCCAGTCAAAAAATAGGGCGGGCGGCGGTCATGTTGGGTGGATGCTCGGCCTGTCGCCTCCGCCCATACGAACCCACTCTCGACAACATCTACCGGCGCATGCCGCATAGCATGTTCGGGTTTGCGCGTTAAGCGCCTGAGCCGAACAGATTCAAGGATCATGTCTCTTACTCCGAAGATTATCTATACCCTCACCGACGAAGCTCCGGCACTTGCAACCCGTTCGCTGCTGCCCATCGTCCAGGCATTCGCCAAACCCGCAGGCATCACGGTCGAGACCCGCGACATTTCGCTGGCAGGCCGCATCATCGCCCTGTTCCCCGACTACCTCGAAGACAGCCAGAAGCTGTCCGACGCCCTGGCTGAGCTGGGCGGCCTGGCGGTCAAGCCCGAAGCCAACATCATCAAGCTGCCCAACATCAGCGCCTCGATGCCCCAACTCAAGGCGGCCATCAAGGAACTGCAAGACCAGGGCTACAAGCTGCCGGACTACCCGGACGCCCCCGCCAATGACACCGAGCGCGACGTCAAGGCCCGCTACGACAAGGTCAAGGGCAGCGCCGTGAACCCGGTCCTGCGCGAAGGCAACTCCGACCGCCGCGCCCCGCTGTCGGTCAAGAACTACGCCCGCAAGCATCCCCACAAGATGGGCGCCTGGACGGCTGACTCCAAGTCGCACGTCGCCCACATGAGCGAAGGCGACTTCTACGGCACCGAAAAGTCGGCCCTGATCGCCGCCGCCGGCGACGTGAAGATCGAGCTGACCGCCGCCGACGGCACGAAGACCGTGCTCAAGGAAAAGACCCCGGTCAAGGCCGGCGAGATCATCGACGCCGCCGTGCTGTCGACCGCCAAGCTCAAGTCCTTCCTGCAGGCGCAGATCGACGACGCGCGCGCCAACGGCGTGCTGTTCTCGGTCCACCTGAAGGCCACCATGATGAAGGTCTCCGACCCCGTCATCTTCGGCCACGTCGTGTCCGTGTTCTACAAGGATGTGCTGGCCAAGCACGCCGACGCGCTCAAGCAAGCCGGTTTCGACCCAAACAACGGCATTGGCGACCTGTACGCCAAGATCCAGTCGCTGCCCGCCGACCAGCAGGCCGCCATCACCGCCGACATCGACGCCGCCTACAAGACGCTGCCGCAGCTGGCCATGGTGAACTCCGACAAGGGCATCACCAACCTGCACGTGCCCAGCGACGTCATCGTCGACGCGTCCATGCCCGCCATGATCCGCGACTCGGGCAAGATGTGGAACGCCGAAGGCAAGCTGCAGGACGCCAAGGCCGTCATTCCCGACCGCAGCTACGCGGGCGTCTACCAGGCCGTCATCGACGACTGCAAGCGCAACGGCGCCTTCAATCCGGTCACGATGGGCAGCGTGCCCAACGTCGGCCTGATGGCCCAGGCCGCCGAGGAATACGGCTCGCACAACAAGACCTTCGTCATCCCCGCCGCAGGCACCGTGCGCGTCACCGACGCCGCTGGCGCCGTGCTGCTTGAGCAGGCCGTGGAAGCCGGCGACCTCTGGCGCATGTGCCAGACCAAGGACGCCGCGATCCAGGACTGGGTCAAGCTGGCCGTTTCCCGCGCCCGCGCCACCAAGACGCCCGCCGTCTTCTGGCTGGACGAAAAGCGCGCCCACGACGCCCAGGTCATCGCCAAGGTCAAGCAGTACCTGAAAGACCACGACACCAGCGGCCTGGACCTGCGCATCCTCGACCCCGTCGAAGCCACCAAGTTCTCGGTCAAGCGCATCCGCGAAGGCCTGGACACCATCTCGGTCACCGGCAACGTGCTGCGCGACTACCTGACCGACCTGTTCCCCATCATGGAACTGGGCACCAGCGCCAAGATGCTGTCGATCGTGCCGCTGGTCGCCGGCGGCGGCCTGTTCGAAACGGGCGCTGGCGGTTCCGCGCCCAAGCACGTGCAGCAATTCCTGGAAGAAGGCTTCCTGCGCTGGGATTCGCTGGGTGAATTCATGGCGCTGGCCGAGTCCCTGGACCACCTGGGCCGCACGTACAAGAACCCGACCGCCCAGATCCTGGCCAAGACGCTGGACCTGGCAACCGCCAAGTTCCTGGACGAAAACAAGTCGCCCGAGCGCAAGGTCGGCGGCCTGGACAACCGCGGCAGCCATTTCTACCTGGCGATGTACTGGGCCCAGGCCCTGGCCGCCCAGACCGAAGACCGCGCGCTGGCAGCCCAGTTCGCACCCGCCGCGGCCGCGTTCTCGGAAGGCGAAGGCAAGATCCTGGACGAACTCAAGGCCGCCCAGGGCAAGCCCGTCGACATCGGCGGCTACTACCAGCCCAACGAAGCCAAGGCCAGCCAGGCCATGCGCCCCAGCGCCACGCTGAACAAGGTGCTGGCCTCGATCGCCTAAAGCCCTGCCTTGCGGGCCGGTGAAAGCCGGTCCCAATGGAAAAGCCGGCAGTTCCTTTACGGACTGCCGGCTTTTTTATTTGCTGAACATTCTTGCCGACAAGGGCCTGCAAGCCCTCCTCTGACCGATCACTTGCGGTTCGCGCCCGTCCCCGGCTTCAACCTGTCCAGCCGCAGCCGTCCACGCTCGTCGGTCAGCCGGCGCATGGCCCCGTAGGCCGCGCCCATCGCCGCCATGCCGCTGGCGCCGCACAGCAGGAACATCAGCAGGATCTGGTACTTGGCGGCGTCCACCGGGTCCATACCCGCGATGATCTGGCCGGTCATGATGCCGGGCAAGGTGATGATGCCCGCCGCCGACATCTGGTTGATGCTGGGCACGATGCCGCGCCTAACGGATTCCCGCAGCAATGAAGAAAACGCCTGGTGCACGGGCGCGCCCAGCGCCAGGCGGGCCTCGATGCCCAGCCTTTCCCGCCGGACGCCGGACAGCATGTTGTCCAGCGCCAGGCTGGCGGCATTGAGCACACTGCCCAGCACGATGCCGATCAGCGCGATCGTGTAGCGCGGGTCGTACCAGGGATCCGGGCGCAGCGCCGTGTTCAAGATGAAGATCGCCGTGATCAGGGTGGTGGACGCCACCGCCAGCGTGCCGACCCAGCCGTTGCCGTGCCCGGCCAGCCGCGCCTTGGGCCGGGCCGCCACCTCGCGGGCCGCCAGCGCCATCATCACGGCCGCCACCAGCGCCGTCAGCCAGGGCGCGGCATGCGCGAAGACGATGCGCAGGATCTGGCCGACCAGCAGCAATTGCACCACCGTGCGCACCGCCGCCCACAGCACCTGCCGCTGCAGGTTCAGGCGCAGCGCAAACGAGATTCCCGCACTCAGCAGCACCAGCAGCGAGGCAATCACAAGGTCCAGCGCCTGCAGCTTGATCACGTCCATAGCGGCTCCATGTGTCCCTGCGCCATGCGCCAGGACCGCCGCGCCAGTCGCGCGGCCTGCTCGGGGCTGTGCGTGACCAGCAGGATCGCGGCGCCAGCCGCCAGGTAGCGCAACAGTTCCGCTTCCACCAGCGCCGTTGCGGCCGGGTCCAGCGCCGCCGTAGGCTCATCCAGCAATAGCACGCGCGGCGCCTGCAGCAGTGCGCGCACCAGTCCCATGCGCTGGCGTTCGCCCGTCGACAGTTCGTGCACCAGCGCATCCAGCTTGGCGTCGGGCAGGCCCAGGCGGCTCATGATGGCCAGCGCGGCAGCGCGATCCGTGTAGTGCGCGGCCACGTGGTCGTCCCACCAGCCGGCCTCGGCCTGGCAATACACGACCAGCCGGCGCCATTCGAATCCCCGCATGGCGGACCGGCGGCGTCCGGCCAGCTCGGCCTGGCCATGGCCGGGATCCAGGTCGGCGATCTGGCGCAGCAGCAAGGACTTGCCCGACCCCGACGCCCCGACGACGGCGGCGCACTCGCCCGCCGCCAGGTCCAGGCTGACGGGCGCCAGGCGTTCGCTGTAGAGGCCACGCAGCCTGAGCAGCGGCGGCGCTTCAATCGCGGATTCGGGACGGGCGTGCGATGGCATGGGTACAGATCATATAGAAAAGCCCGCGGCAAGGCGGGCTGTCCTGGGCAAGCGTCGGCACGGATCAGAGCATGTGCGCCAGGAACTCCCGGCTGCGCGCGTGGCGCGCCGCGGCGAAGAACTCGGCCGACGGCGCTTCCTCGACGATGCGGCCGTCGTCCATGAAGATGACGCGATGCGCCACTTCGCGCGCAAAGCCCATTTCGTGCGTGACGACCAGCATGGTCATGCGTTCGTCGGCCAGCTGCTTCATGGTGCGCAGGACTTCGCCGGTCAGTTCCGGGTCCAGCGCCGACGTCGGCTCGTCGAACAGCATGATGTCGGGTTCCATGGCCAGCGCGCGCGCAATGGCCACGCGCTGCTTCTGGCCGCCGGACAGGCGCGTGGGGTAGTTGTCGCGCTTGTTCAGCAGGCCGACCTTGCGCAGCAGTTCCTCGGCCTTGGGCACGATGTCGGCGCGCGCCATGCCCTTGACGGTGATGGGCGCCTCGATGATGTTCTGCAGCACGGTCATGTGCGGGAACAGGTTGAACGACTGGAACACCATGCCCATCTTGCGGCAGATGCGGCGCACGTCGGCGTCGCTGGCGTACTGGCTGCGCTCGCCGGCAACGGCGGCGGCCATGGTCTCGCCCTCGATGCGGATGCTGCCTTCGTCGATGGTTTCCAGGTGGTTCAGGCAGCGCAGGAAGGTGCTCTTGCCCGAACCCGACGGGCCGATCACCGCGACGACTTCGCCCTGGCCCAGCGTCAGGGACACATCGTCCAGCACGCGGTTGTTGCCGAACGACTTGATGATGTTGCGGGCTTCGATCATGACGGGCCGCGCGTCCTGCCCGGCCGTGGAATTACTGGTCATATTTGGCATAGCGCTTTTCCATGTACTGGAAGAACCACGTCAGGAGCAGCGTCATCAAAAGATAGAAGGCGGCCGCGACGAGGAACGGCGTGGTCGTGAAGTCGCGCTGCACGATGCCGCGCGCCGTGCGCAGGATGTCGTTGAGCGCCAGCACGTAGATCAGCGACGTGTCCTTGACCAGCGTGATGGTCTCGTTGCTCATGGGCGGCAGGACGCGCTGCACCATCTGCGGCAGCACAATGCGGCGCAGCGTCTGCAGATAGGTCATGCCCAGCACCTTGCTGCCCTCGTACTGCCCGCGGTCGACCGACTGGATGCCCGCGCGGAAGATTTCCGCGAAGTAGGCCGCGTAGTTCAGGGCGAACGCCACCACGGCGGCCGGAAAATCGGGCAGCCGGATGCCGATCACGGGCACGAACGGCAGCGCGAAATAGATGAACAGCATCTGCAGCATGAGCGGCGTGCCGCGCATCAGCCAGATGTAGCCATTGACCAGCCGGCTCAGCAGCGGCCACTTGGAAATGCGCGCCAGGGCCAGCACCAGCCCCAGCGGCACGGCCAGCGCCAGCGTGATGAAAAACAGCGTCAAGGTCACTTGCGCGCCTTGCGCCAATGGTCCCAGGAGGGAGAGTACGTAGTCCATGCAGTGGGTTCGCGCCGCGTGGGCAAGAGGGAATCATGGGCAAGCCCGCCTGGCCTTGCGGCGCCGCGGCGGGCTGCGGGACTGCTGCACGGGCAGGCGCCCCGGCCTGCCGGGCGCGGGCGCCGGCCGCTTACTTGATGATGTTGGCGCCGAACCACTGGGTGGCGATGCGGCCGGCGGTGCCGTCCTGCTTCATCGAATCCAGCGTCTTGTCCAGCTTGCCCAGCAGCTCGGTGTCGTCCTTGCGCACGCCGACGCCGTAGTCTTCCGTGCCGAAGTTCTCGTCCAGCACGCGGTACTCGCCCGGGCGCTTGCTGATCAGGTAGCGGCCCACCACTTCATCGACCACGATGGCGTCCAGGCGGCCGGCAGCCAGATCCATCAGGGCGGTGACGTTGTCGCCGAACTTCTTGACTTCCTTGATCTGGGCGGCAACCGGGTCCTTGGCGATGGCGTCGGTGGCGCTGCTGCCGTCCTGTGCGCCGACAACCTTGCCGGCCAGATCGTTCTTGACCTTCACGGGCGAATTGTTGCCCACGATGATGATCTGGTGGTTGGCCATGTAGGGCGCGGTGAAGCTGATGTTCTTCTTGCGCTCTTCGGTGATGGTCAGGCCGTTCCACAGCACGTCGACGCGCTTGCCGTTGAGTTCGGCTTCCTTGGCGCTCCAGTCGATCGGCTTGAATTCCACTTCCAGGCCCAGGCGCTTGCTGGCTTCCTTGGCCATGTCGATGTCAAAGCCGACGATCTGATTGCTGGCGTCGCGGAAACCCATGGGCGGGAAGTTGTCGTCCAGGCCGACGACGACCTTCTTGGCGGCGGCCGGCGCCTGGGCGCCCGCGGCGGGCGCGTTGTCGCTGGGGCCGCAGGCCGTCAGCAGCGAGGTTGCGGACACAAGAAGTACAGCAGTCAGTTTTTTCATCGTTGTGGGTGCGCCGGGCGCAGAATGAAGAATGCCGGAAAGGCTGGGCATTTAGCCGCGAGCCGGTATTTTAGCGTTCTTGCCAGGAAGTGCCGGGCAGCCGCCGCAAGGGCGCGGCGCGGCGCCTGCCTCGGCCCAGCCCTGGCAGGCGCGGCATGCTAGGCTGTGGCCCCTGCCCCGAATGGATTTTGCATGCCCCCCGCCATCCGTCTTGGCCCCCTGGTGTTCCCGTCCGAACTCGCGGTGCTGGTCGCCGCCGCGGCCCTCGGCCTGCTTGCCGCCCGCTTCCTGGACCGCAGACCCCGGCCCGACCGCCGCCCCGACGTGTCCGGCGTCCTGTGGGGCGCCCTGATCGCCGGCCTGGTCGCCGCGCGACTGGCTTTTGTGTGGGAATACCGCGACCACTACGCGCAAAACCCCCTGGGCACCCTCGACCTGC
The DNA here is from genome assembly GCF_000236785.1 of Achromobacter arsenitoxydans SY8. Taxonomy (GTDB): domain Bacteria; phylum Pseudomonadota; class Gammaproteobacteria; order Burkholderiales; family Burkholderiaceae_B; genus Achromobacter; species Achromobacter arsenitoxydans. The sequence goes on along the minus strand of NZ_AGUF01000035.1, from coordinate 5,950 downwards.
GCGATGGCGGCTGGTCCGGCATCCCGGGGCTGGCGGCGGCCTGGATCTATGGCGCGGCCGCCCTGCTGCGGCGCGCGGCGCCCCGGCCGGCCGTGTTGGGCGCTTTGGCCCTTGCCACCCTGGCGTGGCTGGTCGGCGGGCGGCTGCTGGCGCCCGCCGACCAGCCCGCGCCCGCACTGGCCGAACTGCAATTGCAGGCGCTGGACGGCGCGCCGTCCGCCCTGTCCGCCTTTCAGGGCAAGCCCGCTGTGATCAATCTGTGGGCAAGCTGGTGCCCGCCGTGCCGCCGCGAAATGCCGGCCTTCGCCCGCGCGCAGGCGGCCAATCCCGACGTGCATTTCGTTTTCCTGAACCAGGGCGAAGCGTCGCCCGACATTGCGCGGTATCTGCAGGAGCACGCGCCGGGGCTGCAAAACGTGCTGCGCGACCCCGGCAGCGACGCGTCCCGCAAGCTCAGCAACAGCGGCCTGCCGGCCACCCTGTTTCTGGACGCCGAGGGGCGCCTTGTGGAGCTGCGCGTGGGCGAACTGTCCGCGGCCACGCTGGCACAGCGGGTGAAGGCGATCCGGTCCGAGGCCGGCTCCCGATAGCCGCGCACGCCGCGGCCGGCCGCCCGGCGGATCAGGCCGGCAAGATCCGCGCCCAGGGCAAAAGCCGCCCGTTGCTCTGCCGTTCGACCAAGCTGACCCGCTGCCCGGCATGCGACGGCGTTTCTTCAACCCGCACGACCAGGATCGGCCCTTCCGGGAGGGCCCGCACCGTCGCGATCACGACGGGTAAATCCGCGACCGGGTCGACGGCTGTGGTCCACGCCTGGATTTCCGCCTGATCCACCGGAACCGACAGCGACCGGTCATGGCCGCAGGCTGGACACCACAGCCGGGCCGGATAGACGCGGCGCCCGCAGACGCCGCACTGGCTGACGTTGACGCTCATGGCTCCTCCCTGGCCAGCACCGCCGCGTTGGCGCACATGCCGTAGCGCAGTTGCACCATGCCGTAACCCGTCGCGACGCCGTGCCGCACCCCCGCCAATTGCCTGTCCCCCGCCCGGCCGAGCAACTGTCGCGCAACTTCCACAAGGCCGTGCATGCCGCCCGCCGTTCCCGCCTGCCCCGCCGATAGCTGGCCGCCCGCCGTATTGACCGGCAAAGCGCGCGTGGCGATCCGGCTTGCGATGAACGCCGGCAGGTCGTCCGCGCTAGCCAGGCCCAAGTCGCACAGCTGCGCCAGCGCCATGGCGGGATAGTCGTCATAGACGCTCACCACGTCCATCTCCTGCGGCCCCACGCCCGCCTGCCGCCACAGTCCCGGTGCGAAATCGGCAATGCCAGTCTGAAGGCCATCGCCTTCCTGCTGGTCCCAGTTGTAGCGCGCGTCGCTAGCCGCCAGGCGCACGTGCACGCCATCGGGCCGGGCCCGCAGCACCAGGGCGCAGGCCCCGCTGACCACCGGCACGCAGTCCAGGCGGCCGAGCGGCGGCGCCACCATCGGCGCCTCCAGGTACTGCGCCAGCGTCAGGGGCTGCCGATAAGCGGCATTGGGATTGGCCGACGCCCAGGCGCGCTGCGCAACGCATAGCCGGCCATAGTCTTCCCGCCCCAATCCCGTGCGATCCATCTGGCGTTGCGTCACCATGGCGAACAGCGGATTCGGACCGGCGCAGCCCAAGGGGCTGAGATAGTCCTGCGCGCTGCGGTTGTAGCCCCGCACCAGCCCCGCGAAATCCTCGCCGGTGAAGTGGTCTCCCGCCACCAGCACAATCGCTTCGGCCTGCCCCGCCTGCAACGCGAGCCAAGCCTGGCGCAGCATATTGATCGCGCTGGCGCCCCCCATCTCGTCCTGCTGGCACCAGGTCAAGCGCAGCCCCAGCCGCCAGGCCAGGTCGATCGCCCGGTCCGGACGCAACGTGAACGAGGCCACGCCCAGTCCGTCCACCTGAGCGGCCGTCAGGCCGGCGCTGGCAAGCGCCTCGCCGATGGCCCGCGCCATCAGCGCCGCCGTGCTGCAATCCGGGCCCGGATGACGCAGCGACGGCGTTTCTCCGACCGCGACGATGCCGGGGCCGCAATCCCGGCTCATGCCTCGGCCTGCCGCGCAGGTTCGCGCGTCAGCAGCAGCGTGAGCACCGTGATGGCCGCCATACCGACCAGGAACCACGCCACCGGCGTCGCCGATTCGTACTTGCGAAGCAGCGCCATTGCGATCAGCGGCGACAGGCCGCCCGCGAACACAGACGCCAGTTCATGACCCAGCGCCAGTCCGGTATATCGGACCTCGGCCGGAAACAGCTCGGCAAAATACGCCGGCTGGGTGCCGATCATGGCCGCATGGCAGACGGTATTGCCCAGGAAGAACGCCAGGAAGATCCACAGCGGCGCCTTCGTCTGCACCATCCAGAAAAACGGAAAAGCCACCAGCATCAGGCCCACCGAGCCGATCAGATATACCGTCCGGCGCCCGATGCGGTCGGACAGGTGGCCGAACCACACCAGCGTGCCCAGTTCAATGAACATGGACAACAGCACGCCGCCAAGCATGACGTCATTGGGTATGCCCAGGAACTTGCCGTACGCCAGCGCGAACGCCAGGAAAATGTACGAGCCTCCGTTCTCGGCGACTCGCAGCCCCATCGCCGTGAAGACCTGGCGCGGATAGCGGCGGAACACCTCCACAGCCGGCATGCCGCGCTTGGCCGTCTTGGCCGCCTGCACGAATTCGTCGCTTTCCGGGATGTGCTTGCGGATGTATAGCCCGATGCCGAAGATAAGCACGCTCAACAGGAACGGCAGCCGCCATCCCCAGCTCATGAAGGCCTCCTGCGGAAGCTGCTGCGCCAGCATGAAGACGCCCGACGACAGCACGAAGCCGCCCGCCACCCCCAACTGGCTGAATGACGAGAAGTACCCGCGCCGCTTGCCGCCCACCGCCTCGCTGATCAGCAGCACGCCGCCGCCCCATTCCCCGCCCGCCGCGGCCCCCTGCAGGATGCGCAGCACAACCATGGCGACCGGAGCCCAGAAGCCAACCTGTTCATAGGTGGGCAACAGCCCGATCAGGAAGGTCGCCGCGCCCATCAGGCCCAGCGTCCACTCCAGCGCCAGTTTGCGTCCATAGCGGTCGCCGATGTGGCCGAAGATCACCCCGCCCAGCGGCCGCGCCAGAAAGCCCACGGCAAAGCCCGCGAACGCGCCCATCGTGCCCAGCAAGGGGTCGGTTCCCTTGGGAAAGAAGAGCTCGCCGAACACCAGCGCCGCTGCGGTGCCGTAGATGAAGAAGTCATACCACTCCATCGCATTGCCCGCGACAGAGGCCATCACCACCCGCCGCGTGCGCTTCCTGCGCGCATCCTCGCCGGCGGACACCGCCGCCCCCTTGTATGCCATCGTCATTGCCGCCCCTTGTCTGCTTGCATGGATCAAATGGCGCCTAGCGCGCCACGCGATAGCCGGCGGCGTCCCGGTCCCAGGTGTCGCCGGTGATGCCTTCCTCCCGCAAGCGGAACTTGCGGACCTTGCCGTTCTCGGTTCGAGGCAGATCGTCCAGGACGCGCAGATAGCGCGGCACGGCGAAATACGGCATGCGCGGCTGGCAGAAGTCGAGCAAGGCCTGCGGCGCAATAGCCTGACCGGTTTTGTAGACCAGCGCCGCCATGACCTCGTCCTCGGCCAACTCTGAATGCACCGCGTAGACCGCGACGGCGGCTACCGCCGGGTGGGCCTGCAGCACCTGCTCCACCTCGAACGACGATATGTTTTCGCCCCGCCTGCGAATAGCGTCCTTCATGCGGTCCAGGAAGCGGAAATAGCCATCCGCATCCCGCACCACCCGGTCGCCCGTGTGGAACCAGAGGTTGCGCCACGCCTGCACGGTCTTGTCGTCCATGCCGAAGTAGCCCGTGGCGATGGCGAACGGTGGCCGGGCGCGCAAAAGCAGCTCGCCCGGTTCGCCGTCCGGCACCGGAGCGTCCTGGTCATCGGCCACCATGGCGTCGAACTCCGGCGCGACCCGGCCCATGCTGCCCGCGCGCTGCCCGGCCAGCGTGCCGCCCAGCGCGAAATTGGTCTCGGTGGACCCGTAGCCCTCCAACAGCGCAATGCCCGTGCGTTCCGCAAAAACCGCGTGAAAGCGTTCGGGCACGCCCGGCGCCAATGCGATGCGCGTCCGGTGGCGGCGCTCGGCGCCCGACGGTTCGCGCGTCAGCAGCATCGGCACCATCGCGCCCAGCAGATAGGTCACCGTCGCGCCGCAGTCCTTCAGCCGGTCGAAGTAACGGCTGGCCGAAAAGCGCTCGTCGCAGATGATGCGCGCGCCGGTCACCAGCGCCTGGAAACAGGCGTTCAGCGCGTTGGTGTGAAAGAGAGGCAGGCTGGTGTAGAGCACGTCGTCCGGCGTGATCTCAAGGTTGCGCGCGGCGATCCTGCCCCACCAATAGAACTGGGCATGGGGACAGCAAACGCCCTTGGACAGCCCCGACGTGCCCGAGGTGTACAGAATGGCAAGCGTGTCGCCAGGCGCGACATCGGCCGCCGCCGGTAAGGGCTGGGCGGCCTCGGCAGGCGGCTCGCTGGCCGGCGCGGGCAAGCCCGTCGTGTCCGCGGCCGCGTCCAGCAGCCAGATGCGTTGCACGGCGAGCGACGCGCTGTCCAGCGCCGACAGCGCGGGACAGGACGCCTCGTCCGCAACCACCAGCGCACAGCCGCTATTGGCCAGGATGTGTTGCAACTGCATCCCGCGCGAGGCGGTGTTGATGGGCACGACCACCGCGCCCAGCCAGCCGCAGCCCAGCACTATCGACAGGAATTCAATGCGGTTGCCGGCCATCAGGCCGACACGGTCGCCGCGGCGGATCCCCGCCGATGCGAGGCGCGCCGCCCACTGCGCCGCGTGCGCGGCCGCATCCGCATAGCGCAGGCTGCCGCCTGGCGCCTGCACCCACACACGCTCGCCCAGTCGGGCGCCCTGTTCCTGCAACAACGACGGCAATGTCAACGGCATGACGACGCTTCCCCTGTTGTGCGGCCGTCGGCAAGCGCTACCTAGGCCTTCTGAATTTAGTCTAGGAATCAACTATTTATGTGTCAAATTTATGGCTATTATTCGGCTTATAAATGTCATTCATATCAAGGGCATGCATGGACTTCGACTTGAATCTCATGCGGGTTTTCCTGACGGTGCTGCATGAACGCAGCGTGACGCGCGCGGCACAGCGGCTGAACCTGACACAACCCGCGGTCAGCTACGCGCTGGCCCGCCTGCGCGAGCAATTCGGCGATCCGCTGTTCCTGCGCACGACGTCCGGCATGCAGCCCACGCCCGTCGCGTTTGCGCTGGCCGATCCCATCGAGCGCGGCATGAACAGCTTTGCCGAGGCGGTCAGCCTCCGTCAGCGGTTCGAGCCCGCCACCAGCGCGCGCCGCTTCCAGCTTTCCATGTCGGACATCGGCGAAATGGTGTTCCTGCCGCCGCTGATGGAGCGCGTGCATGCGCAAGCGCCCCGTCTGCAAATCGAGGTCCGCGAAGTGGCGCTAGAGGATCTGCCGCAGGCGCTCAAGGATGGCGCCGTGGACCTGGCCATCGGCAATCTGGCGGGGCTGGGCCGTCACACCTGCCACGCGGATCTCTTCAGCGAGCGCTATGCCTGCATGGGGCGGCGCGGCCATCCGATCCTGGCCGCGGGACTGACCCGCGGCCAATACAAGCGACTGGACCACATTCTGGTGGCCTCGCGCGCCAGCGCACACCGCCTGCTCGACGATGTGCTGGCGGAAGCCGGGCTGCACCGCCAGCAGTATCTGACCCTGCCGCACTTTTCGGCCGCGGCCGAGATCGTCCGGCGCACGGACCTGGCCGTGACGCTGCCCTATCGCGCCGCCGTCTGGTTCAACCACGACAATGCGTTCGAGGTACGGCCCCTGCCCATTGCCCTGCCCCCGCTGTGCGTCACCGTG